>NZ_JAGOGJ010000201.1 GCF_017996735.1 Niveispirillum sp.
GTCGCCGACGATCTTCCAGGTGGTCAGCAGCGGCGGCGCGCGAGGCTTATGCCAGCCCGACGCCGCTGCTGACCACCTGGAAGATCGTCGGCGACCGCATCTTCATCGAGCCGGCGCGTCATCTGGCGCGGCAATGGGTGGCCGGCGGGCAGCCAACCTATGCCTACCGTTTCTCCTATGTCGCGGAAAGCCAGCGGGGGACCATGCCGGGCGCCACCCATGCCAGCGAAATCCCCTATGCCTTCCGCACCATCGACGCCCGCTATCCCGGTGCCGTCAATGCAGCGGACCAGGCCATTTCACAGGTGTTCCACCACCATTTCGTAGCGTTCGCCAAGACCGGCAATCCCGGCTATCCCGCCTATCGCACGGGGGATGACAAGCTGATGGATTATGCGCTGACGGGACCGTCCTTCGTGGCCGATCCGCTGCGCACCCGTCTGGACCTGATGGAAGCCATCCAGCAGTAAACGACGGGGAAACCGGGGTACGTGTGTCCACGCACCCCGGTCATCCTCACTTCCCCTTCACGGCGCTGAAGCTGCTGCCCTTCAGCGTCACCTCGGTCGTGACGGGCAGATCGGCGACCGATGCGCCCAGCCAGACCTTGTACCGGCCCGGCTTCACCACCCATTCCTTCTTCGCCACATCGAAGGTCGCCAGCAGGCGCGCATCGACGGGGACGGAGAAACGACCGCTGGCGCCCGGCGCCAGTTCCAGCTTCTGCCAGCCCGCCAGCCGCTTCGGCGCCTCCCAGCCGCCCGATACAGGCCCGACATAAAGCTGCGGCACGGCCTTGCCGGCGCGGTCGCCCTTGTTGGTGACGGAACCGGACAGGGTCAGCGTGCCGTCGGCCCCGACCTCCGCCTTCAGGTCCTTATAGGCGAAGCTGGTGTAGGACAGGCCGTACCCGAACGGGAACAGCGGCTTCAGGCCCTTCCGGTCGAACCATTTGTAGCCGACTGCCGCCCCTTCCGGATAGGCGACGTCGAACGGGGTGCCGTCGGGCAGCCCCTCGCCATCCAGCTTGGGGCGCGGCAATTGGTCCAGGCTGCCGGGGAAGGTGACGGGAAGGCGCCCGCTGGCGTCCACCTCTCCATACAGCACGCGGGCGATGGCCTCACCGCCCGCCGTGCCGGGATACCAGGCGGCCAGGACCGCCCCAACATCCTTAAGCCAGGGCATGAAGACGGGCCCGCCCGATTGCACCACCACGATGGTGCGCTTGTTGGCCTTGGCCACGGCGGCGACCAGCGCGTCCTGATTGTCGGGCAGGGTCAGGGTGAAATCCATGGCCTCGCCCGTCCACTGGTTCACGAACACGATGGCGATATCGCTGTCGGCCGCCAGCTTGGCGGCAGCGGCCGGGTCGCTGCCGGCATCGAAGGCCACCTCACCCCCGGCGCGGGCTTTGATGGCATCGAGCGGCGGGTTAGCGTGATAGACGATGGGACCGGGGAAAAATTTCGGCCCCGTGCCCGGCACGGGATTGCCACCGCGCCCGAACACGGTGGAGGAACCGCCGCCCGACATCACGCCCTTGTCAGCATGACCACCAATCACGGCGATCTTCTTGGCACCCGCCGCCAGCGGCAGCAGGTCGCCCTGATTCCTGAGCAGGACGATGCCTTCCTCCGCGTCGGCGCGCGTCACCTTGGCGTGGGCATCGTAATCGATCTTGTGATCTTCGACCGCTACGGGATTGTCCATGACGCCATGGGCAAACATGGCGCGCAGGATGCGGCGGTTCATGTCGTCCAGCCGCGCCATGCCGACCGACCCGTCGGCCAGCGCCTTGCCCAACAGGTCGGCGCCGAAATACATTTCCTTGTCGAAGATATAGCCCGATTCCTGGTCCAGGCCGGCATTGGCGGCCTTGGCCGTGCTGTGAACGGCGCCCCAGTCCGACATGACATAGTAGGGATAGGCCCAATCGCCCTTCAGCACCTTGTTCAGCAGGAAGTCGCTTTCACAGGCATAATCACCATTATAGCGGTTATAGGCGCACATGACGGAGCCGGGGTTGGACCGTTCCATGGCGATTTCGAAGGCCAGCAGGTCCGACATGCGGGCGCCGGCCTCCTCAATATTGGCGGACAGGACAAAGCGCCCCGTCTCCTGCGCGTTCAACGCGTAATGTTTGATGGTGGAGATGATGTTGTTGGACTGGATGCCGCTGATCTGGGCACCGACCATGATGCCAGCCAGCAGCGGGTCTTCCGTCCCATATTCGAAATTGCGGCCGTTGCGCGGCTCGCGCACCAGATTGATGCCACCGGCCAGCATGATGTTGAAGCCCGAAAGCCGGGCCTCCTTACCGATCATGGCCCCACCCTGGCGGGCCAGCACCGGGTTCCAGGTGGCGACGGTGGCGATGCCGGCGGGCAGGGAGGTGCGTTCCCGCATCGGCTCTGCCGAGTCCCGCTGTGTCGCCACGCCGACACCGGCATCGGTCTGCCATTGCGCGGGAATACCCAGCCGGTCGATGCCGGGGATATAGCCGGCCGATCCCATGCGTATGCCAGCCGGCGGAACATAATTGCGTTCCTTGAACGGCGATCCGAAATAGCCGAAGACCAGTGTCTTCTTCTCTTCCACCGTCATTTCACGCAGCAGCAAATCGGCGCGCGCGTCGGCGGAAAGGGTGGTGTTCATCCAGGGACGGGCGGCCGGTGCCGCATCGGTGGCAGCCGGCGCCGCACTTTCGGCGGCCAGTGCGGGGCCGCCGGTCAGGGCCGTGGCCAGCAGCAGGGTGGACATGAAGGCCCGCATCTTCCTGTTGTTCATTGCCGTTTCTCTTTCATATTTAAGGTGCCGGCCGGGGATCTGTGCGATCCCGCGTCCTCCCGCTTCAGCTTTACACCATGGAATGGGGTGCCGGCCGCCGCAATGGCAGCGTTGGCCGTTCCCCCAAGGCGTTCCCCCGGCATTTGTCGCGGGTGGTTCGGTCGCCATACTAGCATCCGCTCGGTCCTGTACCAGCAAAAACAGACAACGTTGTCCGATTTCTGTCCAGCCTCTTATCGTCAAATCATCTGCTCAGCGTGACATCCTGGCAACAATGGACAGTTTGATCACGCAGGGGGACAGAGAAGCCCTCGCCAAACGCCTGAAATCCAGCCATTTGGGCAATTGCGTCTCGCAGTTGCAGAAATTTTCCGAATGCCGAATATGGTCAGATTTTGCGTTTATATCCCGGACAGGCCATGTCTGCGCTGTCACTTAGTATGACAACGATGACATATAGCGCTTGACATCAACCCGACCTGTCGTAAATTCAGAACCACTAAGGATGGGAGCGTGTGACGTAACACGCCGGATGGGTGGGGAAACAAACCGAGCGGCTAATTCAATAGCCCGATCGTATTCATCAGACGCATGCCACCTTGAAATGGTGTTCTGCGAATGATCCCGCGCATTCTGGCGCCAAAAATCGCACGTAAAACTTTGCTCTGAGGGAGGATCTCTTGACAGGGATGCATTCAATGCTCGGCCGTGGGCTGGCCGTGGCCCTGCTGGCGGGCGCTTCGCCGTTCGCGCTGGCGTCTACCGCCTTGGCCCAGGCCGAACCGGCAGCCACCAATACGCTTGATGAGATCATTGTGACCGGCGTGCGCGCTTCGCAGCAGCGCTCGGTCGATGTCAAGCGCAACCAGACGGCGATCGTCGATGCCATCTCGTCGGAAGATATCGGCAAGCTGCCGGACGTGACCATCGCCGACGCCCTGCAGCGCGTGCCGGGTATCCAGATCCGCCGCGACGCGGGTGAAGGCTCCACGGTGAACGTGCGCGGTCTGCCGCAGGTCATCACCATGCTGAACGGCGAACAGTACCTGTCCGCCGGTAACCAGGGTGAAGCCAAGCCCAACCTGACCGACGTGCCGGCGCAGTTGATGAATGCCGTGGTGGTGTATAAGAGCACCGACACGAAGAACGCGCTGTCCGGCATTTCGGGCACCATCGACCTGCGCACGCGCCGCCCGTCCGACATGCCCTATGGCTTCTCGGCGTCGGGTGCCGTCGAAGGCCAGACCGGCAAGGACACCAAGGAAAAGGATTGGCTGGCCAACGGTCTGCTGGCCTATCGCGGTGACCGTATCGGTGTGCTTGTTTCCGCTGCGGGTAGCGAATCCAACCTGGGCAACAACTATTCCGGTGTGGCGCCGGGGCCCGGTATCGGTGGCCTGTCCGGCAATAATGATTGGGGCGGCACCGCGACCAACCAGTTCATCTCTCCGCATGGCTTTGAAAGCTTCCACAAGGAAACGGAACGCGACCGTCTGTCGGTGTCCGGCGCGTTCGAGGCCGATCTTGGCGAAGGCTTCACCTTCGTGGCTGAAGGCTTCTACACCAAGATGGACGAGTATAACCGCGCAGCCGGTATCAATATCTCCAACCGCTGGTCCGGCGATGCCTTTGGCGTCTGGACCAAGCCGACCTCCTCGACCCCGGTCAGCGGCAGCAACTGGCTGGCGGTGGACGAGTATGATATCGACGCCTGGTGGGTGAACTCCTTCTCCGTCAATCGCGTCAACAAGTCCGAATCCAAGAACTTCAATGCCGAGTTGAAGTATGACAATGGCGGCCCGCTGAAGGTCACCGCGCGTGCCGTTCGGGCCGATGCCGACCGCCTGTCGCTGAACGGCCAGGCGCAGGGCGATCTGTCGAACTGGCGTTACGCGCCGGGTCGCTTCAACCTGTTCCAAACCGCCGCCGACCGTACCCGCGGCACCTTCTATCCGGCCGCCATCGCGTCCAAGTTCCCGGCGTCGCGCTATACCAACAATATCGTGGGCAGCCTGGGGGGGCGCTATGTCGATCCCAACCCGCTGGGCTATGGCCAGAACCCGCAACTGCATTACGACATCTCGGGCAGCAGCCCTGTCTGGTCGGGCTTCGACCGCCCGATTTCCGGCGGCCTGGGTGCCGGCAAGACGCTGACCGACTACATGGCCAGCAAGGACAGCTACGCCATCGGTGCCTTTTCCTCGGAAGGCAATAACGAGGCGACGTCTGACCTGAACGTCTACCGCATCGACACGCAGTATGATTTTGAGGAACCGCTGGGTGGTTTCCTGAACCGCATCGATGTCGGCATCCGCCGCAGCGACCGGTCCGTGTCGATCGACCAGTTCCACCATTTCTCCAACTTCTACAAGGGCACTGGCGTCAACGATCAGGGTCAGGCGAACACGTCGGGCTGCTCGGCGCAGTGGAAGGCCATCGACGTCGTCATGAACCAGAACCAGTGTCAGGCTGGTGAGTTCGTGCCCGACCCGGTGACCGGCCAGTTGGTGTTCCAGGGCTATACGGTCAACGCGCCGACCCGTCTGGACACCTACAATAATGTCATCTGGGTGGATAATCTGGGGTCGATCACCAAGGGCATCCCCGGCTTCTGGGCTATCGATCCGCGTGACTTTGACGATCCGGTCGCCTTCCACAAGAAGGTGTTCGGTGGTGCCGATCGTGTCATCATCCCAGGCCAGTCCTATGATGTGGACCTGACCGAGGATAGCGGCTACGTCAACACCTCCTTCGAGTGGGGCCGCCTGAGCGGCACCGCCGGTGTGAAGATCATCCGCACCGAACTGCTGGTTCGTCAGAACATCACGGGTGACACCCTGAACTATGGCGACACCAACATCGATGCTGGCGATGTCGTCTCCCGTCGCAGCTATTATGACTACCTGCCGGCCGTGAATGCCAGCTACGACGTCACCGACGATCTGCGTCTGCGCTTCAGCTACAGCAAGACCATGCAGCCGCTGGATCTGTTGAAGTATGGCGGCGCGTTGAAGATCAACACGGCGGACGGCCCGCTGCGTCCGGACGGCACCAAGATCCGTGAGGTTACCAGCGCCGAGGCTACCGGCAATCCGGAACTGGATCCGTGGCGCGCGGATAACTGGGATGCGGCCGTCGAATATTATATCGGCAAGGCCAGCATGCTGAACCTCGCCGTGTTCCGCATGAATATCGAAAGCTACGTCGTTACCCGCACCACCCTTGATGGCCGGTTCCCGGACCAGGACGGCGTCATCCGCCGGACGGTCAACGTGACCCGTCCGGCACAGGGTAACGGTGGCCGCGTGGAAGGTGTCGAGGTTGGGGCCAAGTTGTCCTTCAAGGATTTCCTGGACGAGAACAGCTTCATCTCCAACTTCGGTGTCGACACCAACTACACCTACTCGCCAAGCGAGCAGACGGTGGGCACGCAGAAGCTCCCCTTCAACGACAATTCCAAGCACCAGTACAATCTGGTCGGCTGGTACCAGGACGACAATTTCCAGGCGCGTATTGCGTATAACTACCGCAGCAAGCGTCTGGAGAATGTGTTCAAGGAATTCCCGGTCTACCAGGACAGCACGCAGTTCGTTGACGTGAATGTCAGCTACGACATCAACGAAAAGATCACGGTCTATGCCAACGGTTCCAACGTCACCGGCGAGATCGAGGATTACTTCGTGCAGTTCCCCGGCGTCACCCAGTACGCCTGGCAGAACGAGTATGAAAGCCGCTACACGCTCGGTGTCCGCTTCAAGTGGTAATGCCGGTGTAGTGTGAGGTACGGGGCGCCGCCGGGACGTGATCCACGTCAAGGCGGCGCCCTTTTTTCTTTGCCATTCACCTGTACAATCCCATGAAACCTGCCTGGAAGAATGCCGATGCCCAGCGATAGCCGTATCCGTGAACTGGTCATTGTCGGCGGCGGGACGGCCGGCTGGATGACCGCCGCCTCGCTGGCCCATCATTTCCAGGGATCAGGGTTGAAGATCACCCTGATCGAAAGCTCGGCCATCGGGACCATCGGGGTGGGGGAGGCGACAATCCCCACCATCCGCCGCTTCTATCAGTCACTGGGCCTGCGTGATCTGGATGTGATCAAGGCCACGCACGGGACCGTCAAGCTGGGTATTCGTTTCGACGGCTGGCTGCACCAGGACAGCAGTTTTATTCACCCGTTCGGCGTCTATGGCCAGGATCTTCGGGATATACCGTTCCATCAATATTGGCTGCGCCTGCGCGCCGCGGGGGAGGGGACGGACCTGGGGGATTATTCGCTGGCTGTGGCGCTGGCGCGGGCCGGTCGCTTCACGACCCCGTCCCCCAATCCGCCCTCCACCCTGTCGGTATTCGACTGGGCGCTGCATTTCGATGCCGGCCTGTTTGCGCAATTGATGCGTAAGACAGCCGAGAGCATTGGGGTGCGACGTATCGATGCGAAGATCGAGAAGGTGGACCTGAACCCGGAAAATGGCCATATCGCCAGCCTGTTGCTGGATACCGGCGCTACTGTCACCGGCGATCTGTTTGTCGATTGCTCCGGGTTCCAAGGCCTGTTGATCGAAGGGGCGATGAAGGCGGGATACGAAGACTGGAGCCGCTGGCTGCTCTGCGACCGGGCCTTGGCCGCCCAGGGTCACGCCGTCAGCCCGCCGCCACCCTTTACGCGTGTGACGGCACACAGCGCCGGCTGGCGCTGGACCATTCCGCTGCAACATCGCACCGGCCACGGCTATGTCTATTCCAGCCGCCATATCAGTGACGGCGACGCGGAAACGGAGTTGCTGGCCGCCGTCGGCGCCGATCTGAAGATGGCACCGCGCCGCATCGCCTTTACGCCCGGCCGGCGCCGGCAGGCCTGGAAGGGCAATTGCGTTTCCATCGGCCTGTCATCCGGTTTCCTTGAACCGCTGGAAAGCACCTCCATCGCCCTTATCGAAACCGGGATCGACAAGCTGAAACAGTTGTTCCCGGCGCGCGACATCGACCCGACGCTGGTCGATGAATATAATGACTGGAGCCGGCGGGAGATGGAGCGGGTGCGCGACTTCATCATTCTGCATTACTGGCTGAACCGGCGCGACGATACCCAATTCTGGCGCGATTGCCGCGCCATCGACCTGCCCGACACGCTGACCCGCAAGGTGGAGATGTGGAAACGGCGCGGGCATATGGTGCGTTACCGCTGGGAGATGTTCCAGCCGGCAAGCTGGCTGGCCATCTATGCCGGGTTCGACTGTCTGCCCGATGGTTATGACCCGGCCCTGGACGGGTTCGACCTGCCCAGCCTGTCACGGGGACTGGCCGGCATGCGCAAGGCCATCGCCGATACGGTGGCCGATTGCCCCACGCACCAGGAATTCATCGACCGGTACGCCAAGGTCGTTGTCTAAACAAATAATCGGACAAGAGGGAACGTCATGAAGCCGTTGAACAGGATCGTCATCGCCGGGGGTGGCACGGCCGGCTGGATCACCGCCGCCATGCTGTCCTTCATGACCAAGGGAACGGGCACAGCAGTTGAACTGGTGGAATCCGACGAGATCGGCACCATCGGCGTGGGTGAGAGCACCATCCCGCCCTTCGTCGTGCTGCTGCGCAGCCTGGGTATCGACGAACAGGATTTCATCAAG
>NZ_JAGOGJ010000068.1 GCF_017996735.1 Niveispirillum sp.
CGGCCAGACGCTGCAGGATGGCGGCCATACGCTCACGGTCCTGGCCCTCCAGCTTGGCGCCGGCGCGCACAAAATCCAGGTGGTAGCGTTCCAGAACCCGGCGTTGTTCAGCGCTCAGCTTCAGGCTGTCGCGCTGGGCATAAAGCGTGTCGAGGCGCGTGAACAGGGGGGCGTTCAGGTTGATGGCGTTGTTGTGCGCGGCCATCACCGGCGCCATTTCGCGCTGGATCTTCTGAAGCTGGTCATTGGTGTTGGAGGCGGTCAGATTGCCGAAGACGCGGGACACATTGCCCAGCATCTCCCCGCTCATCTCCAGCGCGTCGATGGTGTTGGCGAAGGTGGGCGCATCCTTGTTGTCAGTGATCGCCTTGATTTCCGCCAGATGGTCGGCCATGGCCTTTTCAAAGGCCGGCTTGAAATGCTCCGGCTTGATCGCGTCGAAGGGCGGAACGCCGAAACGGGTGGTCCATTTGTGGAAAAAGGGATTGTCGTTCGTCACCTTGTCCGTCTCCGCCTGCGCCACCTGGGTGGACGCGTCCGCTGCCATGGCCGTCACCGGGCCCATCGCCCCGGCCATCGCCAGGATCAGGGCCGAGGCCCCGCACTTCAACAAAGTCTTCACTGCCTGTCCCCTTTATTCGTGCCAAGGGTTTGTCCGAACCGACATGCGTCGGACATCGGGCGTCGGCTGACAAGGGGCGAAACATTTCCGTTACAATGAGCGTTTACCTGCGCCGGAATTGTCACGGATCATGTCGGTGAAGGTCTGGCGGGTTTATCCAGGCGGTGTCTACACTGCCGATCCCACCCTACACAGCGGACACAAGATGACCTCTGCAACCCTGCCTGTTCCCCGCCTCGCCGATCTTGACATGAAGGCCCATCGCTTCGTCGACAAGGGGGCCTACCAGAAGGAACTGGAAAAATTGCAGGAGACGATCCTGCATGTGCAGCAGGCCTACTGGCATTCCCGGCGCCGCGCCATCATCGTCTTCGAAGGCTGGGACGCCGCCGGCAAGGGCGGGGCCATCCGCCGCCTGACCGAAAACCTGGACCCGCGCGGCGCCCATGTATGGCCCATCGCGGCCCCGACGGCGGCCGAACAGGGGCGGCATTACCTGTGGCGCTTCTGGCAACGGCTGCCCGAGCCGGGCACCTTCGCCATTTTCGACCGATCCTGGTATGGCCGCGTCCTGGTGGAGCGGGTGGAAGGATTCGCCAAGCCGCACGAATGGCGCCGCGCCTATGACGAGATCAACGAGTTCGAACGGCTGCTGACCGATGATGGCGTGCGCATCGTGAAGCTGTTCCTGCACCTGTCGCCTGATGAGCAACTGGAGCGGTTCAAGGAGCGGCTGAACAATCCCTACAAGCGCTGGAAACTGACGGCGGAGGATTTGCGCAACCGCGACCGGCGCGGCGAGTATGAACAGGTCATCGACGAGATGTTCGCCCGCACCAGCACCGACCGTTCCCCCTGGGTCGCGGTGCCGGCGGATGCCAAATGGCATGCGCGCGTGGCCGTGCTGCGGCATGTCGTCTCCGCCCTGGCCGAGGGTGTCGACGTGGCCCCGCCGCCCATCGACCCGGCGGTGAAGAAGGCGATGGAGAAATTGCTGAAATAGAAGGCCGGACGCATCCGCGCCCTTGGCTACGCGGCATGAAATCTTGACCTTCGGTCAATCTTTCCTGCCCCTCAAGCGCCGGGCGGCTGCATCCGCAGCCTTGGCTAACGCCGCACGTGCGGCGCGGCGGCGGTCGCCGCCGATACTAACGGTCAAGAATTTTGACCGATGGTATCATTCCGCCGCTGACCGTGCGCGGGGCAGCCGGGCCTGGGCATCGGCCAGGATGGCATCCATGGCGGCCAGGGCGGTGTTCACCGGTTGACCGGGCCGCAGCAGGCCCAGGCAGTCGCGCAGTGCCTGGGCGTCGGCGGGGAAGCCCACACTGTCCAGCCCGTCGGCCATGCGCAGGGCCAGCCGGCGGATGGCCGGCATGTCGGCATCGGCCCCTTCGCCCCCCATCGGATGCAGGCTGTGCCGGGCTTCCGCCACGTTCCGGGCGGCCAGCGACAGCAGCGCATCGACGGCCTGTCCGCCCAGCCGCCCCCGCAAGGCCCCCATGGGGCCGCTATCGGCGGGACGCAGCGGGGGAGGCTGTCCTGTATCGGTGTGGGTGCCGGCCATCGCCACCGCGCCCATGCCGTCGGGCGGGATGATCCGGGCCAGGGTCGACAACAGATCCTCCAGCCTGATGGGCTTGGCGATGAAACCCTGCATGCCCACGGCGCGGCTGCGGGCCACGGTTTCCGGCAGGACATTGGCCGTCAGCGCCACGACGGGAACACCCGCCATGGGGCCCTTGCTCTGGCGCAGCCTGGCGGTGGTTTCGAACCCGTCCATGCCGGGCATGCCGATATCCATCAGCACCAGCCGGACCCGTTGCACGGCCAGGATGGCCAGCGCTGCCTCCCCATCCTCCGCCGTGATCACCTGCACGCCCTGGCGCGTCAGCAACTGGCTGGCCACGAACTGGTTGATGCTGTCATCCTCGACCAGCAGCACCAGCGGCTTGCTGGTCCAGTAGGGCAGCAGGCGCGCGGTGCCGCCGGGTACCTGCACCGGGGCCGTCGCCAGCGGCATCGGCAGATCGACGGTGAAGACCGTGCCATGGCCGGGCGCGCTCTCCACCTGGATGTTGCCGCCCATCATGCCCACCAGCCTTTTGCAGATGGCCAGCCCCAGCCCCACGCCGCCATAGCGGCGATTGTCCCCGCCATCGGCCTGATAGAAGGCGTCGAAGACATGGGGCAGCTTGGCGGCGGGAATGCCGATGCCCGTGTCGGCCACCGTGATGCGGACCAGGGCCGCGCCGGGCGTGGCGCTGGCATGGCCCACACTGGGCGGCTGGCGCACGGCCACCACCTTGATGCCGCCGCGATCGGTGAATTTGATGGCGTTACCGATCAGGTTCAGCAGGATCTGCCGCAGCCGTGCGGCATCGACGCTGACATGGCGCGGCACATCGGCGCCGATGGACAGTTCAAGCGTCAACCCGCCGGCCGCGGCCCGCCCCGCCATCAGGTCGATAGCGTCGTGCAGGCGCTGATGCAGGTCCATCGGCTGCGCCACCAGCGACAGGTGCCCGGCCTCGATCCGGGTGATGTCCAGCAGATCGTCCAGCAGGGCCAGCATGGATTGGCCGGCCTTTTCCATCACTTCCAGAACCTTGCCCTGGGGCGACGCGGGGTCGGGCCGTCCGTGGCCGTTCAGGATTTCCAGGCCGCCCATGACAGCGTTGATCGGGGTGCGGATCTCATGGCTGACAGCGGCCAGGAAGACCGACTTGGCCCGGTTGGCGGCGTCGGCCGTCTGGGCCGCCTGATCGCGTTCGCGCGCCACGCGCCCGTTTTCCGCCGCCTCCGACTCAAGGCGGCGCTGCAGGTAATCATTGGTCAGGGCCATGACGGCCATGCAGCCCGCCACCAGCCCCACGATCGCCATCAGGAAATTGAGCGCCGCCGCCGGACTGGGGGAAAAGAAGCCCCCATTGTCCTGGCGGATCAGGATATCGGCCAGACGCACGACCAGGATGACGGCCATTATGGTGAAGACCAGCGTGATCACCACCCACAGCCGTGGCGCCACATGCCGCCCCTGCCGCCAGCTTTCATAGGCGATGGTCAGCTTGATGCCGACCAGCCAGATGGTGGCGACGATGGAGCGCAGGATGATGTCGTCGCGGTTCAGGACGTCATAGACCATCACCGCCGTCAGGATGGCCAGTGTCACGGCCGGGACCGTGGCGCGCAGGGGCCGGCCGCAGAAGCGCCTTATGCCCAGAAGCAGCAGCACATGGGCCAGGCCGACACCGGCATTGCCCATGATCACCGACAGCCAGAGCGGGACATGGTCGCGCGCGGCCAGGGCGGCGACACCCGTCGCCCCCATCACCACCCCGCCTGTCAGCAGGCCCAGGCCCGGAATCGTGCGCTGGCGCCACCAATAGATACCCAATGACCCGGCCAGCCCCGTCGCCACCGCGGCGAAGGTGACCAGCAACGTCATGACATCCAGGTCGTGGAGGACTTCCATCGTATGTTCCCCGGCCGGACATCCCACCGGCCCCGCTTCTTTCAACCATGGCCGCCGGTTCTTGTCACGGGGGATTGGGTGCGTACTGTGCGCCGGCATTACCCCTTCCGCGCCCCGTGGGCGTAAAAGGTGAAGTTGATAACAGCCCCAGCACCGCCATTTTTCGGCCCCCTGCGTGCCATCGCCGCAGGTCATCTGTTCTGCATGAGAGAGGTTGGCGGGGGAGGACGCCGACGAACTGTAAAGAAGGAGCAAAGCCATGTCGCTGGGCGGCACATTTTTCACCGCATCGGCCCCGCCCCAGGGGGCGTCCGGCAGTTCTTCCCAATCCCATGTGGTGCGGGGCGACCTGCATCTGCGTTTCGATACGGGGCGCGCGCTGTGGCGGGGCCGGCATGTGCCCGTGACAGGGACGGAGCTGAAGATGCTGCATCTCCTGGTTCGCACGCCGGGTGCGGCTGTCGGCTATCGTGAGCTCTATGATCTGGTCCATGGACCCGGCTTCATGGCCGGCAAGGGCAATGTCGGCTATCGCGCCAATGTCCGCGCCTTCATCAAGCGTATCAGGCGGAAATTCCGCGATGTCGATGACGGGTTCGATGCCATCGGCAATGATCCGGGCACGGGCTATATCTGGCGGGAATGACGGACCCGGCGGAAGCGGCGCTTTCCCCCTTCCATAGGTGCGGCCGCTTGCGCCCTGCCGCCGCCTGCGGGTAAACCGGTGGGCGGAACAGCGGATGGAAGGCACCATGCGGCAGCGGGGCGACAGTCTGGGCTGGGTACCTGTGCCGGTTCATCAGGTCGGCGTGCATCTGG
Source organism: Niveispirillum sp. (assembly GCF_017996735.1). Classification (GTDB taxonomy): domain Bacteria; phylum Pseudomonadota; class Alphaproteobacteria; order Azospirillales; family Azospirillaceae; genus Niveispirillum. The sequence continues at coordinate 4,917 of NZ_JAGOGJ010000068.1, forward strand.
GCCTGCCCTTCCGGCACTACCTGGTGGGCATGGTGGCCCTGGGCCTGCTGGTCTTCCCCGTCGCCTGGGCCGCGGGCGGGCTGTCGGAAACGATCAGCCTGTCGCTGGGCTGGGCCGAAGGGGACCCGGCCATCCGTCGCATCACCAACCTGCTGGCCCTGGCCGCCATCATCCTGGTGCTGGGTCTGGTGGTTAATCTTCAGGGCCGGTCGCTGATGAGCGTGGTGGCCCCTGAACAGCATCTGGATCTGGGCATGATGGCCCGATCCGCCGTCACCTATGGCCTTGCCTTCACCCCCGTCATCGTGATGGCGGTGATGAGCGGGCAATTGGGCCTGGGCGATTGGCGGGCGGCGCTGGCGCTGCTGCCCATGATGCTGGTGCTGGTGGCCTTGCAGGCCACGGCGGAGGAGATGGTCTGCCGTGGCTACATGGCCCAGGGCTTTCAGGTCCTGTTCCGCCACGCGGCCCTGGCGGCCCTGCCGGTGGCCCTCATTTTCCTGTCGCTGCACGACACGGGCGCCTGGGACCAGGGCTGGGACCGCAAGGCCAATATCCTGATGATCAGTCTGGCCCTGTCCTGGCTGACCACCCGGGCCGGCCGGCTGGAACCCGCGATGGGCGTACATTTCGCCCATAACCTGATCGTCTTCACCCTGGCCGCGCGGCCGGACCATGGCTTGCCGTCGGTCAGCGGCTTTGCCGAGGAATTCCCCGACCGTCCCTTCAATGCCAATACCTTCCTGGCCCAGTCCCTGGTCTATGGCGCCGTCTGCGCCAATTACTGGTTCATCGGGTTGCGCACGGGATTTGTCGAGGGCTTGTGGCGGGAGCGGGCGGAATGACGGACGGGGCGGTGCCGGTGCATCTGGCCGGGGTGGCGACGGGACAATCGCGCCGGTCCTATCTGTTCGGCACGGTGATGACCGTCATCCTGCTGCTGCTGGCCGGCATCGTGGTCTATCTGGCCGTGGCGGCGGTGGCGAAAGGGTGCCGGAACCTGCCCTATGTGCAGTCCTATGGTCTGCTGGCCATCAATGCGCTGGCCATTCCCGTGCTGGCGCTGACCACACGCTGGCTGCACGGGATGAGCTTGCGCGACCTGATCGCACCCGGCCGGCCGGTGGATTGGGGCATGGCGGGGCGGTCGGCGCTGGTCTATGCCGTACCGATGCTGGTGCAGGTGGGTATCGGCCTGTGGATGGGGGAGTTGCAGCCATCCGGCACATCGCTGACCGTGTTCCTGCTGCTGGCCCCGGTCAGCGTCGTGATGTTCGGCCTTCAGGCATCGGCGGAGGAACTGCTGTTCCGGGGCTATCTGGCGCAGGGGGCGCAGTTGCTGTTCCGCCATGCCGTGCCGGCCGCCCTGCTGACCGGCTTGCTGTTCACGCTGGCCCATGAAGGGTCGGACGCCCGCGCCGTCTGGGCCGTGCGGGCGGAGATCATGATGATGGCGCTGTTCCTGTCCTGGATGACGGTGCGCTTCGGGCGGCTGGAGGCGGCGATGGGCGTACACATCATCAACAATGTGCTGTTTTCCTTCTTTGTCGGCGGTAGCGATTTCCCGTTCCCCGATCTATTGACCCGCACCGATCCCGACCCGCCGGATTTTGAAGGCTGGGCCGATCTGGCCGAATTCGCCCTGCATCAGGGGCTGAGCATCGGCTTTTACTGGCTGGTGGGCATGAAGACGGGCTTTGTCGAGCGGGGCCGCTTATCACTGGGCCGTGCGCCGCGACAGGCTTGACCCCACCGCTGCCAGACAGATCAGGGCGATGGCGCTGACGGCCGATAGCGACAGCACCTCTCCCAGCAGGAACAGGCCGACAATCGCCGACAGGGCCGGTTCCATGGCCATCATGATGCCGAACAGGGCGGTGGAGACCCGGCGCAGGGCCACGAATTCCAGCGCATAGGGCAGCAGGGTGGACAGCATGGCCACCGCCGCCACCTTGGCCAGCATCTCCGTGCTGGACAGATAGGGGCCGGAGACGGGCAGGCCCACCGGTGCCGTGAACAGGGTTGCGAACAGAAGCGCCAGGGCCAGACCCGTCATGCCCGATATCTGCCGCCCCGCATGGCGCGACAGCAGGATATAGGCGGCCCAGGCGCCGGCCGTGATTACGGCGAAGCCCAGGCCCACGGGGTCCAGCCTTTCGGCCCCCGCCAGCGGCGTCAGCAGCAGCACCCCGCCGAAGGCCAGCAGCGGCCAGAGATAATCCGTGAGCCGGCGGGCGCCCATCATGGCGACGGCCAGCGGTCCCAGGAATTCGATGGCGACTGACACACCCAGCGGCAGCCGGGCCAGCGCCAGATAGAAATTGGCATTCATAATGGCCAGCGCCGCGCCCAGTGCCGCCGCCGCCCCCCATTGCGCCCGCGTCAGGCGCATGAAGGACGGGCGCACGATGACCAGCATGATGGCCGCCGCCAGGGCATTGCGCAGGAAGGCCAGCGCCAGGATGGCATGGCCCTGCGACACGTCCTTGGCCAGCCCCCCGCCCAGCGGCGGCATGCAGACGGACAGGACCAGCAGCAGCGGGGCCAGCAGGGTCAGCGTTTCCTGGCGGGCCTGCGGTGCCGGCATGGTCATGGCAGCAGCCCCAGCCCCATGTCCCAGAACCCCGCCTCCAGCCGGCTGGCCGCGTCGAAGGTGCGCGACAGGTCGGCAAAGCGCGCGTCACCGCCGCGTGTAGCCGACAGCCGGTCCAGAAGCTCCACCTGGGCCACGGCCACAGCCCGATATTCGGGATCGGCATACATGGCGATCCAGTCGGCATAGGGATTGCCGTCCAGCCTTGTTGCCGGATCGGCCAGCAGAGTGGCCGCAATCTCGGCATAGCCGACGATGCAGGGCGCCAGTGCCACATGCAGGTCCAGCAGATCACCCGCCAGCCCGCGTTCCAGCACGAACCGTGTATAGGCCAGGGTGCCCTGCGCCTCTGCCGCCGCCTGCATCGCCGCCTCGTCCAGGCCCCAGCCGGCGCAATATTTCACATGCAGGCCCATCTCCAGATCCAGGATCGCGGCCATGGACCGGGCGGCCGCGCGCATGTCGGCCAGATTGTCGGCCTTGAACGCGGCCAGCGCATAGGCGCGGGCGAAATGGATCAGGAACAGGTAATCCTGGATCAGGTAATGCCGGAAACAGGCCTGCGGCAGGGTGCCGTCGCCCATGCCCGCCACAAAGGCGTGGCGGACATAGCGGTCCCAGGACGGGCGCGCGGTGGCCCGCAGCCGGTCGAACAGGCCGCCTTGCGTGGCCAGATCGGGCAGGGTCCGGGGCGCCGGCGCCATGACGGTTGCCTTACTTGGCGCCCGGCAGCTTGACCGTCAGGCCGTCCAGTTCCGGCGTGATACGGATCTGGCAGCCCAGTCGGGAGGTCTTGGTCAGGCCGAAGGCCAGATCCAGCATGTCCTCCTCGTCCTCCTGCGCGTCGGGCAGCAGGTCGTACCATTCCGGCGCGACCACGACATGGCAGGTGGAGCAGGCCAGCGACCCCTCGCAGGCACCTTCCAGGTCGATATCGTGGCGGCGGGCCACTTCCAGGATCGACAGGCCCAGGGGGGCATCCACCTCGCGGCGGGTGCCGTCGGTTTCAATGAACACCATCTTCGGCATTGCGCCAGAACTCCCAAACGAGACAGTGCGCCTTGTTACGAAGCGGCGGCGGCCAAGTAAAGTGCCGTTTAGTCAAGGGGGGCCGGCAATGACGGGGCGTCCCCCCATGTCCAGCGTCAGCGTCGATTGCCGGACGGCACCCGGCGCCGTCGCCAGCGCCCGCACGGCCCCGCCATCGGTGGGCAGCAGCAGCAGCCGGACTGTCCCGTCGGCATCCCGGTCCAGCAGATAGACACCGTCGCGTGTGGGCAGCCAGCTTTCGCTGTCAGCGGCGGCGGGCAGCGGGGCGACCGGTTCCGCGATGCCGCCATCGGCCGGTTGCCGCCACAGCCCGCCATCCCCCTCGCGCACCATGTACAGCCAGCGACCATCGGCGCTCTCCTTGGCCGCCAGCCAGCCCTCTTCCGTGATGGGCATGGCTTCCTGATAGGGCGGGCGCGTTATCCATATGCGCCAGCCGCCCAGGCGGTTGGAGGCGAAATACAGCCTTTGCCCGTCGCGGGACCAGGCCGGCGCCCTGTCTTCCGCCCCCGGATCGGCGGCCACCCGGCGCAGCTTGTCCGACGCGCGGTCGAGGATGAACAGCGCCGGTGCCCCGTCGGCCACACTGGTCAGGGCAAGGCGCCGCCCGTCGGGCGCCCAGCGCGGGGACCCGGTCGCGGCCCCGTTGAAGGCGGTGACGGGGGCAGGCGGCTGGTCCAGGTCGGCGACCCAGATGTCGAAATGGCCCGACCGGTCCGACGCGAAGGCGACAGCCCCCTTCGCGCTGATATCCGGGTCACGGTCGCGCGGGATGCCCTGGCCCAGGGGCAGACGTTCCCATCGGCCATCCGGCAGCAGGCGAAACAGCGCCGATGTCGGGCTGGTGGCCGGGGGCGGTGGCGCCGGTCCGCCACCGCCCCCGGCCAGAAGCGCCCAGGCAACGGCCAGCGTCACGGCCGTTGCCGCCGCGATGGCGCCTGCCGCCCGATAAAGTTTCCGGCGCTTATCCATGCCGCCCCTGTCAGAACAAATCCTTCCCAAGGCGGCCCACATTGCCGCGCCCCGCCGCGATTGGCAAATCCCCGCCACTTTCATGTTCTTCTGGTGCGAAGGGATGACTGCATATAGCTTTTTCGCCGAACGACCGGCGGGCGGACGGACAGCCATGGGCCGGAAAAAGAGGGGGATGAGAGAGTGAAGCTGAAGAAGATTCTGCTGGGCACCGTGGGGGGTGTTGTCGGCCTGGGGGCGCTTGCGGTGGCCTATGGCCTGTGGGGGCCGCTGCCCATCCACCCGACCATCGAGCGCCAGACCATCCTGCAGGTGCTGGACAGCCCGGAAGTCATGACCCAACTGGGCATGATCGACGGCACCTTCCTGGATTTCCATTCCGGCAAGCTGGACGAGATCCGGCCGGAGGATCTGGAGAAGGCCCGCAAGGACATGACCCGCTATATCGCGGAGATCAAGGGCTTCACCGGCCTGACCGGGCAGCAGGCCTTGTCGCAGCAGGTGATGCTGGAATTCTATTCCACCAATCTGGCGCAGATGGATTTCCCCTGGGTGGTGCCGGGGGGCGGGCTGTATCCCGTGGATCAGCTTTTCTCCCCGCCGGTCAGCCTGCCGCAGTTCCTGACCAACGGCCATGTCGTCAAGGATGTGAAATCGGCCGAGCGCTATATCAGCCGCCTGCAGGCCGTGTCGCGCAAGTTCGAGCAGTTGGGGCAGTCGGTGCGCAACCAGGCGGCGGCCGGTGTCGTGCCGCCAGACTTCGTGATCGATAAAAGCCTGGTGGTGCTGGATAACTTCACCCGGGACCCGGCCGCCGCCAGCCCGCTGGTCACCACCTTCAAGGCAAGGCTTGAAAAGGCCGGCGTGGCGGAGGCGGAACGGGTCCGCCTGATCGACGCCGCGACCCAGGCGGTGGAGATGAATGTCTACCCCGCCTATCGGAACCTGGCCAAGCTGATGCGTGAGGAAATCCGGCCCAAGGCGACGCCCGATGCCGGCGTCTGGCGCCTGCCGGACGGCGCGCGTTACTACAAGCTGGCGCTGCGTGCCAACACGACCGTGGATATGGAACCCGACGTGATCCATGAGATCGGCCTGTCGGAAGTGGCCCGAATCACGGCTGAGATGGACACGCTGCTGAAAAGCCTGGGCCATGCCGATGGCAGCGTGGGTGAACGCATCCAGGCGCTGGAGAAGGACCCGGCCCAGCATTATGCCCCCGGCCGCGAAAGCCATGCCGAGGAACTGGCCGACCTGAAGCGCATGACCGACACGGTCATGGCCAAGGCGCCCGACTGGTTCAACAAGCTGCCAAAACAGCCCCTGGATATCCAGGCCGTGCCCGAATATGCCGAGGATACGTCACCGGGCGGTTACTACAATTCCCCGGCCATGGACGGGTCGCGCCCCGGCATCTTCTACATCAATCTGGGCGAAAAATCGCGGGCGCCGAAATTCAGCCTGCCGACCCTGGTCTATCATGAGGCGGTGCCCGGCCATCATTTCCAACTGGCCCTGGCCCAGACCATCGAGGATGTGCCCACCTTCCGCAAGGTCTACCCCTTCACCTCCTATGCCGAGGGCTGGGCGCTCTATGCGGAGCGGCTGGCCAAGGAAATGGGCATGTATGAGAAGGACCCGTATGGCGATCTGGGGCGCCTGCGGGATGAGCTTTTCCGCGCCGTGCGGCTGGTCGTCGATACGGGCATCCATGCCAAGCGCTGGACCCGTGACCAGGCCATCACCTATATGCGCGACACGACGGGCATGAATGAAGGGGCGGTGACGATCGAGATCGACCGCTACATCGTGCTGCCGGGTCAGGCCTGCGCCTATAAGCTGGGGCAGTTGAAGATTCTGGACCTGCGTGACAAGGCGCGCGCCGCGCTGGGCGACAAGTTCGATATCAAGGGGTTCCACGATGTCGTGCTGGGGTCCGGCGGCCTGCCTCTGACCGTGCTGGAGGCGCAGGTCGATGCCTGGGTGAAGCAGGTCAAGGGCTGAGCCAACGGTCATTTTCCATGACCGTTGCAGGCCGGCGACCGCCGGCCCGCGCCCCCATGGGCGCGTAAGCCAAGGGCGCGGATGCGCCCGCCCGGCGCTGAGGGAACATGTAAATAAGCTGAGCCAACGGTCATTTTCCATGACCGTTGCAGGCCGGCGACCGCCGGCCCGCGCCCCCCATGGGCGCGTAAGCCAAGGGCGCGGATGCGCCCGCCCGGCGCTGAGGGAACATGTAAATAACAGGTGCCCCCGCCGTCCGGAGCCGGCGGGGGCACCTGTCCATCAGGCAAGGGGGGAACCATGCAGCAAACCCCTGTTATGTCCGCACTCTTATGCTATGGTAGCGCCCCTCCCGCCGGGCAGGCGGGGGGACAGAGCAACGTTGACGTCCCCGTCCGGGGACCATAGCCGACCGGATCCAGGATGAAGATCATCATCGAACGTACCGCCCTGCTTGGCTCCCTCGGGCATGTGCAGAGCGTTGTCGAACGGCGCAACACCATCCCGGTCCTGTCCAATGTGCTGTTGAACGCGGCCAATGGCAGCCTGTCGCTGCTGGCCACCGACATGGACCTGGAAATCTCCGAGACGGTGGTGGCGGAGGTTGTCCGCCCCGGTTCGGCCACGGCCCCGGCCCATACCCTGTATGACATCGCCCGCAAGCTGCCCGATGGCAGCCAGGTGGAGCTGGATGCCACGGGTGATGTGCTGACCCTGCGTTCGGGCCGGTCCAAGTTTAACCTGGGCACCCTGCCGGTCGCCGATTTCCCGGAAATGACGCGCGGGACATGGTCGCATCAGTTCTCGCTGAAGGCCGATGTGCTGAAGGGCCTGATCGACCGGACCAAGTTCGCGATCAGCACCGAAGAAACCCGTTATTACCTGAATGGCATCCATATCCATGCCACCAAGGGCAAGGCCGGTGAGGTGCCGGCCCTGCGCGCCGTGGCGACGGACGGTCACCGACTGGCCCGCGTCGAAGCCCCGCTGCCCGAAGGGGCGGAAGGGTTGCCCGGCGTGATCATCCCGCGCAAGACCGTGCTGGAGGTTCGCAAGCTGCTGGACGAGGTGGCGGGCAATGTCGACATCTCCCTGTCGGAGACCAAGATCCGCTTCACCCTGGGTGACGTCACCCTGATCAGCAAGCTGATCGACGGCACCTTCCCGGATTACGAACGCGTCATCCCCGCCGGCAACACCAAGCTGTTGTCCGTGGACAGCAAGCTGTTCGCCGGTGCCGTGGATCGCGTGGCCACCATCTCCACCGAGAAATCGCGGGCCGTGAAGCTGGCGCTGGAATCGGGCGTGCTGACCCTGTCGGCCACTGCCGCCGATGCCGGCTCCGCGTCGGAAGAGATCGAGGTGGATTACGACAACACGCCGCTGGAGATCGGGTTCAACAGCCGCTACCTGCTGGACATTACCGGCCAGATCGAAAGCGGCAAGGCCCAGTTCCTGATGGCCGACGGCAATTCCCCCACCATCGTCCGCGACGCGGCCGATCTGGCGGCACTGTATGTGCTGATGCCGATGCGGGTGTGAGGACTGTTGGTGGCTTAAGTTCGGGAAACACCCCGGCCGGGGTGTTTCGTTTCCCGGCGGGCGATTGCCTTGTCGGCACGACCTGCGCAATCTTTTTGCGGCCATGCTCTGGGAGCAGGATCCCATCATGATCACCGGGTGCATGTTTGATATCATCGAAGAAATCGCACCTGGGGATGTCCGTACGCCGCCGCCCCGGACCAAGGGCATGCCGTCTTGACACGGTGTGGGGGCATGTCAGAATCACAATCTTGAACAGAGAGGGTGATTCGGTGTCGATGCGAATCAATCGGCAGACCAATGAAATTGTTGTCGCGCCGGAAGACATTGGAGCTACGATAAAGCGCGTCCAATCCCTGGTCAGCCAATATGTTCCAGAAGGCATCAGCCTTGCTGATGAATTGATCGCTGATCGGCGTGCCGCCGCTGAGGTCGAGTGATCCTGGCTCGTGCATCCTACCCGTATATCCGGACCGCCCCCACCTGATGCCCTCTCTTCCCACCCTGGCCGTCACCCGCCTGACGGTGACCCGGTTCCGGTCCTATGCCAGCGCGCGGCTTGAATGCGATGCGCGGCCCGTCGTGCTGACGGGGGAGAACGGGGCCGGCAAGACCAATATCCTGGAGGCGGTCAGCTTCCTGGCCCCCGGTCGTGGCATGCGCCGGGCCAAGCTGTCGGAGATCGAGCGTATCGGCGACAGTGCGGCGGCGGACTGGACGGGCGGCCCCGGCTGGGCCATCGCCGCCAGCGTCGCCACGGCCAACGGCCCCGTGGAGATCGGCACCGGCCGTGATCCGGCTGGGGGCGAGAGCGAAAGGCGGCTGGTGCATATCGATGGCCGCCCCGCCAAGGGACAGATCGCGCTGGCCGACCATGTGTCCGTCGTCTGGCTGACACCACAGATGGACCGTCTGTTCCTGGAAGGGGCGGCGGGGCGGCGGCGCTTCCTGGACCGGCTGGTCTTCGGGTTCGACAGCGGCCATGCCGGACGGCTGACCAAATACGAAAATGCCCTGCGTGAACGCGCCCGCATCCTGCGTGACGGACCGGTCGATCCGGCCTGGCTGTCCACGCTGGAAGGCCAGATGGCGGAAACCGGCATCGCCGTGGCCGCCGCCCGTGCCGACATGGCCCGGCGGCTGGAGGCGGCGGCTTCCCAGGGCGTGGGGCCGTTCCCGGCACCCGGCATCGCCATTGTCGGCAGCGTCGATGCGCTGCTGGCCGGGCGCCCGGCGCTGGAGGCGGAAGACGCCTTCCGCAAGGCCCTGGCCGAGGGGCGCCGTGCCGATGCGGCGGCCGGCGGGGCCACCATCGGCCCCCACCGCTCCGACCTTGCCGTGACCTATCGCGCCAAGGATATGCCGGCCGAACTGGGCAGCACGGGCGAGCAGAAGGCGCTGCTGATCGCCATCGTTCTGGCCAATGCCCGTCTGATGCGGGCCGAGACGGGGACCGCCCCGCTTCTGCTGCTGGACGAGGTGGCGGCCCATCTGGATCAGGGCCGGCGGCAGGCGCTTTTCGACGAAATCCTGGCCACCGGCAGCCAGGCCTGGATGACCGGCACCGATGCCGCTATCTTCCGCCCGCTGGGGGCTTCCGCCACCCATGTCACGGTTGCACAATCGCGGCTTAGCCCTCAATCAGACAATGTCGAATTGTCGGATTGAGGGCCGGCGGCAACTGCCGGCGCGCGCCAGGTGGCGCGTTAGCCAAGCCCACGGATGTGGGCGCCGGCGCCTGAGGTCATTGACCGGCCACGGTCAATGAAAACGGGTAAGCCCCATGCGGAATTCTGACAGCGTTCTTACGGTTTTACCCCTGTTTTCCGGCTCTTTCTGCTACACTCCGGCACCATGACGAACACCGATCACATCCCCGCCGCCGCCCCCTCCGTCTCCGCCGCCGCAGAGGAATATGGGGCCAGTTCCATCAAGGTGCTGAAGGGCCTGGACGCCGTCCGCAAACGCCCCGGCATGTATATCGGCGATACCGATGACGGGTCCGGCCTGCACCATATGGTGTATGAGGTGGTGGACAACGCCATTGATGAGGCGTTGGCCGGCCATGCCGACCGGGTGGATGTGCGCCTGAACGCCGACGGGTCGGTGACCGTGCGCGACAATGGCCGCGGCATCCCGGTGGACATCCACAAGGAGGAAGGCGTTTCGGCGGCAGAGGTCATCATGACCCAGCTGCATGCCGGCGGTAAGTTCGACCAGAACAGCTACAAAGTGTCCGGCGGCCTGCATGGCGTGGGCGTGTCGGTGGTGAATGCCCTGTCGGAAGTGCTGGACCTGCGCATCTGGCGCCTGGGTCGCGTCTGGGAGATGCGGTTTGCCCATGGTGACGCGGTGGCGCCCCTGGCCGATGTCGGCGCGGCCCCCATCGTGGCGGAAGGCAAGCGGGCGGGAGAGCATCTGACCGGCACGGAAGTGACCTTCCTGCCCTCCAAGGCCACCTTCACCAAGACCGAATTCGATTTCCAGACCCTGGAACACCGGTTGCGCGAACTGGCCTTCCTCAATTCCGGCGTGCTGATCATCTTCACCGACGCGCGCGGGGTAGAGCCGAAGACCGTCGAACTGTTCTATGAGGGCGGGCTGGAAGCCTTTGTCGCCTATCTGGACCGGTCCAAGACGGCCCTGCACAAGCCCGGCATCTATGCCAAGTCCGAACGCGCGTCGGAGGCGGGCGTACCCATCGGCGTGGAAGTGTCGTTGCAGTGGAACGACAGCTATCATGAGACGACGCTGTGCTTCACCAACAACATCCCGCAGCGTGACGGCGGCACCCATCTGGCCGGCTTCCGCGCCGCCCTGACCCGCACCGTCAACAAGTACGCGGAAGAAAGCGGTATCCTGAAGAAGGAGAAGGTGGCGCTGTCGGGCGACGATATGCGCGAGGGCCTGACCTGCATCATCTCCGTCAAGGTGCCGGACCCGAAATTTTCCAGCCAGACCAAGGACAAGCTGGTCTCGTCCGAAGTGCGTCCGGTGGTGGAGGCGATCTGCGCCGATGCCCTGTCCACCTGGTTTGAGGAACATCCCGCCGATGCCCGCAAGATCGTGGGCAAGGTGGTGGAAGCCGCCGCTGCGCGTGAGGCCGCCCGCAAGGCCCGCGAACTGACCCGCCGCAAGGGGGCGCTGGACATGGCCAGCCTGCCCGGCAAGCTGGCCGACTGTCAGGAACGCGACCCGGCTTTGTCCGAACTGTTCATCGTGGAGGGTGATTCGGCCGGCGGTTCCGCCAAGCAGGGCCGGTCGCGCCAGAATCAGGCCATCCTGCCCCTGCGCGGCAAGATCCTGAATGTGGAGCGCGCGCGCTTCGACAAGATGCTGTCCTCGGCCGAGATCGGCACCCTGATCGCTGCGCTGGGCACCGGCATCGGGCGCGACGAACTGAACCCGGAAATCGGGTTCCAGATCGAAAAGGCGCGCTATCACAAGATCATCATCATGACGGACGCCGACGTTGACGGCGCCCACATCCGCACCCTGCTGCTGACCTTCTTCTATCGCCAGATGCCGCAACTGATCGAGAAGGGCTATCTCTACATCGCGCAGCCGCCGCTGTACCGCGTGAAGCGCGGCACGGCCAAGGAGCGGTACCTGAAGGACGACCGCGCGCTAGAGGATTACCTGATCAACCAGGGCACGGACGACGTGTTTCTGGTTGCCGCCGACGGGTCCGCCAAGGGTGGCGACGATCTGCGCGGTCTGGTCGAACAGGCCCGCGCGGCCAAGGCCGCTATCCAGGCGCTGGCCCGCAAGGCCGGCAACCGCGATGTGGTGGAACAGGCCGCCATCATCGGTGCGCTGTCGGCCAAGCTGCTGGATGATCCGGCCCGCGCCGCCGAATTGACCGCGATCGTGGCTGACCGCCTGAACGTCCTGGCCCGTGACCGGGCTCTGGCCGCGGGTGACGCCATGGCCGTGGACGCCACCGCCGCCGCCATCGGCGGCTGGCGGGGCACGGCCGACCAGGATGGTCTGGTCCTGTCACGCACCCGCCGCGGTGTCACCCATCGTCATGTGCTGGACGCCGACCTGCTGAAAAGTGCCGAGGCGCGGCGGCTGGACGCCATGGTCGACCATCTGTCCGCCACCTATACGGTGGCCGGTACCCTGCGCCATCGGGTGAAGGATCTGCGCCATGTTACCGGTCCGTCCTCGCTGTTCGAGGGGGTGATCGACCAGGGGCGCCATGGTCTGACCATCCAGCGCTACAAGGGTCTGGGGGAGATGAACCCCGACCAGCTCTGGGAAACCACGCTGGACCCCAATGTCCGCTCCCTCCTGCAGGTCAAGGTCAACCATGCCGACGACGCGGAGGATGTGTTCAGCACCCTGATGGGCGACGTGGTCGAACCCCGCCGCGCCTTCATTCAGGAAAATGCCCTGAAAGTGGCCAACCTGGACGTTTGACCATTGCGCCGAAGCGGGGGCAGGGGGGCTCCCGCTTCGGCCAGACGCCCCGATGCCATCGTCGGGTTCCGTCTTCATGATCCGCTCCCAAGACAGGATGAGGACTGATGCCGACGGAATGGTCCGATGGATATGTGGCGGAAATCAATTATGTCCACGGTTTCTACCGGGAACTGTCGCCGGGTTTCCTGGCTCTCGGCGCCCTTGCCGCCACGCAGTCGGCCCCTGATCCGACCCAGCCCCTCCATTATTGTGAACTGGGCTGTGGCCAGGGCCTGACAACCAATCTGCTGGCCGCCGTTTCCCCCCATATCCAGTTCTACGCCAATGATTTCAACCCGTCGCAGATTGCCGGCGCCCGGGCGCTGGCAGCGGAAGCGGGCATCACCAATGTCCATTTCATGGACAGCAGCTTCGCGGAGATGGCGGAACGGACCGATCTGCCGGATTTCGACATCATCGTCCTGCACGGTATCTATAGCTGGGTCAGCGCGGAGAACCGGCAGGCCATCGTGCGGTTCATTGCCCGGCGGCTGAAGGTCGGGGGACTGGTCTATATCTCCTATAACAGCCTGCCTGGCTGGGCGGCGCTGATGCCTCTGCGGCGGCTGCTGGTGGATAATGCCGATCTCGGCAATGTCCCGATCTTGAAGCGGATTGACCAGGCGCTGAAGGCGGCCGACGCCCTGGCCCAGGTCAACGCCCGTTATTTTGCAAACAATCCGGGCACCGGTGACCGGCTGAAGGAGATCGCTACCAAAGCGCGCTCCTATATCGCGCATGAATATTTCAATCGTGAGTGGACACCCTTCTATCACGCGGATGTCGTCAGTGAATTGTCGGCCGCCAAGCTGACCTGGATCGCCCCCGCGCGACCTTTTGAAGGGATTGAAAATCTGATCTTCACGCCGGAACAGCTTGGGTTGCTGGCCGGGGTGGAGCCCGCGAGCCGGCGCGAGGGGATCAAGGATTATATCCTGAACCAGCAGTTCCGCCGGGACCTGTTCGTGAAGGGGCCGTTGCCCCTTCAGGCTGTCGATGCCGACGCCAGATGGAAAAATACGTCATTCATCCTGAGTGCGCCTATTAGCAATCCGCTGGATGCCACTCTGACAACCCCGCTGGGGCAAATCGGTGTCACGGCAGAGGGGTATCTGCCGCTGATGGACAGGTTGGCGAAGGGGCCGGTTACGGGCGATGAACTGGCCGCATCGTTCCCCCATCTTCCCCTGCGGCAGATTTGTCAGGCTCTTTCCATCCTTGTGTCGCTGGCTTATGCCCATCCCTGCGTCCCGTTGGAACTTGCCACCGCCGCCCGGTCCTCCACCGACCGGTTCAACCGGGCTGTCCTGGCCCGGTCAAGGCTGTCCGGCGACATCGGCTATCTGGCGTCGCCGTTGATCGGCAGCGCCCTTGCCATTGATCAGATGAACCAGATGCTGTTGTCAGCCTTTCTTGAAGGGGGGGGTGTCGACGCCGTGGGCGTCGTATGGGCGCATATGCGTTCCCGTCAGCAGCGTCTTGTCCGGAATGGCCAGATGCTCATGGAAGAAGAGGACAATCTGGCCGAGTTGCGCCAACGTTTCGACAACCTCGTGACCAATATCGTGCCCTCCCTGAAAAACCTGTGGGTCGTCTGACGCTGGCGTGCCTTCTATCTGTTCACCCGCGTTGACAGGATGATGGAGGAGGTGGTGCGCTCCACCCCTTCCATCAGCCCGATGGCATCAATGGTCTGGTCCAGTTCCGCTATCTCCATGGCCGCCACATTGGCCATCAGGTCGTAGCCGCCGCTGACTGAATGCACCACGCGGACCTGGGGCATGGCGCGCAGCTTCGCCTCGATCGCTGCTGTCTGCTTGGGGGCCACGGTGATCATCACGATGCCCTGCAGCAGGGCGCGGCGATAGGCATCGCCGTGGCGGACGGTGAAACCGGCAATCACACCATTGGCCATCATCCGATCGATTCGTGCCTGCACAGTGGTTCGCGACAGTTTCAGGCGGCGGGCCAGCGTCGCCGCCGGCATGCGGGCATCGGCTTCCAGCATCCGCAAAAGGGCCGTATCCTTGTCGTCAAGCTGCATTGCGTCGGCCTTGACCCCCGTTTTGCCCAGAAGGCATTGGATAAATGCACAATCCGGTGCTTCATTCTGACGGTTCTACCCCACAAACTCACGCCAGGCCAAGCAAGAGGCGGTGACAATGAAAAAGTTCGGAACGGGTGCGGGGGAAGTGGCCGGGCGCACCGGTGCGCACCTGCTGGTCGCGGCGCTGGAAGCGCAGGGCACCGACATGGTCTTCGGCGTACCGGGTGAGAGTTATCTGCCGGTGCTGGATGCGCTGCATGACAGCGGCATTCGTTTCATCACCTGCCGGCAGGAAGGCGGGGCCGCCATCATGGCGGAGGCGCAGGGCAAGCTGACCGGGCGTCCCGGCATCTGCTTCGTGACCCGTGGCCCCGGTGCCACCAACGCATCGGCCGGCGTCCATATCGCACAGCAGGACGCGACGCCGATGATCCTGTTCGTGGGACAGGTGGCGCGCGACATGCGCCATCGCGGGGCCTTCCAGGAGGTGGATTACAGCGCCGTTTTCGGCAGCATGACCAAATGGGCGGTGGAGATCGACAATCCCGCCCGCATTCCCGAACTGGTGTCGCGTGCCTTCCGTGTGGCCTGCCAGGGGCGGCCCGGTCCCGTGGTCATCGCCCTGCCGGAGGATATGCTGGCCGACATCGCCGATGCGCCCGACGCGCCGGTGGCGGCGCCCGTTGACGCCTTTCCCGATCCCGCCGCTCTCGCCGATCTGGCGGGCCGGCTGGCCAGGGCCGAACGGCCGGTGGCGATCCTGGGCGGCAGCGGCTGGACGGCAGATACTGCGGCGACCTTCACCGCCTTTGCGCAGGCGCACGATATCCCCCTGGCCGTCGAATTCCGTCGCCAGATGCTGGTGGATGCGACCAGCGAGGTTTATGCCGGTGATCTCGGTTTCGGCGCCAATCCGGCGCTGCTGCGCCATGTGAAGGGGGCGGATCTTATCCTGCTGCTGGGCGGCACGATGGGGGAGGTGCCATCGCAGGGGTATGAACTGCTGACCATCCCCAATCCCGGAACGCCGCTCGTGCATGTCTATCCGGGTGCCGAGGAACTGGGTCGTGTCTATCAGGCCGCCCTGTCGATCCTGGCCTCGCCGCGCGCCTTCGTTACTGCCGGCCTGTCCCCGCTTTCGCATTCCGTGCCCCCGGCCCGTGCCGCCTGGCGGGAAAGCGCGCGTGCGGCTTATCGGGCCTGGACCGATGATGTGCCCGCCAATCCCGGACCTGTGCAGATGGCGGAGGTGGTCTCGGCGCTGCGGGCGCTGCCGTCTGATTCGATCATGTGCAATGGGGCTGGCAATTACGCCATCTGGCTGCATCGTTTCCACCGCTACCGCGCCTATGGCACGCAATTGGCGCCGACCAGCGGATCGATGGGCTATGGCCTGCCCGCTGCCGTGGGGGCCAAGCTCCAGCATCCGGACCGGACGGTGGTGGCGCTGGCCGGCGACGGCTGTTTCCTGATGCACGGGCAGGAATTCGCCACGGCGGTACAGCATGGCGCGGCCATCGTCGCTGTGGTGATCGACAATGGCATGTACGGGACCATCCGCATGCATCAGGAACGGGAGTTTCCCGGTCGCGTCCTGGGCACGCAACTGTTCAGCCCCGATTTCGCGGCCCTGGCCCGGGCCTATGGCGGTGTCGGCTTCACCGTTGAAAAGGCGGGCGAATTCCAGGCGGCCTTCGATGCTGCCATCGCCAGTGGCCGCCCGGCCCTGGTCCATGTCCGTCTGGATCCCGAAGCCATCACACCGACCAGTACCCTGACCGGCATTCGTGAAAAGGCGCTGGCGGGATAAGGACCGTCGCGGTTGGGGCGGCGATGCCGAACGGAATGTATGGCCGTCGCCCTCCCTCCCAACCTATGGGCTTGATGGAGCATACTTTCGCATTGACAACAGGGTAGGTTGAGATCACCAGTAAATTCGAAGCATAACAATATTAATGTGGTCCAAATGTCTGATGTATCCCAGCCTGTTGAAAATAATGTTGGCGATGAAAGTTATCGTGACCCGGATTTTAAAAATTATGATTTCGACAGTATGTTTGAGCGGGGGCAGGCTGAGTATTCGTCAAAAGATGACCGCTATGACGAAATCAATGCTTCGGTCGTCGGGACAAGGCCGGAACCTGATCTCTCCGGTGTCGTGGAGAGATTGTCTGCCGGACAGAGGGTGTTTATTTTTGGTGGCACCGCATCGGACAAACGGGCGATAGCCCGGTACTGTGCCTACAATTTTTCCCGACTGAACAATGATTCGCAACTCGGTGGGCCGCAAATCCGTGCCGCCGAGGTCCGGCGGCAGCTTTTTGATAATCCAGCGTTGGAACAGGAAGATTGGCCGACAGTGTTCGTGCTGTCGAATGTCAGCCCGGCCCAGTTCCACCGGCTGTCCAATTCGGTCCGGGCCGCCACCCGTGGCAATGACGCAAAACATTGGGTGGTGATCTCCACCGATCAGCCGCGTGACACGTGGCAATTGCCGGCGGAGCTGGAAAGCCAGTGGATCGACCTGGATGATAGCGCGCTTTATTCAGTTAAGGATCTGGCAACCTATCTTTTTGAGCTTCTGGATCCACCGTCCCGGGGAACCTTGTTGCGGCTGGGTCGTGGCCGTTGGGCGGACATCAAGGGGGCCGTGGCCGATCTGGCGGGTGACCTCCGCCATCCGGAGGCGGTCGAAGCCTTTGTCGCCGAACTGAGGCGCGCGGGCACGCAGGAGACGGTGCTGGATATCGACGCGCTTGTCGCGACCGCGCTGGATCAGCGGCAGACCGTTGGCAACTGGTTTACCCATGAACTGACCCCCGTCGAACAGATCTCGGCGATCGCCTTTGCGTTTTTCCACAACCTTGAGGAAAACGTGGCCTTTGCAGCGATGGATTTCCTGATGCAGGGCGCCTGGAAGGAGCGTGATGCCGGACGATCCTTTGTCGATTATGGGGATCTGGTCAATTTCCGGCGCTATGTCTCGTTGAACAGCGACGAGAG
This sequence comes from Niveispirillum sp., assembly GCF_017996735.1. Taxonomy (GTDB): domain Bacteria; phylum Pseudomonadota; class Alphaproteobacteria; order Azospirillales; family Azospirillaceae; genus Niveispirillum. The sequence continues at coordinate 22,595 of NZ_JAGOGJ010000068.1, forward strand.
CGTCGGTAGCGTGATTTTCTGCCGCAGCGAAGAGGCGCGGCGCGCCATATTAACGGCCGGCTGGCGCTCGCATCGACGCCGGATCATCGCGGCGCTGCCTGATCTGGTGCGCCTCGCCCTGGCCTCGGCGCGGCAGGACGGGGTCAACCGCAATATCCTCACCTCCCCCGCCGACCGGGTGCGTCTGCGGGAAACGATCGGCGAGACGCTGGGCGAACTCTGGATGCTGTCCCCGGAAGTGGTCGAACTGCATCTGCTGGAACTGATCGCCTCGGGTAAGGATTTTGCGCATGTCGTCGTGGCGACGGCCCTGCGCCGGGTCCGGCGGGAACGCGGGCTGGATGGTCCGTTGGCGATGCTGGGCGGCTGGCGGAGCCGCAGCGACCTTCTGGCCCTTCTGCAGCGGCTGTCCGGCAGCGCCACACGGGATACGATGCCGGAACTGATGGGGACGGCCATCGTCTCCATCCTGGCGCGCCTTGCGCTGGAGGAACCGACAGACCGGATGGACCCGCGTCTGGAAAAGCTGGTGCTGGACTATGCGTCCGCCCGGCAAAAGACTGTTCTCCAGCGGTTCTGCCGGGTGGCGGTTCCGACGTTGGTGCAGCGCCACACCGGGCAGATGATCGGCCTGATCGACCGGTTCTTCGAAGAATTCGGTGGCAAACGTGCCGTGAACGAGATGTTCTGCGAAGGTTTTGGCGCAGGCTTGGGCTGGGCCATCACCCATTATCGCCCGAACCTGATGGAGCAGATCAGGACATGGATCCAGGCGGCGGCAGCGGGCTCCGGCAAGGGTTTCGACCCCGCGTTGGTCGGTCGTCGTGAACAATTGGCGGCCGTCGGCTGCCATGCGCTGGGTTGGTTGCGGACGGGGGACCGTCAGACCCGCGCCGTCGACGAACTGGACAATATGACACGGTCGGCCATGGAACTGCTGACCGGTGTGCTCAAGGTTGAACGCCATCCCTTTGTCCGCGAAGCCGCGATTCAATCCGTGAACCGCCTTGCCCGTTTCGGCTATGCCAGCGTTCAGGGTGAATTGAAGAACACGATCCTCGCGATGACCACGAAGGAATCGGAGGTATTTGTCGATTTCATGGTGGATCTGCATTGCCGCCAGCGCAGTCAGCAGCCCGATGGCGATACCTTCATCAAGATCGGGGAGTCTGAACCCGGTTATTGGTGCCCGATCTGGTACAGCAAAGAGCCTGAAAATACGCCCGTCAGTGACACTCTGTTCCGCTGGGCTAATGACAAGTCGAACCCGGAAGTCAGCAAGTTCGCCAGTGTCGCCGTGCTGCAGCTTCGCCGTGTCATTGAACGCAGTCAGGAAAGTTCACGCACCAAACTCCTGGAAGAGCGCCGACAGCATCAGGCGGAACTGGCCCGCATCGCCGAACGTGTGGCGCCGGAACTGGATCGTCAACGCACCAGACTCACGTTCATCCAGCGACTGGCGGTCAGTCTGGCCGTGCTGGGCCAGCCCGACCTGAAAACGGCCGTGACGGGTATTCTGGGCGCCGTCCTGCCGCTTCCGGAGCATGAGGCGCGGGAGGTGATTGCCCGCTATCGCCGCGAGGGCGAACAACAGGGCAGCCACACGGCCGACGGCAAGCAATTGCTGGATACGGCGGTGGCGGCCGGAAAGGCCTACCGTCTCAGCCAGACGCTGGGCTTTTACATCACCCTGGCGGTTTTTGGGGTGGCGGCGGCCATTGGCTATCTGACGTGGAGATGACCCATGACCTCGCCGGTTCATCAATTATCGACCCGCATCGCCACCGTCATGGCCACGCATCTGCGTGATGGCGGGGGCGGGCCGCTTGTTGGTGAACTGGCGCAGGAACTGTTGAACAGCCTTTCTGCCGAGAACCGGCAGGTGCTGCTGGCCGATGCGGGGCATCTGCAGGAACGGCTCGCACAGTTGCTTCTGCCGCGGCTTTATCAGGTTAAATATCGCGACCGTGTCATGAAGGCACTGGGCGTCGGGCCGCGCGGCGATCAACCTACCCGCCTGTTCTTCAGCTACCGGCGGTCGGAGGCGGTGCAACTGGTGGCACGCATTGTGGACCGGTTCAAGACACGGCCGCAGTTTGCGATCTTCTTCGACCAGAACAACCTCACCGCCGGCCCGTTTCCGCAGCAGTTGGAACGGGCGATCCGCCTGTGCGATGTCTTCGTTCTGTTTCTGGCGCCGGAAACCCTGAAGCGCACGCATGAACCGGACGATTGGATCCGGCGGGAGATTGAAACGGCCCTGGGAGCGCAGAAACCGATCGTGCCGGTGTTGCTGGACGGGCGCGCTTTTCCCAGCGTTTCAGAGTTGCCCGCGTCGATTGCCGCAATGACGCAATTCAACGGACGGCGCTTCAACACCGATCCGCCCAACGCCTTTGAAGACAGCGTGAATGACCTGCAAAGCTGGGTGAAAATGCGACGTTGAGCAGACGCGGGAAGCAGCGCCTGGGCGCCCGGGGGCATTCAGGCTGTTACCCCGCGACGGTTTCATCACGAAAGCCCACCTGTACGCGCGAGCAGACGCGACCCGCATAACGAGGCAGGTTCCGGCTTCGTATGCAGGGGCCTGAATGCTTGATTTCATTGGGAGGCGTTGGAGCGGGTGAAGGGAATCGAACCCTCGTCGTAAGCTTGGGAAGCTTCTGCTCTACCATTGAGCTACACCCGCGCCGGGACCGTTCTTATATTGGGTTCCGGGTGCCGGATCAAGGGCCTAATCGCTGCCCGGCGGTACAGTTTTGTCAGCGCGCCGCGCGCCGCAGACGACGTCGGGACACCGGCGTCTCCAGACCATTGCCCTGGACCGGTGATGCCGGCAGGGGCAGGGCGGTGATCTTGGCGACGGGGCGCACGGCGGCGCTGGTGCCGGTCGCGACGGAAGAGGCGGCAGCCGTCCGCAGCTTGGCGGGCTTGGCACGGCCCACCATACCGGTGACACCGGTCAGCGCCCCTTCGACCAGTTCCAGACCCTGGAACCGGGTGGGATCGACGGGGCCGGGCAGGGAGAGGCCCGCCACCAGATCCCGCTGGAATCCGAAGCGCACATAGTAGGGCGCGTCGCCGACCAGGATGACGATACGGTGACCCAGGGCCTTGGCGGCCTCCAGGCTGTGCCGGATCATCTTGCCACCCAGGCCTTCGCTGCGGTGCGCCGCGTCAATGGCGATGGGGCCCAGCATCAGGGCTTGCACATTGTTGCCCAGCATCACCGGCCAATAACGGATGGTGCCCAGCAACACCTCGTTGCCGGTTTCGTCCGTATCGGTCGCCACAAAGCACAGGTCGGCCACGGGGGCGACATTCTTGCGCAGGCGATAGACGGTCTTGGTGTGGCGCTTGGGGCCGAAGGAGGAGTCGAGGAGCTTTTCGATGGCGGCGGCGTGAACCGGCTGCTCAAGCGTGATGTTCATACGATTGGGGTTTCCCGGCAAAATGGAATGTGGGGGAGACACTGTAGGAAGCGTCTGGCCGGGACCCCCACGCGAATGGCGTCAGGTCCCGTGCACAAGAACCGGCCGCCCATAGGAGGGGACCGAGATCTTTCGTCGTCGCAAGGGGGTGAAGCGCAACATCGCGCGGCTCATAAGCAGTTGACCGTGATTTGCTATATGAGGCCATCCGCCCCCCGACGCAAGCGGCGTTTTCATGACGAAGTTCGCCCTGATCGGATGCACCGGCGCCCCCATGGGATTGTAAGGCGGGGCAACCGGCCTATAATGGGGCTTTGCGGCCGCCAAACACTTGGCCGCCATGATGAAATCCGGGATCAGATCATCGGATTGGAAATGGGAAGGGGCGGCCATGTATAGCGACACGACACGCGAAATCCGGGTGACGGTGGAGCCGCGCTATCTGCCCGACCAGTCACAGCCGGCGGAAAGCCATTATGTCTGGGCCTATCATGTGCGCATCGAGAATCTGGGCCTGGAGACGGTCCGTCTGCGCACCCGTCATTGGCGCATCACCGACGCTATGGGCCGGATGATGGAGGTGCGCGGCCCCGGTGTCGTCGGTGAACAGCCTCTGCTGCGTCCGGGGGAGGCATTCACCTATACAAGCGGTACGCCGCTTTCCACCCCGTCCGGCATCATGGTCGGGTCCTACGGTATGGAAAGCGAGGCGGGGGAAAGCTTCGACATCAATATTCCGGCCTTTTCCCTGGATAGCCCGCATCAGCCGCGTCACCTCAACTGACCGCCGCTGCCCGAAGGGCAAAAAACACAACGCCAGGGCGATATCTGAAATGGGCGCTTGAAACATTCGGCGAACAAGCCATCTGCTTCTTTTGCCGGGCCTGCTCTTGATCGTTCGAGGTAGCCCGGCCGGCTGGATCGGGGGAACCGGCCGGTGTCCTGCCCAGGGATACATGCAAGCCGAACACACACATTGAGGAGTGCATCCCCGTGACCGTGCCAAAAAAGAACACTGACAAGGTTGTGCCTGGCCCCGTCCATGGCCGCCGCGCCGGACCCGCCACCACCAATCCCAACCTTGTCCGCCCCACCAAGGCCGAGGCCGAGGCCGCCGTCCGCACCCTGATCCGCTGGGCCGGCGACGACCCAGACCGTGAAGGGCTGGTCGGCACGCCCGACCGCGTCGTCCGTTCCTACGAGGAATTCTTCGCCGGCTATGAGGTGGACCCGGTCGATCTTCTGGCCCGCACGTTCGAGGAGACGGACGGGTATGACGAGATGGTGGTGTTGCGCAATATCCGGCTGGAAAGCTATTGCGAGCATCACATGGTGCCGATCATCGGCAAGGTCCATATCGCCTATCTGCCGCGCAACCGCGTGGTCGGCATCTCCAAACTGGCGCGGGTGGCCGAGGTCTATGCCAAGCGTCTGCAGATCCAGGAGAAGATGACGGCCCAGATCGCCAACACCATCGAGGAGGTACTGGAGCCCCTTGGGGTGGCGGTGGTGATCGAGGCGACGCACCAGTGCATGACGACCCGCGGCATCCACAAGCCCGGCGTCACCATGGTGACCAGCCGCATGCTGGGTGCCTTCCGCGAGGATGAGAAGACCCGGCGAGAGTTCCTGGCCATGATCGGCAACCCGGCCAGCGGCGGCGAGGGCTGATTTCGTCCCACACGGAATGATGAAAAGGGGCGAACCTTTGTCGGGTTCGCCCTTTTTCATCTGCCCGTCGATGCCCTGTCCCCCTGCCACTGGAACACGCTTTCCAGCGGCACCCGGAACACCTGCGCGATGCGGAAGGCGGCTTCCAGGCTGGGGGAATATTTTCCCTGTTCGATGGCCGCGACCGTCTGGCGCGTCACGCCGATCCGGTCGGCCAGGTCCTGCTGCGTCATCTCGCCGGCTTCGAAGCGCAAGCGGCGGATATGGTTGGTGAAGGGCAGCATGGCTCACCAGCCGCGGCGATAGACGAAGGCAATCGTGCCCAGTCGGGCCAGTTCAGCCACCGACAGGGCGCAGAACATCAAATTCACCAGCAGCAGCTTATCGGAGCCGTAGTGGAGGCTCAGCATGGCGGCGATGGTGCCGGTCACCAGCACATAAAAGCCGCTGCGCGTGCCGAGCAGCGCCACCTGCCGATCTCGTTCATCAGCGGCGCTACGTACCTTGCCCCCGCTGCGTAATGCCAGCATCACGGCCAGGATGATGGCGATGACGATCTGACCCACGATCACTCCCAGGATGCAGACCATCAGCCAGATGAACTGTCCGCCGCCGGGCACGGTGGCCCACCCCAGATAGGCGCCGAACACCGGGATAAAATAGGCCCCACTGAAACCCAGCAGCGCCAGCAATTGCATCCAGGCAAGCCTTTCCCGGAACGACATGTTAAATCCTCCATTCGTGATGTTAGGTATTTTTAACATTATGTCGGCGATACCTCCCTGCATGTCAAATATCTTTTACATTCCTTCCCCCTGGGGATCGGAAAATTTATGTCCTGAACCCTGGTCCTTGATGTCTCGTTGAGGCCGAGGCCCTGCGGGGGGAGGGCGTGCCTGTGGCAAGCGTCCCTGCCTGCGGGCGGTGAGCTGGGCTTCGAACCGCCAGGGATGCAGCCATGCCCTGACAGGCGCGGAAATCCGGGGATTCCGCTTGACCCGGGGCAGGGTTTGGCGCATCAACCCACGCATATCGACGCCCGCCCGCGCGGGACCGTGCTGGACGACATCCCGGCCCGGCCCCGCGACGCGTGGGCGCGTACCCGTTCCGGGCCACCGGAACCCGGTCGATAGGGTGCCTTCATGGCGCCGGGTGCGTTCATCCCTCAATCATCTAAATGTGGAGACATCCGATGTCGATCACGGCTGAGCGCAAGACTGCGCTGATCGCAGAATACAAGACCAACGAAACCGATACCGGTTCGCCGGAAGTGCAGGTCGCCATCCTGACCGAGCGCATCAACAACCTGACCGAACACCTGAAGACCCACTCGAAGGATTTCCATTCGCGTCGTGGTCTGCTGGTGATGGTCGGTCAGCGCCGCCGTCTGCTGGATTACACCAAGGGCAAGGACAAGGCTCGCTATGACAGCCTGATCCAGCGCCTGGGCCTGCGCCGCTAAGGCGTGGGGCGGATCGCGACGGTTACAGACCCGAACGCCCAAGGTGATGTTCGACGTGAACATGAAGCCCACCGCACACACCCCGTTCCTGCCCCGCTCCGGCGGTGGGGGATGGCGTGCCGGCGGCGGGCACCTGGGCGGTGGGAACCGTCGGGACCCGCGTCAGAGTTGAGGTGTGGACGGCCAGCCGGGACCCCTTCCGGCTGGCCGTTTTTCCATGCGCGCCGTGCGGAGTGCGCAGAAATGCTGTACTGAAGGGGCAAGAAACAGGCGGGGCCGTCCGAACGGGCCCCGGCCCGGCCGCCCAATCCGGGGTGTTGCGGGTTTCGGATGGAAGGATCGATACGATGTTCAAGGTGTTCCGCAAGGAAATGGAATGGGGCGGTCGCAAGCTGGTTATCGAGACCGGCAAGATCGCCCGTCAGGCCGATGGCGCCGTCATGGTCAGCTATGGCGACACGGTCGTGCTCTGCACCGCCGTCGGCGCCAAGTCGCCGAAGCCGGGCGTGGATTTTTTCCCGCTGACGGTGAATTACCAGGAAAAGGCCTTCGCCGCGGGCAAGATCCCCGGCGGCTTCTTCAAGCGTGAAGGCCGTCCCACGGAAAAGGAAGTGCTGGTCAGCCGCCTGATCGACCGCCCGATCCGTCCGCTGTTCGTCGATGGCTATCGCTGCGAGACGCAGGTCGTCTGCACCGTGCTGAGCCACGATCTGGAAAATGATCCCGACATCGTCGCCATGATCGGTGCGTCCGCCGCGCTGACCATCTCCGGTCTGCCCTTCCTGGGCCCCATCGGTGCGGCCCGCGTCGGCTATGAAAGCGGTCAGTTCATCCTGAACCCGACCGCCGATCAGGTGGAAAACGCCACCCTGGATCTGGTCGTCGCCGGTACGCAGGAAGGCGTGCTGATGGTCGAGTCCGAGGCCAAGGAGCTGTCGGAAGAGATCATGCTGGGCGCCGTCATGTTCGGCCATGCCCAGTTCCAGCCGGTGATCGACCTGATCATCAGCTTGGCGGAAGATGCCGCCAAGGAACCCCGCGACATCGCCCCGCCGGCCTTTGACAAGGCCGCCGTCAAGGCCCGCATCCTGGAAGTGGCCGGCGCCGACGTGAAGGCCGCCTATTCGATCCTGGTCAAGCAGGACCGGTACGCCGCCGTGGGTGCCGCCAAGGACAAGGCCAAGACCGAGCTGAAGGACGAGTTCGCGCCCGAGGCCATTTCCGAGATGTTCAAGGAAGTGGAAGCCGACGTACTGCGCGGCGCCGTTCTGGACACGGGCAAGCGCATCGACGGCCGCACCACGGTCGATATCCGCCCCATCGTGGCCGAAGTGGGCATTCTGCCCCGCGCCCATGGGTCGGCCCTGTTCACCCGCGGTGAGACGCAGGCGCTGGTCGTTGCCACGCTGGGCACCAACCAGGATGAGCAGATCATTGACGCGCTGGAAGGCGAATACCGCGAAAGCTTCATGCTGCATTACAACTTCCCCCCCTACAGCGTGGGTGAAGCCGGCCGCATGGGTTCGCCGGGCCGTCGCGAGATCGGCCACGGCAAGCTGGCCTGGCGCGCCATCCACCCGCTGCTGCCGTCCAAGGAAGATTTCCCCTACACGCTGCGCGTCGTGTCGGAAATCACGGAATCGAACGGTTCCTCTTCCATGGCCACGGTCTGCGGCACTTCCTTGTCGCTGATGGATGCCGGCGCCCCGCTGGCCCGCCCCATCGCCGGCATCGCCATGGGTCTGATCAAGGAAGGCGAGAAGTTCGCTGTCCTGTCCGACATCCTGGGTGACGAAGATCACTTGGGCGACATGGACTTCAAGGTCGCCGGCACCGAGGCGGGCGTCACCGCCCTGCAGATGGACATCAAGATCACTTCCATCACGGAAGAGATCATGAAGGTCGCCCTGGCCCAGGCCCAGAAGGGCCGCATCCACATCTTGGGTGAGATGAACAAGGCGCTGAATACCGCGCGCGGCGAAGTGTCGGGCAATGCCCCGCGCATCACCGTCATCAACATCCCCAAGGAGAAGATCCGCGACGTCATCGGTTCGGGCGGTAAGGTCATCCGCGAGATCGTGGAGCAGACCGGCGCCAAGATCGACATCGAGGATGACGGCACCGTCAAGGTCTCCGCCGTTGACAGCAAGTGCTCCGACGCCGCCATCAAGTGGATCAAGGGTATCGTCGCCGAGCCGGAAGTGGGCGAAGTCTATGACGGCAAGGTCGTCAAGGTCATGGATTTCGGCGCCTTCGTGAACTTCCTGGGCAGCCGTGACGGTCTGGTCCACATCTCCGAACTGAAGAACGAGCGCGTGGCCAAGGTCACCGACGTCGTGAAGCAGGGCGATGCGGTCAAGGTCAAGGTCCTGGGCTTCGACGATCGCGGCAAGGTCAAGCTGTCGATGAAGGTCGTCGATCAGGTGACTGGCGAAGACCTGTCCAAGAAGGCCGAAGCCGCAGAGGGCTGATGCCTTCTGCCGCGTCCCGGCTTCTGGATTGGGTGTTAATACCGACGGTCACTCTTTCAAGCCGATGGTATAAATGGAAAGGCCCCGGTTTCATCCGGGGTCTTTTCTATTTGTCTATCCTTACTAGGCCCTTGATCAGGGTTTCGGCAGGAAATTGAAATCCACGCCCTGGCGCCAGTCCAGGCCCGGCTTGTAGATGCCCAGTTCCACCATCTGCCTGGTGAAGGCTTCCCAGCGCTCCGGCGACATGGTGCCGATGCCGCGTGTCAGCGCATCGCCGCTTTCCACCAGCCCATATTCGATCATCTTCGTGCGTGAATAGGCCAGCGTCTCGTCATCCATTTCGGGATTATCGCGCTTGATCAGGGCGTTGGCGGCGGCCGGGTCGCCATGCAGATATTGTCGCCAGCCTTCGATGGAGGCTTCGACGAAGGCGCGCACCACCTCCGGCTTTTTCTGCGCCAGATCCTTGCGCACCATGATGGTGGCGGCATAGGACAGGTAGCCGTCATCGGCCAGCAGGAACACTTTCGGCTTGATCCCCCCCTTGCTGGCGCTCAGCGGTTCGGCCGTGGCATAGCCCTGCTGGATCGCCTGTTTGTTCACCAGGAACGGGGCGATGTTGAAGGTGTATTTGCGGATCTGCGTATCCTCGAACCCGTAGCGGGACTTGAGGTAGCGCCAGATCGTATGGACGGTGGGGTCGCCAATGGCGATCGGCTTGCCCTTCATGTCGGCCAGGCCATTCACATCCGGCCGGTCATGGGACATCAGGATGACGGGGTCCTTCTGGAACAGGGCCGCCACCGTCACCACGGGTGCCCCCGCCTCCACCAGATTCAAGGTGAAATAGCCGTTGGACCCCATGGCCGCGTCGATGGCGCCGGCTGCCAGCAATTGCTGCGGGTCCATGCCTACGCCCCCCTGGCGCAGGGTCACATCCAGGCCCTTTGCCTTGTAAAGGCCGGCGGCGATGGCCTGATAGAACCCGCCATGTTCGGCCTGGGCCCGCCAGTCAGTGGCGAAAACCAGCCGTTCCTGCGCTGCCGCCGGCAGGGCCATGGCGGCCAATGCCATGATCGAGAGCCAGAATTTCCGCCCCATCATCCTGTTTCCCCTGCCTGCACCATTGATCCGGTATCTCAGGTAAGGGGAAGGGCAGGGTGGTGACAAGCGCCGATTTCCGGTTGGGCGGGCGCTGGCGGCACCCGCCCAACCGTCGGAGGGTTACAGGTCGGTATCGCCGCGGGCCAGCACGCCCTCTCCGGCCGACACGGCGATGATGCCGCCCGTGATCTCCACATCCTTCTCGGCCCGCACCTTGGCCGTGGCCAGGAAATAGCCATAGGCCGGCAGGAACATGGCCAGGAAGATCAGGGCGATGCCCGGATTGAACCAGCCCATCACCGCCAGGAAAAATACCGACAGGACCAGGGCGATGCCCGGAAAGACCGGGTAAAGCGGCGCCCGGAACGGGCGTTCCAGGGCCGGGTCGCTGGTCCGCAGCTTGAACAGGGCTGCCATGGAGATGATGTACAGAACCAGGGCGCCGAAGGCCGACATGGTGATCAGTTCCGCCGTCTTGCCCGACAGCAGCGCCACGATGCCGATGACGCCGCCCGCGATCAGGGCCCAGTGCGGCGTGGCGAATTTCGGATGCAGGGTCGACAGGAAGGCCGGCAGGTAACCCGCCCGCGCCAGGGCAAAGATCTGCCGGGAATAGCCCAGGATGATGCCGTGGAAGCTGGCCACGATGCCGAACAGGCCGATGGAGACCAGCATATGGGTCCAACCGCTATCCTTACCCACCACCACCGCCATGGCCTCCGGCAGCGGATAATCGACGCTGGAGAAATTGCGCCAGTCGCCGACGCCGCCCGTCAGGAACATGACGCCCAGGGCCAGGACCACCAGGGTCCCGATGCCGGCGATATAGGCGACGGGGATGCTCTTTGTCGGGTCCTTGGCCTCTTCGGCGGCCATGGCCACCCCTTCGATCGCCAGATAGAACCAGATCGCGAAGGGAATGGCGGCCAGGACGCCGGCCAAGCCGAATTCCTCGTTATTGGCGACAAAATTGCTGACGCTGAAGGACGGGGCCACCACGCCCATGAAGACCAGCAGTTCGACCACGGCCAGGACCGTGACGATCAGTTCGAATGCCGCCGCCTGTTTCACGCCCACGATGTTCAGTCCGACAAAGACCACATAGGCCGCGATGGCCACCGCCATCACAGGCACCGCCGGAAACATGAAATGCACATAGGCGCCCAGGGCCGCCGCGATGGCGGGCGGGGCGAAGACAAATTCAACCAGCGTCGCGTATCCGGCCACCAGACCGCCCAGGGGGCCGAACGCCTTGCGGCTATAGGCGAAGGGGCCGCCCGCCTGCGGGATGGCCGTGGTCAGTTCGGTGAAGGAAAAGATGAAGGTCGCATACATGGCCGTGACCAGCAGCGTGGCCCACAGGAAACCGATGGTTCCCGCTTCCTTCCAGCCATAGTTCCAGCCGAAATATTCGCCCGAGATCACCAGGCCCACGGCGATCCCCCACAGATGCACCGGCCCCAATGCCTTTTTCAAACCCGTCACACCGCCCATCACGCCCCCGCTTTGTCGGTGGGGCCATCGGCCCCGGTTGAAAGGATCCATGAACGGCCGGCCGTCGGCCCCTGGCAGGCGGACCGGATGGTGCGATGCAGCAATTTTCACGCCAACTTGGTTAACCGCACAATTGCTGGCGGTGGGGATGGGACCGGGGGACGCGGGTCGCCCATCGTTTGGGCAATCCCTGTTGCGTTGCATGAAACCTGGGCTGAAACATGTGGATTGATCGGGACTTGTGCATTGTTCGGTGGACGCACCCGGTTGGCGGCGCTATCAAGTCCGCAACGAATGCAACCCCCCGATGGTGGAGCCGGCCCTGTCCGCCCTTACCGTGCAAGAACGCCGCGTGGCGTGGTTGATGACATCGGTGCAGTTCGTCAGCGTGCTGTCCTTCATGGTCATCATGCCGCTTGGCCCGGACTATGCACCCGATCTGGGTATTGATACGGCGCGGGTCGGCTGGGTCATGGCGGCTTACACCTTGTCGTCGGCCCTGATCGGGCTGCTGGCAGCCATGGTGCTGGACCGGTTCGATCGCCGGCCCGCCCTGGGTATCTGCATGATCGGCCTGGTTCTGTGCAATGTGGCGGCCGCCCTGTCCTTCGATCTGGCCAGCCTGTTGTCCGCCCGGGCCCTGGCCGGCCTGTTCGGCGGGCCGGCGGGCGCCCTGTCGGTGGCCATCGTGGCCGACAATGTGCCGCCGGAGCGGCGCGGCAAGGCCATGGGCATGGTGATGGGGTCATTGTCGATCAGTGCGGTTCTGGGCGGGCCCCTGGCCCTGGAACTGTCGCACCTGTTCGGCTGGCGCGTGCCGTTCCTGACGGTGGCGGGCATGGGGCTGGTGATCATCCTTGTGGCCGTGCGCCTGCTGGGGCCGCAGCGTGCGCAC
>NZ_JAGOGJ010000069.1 GCF_017996735.1 Niveispirillum sp.
GGGGCTGGGCGCGCGGGTCGGGGCGGGCCTTGCGGTATCAGGGGCGCTGATGCAGGGCCTGTTCCGCAATCCGCTCGCAGATCCAGGTCTCGTGGGGGTGGGGGCGGGCGCCTATGCCGTCAACGAAAGGGTACCGGAATTCCTGCGGCAATGGCGTGGGGCGGAAGCCTATAAACGCCGTCGCGCAACGGAGCCGTTCGACCGTTGGCCGCCACCGGCTGAGCATGAACCAGCCATCGACCGTCCGGAAGGGCCCGCCTATTCCCTGGTCTCGCCCGATGGGCGGATGGTTGCCACCGTCACCATCGACCCGCGTGCGCCGCTCTATGAGTTGTCGGTCGATGGCAAGCCGGTCATCAATCCCTCCCGCCTGGGTTTCGACCTGCATCCCGGCGGCCGGCTGCAACGCGATCTCACGGTGGTGGAGGAACGCCGCCGGGACCGGGACGAGGTCTGGGAACAGCCCTGGGGCGAGGAAAGGCTGATCCGCGACCGGCACAACGAACTGGTCCTGACCTTGAAGGAACAGGCGGCGCCGGGTCGGCTTCTGGAATTGCATCTGCGCCTGTCCGACGATGGCCTGGCCCTGCGTTGCGTGCTGCCGGGTGCCGCGCCGGTCGAGGTGCTGGACGAACGGACGGAGTTCGTCCTGGGCGGCGATCCGCTGCTCTGGTGGCTGCCGGCCTATGGTTTCGCACGCGATGAATATCTCTATCGCTGCCAGCCCTTGTCGGCGGTTCGGGATGAGCCGCGGGGCCGTGCTCTGCACACGCCGCTAACGGTGCGGACAGAGAATGGCCTGACGCTCTGCTTCCATGAAGCGGCCCTGGTCGACTATGCCGGCATGAATCTGGCGCCGCAGCCGGGCGGCATGCTGCGCTGTGACCTGACGCCCTGGTCGGACGGGGTGAAGGTACGCGGGGATGGCGCGATCCGCACGCCCTGGCGCACGGTGCAGGTGGGGCGGCGGCCCGTTGACCTGATCAATTCCCGCCTGATCCTGAACCTGAACGACCCGCCCGCCATTGATCCGGCCCCCTTCCGGCCCGGCAAATATATCGGCGTCTGGTGGGGTTATATCCTGAACATCTGGGACCGGGTGCCCGGCCCGCATTATGGGGCGACGACGGCGCGCTGTCTGGACTATATCGACTTTGCCGCCCGGCACGGGTTCGACGGGGTACTGATCGAAAGCTGGAACCAGGGCTGGGAGCAATGGCCGAAAGTGGAGGCCATGCGCTTCACCGAACCCTCCAGCGGCTTTGACGAGGCGGCGGTGCTGGCGCGCGCGCGGTCCAGCGGCGTGCATCTGGTCGGCCATGCCGAAAGCGGCGGCGATATCAGCCATATGGAAATATCCCTGCCGGAGATCACGGCCGGTCTCCGCCGCTGGGGGGCAAAGGTGGTCAAGACCGGCTATGTCGCAGCCCAGCCGGGCCTGGTCCGCCGCCTGCCCGACGGCACCACGACCCATGAGTGGCATTACGGCCAGTTCAGCGTGAACCATCACGCCCTGGTGACGCAAACCATGGCCCGTCTTGGCATCGCCGTTATTGCGCATGAGGGGGTGAAGGACACGGGTCTGCGCCGCACGTGGCCCAACTTGTTTTCCCGCGAATGCGCGCGGGGCCAGGAATTCAACGCCTTCGACGTGGCCGATGGCGGCAACCCGCCAGAGCATGAGGCGACGTTGGCCTTCACCCGACTGCTGTCCGGCCCCATGGATTTCACCCCCGGCATCTTCGATCCGGCCCTGAAGTGGCTGCGGGGCTGGCGTGGTGTACAGCGGCGGCTGATCTATGGCCGGTCGCGGGTCAACACGACCTTGGCAAAGCAACTGGCGCTTTATGTCGTCATCCACAGCCCCATGCAGATGGCGGCCGACCTGATCGAGAATTACGAAGGCCACCCGGCCTTCCAGTTCATCAAGGATGTGCCCGTCGATTGGGAGAGGTCCATCGCCCTGGAGGGGGAGGTGGGACGCCATGTCGTCATCGCCCGGCAGGAACGGGGCGGGCGCGACTGGTATATCGGCGCCATTGGTGACGGACGGCCATTGGACATTGAGATCGACCTCGGCTTCCTGGAGGAAGGCGTGCCCTATCAGGCCACAATCTACGGCGACGCACCCGACGCCGACTGGCGGGATAGACCCGATGCCTGGAGGGTCTGGACTGCGCGGGTGGGGGCGGGTGACCAGTTGCCGATCCGTTTGGCACCCGGCGGGGGGCAGGCAATCCGCCTTGTCCCGCTTGCCTGATCGTTGCATCCCCGTGCTGCCAACCCCAAGGACCCGTTCCGACACCGGACGGGTCCTTTGCTTTTCCGGCCCGCCGGCCGTTCCTGCTTGTCAAATTTGTCCAATGGGATAAATATGTGGGAAACGAACCCGACTGCGATGGGAACGGTCGGGCGGAGGGAGAAAAGCAATGTCTGATTTGGGCCCCGTGAAAGGCATGACGGAGGCGGAGATCGCCCGGCAGGTGACCCGCATCCTGGCTGCCGCCACGCTGGAGGAGAAGGTGGCGATGATGTCGGGCCATGGCTTCTTTCAGCAATTCGCGGAAAGTGCGGGGCGCTGGGGCGCCCACCCTTACCGGGCGGGCGGCGGGTGCGAGCGGCTGGGCGTGCCAGCGCTTTACTTCACCGATGGGCCGCGTGGCGTGGTGCGCGGCAATTCCACCTGCTTTCCCGTCAGCATGGCGCGGGGCGCCAGCTTCGACACCGATCTGGAACGCCGCATCGGCGAGGCGATGGGGATCGAGGCACGTGCGCAGGGCTGCAACCTGTCGGGGGCGGTCTGCGTCAACCTGCTGCGCCATCCCGCCTGGGGCCGGGCGCAGGAGACCTATGGCGAAGACAGCTATCATGTCGGGCTGATGGGGGCGGCGCTGGCAACCGGCATCCAGACCCACAATGTCATCGCCACCGTGAAGCACTTCGCGCTGAACTCCATCGAGAATGCACGCTTCAAGGTCGATGTCCGGGTCGATGCGCGTAGCTTGCGCGAGGTCTGGCTGCCGCATTTCAAGCGGGTGCTGGATGCCGGCTGCGCCTCGGTGATGAGTGCCTATAACCAGGTGAATGGGGAATTCTGCGGCCAGCATCGGGAGTTGCTGACCGACATCCTGCGCCATGAATGGGGCTTTGACGGGTTCGTCCATTCCGACTGGGTCTTCGGCGTGAAGGCGCCCTATGGCGCCGCCGCCGGCCTGGATATCGAGAACCCGGAGCCCATCAATTTCGGCTCCCGGCTTGTGGAGGCCGTGGAAAGCGGGGTGATCGAGCCGGCGGTTATCGACACGGCCTGCCGCCGCATCCTAACCGCGCTCTACCGTTTCGCAGCGGCGGAGGATCCGCTGGAGGCCTATACACCCGATCTGGTGGCCCGTGCCGCGCACCGTGAACTGGCCTATGAGGCGGCGGTCAAGTCGGCCGTGCTGCTGAAGAATGAGGGGGCCGTGGCGCCGCTGGATGCCGGTACGCTGCGCGACGTTACGGTCTTCGGCCGGCTGGCCCTGCTGCCCAACCTGGGCGACCATGGATCCAGCCGCGTTGCCCCGCCGGCGACGGTGACGCCCATGCAGGGCTTGTTGGTTCGCTTGGGCGATAGCGTCCGGTTCGGCGGCGATGAGGGGGATGCCGCAGCAGCGGCGCTGGCGGCGGCGAAGTCCCAGGTGGCCATCATCATCGTCGGATATACCGCCCGCGACGAGGGCGAATTCATTCCCGGCGACATCTCCCTGGGTCAGGTGGAAACCGGGGGCGACAACCAACTCATGTCCGGCGGCGACCGTGACAGCCTGCACCTGCCGGCGGCGCAAATCGATCTGATCCGCAGCATCGCCGCGGCGCAACCCAACTGCATCGTGGTCGTCGTGGCCGGTTCCGCCGTGCTGATGGCGGAATGGATCGATGCGGTGCCGGTGGTGTTGCAAAGCTTTTATGCCGGCATGGAGGGTGGGCGGGCGCTGGCCGACCTGCTGACCGGCCGCGTCTCGCCGTCGGGACGGCTGCCCTTCACCGTTGCGGCGGCGGCATCGGATTATCCGCCCTTCGACAAGGAGGCGGACAGTATCGAATATGGCGCCTGGCATGGCTATGCGCTGCTGGAAAAGCATGGGGTGCGTCCGGCTTTTCCCTTCGGCCATGGCCTATCCTATGCGCGCTTCGCTTATCGGGCGTTGAAGACGCGGGCAGCGGCCGATGGCGGCATCGACGCCGAGGTCAGCATCCGCAATGACGGGCCGATGACGGCGGACGAAGTGGCGCAGCTCTATATCGGCTTTCCCGGTATCGCCGCCGAACGGCCGGTGAAGCTGCTGCGTGGTTTTCAGCGCGTCACCCTGAGGCCCGGCGAGACGCGGACACTGCATTTCCATGTTCCCCCCGCCGATCTGGCCTGGTGGTGCCCGGACGGGCGGCGCTGGCAGGTGGAAGGCGGGCTGCATCGCGTGTTCGTCGGCCCTTCTTCGGACAGCCAGGGCCTGCTCTGGACTGATGTGCGGCTATGACGGGGAATGGCGATGGATGTCGACTATTTGATTATCGGGGCTGGCAGTGCCGGTTGCGTGCTGGCCAACCGCTTGTCTGCCGACCCCGCCAAGCGGGTGCTGCTGCTGGAAGCTGGGGGGCCGGATCGCAATCCGTTGATCCAGGTGCCGTTGGCCTTCGGCCTGACAGCGCATTCGCCCTCCTATAGCTGGAATTACCGCACGGCACCGGATCTCGGCGGGCGGGCTTTTCGCTGGGCCAAGGGCAAGGTGCTGGGCGGATCGTCCGCCATCAATGGTCTGGTCTATGTGCGCGGGCACAGGCTGGATTATGATGGCTGGGCGCAACTTGGCTGCCCCGGCTGGTCGTTCGAGGAGGTCCTGCCCTATTTCCGTCGGTCGGAAGACTGGCAGGGGCCGCCGTCGGAATGGCGGGGCCAGGGTGGGCCGCTCTGCGTCAGCCCGCCCTTCGACCTGCTGCCCGTAGACGAGGCCTTTATGCAGGCCTGCACGGAGGTCGGACTTCCCCGCAACCCGGACTATAACGGGGTGGAGCAGGAGGGCGTGTCCGTCTTCCAGATGACGGCGCGCAACGGCCGTCGCATGTCGGCGGCGCGGGCCTTCCTGCGCCCGGCCCTGAACAGGCCCAATCTGCGGGTTGTGACGGGCTGCACCGTCACCCGCATTGAGCTTTCAGGCGGTCGGGCCGTGGGGGTGCGTGTTCGTCGCGGCGGGGAGGAACAGCGCTTCCTGGCCAGGGGCGAGATATTGCTGGCAGCCGGGGCCGTGGCCTCGCCCCAATTGCTGATGCTGTCAGGTATCGGTCCGGGGGCGCATCTGCGGGAAATGGGCCTGCCCGTCTTGCTGGACCAACCGGGCGTCGGCAGTAATCTTCAGGACCATTATGCTGTTCCCGTCATCGCGCGGCTGGACGCGGTCGGCACCTACAACGAGCAGGGCCGGCCCTGGGGTCTGCTGAAGGCGGCTGCCGCTTATGCCATGCAATCACGCGGTATGTTCTCCTCTGCCGCTGCGCATGTGGTGGTCTTCGCCAACAGCCGCTTCGGCCTGGCCAGCCCTGACATCCAGATGCACATGCTGCCTGGCAGTTCGTCTGTTTATGATTCCGGGCGGCTGGACGGTTTTCCGGCCCTGACCTGTGCGCCCTGCCAGTTGCGCCCGGAAAGCCGGGGTGACATCCACCTGGCCGGTCCCGATCCCCTGACCCCGCCGCTGATCCGGCCTAACTATCTGGCGGCGGCGGAAGACCGGCATGTCACACTGGCCTCGCTGCGGTTGACCCTGTCCATCCTGGCAGCACCCGCCCTGCTGCACTTGGGTGCGAAGCCGCTGGGCATCGATATGCGCGACAGCGACGAGGCGTTGCTGGCCTTTGCCGAGGCGCAGGGAAACACGGTCTATCATCCGGTCGGCACCTGTCGCATGGGCAGCGATACGGACGCTGTTGTCGATGCGCAATTGCGGGTGCGGGGGATCGACGGTCTGCGCGTGGTCGATGCCTCCATCATGCCGCGTTTGGTGTCCGGTAATACCAACGCGCCCACCATCATGATCGCGGAAAAGGCCGCCGACCTGATCGCGGGAACATTTCGCGCCGGCGTCGCGAAATGCGCTTGACAGGCGCTGCTCATAATTTTAACGTTCAATCGAAATTTAAATAACTAGTAAAAATTCAAACCCCTAATCAGGAGGAGCGCACACCATGCGACGCGATGTCAGGGTGGCGGGGGTCGGGATGATCCCCTTCAAGAAGCCGGGGGCCAGCGACGGCTATCAGGAGATGGGTGAAGAGGCGATCCGCCTGGCGTTGAAGGATGCCGGCGTCAGCTACGACCAGATCCAGCAGGCCTATGCCGGCTATGTGTATGGCGACAGCACCTGCGGCCAGTCGGTGGTCTACAAGGTGGGTCTGACCGGCATTCCGGTGATCAACGTCAACAACAACTGCTCCACCGGCTCCACGGCGCTGTTCCTGGCCCGTCAGGCGGTGGAAAGCGGTGCCGTGGAATGCGCGCTGGCCGTGGGGTTCGAGGAGATGAGACCCGGCGCCCTGGGCTCCAACTTCATGGACCGCGCCAACCCCATGGCCAACCACCTACAGGCCATGCTGAACCTGCAGGAGTTCACTGAAGCACCGCCGGCGTCGCAGTTCTTCGGTGGGGCCGGGGTGGAGTACCAGAAGAAGTACGGTGCGAAGGACGAGACCTTTGCCAAGATTTCCGAGAAGGCGCGCAAGCACGCCGCTAATAATCCGCTGGCGATCTTCCGCACGCCACTGACCGTGGAAGAGGTAATGGCATCGGCTCACCAATATGGGCCGCTGACCCGGTACCAGTGCTGCCCGCCCACCTGCGGGGCTGCCGCCGCCATTATCTGTTCGGCGGAATTCGCAGCCAAGCACGGTCTGGTAGCGCCGGTGCGCATCAAGGCTCAGGCCATGACCACCGACACTCCGGCCGCCTTTGAGTCCAGGTCGATGATGCAGGTCGTCGGCTATGACATGAGCAAGGCCGCGGCCAATCAGGTCTATGAACTGGCGGGCGTGGGGCCGGAAGAGGTGGGGGTCGTCGAACTGCACGACTGTTTCACCGCCAACGAGTTGCTGACCTATGAGGCCCTGGGCCTGACGCCGGAAGGCACGGCGGAGAAGTTCATCTGGGACGGCGACAACACCTATGGCGGCAAGGTCGTGACCAACCCGTCGGGAGGCCTTTTGTCCAAGGGCCATCCGTTGGGTGCCACGGGTCTGGCCCAGTGCGCCGAGATGGTCTGGCAGCTTCGCGGCCAGGCCGATCAGCGGCAGGTGGAGGGGCTGCGTTTCGCGCTCCAGCACAATATCGGCCTTGGCGGTGCCGCCGTGGTCGCCCTTTACGAACGCGTGTGAGGAAATCATGCCTGTGGATCGCAGCTTCCTTGGCGTTGAGTCCGAGGACCGCTTCATCGACGTGGAAAAGGGGCAGTTGAAGCTGTTCGCGATGGCGACGGGGGAAAGCGACCCCGCCTATTCCAGCGAGGAGGCCGCCAAGGCGCGCGGCTATCGCAATATTCCGGCCCCGCCGACCTTCGTCTTCGGTCTGACCCTGCAGGCCCCGGCCAAGAAGGGCAACATGATCGACATGGTCGACAATGTGGGCGCCGTCCTGCATGGCGAGCAGGAATTCATCTACCACACCATGATCTATGCCGGTGACCGCCTGCGTCTGAAGACTAAGACGGTCGATATCTATGAAAAGAAGGGCGGCAAGATGGAGTTCATCGTCCAGGACACCACCGTCCACAACCAGGACGATGTGCTCTGCCTCACCGCCCGTACCGTCGCCATCTATCGGAATTGAAGGGGCGGACATGAGCTATCCCGATCTTGCCAATCTGGCCCCGGAACAGGACCTGACCCCGCACGAGGCCGGGCCCGCCAGCCGCTGGGTGCTGGCCATGTTCGCCGGCGGTTCCGGCGACCACAACCCCATGCATATCGACAGCGATTTCGCCAAGATCTTCGGGCGGGAGGATGTCTTCGCCCAGGGCATGCTGTCGATGGCCTATCTGGCGCAGTTCGTGCGTCAGCAGGCCCCCCAGGAAAAGCTGCGCAATTTCAAGGCGCGCTTCACCGCCATCACACCGGTCAACGCCAACATCAAGTGCGAAGGCCGGGTGTTGGAACATGTCACGGTCGATGGTGAACCGCGTGTCCGCATCGGTCTGCGCACCAGCATCGATGACGGCACCGTGACCATGGAAGGCGAAGCGGTCATCGCCACCGCCTGAGCCATACCAGATCCAAGAACCTTTTTCAAAATGGAGAAGAACATGTCCACGTTGGAAACCCTGACCGCCCGCGTTTCTGGCGCCGTTGGCGAAAATTGCGGCCTGGGCCGCACCATGAAGTTCGATTTCGGCAATGATGGCGCCATTTTCATCGACGCCAAGACCGTGCCGAACATCGTCGATAACCGTGCCGACAAGGCCGACTGCAATGTCGCTGTGAAGTTCACGGATTTCGTCGCCATCGCCGAAGGCCGCATGGACAGCATGATGGCCTTCATGCAGGGTAAGATGAAGGTCAGTGGCGACATGACGGTGGCCCAGCGCCTGACCCCCATCCTGAAGCGCATCTGAAGAAATGCGCAGAGGCCCTGCGGCGCGGTTGACCGGCCGCGACCGCAGGGCACCACCCGCGAAATGGGGAGGGCGTCGCCGTGAATTTCGATTTCTCCGACGAACAGAAGATGTTCGCCGATCAGGTGCGCCGCAGTCTGGCCGACACCTGCACCATGAAGGAAGTGCGCACGGTGCTGGAAAGCAGCACCGGCCTGTCGCGCGCCACCTGGAAGGCGCTTGCGGAGCTTGGCGTACTGGGTGCGGCCGTGCCCGAGGAACGGGGCGGGGCAGGTCTGGGGGCGCTGGAACTATGCGCCGCCGCCTATGAGATCGGCTATGCGCTGGCGCCGGTGCCGTTCGTGGCATCGACTGGCGTCTGTGCCGAGGCCCTGCGCCGTTACGGTAATGACAGCCAGCAGGAGAAATGGCTGCCGCTTCTGGCCGAAGGATCGGCCATCGGTACCCACGCGCTGTCCAGCGGTGGCTCAACGCTGCGCATGGAGGGTGGGCGGATCAGCGGTCGGGCGCGGTTGGTGCCCTATGGGGTGCAGGCCGATCTGGCGCTGATGCAGGCGGATTCCGCCGGCGGTACCGTGCTGATCCTGGTGCCACTGAATGGTGCCGGTGTGACCCGCAAGTCCCTGATGACCCTGGACCCCACCCGGCCGCTGGCGGATTTGACCTTCGAGGGTGTGGCGGCGGAGATCCTGCCGACCGGCAACGAGGACGCCGTTGCGACGCTGGTCGATGGTGCTGCCATTCTGCTGGCCTTCGAACAGGTAGGGGCGGCCCAGCGGGCACTGGAAATGGCGCGGGAATATGCCCTGCAACGCACAGCTTTCGGCTTCCCGATCGGCACTTATCAGGCCATCAAGCACAAGCTGGCCGACATGTTCATTAAGATCGAGACGGCGCGCGTCCATGCCTATTGGGGCGCCTGGGCCCTGTCAGTGGATGCGCCGGACCTGCCGCTGGCTGCCGCCGGAGCCCATCTGTCGGCGTCCGACGCCCTGCGTTTTGCTGCGCAGGAGAATGTGCAGACCCATGGCGGCATCGGCTTCACCTGGGAATCCGACTGCCAGTTCTTCTACCGCCGGGCCCAGGCCGATAGCTTGGCCTTCGGCCCCAGCCAGCGCTGGCGCGAACGCATCGTCGGCGCCCTGTCGGCGCAAGCGGCATAAGGGAGGTCAGTCATGGATTTCAACGACAGTCCCGAAGAGGCCACCTACCGCGCCAAGGCGCGGGCCTGGCTGGAAGCCCATGCCCGTCGGCGCACCGACGGCGGCGCGCGCGGCATGGCCGTTGCCGACGGCAGCAACCTGGGAGAGGCGAAGGCCTGGCAGGCGCTGAAGGCCGACGCCGGCTATGCCGGGATCACCATCCAGGCACCCTACGGGGCGGGCGGGACGCCCATCGAGGCCGTGATCTACCGGCAGGAGGAAGGGCAGTTCGAGGTGCCCTTCGGCGTGTATGAGATCGGCTTGGGCATGGCCATCCCCACTGTCATCGCCCATGGTAGCGATGCCCATCGCGACCGCTATGTCCGTAAGGCCCTGCGGGGAGAGGAGATCTGGTGTCAGCTTTTCTCCGAACCGGCCGGAGGCTCCGATCTGGCAGCCCTGCGCACCAAGGGCGTGCGGGACGGCGACGATTGGCTGGTGACGGGCCAGAAGGTCTGGACCTCGGGCGCGCATTACGCCGATTACGGCATCCTGCTGGTCCGCACCGATCCGTCCCGACCCAAGCACAAGGGCCTGACCATGTTCATCGTGGACATGAAGGCCCCAGGCGTGGAGGTACGGCCCATCCGCACCATGGCGGGATCGGCGGAGTTCAACGAGGTGTTCTTCGACAATGTCCGCATCCCCGACAGCGATCGGCTGGGCGAGGCGGGCAATGGTTGGAACGTCGCCATTTCCACCTTGATGACGGAACGTATGCAGGCTGGCATGGGCTTCGGCTTCGTGTCCGCCCATGACGTGCTGCGCCTGGCCCGCCGATACGGTCAGGATGATGCCCTCATCACGCAGCGCGTGGCCGATTTCTGGATCAATGACCAGGCCCTGAAGCTCCTGTCCTACCGGGCGCAGACCTCCTTGTCCCAAGGCGGTTTTCCGGGACCGGAGCAGGCGGTCAACAAGGCCATTGAGGCAGCCCAAGGCCAGCAGGCCGCCTATTTCTGCATGGATCTGCTGGGCGCTGAGGGCGCCCTGGCGGCGGCTGAGGTTGGCGAGCATTGGGCCGGCGTGGAGACGAGCTGGATGTGGGCGTCCGCCATGCGCATCGCCGGCGGCTCCGACGAGATTCTGCGCAACATCATCGCCGAGCGTGTGCTGGGCCTGCCGGGCGATCCGCGCCCTGACCGCAACACGCCCTTCAACGAATTGAAGCACTGATCGGACCGGACAAGGTTCCGGGATCAAGGGAGGAAAATATGTCACGTCTGGATTTTGAAGGCCGCGTCGCCGTGGTGACGGGGGCGGGCGGTGGTCTTGGTCGCTCGCATGCCCTGGGTTTTGCCGCGCGCGGCGCCAAGGTGGTGGTGAACGATCTGGGTGGCAGCGCCTCCGGCCAGGGGGCCAGCGCCAGTGCCGCTCAGAAGGTGGTGGACGAGATTAAGGCCGCCGGGGGCGAGGCCGTGGCCAATACCGACAGCGTGGAGCAGGGTGAACGCATCATCCAGACCGCGATGGACACCTATGGCCGTGTCGACATCCTGGTCAATAATGCCGGCATCCTGCGCGACAGCTCGTTCCAGAAGATGAGCGTCGAGGATTGGGAACTGATCATCCGCGTTCACCTGAACGGGTCGTTCCGGACCACGCATGCTGCTTGGCCGCATATGCGCGCCCAGGGCTTTGGCCGCGTGATCATGACCGCGTCGGGTGCGGGCATCTATGGCAATTTCGGCCAGGCCAATTACAGCGCCGCCAAGCTGGGCCTGTATGGTTTCGCCCGCACGCTGGCGGTGGAAGGCGGCTCGAAGAATATCAATGTCAACACCATCGCCCCCCTGGCCGCGTCGCGCCTGACCGAAACGGTCATGCCCAAGGCGCTCCTGGATGCGCTGAAGCCGGAACTGGTGACGCCGCTGGTCCTGTGGCTCTGCCATGAAAGCTGTGAGGCGTCGGGCAAGCTGGTGGAGGTCGGCGGCGGCTGGTACGCAGGTGTGGACTGGGAACGCTCCAAGGGCATCGCGCTGGGTTGCACGGGCGAGGTGTCGGCCGAGCAGATCGCCGAGCAATGGGACCGGATCGTCGATTTCACCGATCCCGACCACCCGCGCGCCGTGATCGACACGATGACCGCGCTGGGCACAGCGCTGGGCATGAACGACTGAGAAACGGGTTCATGGGACGGTCTGTTCAGGGGGTTGGGGTTTTGGGTTTCCCCTGGGGCCTCTGGACCGCTGTCCTGTGAAGCGCCGCGGCGGAGATGATCCGCCGCGGCGCCAGGGCGGAAAGGTGGATATCGTGAGTAGCACAGGGGGCACCTTTCGGCGCCGGATCGTCCTGGATTGCGACGGGGGGACGGTCCGCGCCGGCCTTGAGGATGATTTCCACCATTTTCGGGTGACAGTGACGATGGATGGTGACCGCGTCGCCGATATCGATGCAAAGACTTTCCGGTTTCCCTGGTCGACCTGTCCAGGTGCCGTGGCCCCGCTGCGCGGCTTCATCGGCCAATCGGTCAGTTCTGGCATGCTGCGGCGCCAGGACATGCCATCGCCACGTCTGAATTGCACCCATCTGCATGATCTGACGTTGCTGGCCCTGGCGCAGGCGGTGCGGGGGCCGGGCCGTCGACAATATGACGTCACCGTGCCACCGCGTGAACCGAACGGCCGTTCCATAGGCCCCGACAACATTCCCACCTGGCCGCCGGGTCGGACCAGTGCCACGCTGGCCCGCGACGGGGACTTGCTGATGCGGTTCGATATGGAAGGGGAGACCGTGCGAGCGCCGGCGGAAGCCGCGGGTCTGGATTTCCGCCATCTGGGCAAATGGGCGGCTGAGAAGGGCGATGATGATTTCCTGGAAGCCGTGAAAGTCTTCCGCCAGGGCTTCTTCGTCTCCAGCGGGCGCGCGGTGCCCGTGGAGATCGTCAATCACGATCTGGTGCGTCAGGTGATGTCCGGCGTCTGTTACA
The DNA here is from genome assembly GCF_017996735.1 of Niveispirillum sp. Taxonomy (GTDB): domain Bacteria; phylum Pseudomonadota; class Alphaproteobacteria; order Azospirillales; family Azospirillaceae; genus Niveispirillum. The sequence goes on from NZ_JAGOGJ010000069.1 coordinate 12,762, forward strand.
CGTTTCAGCCGGAGCGTATCGACCAGGGCGAACGATGCCTGGATACGCCGCGCGACTTCACCGATCAGCCCGACGTTCTGCTGGCCGGCTTCTGATGGTCCGCAGGCGTGGCTGGCCCGTCCCGAACCTCCGCCGGGACGGGCCTTTCGCGTTTCAGGGCACTGCCTGCTGCCATTCACGGTTACGGCAAGCCATCATGGCGCAGGCCTTCAGGCGCAGCGTCGCACCGTTACGCGTCATCTCCACATCAGCCCAGTCCTGCAACTGCTCGGCCCAGACCTTGCCCCGCCAGACAGCGCCATCGCTGCGGACATCGCGCAGGATGGGTTGGTCCAGCTTCAAATGCCCTGCCGGCAGCGTGACCTGGCCGCACAGGGCGTCGGCACAGGGTGCGATGGCGACCCGCGCGCCGGATGGAAGCTGCCACAGTCCTTCCGGCGAAGTGGTGGCCGCAAAGGCGGGGCCGCCCAACAGCAGGACCGGCAGCAGGGCGATGGTGACGTATTTCATTTTGACCTACCTTTTTGTGGAGGACATCAGCCGCGCAGCCGCCAGCGCAGCGCGCGGTCGAACCAGGGGCCGTAGGGCGGGCGCAGGATGCGGCCGATATCGATGTAGCCCTGGCGGAACAGGGCGCGCTGGTGGGAGAATTCCAGGAAGCCGCGATGGCCGTGATAGGCGCCCATGCCGGACGCGCCGACACCGCCGAGCGGCAAATCCTCGATCCCGGCGTGCAGGATGATGTCGTTGATGGTGACGCCGCCGGACGGAATCTGAGTCAGCACGGCTTCCTGTTCCCGCCGGTCCCGGCCGAAATAATAGAGCGCCAGCGGCGTGGGCCGGGAGCGTACGACCGCCAGCATCTCCGCCAGCGACGGTCGGGTCAGGATCAGCAGCAGGGGGCCGAAAATCTCTTCCCGCAGGATACGGGCCTGGGGGCCGGGATCGATGACCAGGGTCGGGGGCAACCGGCCCGCGGTAGCACAGGCCCGCGCATCGGCCTCCCCTGTCAGGGGAAGGATGGTGCCGCCGCTTGCTCCTGCGTCCGCCAACAAGGCGTGCAGCCGGTCGCGCTGGCCCTCATTGATGATGGCGCCAAAATCCGGCGCCGTGGCGAAGCCGGTGGTGAAGCGGGAAGCGGACCGGCGGAACCCGTCCAGCAGGGCAGGCAGCCGCTCCTTCTCGATCAACAGATAGTCCGGCGCCAAGCAGATTTGGCCGGCATTCATGATTTTGCCCGCCAGGATGCGGTCGGCGGCCAGCGTCAGGTCGGCGCCCTTGCCGACGATTACCGGGCTTTTTCCGCCCAGTTCCAGCGTCACGGGTGTCAGGTTGCCGGCCGCCGCCGCCATGACGGCGCGGCCTGTTTCGGTCCCGCCGGTGAACAGCAGATGATCCCAGGGCAATTGTGCGAAGGCGGCACCGAAGGCGGGTCCGCCGCAGACGAAGGATAATTCCTCCGTTGCGAAATGCTTCTCCACGAGGCGGGCCAGCAGGGTCGCGGTGCGCGGCGTGTGTTCGGATACCTTGACGATGGCGCTGTTGCCCGCCGCCAGGGCACCGGCCAGCGGTGCAAAACTGAGATTGACAGGGAAGTTCCAGGGGCTTGCGATGCCAACCACACCCTTGGGCTCGTAGCGTATCTCCGCCCGCGCCCCGGTCAGCGCCAGCGCCAGTTCCAGGGGCTGGCGCCGGGGCTGCATCCAGCGGGCCAGATTGGCGCGGGCATGGCGCAGGGTAGCCACCGAGCCATAGATCTCCGCCAATTGCGTGACGCGCCGCGACCGGCTGCCATAATCGGCATCCAGGGCGGCGGCGATGCTGTCCTGGTGGACCAGCAGCAGCCGGACACAGCGGTCCAGCCGGTCGCGCCGCAGGGCAGCGTCGGGCATCCCCGCACTCCGCCTTGCCGCGCGCTGTGTTGTGAACAGGTCCTGAAGCAGGGCCGTCTCGTCCATTGCGTCAGACCTTCAAGGCGCCGGCCAGCAGCCGTGCGTGGGTTTGTGAATCCAGCGGCCGGTAGCGGTTGCTGTCGCCATCCAGGATGAACAGCGGGTCAGAGACTGTTCCGGGGTCGTAACCATCCTGAATCCATTCCTGCTTGCGATACTTGTACGTTCCCGTCGTGCACAATCCGGTGCAAAGGCGCACAAACAGGGGACGCGCATAGCGTGGCAGGTCGCGTTCCAGATGGGCGGCGAGCAGGTCGGGGCTGAATTGTTCCGGGTTGATAACAAGAGCCGCCATGCCGGCCCGTCCCTCATTCCCCGGCACCCCCACACCATAGACGATGGCTTCCAGCACCCCGGGGGCGGTGGCAGCCACGCGTGCGACCTCGCTGGTGGCTACATTCTCGCCCTTCCAGCGGAACGTGTCGCCGATCCGGTCGATAAAGTAGAAATAGCCATCGGCGTCGCGCCGCAGCAGGTCGCCCGTGCGGTACCAGCGATCCCCCTTGCGGAACACGTCGCAGAGAATTTTGGCTGCCGTCTGCCCCTTGTCCTGGACATAGCCGTCGAACTTCTCCCGCACGCTGTCGCCGATGCGGCCGATGGCTTCGCCCGTCTCGCCGATATCGGCTTCGATGCATCGTCCGTTGGCATCGCGCGCCGGTGCCTCGGTTTCATGGTCGAAACGCACGATCTTCACCGGCATCAGCCGCTTCAGATAGGGGGGAATGCGCCCCACGGCACCACGATGCCCGTCGAAATTGATCAGGCTGACATTGCCCTCCGTGGCGCCGTAGAACTCCACGACATCATGGATGCCGAAGCGCTGTTCGACCTGTTCCCACACTTCCGGCCGCAGGCCGCTGCCGAAGGCCACGCGGATCCTGTGCCCGCGTTCCTCCGTGCAGGCGGGCTGATTCACCAGGTATCGGAACAATTCGCCGATATAGATGAAGGCGGTGACCCCCTGGTCGCGGACGTCGGCCCAGAACCGTGTGGCGGAAAAGCGACGGCGTAGCACCATGCAGGCACCGCGCGTCAGCGCTGATCCGACGCCGCACAGGCCACCGGAGGCGTGATAATGCGGCAGGCAGACATAGACCCGGTCGTCGGGCGTGAGGTTCAGCACACGGCCGAAGGTGCAGAGCAGGGCCATGCCCCGCGCCCCGCGTATGGTTGCCGCCTTGGGCAGGCCGGTGGTGCCGCTGGTGAAGATATAGAGCAGGGGATCGGCATTGGTCATGCCGCTGCGGATGTCGCGCTTGGGCCGCAAGGCGGAGCAGGCGCCCAGCGCCTGATCCAGATCGCGCATACCGCCTGGGCCGGACACGCCCGGCACCGCACCGTCGGTGCAGCACCAGATCGCCTCCGGCAGCCCCGTCTGGTCGGCAACCGTGGTCCAGGCTTCCAGCAACTCGCTGCCCACGATGACCGCGCGGGCGCCAGCGATACGGACACAATGCGCCAGGGATGAGCCGGACAGTTGCGCGTTGATCAGGGCCGTGACCACGCCAACCTTGGCCAACCCGAACCAGGCTGTGAAGAATTCCGGGCGCGTCTCAATAAACAGGGCCACCACGTCGCCACGCCGCAAACCCTGGGTCAATGCCCAGCGCGCAATGCGGTTAGCCTGTGCCTCGACCTGCCCATAGGTGAGGGTGCGGCCTTCGAATTCGATGGCGATCCGATCGCGATGGCGGTCCATGCTGGCTTCCAGCAGGTCCGGCACCGTTCGCCCTGAATTCGCGCGGCTTTGCATCAGGACGCCGGACGCCCGCAGCATCCTGTCCAGGAATCGGCCCTCACGCCTCAACTTCATCGCGCGCCTCCGTCCGGCGGCGGGCGCCTAGCCTGTTGGTCATCATTTTGTCCTCCCTTGCCCGGTGGGTATCTGCATCGCCCGGATAACGATCAACGGGCGGCATATTTATCCCAACGGATAAATTATTTTAGCAAGAGAAGCCCCTATACCGGGCGCTTGTCAAGGTTTTTGTCCTGATGGATAAATAGCGACGCCAGTGGATCAGGCGTCGCGCAGCACCATGCCGATCAGGGCGTCGGCATGGGCGTCGATGGTCTTTTCAGCAAAGGGATCGACACCCCAGACGGCCTCGACTTCGTTGGCCATGACATACATGACTTGGGCGCCGCCGACGATCAGGTAGAGCAGGGAGACGGGCGGGATGTCGGCCGTCAGCTTCTCTTCCTGCAACCGGCTAATGAACATGGCTGCCGCCGCGTGGGCGGGGCGCAGAAAATTTTCGGCCAGCCAGGACAGGCGATCGCTGCGCTGGATCGATTCATGGAACATGAACCGGACATAGTCGGGGTGGCGTGCGCAGTAATGCACGAACCGGCGAATGCCGTTCGCCGCCACCTGGCGCAGTTCCTGGCGCGTGGTCGGTATCTCTACGCCTTCCATCACTTCTGCGGCCAGGCGACCAAAGATCAGGCGTGTCGCTTCGCGCCAAAGGGCTTCCTTGCTTTTGAAATAATAGGTGACCATGCCGTGGTTGACGCCGGCCCGGCTGGCAATGTCACGGGTGGTGGTGCCCAGGAAACCCTTTTCGGAAAACTCGGTGACGGCGGCCCCCAGGATGACGTCGCGAACGGGCTCCGCCATGCCGCCTTCCGCATGCGACTTCGGGATCGGGCCACGGCGACGGCGGGGCTGGCTTCCCTGTTCCGCAGTCACCTTCTCGACCGATGCCTTCTTATCCATCCCGCTTCCTCCCCGACTTTCGCGCAGTTTTATCCCGGTGGACAGTTCGGTCGCAAGCGCAACGGGGTGTCGAGAAAAATCTCGGTCGGAGTTATTTATCCATATGGACAAACTCTGACGGCCTGTGCATCATCATCGGACAAGGTCGGGAAAATACCGGCCCATAATAATCACAATCGGCCGGACTGGCCGGGGAGGAAGCAATGGGTAAGGGCGTGTTGCGCTGTGGCGCGGCCGCAATGGCGGTGCTTGTCTGCGGCCAGGCCGGGGCTGAACAGGAGAAACCCAAGGAAACGCATCTGTCTCCATTGGCACGCGCCATTGAGGGTGACCGGGCGTCCAAGGAAGAGCCTGTCGTGCTGGAAGAGATCATTGTCACGGCCCAGCGCCGGCAACAAAGCCTGCAGCGATTGAGCATGGGCCTGACCCTGCTGGACAGCCGCAACCTGGAGGAAGCCAACATCCGCAAGTTCGAGGATGTGGTGAACATGGCGCCGTCCGTGTCAGTGACCAGTGACAGTTCCGGCAATGGCAATTCTTTCAACATCCGCGGCGTGGGCAGTCAGGCCTTCGGCGCCACCGTGGAGCCCAGCGTGGCCGTCGTGGTGGACGGGGTCGTCATGGGTGCTACGAACGAGGCGTTCGGTGAGCTGTTCGACGTGCAGCGGGTGGAGGTTCTGCGCGGCCCGCAGGGCACGCTGTTCGGCAAGAACGCGTCGGCCGGTGCCATCAGCATCATCACCAAGCGTCCGACCCGCGATCCGGAAGGTCAGGTGGAAATGGAGCTGGGCGAGCAGGATACGCGGCGTGGGCGCGCGGTGGTCAGCGGCCCCCTGTCCGACAGTGTCGCTGCCCGGCTGGCCGCTTTCTATGTCAAACAAGGCGATTACATTGAGAACCTGTCCGGCACCGACATCGGGGAACGCAAGCAATATGGTGCCCGCGGCCAATTCCTCTACGAGCCAACCGAAAATTTCGAGGCACGCCTGATCGCCGAATATTCGAAGACCGAGGGCGGTGGCGGCCAGTTCATCGACCGTTTCAACCTCAGTACCGATCGGGCGGCCTATCTGGCGCCGACCGTCGCGGGGGAAAAAGCGGATATCGCCAACGTCAACAGCGTGCGTGACGGAGGGGCGACAGAAGTCTGGGGGGCGTCGCTGGAGGCGCGCTACTCCTTCGAGCCGCTGGACCTGATCTCCATCACCGCCTATCGCAAGAAGCAGGCGGAAGCCGACGCCAGGCTGGATTCTGACGGGCTTCCCGTCGATACGCCGGCCCTCACACCCCGGCCTGGGCAGAGCGTGCTGCCGACTGGTTCCTTTGACACGGATGCGGATGGCTACACCGATAGTTTCATCGGCACCTACCCCTATGGCGATGGCAGTGATGCGGAACAGTTCACGCAGGAACTGCGGCTGGAATCCTATGATCGCGGCAATGTTGGCTGGGTGGCGGGTACCTACCTGTTCGTGCGCAACACCCATTCATCAGGCTTGCAGCGCCGTGCCTATTTGGGTGATGCATTGGTCATTCCACCAAACCTGACGGCATCAACCTGCACGATCACGATGCAGGGGACGACGCCTGATCCGGCACGCAGTTGCGTTATCGGCAACATGGCTCTGGAAGAGACGCGTGGTCCTTCCCGCACCGAGGTTTTTAGCTATGCCGGCTTCGGCCAAGTCGATTGGAGCCTGACCGACGCGCTGAAGCTGGTGGGCGGCATGCGCGTCACCCGCGACCATGTCGAGGCGGTGGGCGAGCTGGTGAACCGGCAGTATGACGCCTATGTGCAGACACCCACCGGGTTTGTGCGCAATGGCGCGCGCACCAGCACGACCACCGGCGGCCGCAAGGTGGAGGCGGAGGAGACGGGATACAGTGGCAAGGCGGCGCTGGAGTATAATTTCAGCAAAGAGCTGTTCGGCTATGCCAGCTACGCCCGCGGCTACAAGGGGCCGGTACCCCGCCAGGACGGGGAGGTCGTCGATCCGGAAACAGTGGACAGCTACGAGGTCGGCCTGCGGTCGACCCAGTTGGGCGGGCGGTTGCTGGTCAATGTGGCGGCCTTCCTGTCCAACTATGATGATTTCCAGGTCCAGGCCTATGACGATGACAGCCAGAGCTTCCAGTTGGAGAATGCTGGCCAAGTGCGGAGCAAGGGCGTGGAACTGGACGTGATCGCCCGCCCGTTCAGCAATGTCAGCCTGCAGATCGGCGGGGCCTATATCGATGCAGAGATCCGGGAATTCGCCAATGCCGCCTGTTACGGCGGACAGACAGCGGCGGCCGGCTGTACTTACGTCAATGCCCGCGCTCTGGATGTGTCGTCGGCCACCACACGGATTGTGACTGTTGCCGTGCCACAGCGTCAGGACCTGGCCGGTGCCCGTCCCCCCAACACCGCGAAGTGGAAGTTCAGCGCTGTCGGCCGATACGAGGTACCGCTGCCCTATGACGGCGTGAACACCTACCTTCAGGGTGCTTATCGCTGGCAGAGCAGCATGCAGCACTGCCTGACCCAGCATCCGGAATGCATCCAGGATTCCTACGGTGTGCTGGACGCGGCGCTGGGGGTGGAGTTTTTCGACGGCGCCCTGGATCTGCAGGTCTTCGCCAAGAACCTGACTAACAGTTTCTATGTCAGCACCATCATCGAGGTGCCCACACAGTCGGCGTCGGTCGGGCGACTGGGGAGCACAGCCCATGTCGTCCCACGGGAAGCGGGCCGTTTCCTGGGCGGGCGTGTCACGGTCCGCTATTGACGCAGACAGGGCCGGTCCCTTCGCTTCAGGAATTGCGCACCGGGGTAATGCCTTGCACCAGCATGTCGAGATAAAGATCCGCCACCTGGGCCGGTTGCAACGGACCATCAGGCGTCCACCAGCGGGTCATGCTGTTCAGCGATCCGAACAGCATGGAGCTCAGCCCATGCGGGCTGACATCGCGCAGCGACCCATCGGCAATCCCACGCCGGATCATCTCCCGCACCTGGCTGTCCAGCGCACGCCGGCCGGCCAGGGCTCCATCGCGGAATTCCGTCGGCAGGTCGTCGGCATTGGTCAGCACCAGGCAGCGTCCAAAATCGTCGCAGACGATCTCCGCATATTTGCGAAAGAAGACGCGCAGGCTGTCCAGTCCGTCGGCACCGCTGTCCCAGGCTTCCTTCAGGGCGGCGTTCAACTGTTCCAGGGCCACCTGGCCGCATTGGTACAGCATCTCGTCCTTGGAACTGACATAGTAGTAGATGGCAGCGGCGGTCAGGTCCAACTCGGTCCCGACATCGGCCAGCGAGGCGCGGTGAAAGCCCAGCCGGGCAAAAACCCTGGCTGCCCCACGCAGCACGGCCAGCCGCTTGCGCGTGAATTTCGCCGCCGTCCGGCTGACCTGCTCGGGCATGGCCGTATCGACGGCAATTTCCTGCTTCCTCGCCACCCGCAAAACCTCCCCAAATCCGTTCTTGATCAGGATGATAGCATGTTTCCTACTGATCATTCAAAATTTGAATGCATGCGTGATCGGAGACGGGCGTGAACCGGCGGCAATTGCTGATGCTGCTGGGCCTGGGCGGTCTGGCTTCCTGCACCCGCGCTGTGGAGGAGGGGGGGCTGGTGCCGGCGGATGTGCGCGAGGTGGCCGTCGTCGCCTCGCCGGACGGCGACCTGTCACTGCGGCTGGGCCTGGACGGGGGCGGAGGGCTGTTCTGGCGTCTGTCGCTGGGCGTCGCCACCCTGCTGGACTGGTCGGGCATGGGGCTGTCCCTGGAAGGGGATGAGCAATATGCCGGACTGACGCAGCAGGAGGGGGAGCGGAGCGACCTTTCGGACAGCTACCGTCTGTCGCATGGCAAGAACGTGGCGCCGGCCTTCCGGGCCAGCCGTGCCCTGTTCTGGTGGCGCAACGCAAAGGGCTTGCGGGTTGGCGTCGAGTTGCATGTGCAGGATGACGGGGCCGGTTGGCGCTATGTCATTCCAGCCCAGGCCGGGTTGGCCCCGATGGCTATGGTGACGGGTGAGGCGACCGGCTTCCGCCTGCCGGCAGGGGCGGCGCTGTGGATGCAGCCTTATGCAGCGCGCGCACGCCTGAACCCGGCCGCGCCATCCTATGAGACCTATCACCAGCGCCTGGATGCAGGCCGCCTGGAACGCGGCGGTGGATGGTTCCTGCCGCTGCTGGCGCGCGTGACCGATGCCGGGCCCTATCTTCTGCTGTCGGAAGCCGGACTGGTGGATTTCCACGGGCTGCAGCTTCAGGCCGCCGACGGACGGACCCTGTGCGCCCGACTGCCGCCGGTGGAGGAGGCGCTGGGAGAGGGGGCATCGGCGCCGACGCTGTCTCTGCCCGTCCGCACACCCTGGCGCGTGGCCATGGCCGGTACGCTGTCGCAGGTCGCCGCCTCTACGCTGGTCACCGATGTCAGCCCGCCACTGAACCCGCTGTTCGGTGGGGAAATCCCGGCCTGGGTCCAACCGGGGGTTGCCGCCTGGGACTGGCTGGTACACCGGGCCACGGGCGATCTGGAGGCGCAGAAGGCGCATGTGGACCAGGCAGCGGCCTGGGGCTGGCCTTATGTCGTGGTGGACGGCAAATGGGATCAGGTCATGGCGCCGGCGCCGGAAACCGCCGTGCGGGCGCTGGCCGACTATGCAAGGTCGCGCAAGGTCGGCATCTGGCTCTGGTACAATTCCGGTGGCGCCAACAACGACCGGCCCGGATCGCCGCGCGACCGCATTACGGACGCCGTGACCCGTCAGGCGGAATTCGCCAAGATCGCCGGGTGGGGCGTGCGCGGCGTCAAGGTCGATTTCTGGCATAGCGACAAGCCGCTGCACCTGACCCGCATGCGCGACCTGCTGGTGGATGCGGCGCGGGCGGGCCTGATGGTCAACCTGCATGGCTGCACCATCCCGCGCGGCTGGGAGCGGGAATTCCCCAACCTGATGAGCATGGAGGCGGTGCGCGGCGGGGAGACCTATATGTTCCCCTTCCCCTACGCGCTGCTGACGGGGGACAAGGGGCCAGGGGCATTAGACCATGTACGCATGGCCCTGGTACGCAATCCGATCGGCCCCATGGATTACACGCCCGTCTGCTTTGAGCTGGCGCGCAAGGCGTCGGGCATCAGTTACGCCCACTCCCTGGCGCTGGCGGCGGCCTTTGCGTCGGGCATCCAGCATTATGCCGATGATGCCATTGATCCGACCAAGGGCTATCAACCCTTGTTCCGCGACAGGCCCTATATCCAGGCGATGATGGGGGCGATGCCCACGGCCTGGGACGGGCTGCGCATCCTGTCCGGCGACCCCGACAGCCATGCCGTGCTGGCCCGCCGCCAGGGTGCGGAATGGTGGGTGGCGGGTCTGAACGGCCGGGATACCGTCTGGCAGACCGATCTGGCGCTCGATTTCCTGGGGGAAGGCGGCTGGACCCTGTCGGCCGTCACGGATGGCGTGGAAGCGACGGAAACGCGCTGGCAGCAGCGTTCCGGCCTGACGGCGCGGGACAGGTTGCCCGTCGATTGCCTGGCCTCTGGCGGGTTCCTGCTGCGGTTTGTGCGGGAGGCCTGAAATGCCGCGTCTTGCAAATCGGGAAATGGAGGTTCGAATGCGGTTCGGATGGCGTCTGGCGGCGGTGGCCGCCCTGGTGTCGGTCACGGCCCTAGGTGCGCTCTGGCATTTCTGGCCGGTGGCGCGGGCGGAGCCCCGCCACTGCATGCCCGATCCGGCTAAACTGTCAGCGACCGTGCCGGCGCCTGACACGGCGGACATGGTGACGGTGCCGGCCGGAGCGGTGACGCGTGGCAGTAACGAGGGATACGCCGACGAGGCACCGGTCAGCGATACCGCCGTCGCCTCCTTCCGGCTGGATCGCAGCCCTGTCACCGTGGCGGATTTCCGCCGTTTCGTGGCCGCGTCGAAGCATCGGACCACGGCAGAGTGCCTGGGCGATGGGGCGGTTATGACCTTCGGCACCGGCGAATGGCGGCTGGTGCCGGGGGCAGAATGGCGCCATCCGCGCGGGCCGGAAGCGGATGCGCCCGCGGATGACCATCCCGTCACGCAGGTGTCCTGGTACGACGCCAAGACCTATTGCGCCTGGGCCGGCAAGCGGCTGCCGACGGAGGTGGAATGGGAACATGCGGCGCGCAACGGCCGCAACGATCCCGGCCGCTACCCGTTCGGGGACAGGGTATAGCAGGACGGCGTCTATGCCGCCAATTTCTGGACTGGGCAGTTCCCTTATGCCAATAGCGGCAAGGATGGCTACCTGACCACCTCCCCCGTCGGCGCCTATGGCCATACGAAGCTGGGCCTGACCGACATGGCCGGCAATGTGTGGGAATGGGTGGAGGATCGCTATGCCGCCTATGATGGCCGCGCCAGCCGTCTGGGGCCGACGCAGGGTGAGGAGCGGGTGCAGAAGGGCGGATCTTTCCTGTGCGATCCCAGCCTGTGCCATGGGTTCCGCATCACCGCACGCGGCCATTCCACGCCGGAATCCAGCCATATGCATGTCGGCTTCCGCTGTGCCGCCGATCTTCCCCGGCGGGAGACCGCGTCGTGAGGAAAGGCTGGCTGGCCGTCCTGGGTGTCCCGGCGCTGCTGGGTGCCGCCGTCTGGTGGGGGCCGTCCCTGCTGATGGCGCGCATGCAGACGGAGGATATGGCCCGCTGGCCGGCCGCCCCGGCAATTGCGGCCCCGCCGGGGGCGATGCAGGAGACGGTGCTGCTGACCTCGCCGGACGGGCGCATCGAACTGTCCGTGGGAGGGGACGCACAGGGTCCCCTCTATGCCGTGCGCCTGGACGGGCAGGAGATTCTGGGACCTGCCCGCCTGGGGCTGGTGGTGGACAGTGTCCGGCTGCCGGCATCGCCAATGCCGACAGCGGTGCAACGGCGCGGCCAGGATGAAACCTGGGAACAACCGTGGGGCGAGGAACGGTTCATCCGCGACCGGTTCCAGGAAATGCGCCTCACCTATCCCGGCATCGACATTGTTTTCCGTGCCTATGATGACGGTATCGCCTTGCGGTATGAGCGGGCGGGCGAAGCCGCCTGGACCGTGACGGATGAACTGACGGAATTCGCCCCGCCGCAATCGCTGACGGCCTGGTGGGTCCCGGCTTGGGGCATCGCGCGGGATGAGTATCTCATCCGCAGGACGCCGCTGTCCGACCTGCCGGCCCAGCCGCAGGCCCGTGCCGTGCACACGCCGCTGACCCTGTCGCGGAGAGAGGGAACGGCCCTGTCGATCCATGAGGCCGGCCTGCGCCATTTTGCCGGCATGGTCCTGGCTTCGCAGCCGGGCGGGCGGCTGCGCGCGCAACTGGTGCCGCGCGCCGATGGGGTGGCCGTCCGCGGTGCCGGCCCCCTGCGCACGCCCTGGCGTCTGGTCCAGATTGGGCGGCGGCCCGTCGACCTGGCCAATTCCCGCCTGCTGCTGAACCTGAACGATCCACCCGCCATCCCGGCGGAAAGCTACGGCCGTCCGATGAAATATGTTGGCGTCTGGTGGGGCTTCATTACCCATGTCTGGGACCGGGTGCCGGGCGCGAACTATGGCGCCAATGACAGGCGAGTGAGGGACTATATCGACTTTGCCGCTGAAAACGGCTTTGGTGGCGTACTGGTGGAAAGCTGGAACCGCGGCTGGGAAAGCTGGCCGTCGCCCGACGGCACGCCGTTCAGCTTCACCCAGCCCTATGACGCGTTCGACCTGAAGGGTCTGGTCGCCTATGCAAAGGCCAGGGGCGTCGCCCTGATCGGCCATCACGAGACATCGGGCGACCTGATCCATTACGAAGCCAAGATGCAGGCCGGGCTGGACCTGTTCCGCGACCTTGGCGTGCCTGTGGTGAAGACGGGATACGTCGCCCGCCAGCCGGGCCTGCGCGTGCGCCAGCCCGACGGGGGTGAGGCGCGGGAATGGCAGTACAGCCAGCCCATGGTGGAGCATGAGGAACGGCTGGCCCGGCTGGCGGCCATCAACCATATCGCCATCGTCGCGCATGAGGCGGTGAAGGATACCGGCCTGCGCCGCACCTTCCCCAACCTGATGGCGCGGGAAAGCGCGCGCGGCCAGGAATATAACGGCATGGATGCCGTCCATGGCGGCAACCCGCCGGACCATGAGCCCACGCTGTTCTTCACCCGCATGCTGGCCGGGCCCATGGATTTCACGCCGGGAATCCTGGATGTGGATTTCAGTGAACTGCCGGGCTGGCGCGGGGTGCTGCACCGGTCGCTGCTGCGCACGCGGGTGAATACGACGCTGGCCAAGCAACTGGCGCTTTATGTCGTGTTCTACAGCCCCGTGCAGATGGCGGCCGATTTCATCGAGAATTATCGGGCCCGGCCCGATGCGCTGTCCTTCATCCGGCAGGTACCGGTTGACTGGGCCCGCTCCATCGCCTTGCAGGGCGATGTCGGGCGCTTCGCGCTGGTCGCCCGCCAGGACCGGCACAGCGACGACTGGTATCTGGGCGCCATCACCGACGGGGAAGGCCGCCGCCTGGAACAACTGCTGGATTTCCTGGAGCCGGGCCGGACCTATGCGGCCACCATCTGGGCCGACGCACCGGATGCAGACTGGCGCCGCAATCCGGAAGCCTTCGTCGTGCGGCGGCAGACGGTGCGTGCCGGCGACCGCCTGGCCCTGGATCTGGCGCCGGGTGGTGGACAGGCGGTCTGGCTGCGCCCCCTTCCGAAGGCGGATGAGCCGGCGCCATGACCACTGAAACAACAAAACAGCAGGAAATAGGGGTAGGAAAATTGGTCAGGAAATGGGCTTTCCGGCTGGTTGCGGCCATCGTGACGCTGGCGCTGCTGACCGTGATCGGCGTGGTGGCGCAGCGTCGTCTGAACCTGCCCGCCTCCAAGGTGGAACTGGCGGCGGGCAGTGCGACGGCAACCTGGCAGCAGGCGCCGGAACGGCCCAATATCCTGCTGCTGACGGTCGATGACATGAACTGGAACTCGGCCGGCATCCTGGGCGCCGATGTGCGGGGCGTGACGCCGCATATCGATGCGCTGGCCGGGCAGGGGATGTTGTTCCGGCGGGCCTTTGTCACTTCGCCCATCTGTCAGCCGTCGCGCTCGGTCTGGATGACGGGCATGTACCCGCCGCGCAACGGGGCCACCGGCTTCAACCGCATCAATGAGGATGTGCCGACCCTGGCCGACACGCTGCGCGCCAACGGCTATCGCGTCGGGATCGTCAACAAGGTCACCCATACCCCGCCCTATATGCCCGACCGCTGGGACTATTTCGTGGCCGAGCGCGACAATGGTGTGGGCCGCATTCCGGAAAAAATGGGTGAACAGGCCGAAGCCTTCTTCCGCGATGCGGCCCGGCGGGGCACGCCCTTTTTCCTAAACCTGAACATCAATGACCCGCACCGGCCCTTTGCCGGCACGTCCAACCCGCTGGCGCTGCTGGACCGTGCGGCGGGTCTGGACTATCCAACGGGCCCGACAGATGCGTACAAGCAGGGCGATGCGTCCATCCCCGGCTTCCTCCCTCAGGCGCCTTCCATCTCGCGTGAGATGGCGGAGTATTTCACCTCCGTCCATCGGGCGGACCAGTCGGTGGGGGCGGTACTGGCGGCGCTGGAACGGTCGGGGGCCGCACCCTATACGCTGGTCATTCTGGTGTCGGACAATGGCATGGCCTTTCCGTTCGGCAAATCGACCCTGTACGAGAATGGCACGCGCACCTTGATGGTGGTGCGCTGGCCGGACCGGGTGTCGGCGGGTGGTGTGGATGACAGCCACATGGTCTCGGGTATCGACATCGCCCCCACGATCCTGGACGCCGCCGGGGTGCCATCCCCCGTGGTGCTGGACGGGCGCTCGCTGCTGCCGCTGCTGGCGGGGCAGGCGGATGCGGGACCTGATCACGTCTTCACCTATCTGGCGCAGGTCAATACCGGCCTCGTGCCCTTCCTGGATCTGGATTTCACCTCCCGCGCGGTGCGGTCGCGCGATGGCTGGCTCTATATCTGGTCGCCCTGGGCGGATGGCAAAAAGGCCTTCGTGGCGGAGGCGATGCTGGGCCGCACCTATCCGGCGATGCAGGAACTGGCGGAGAAGGACCCGGCCATGGCGGCGCGCGTGGACCTTTTCCGCCATCGCGTACCGGAGGAACTGTTCAATGTCGACCGCGATCCTGACGGTCTGACCAACCTTGCCGACAATAAAGCGCATGCGGAACGGCTGGCGTCACTACGGCAGGTGCTGTTGCGCCACCTTGAAGAAACCAACGATCCGGCTCTGGACCGATACCGGGACTTCCTGGCCGGAAAGACAAAGGGAGGTGCGTCATGACGACCACCGGAAAGAAGATCGCACGCGCGCTGGCCTGGTCGGCGGGCGGGCTGGCCGGATTGGCCCTGGTGGCCACGGCCGGCTTCTTCGGCCAGCTTTACATCGGGCCGGATGAATCCCCACCGCCCGACCTGGCGACACTGGACCGCACGGCCCCGGCCGCGCGCAGTGCCGGGCCCCGCAATGTGGTCCTGATCCTGGCCGACGATCTGGGTTATGGCACCCTGAATGTGTATGGCGGCAAGCTGTCGCGCACACCCCATATCGATGCGCTGGCGGCTGACGGTGTGCGCTTCACCCAGGCCTATGCGACCGCCCCGGTCTGCGCCCCGTCACGCGCCGGGCTAATGTCGGGCCGGTATCAGCAGTCCTTTGGCTTTGAATACAATCCCAATGTCCAGTTCAGCGAACTGGAGCGCCGCCGCCAGATGCCGGGTGCGCAGGTCACCGTGGCGGAGATGGTGCGGCCGGCCGGATACCGCACTGGCATGGTCGGCAAATGGCATCTGGGCGTACAGCCGGAAAGCGTGCCGCAGGCGCAGGGGTTCGAGGAGACATTCGCCCTGCTGCATGGGGCTTCCAGCTTTATCACGCGGCCGCAGCCGGGCGATGTCACGGACAAACGCTTCTTCATCATGTCGGGCGGGGTCGACCGCGATCTGACACCCATCGAGCGCAACGGGGAGACGGTGCAGGTCGATGAGTACCTGACTGACCGGTTCACGGCGGAGGCCCAGGGCTTCATCATCGGCCACCGGGCGGAACCGTTCCTGCTCTACCTCGCCTACACCGACCCGCACGGGCCGATGGAGGCGCCGGCCCATTACCTGTCCCTGTTCCCGAACCTGACGGGGGACGAGCGGACCTATGCCGCCAAGGTGGCCGCCTTGGATGCCGGTGTGGGCAAGGTGGTGGAGACGCTGAAGCGGCAAGGGCTTTACGAGAACACCACCATCATCTTCGCGTCGGACAATGGCTGCCCGGACAAGTTTCCCTGGTGTGAGGCGGGACCCGTCTCCAACTTCAAGGGCACCTTGTTCGAGGGTGGGGTGCGCGTGCCGCTGATCCTGCGCGACCCGGCATTGCCGGCAGACCAGCGCGGCATGGTCAGCGATAATGTCGCCTCCCTGCTGGACGTGATGCCCACCGTGGCGCGCATCACTGGTGCCATTGCACCCGAAGGCTTCCAGGGTGCCGATCTGGCCCAGGTACTGGAGGGCAGGGTGGATCGCGCGCTGTTCTGGCGGGCGGGCCGCGCGGCGGCCGTGCGTGACGGCGACCGGAAGCTAGTCTCCTACGCCGATGCCGCGCCGGATGCGGAGAAATCCGTCGGCCATCGCCCGGCGGCACAGGCCATCCGAGGGATGCTGGGCCTGGACAACCGCAAGCGGGAGGAGGCGATCGGCCCCGTCTACAGCGCCGATCCGGCAGCCTATCCGCGCACCGACTTCCTGTTCAACCTGCCGGCTGATCAGGGAGAGAAGGCTGACCTTGCGGCCGGTGCGCCGGATGAGGCAGCGCGGCTGCGCGCCCTGCTGGATGGGTGGAGCCGGGCGCAGGCCATGCCGGCCTGGGGCGACGGGGAGGATGGTGGGCTGATCACCCATAACGGCAAGCGGCTGGCAGCGCATTGAGGGGACGCCCATTATGAAAAGACGCTGGAAAATCCCCATCCTGGCCGGGCTCGCCGTGGCGCTGACCCTCTGGTTTTGGCCGGAGCGGGAGGAGGGGCCGGTGTTTCGCCGGCCCGATCCCGCCGGGAGGCCCAACATCGTGCTGGTCGTGGCCGATGATATCGGGCTGCGCATCGGCGCCTATGGCGACCGGTTGGCTAATACGCCCAACATGGACCGTCTGGCGCGCGAAGGTGTGCGGTTCGACCGCATGTATGCGACCTCACCCGTCTGCGCGCCGTCGCGGTCCGCCCTGATCACCGGTCTGCACCAGCAGACGCTGGGCACCATGCATATGCGCACCACACCGGAGGATAAGGGCCGCATCCTGGGCGGTGCTTCCGACTTCCGCTACCAGGCGGTGCCGCCGGAAGGGGTGAAGGCCTTCCCCGAACGGCTGCGCGCTGCCGGCTATTTCGCCAGCAATAATGCCAAGACCGATTACCAGTTTGGGGAGCCCTTCACGATTTGGGATGAAAGCGGTGACGGGGCAAGCTGGCGACACCGGCCCGACGGCCTGCCCTTCTTCCATATGCGTACCATCATGCTGACGCATGAATCCTATGGCGTGACTTGGTGGCACTGGCCGCGCTCGCTGGCTGATCTGGCGGCACAGGTGCGCAATGCCATGACGCTCGGCCGCTATCCGCGCCTGACAAACCCGAAGGACGTGACCGTGCCGCCCTGGCTGGTCGATGCACCCGACACCCGCCGGCAACTGGCCCAGATGTATGACGAGGCCCATGCCGCCGATATCGAACTGGGCCGCACGCTGGATCGGTTGCGGGAGGATGGGGTGCTGGACAGCAGCATCGTCATCTTCACTTCCGACAATGGCGAAGGCGTGCCGCGCGGCAAGCGCAGCCTGACGGAGACGGGCCTGCGCTTGCCCTTTATCGTGCGTTTTCCCGACGGCGCCATGGCCGGCACGGTGCGGGATGATCTGGCCAGCTTCGTGGATATCGCCCCCACCGTCCTGGCCATGGCACAGGTACCACGGCCGGACGGGCTGGCTGGCCGCGACCTGTTCGCCGACCCCGCCCCGGATTATGCCTTCGCGGCCGCCGACCGGTTTGAGAATGTGACGACACGGTCCAAATCGGTGCGGGATGCGCGATATACCTATATCCGCAATTACCGCCACGACCTGCCGCTGCTCTATCCGCACAAGGCGCGCGACATGCTGCCCGCCATGTGGGACCTGGAAGCCGCGCACAAGGCCGGGAAGCTGACACAAGTGCAGGCCCGCTATTTCCAGCCAATGGCGGCGGAGGAACTGTATGACCGGCAGACGGACCCGGATGAGTTGACCAATCTGGTCTATGATCCGGCACAGGCGGACAATCTGGCGCGGCTGCGTCTGGCGCTGGACGATTTCAACGCCCGCGTCGGCGACCTGTCGGCGGTTCCGGAGGCGGAGATGGTGGCCCGCATGTGGCTGGGCGGTCACCAGCCGGCCACGCCCGCCCCCACGGCCCGCGTCGCAGATGGTCACCTGTTTTTGGAGAATGCGCTGTCCGCGGCCTCCATCGGCTGGCGCCTGCCCACCGATCCCGCCGAACATTGGCGCCTTTACACCAAGCCCATCCCGCTGGATCTGCTCAAGGGGGGCCTGAGCGCCCGCGCCGTGCGCTACGGCTACGCGGCCAGCGACAGACTGGAATGGAAAGCCCATGACTGAGCCTGTGAAGAAAAGCCGCCGCTGGCTGAAATTGTCGGCCGCCCTGCTGATACCGGCACTGGCGGCCGGCGGCTGGTATGGCTGGCGCACCTACAGCCGCATGATGGATAATGAGCGCTATGTCGTGGGGCGGATGGATACACGCCAGGGTGCCTATGCCGATGCCCATATCGGCGCGTCGGCCCCGGCCGGTGCCACCTTGCCCGCCGCCGATCCCGCCAGCCTGACCCGCCCGCCCAACATCATCGTCATCATGGCCGACGATCTGGGCTGGTCGGACGTCTCGACCCTGGGGGCGGGCCGGGTTCCCACGCCCAATATCGACCGGATTGCGCAATGGGGCGTCGCCTTCGCCAATGGCTATGTCACCGCCCCAATGTGCGCGCCCTCACGCGCCGGTCTGCTGACCGGCCGGCACCAGCAGCGTTTCGGCTTCGAGTTTAACATTGCCGAAAACCGTGCGAAGACGCAGGAGAAGGCCGACGATGACGGCGATCCCGTGGGGCTGCCCGCCGGCCAGCCGATCCTGGCCGAACGGCTGCGTGACGGTGGTTATGCCACGGCCCTTATCGGCAAATGGCACCAGGGGTTCGATCCGGCCCAGCACCCGCTGCGGCGTGGCTTCGACCGGTTCTATGGCTTTCTGCCCGGCACCATGAGCTATGCCCGCGCCGATGATCCCGGCATCCTGTCCTTCCAGCCATCCGGCGGCATCGGCGAGCCCAAGCCTCTGGGAACCCCCGTCATTTTTGATGGGGAGAAGCAGGTGGACATTCCGAAAGGCTATTACATGACGGAGGCCATCACCGATCAGGCCCTGTCTTTCATTGAGGCGAACCGCGACCGGCCCTTCTACCTGCATGTGGCCCATCATGCGCCCCATCTGCCGTTTCAGGTGCCCCGGCGCTATGCGGAGCGGTTTCCCGGCGTCGAAAGTCCGGAGATGCGCATCTATTTCGGCATGATCGCCGCCCTGGACGACAGTATCGGGGCGATCCTGGATCGGCTGGAGCGCGACGGTTTGCGCCAGAACACCCTGATCCTGTTCATGTCGGACAATGGCTGTGCCGTGGGCAAGGGTGTGTGCGGCTGCGACCCTATCGTCAATGCCGGCAAGTTCAGCATCATGGAAGGCGGCCTGCGTGTGCCCTTCCTGATGGGTTGGCCGGCGCGGCTTCCTCCCTCTGGCATTGTGGCCGGGAATGCCTCCACCCTGGATGTTGCGGCCACGGCGCTGGCGGCGGCGGGGGTGACGAACCTGCCGCCGGAACTGGACGGGCGTGACCTGATGCGCCATATGGGCGATGCCAGCCGGCCGCTGTTCTGGCGCGCCGGCAAGGTGGCGGCCGTGCGGCGGGGCGACTGGAAGCTGCGGCGGGAAGGGGGCGATACGAAGCTGTTCGACCTGTCCGCCGACCCGGCGGAACGCCATGACCTGCGCGCCCAGCGGCCAGAGGTGACGGGCGACCTCACCCGCCTGCTGGATGAATGGGATAAGGGGCTGGCCGAACCGCGCTGGACCCACCCGCAATTGCCGTGGCGCGTCTGTGGACGTTGGACCACGGGCACCCAATAAGGAACCCGATGATGCGCATCCTCACCTGGAAGCGGGCGGCACTCGGCGTCGCCCTGGTCCCGGCCCTGGCCCTGGGCTGGTTCCTGTCGCCCCTCTCGGAACCAGCCAACGATATGCCGCCGATGGCCACCCGGCCGAAAAAGGCTGGGCAGCCCAATATCCTGTTCATTATGGCCGATGACCATGCCTATCAGGCCATCTCCGCCTATGGCGGCAACCTGAACCGGACACCCAATATCGACCGGCTGGCGGCGGACGGCGTGGTCTTCGACCGGGCGCTGGTGCCCAATTCCATCTGCGCGCCGGCCCGTGCGGCCATCCTGACCGGCGCCATGAGCCATGTGAACGGCCAGTACAGCAACCTGGATCGGTTCGATGGCGAACAACCGACGGTGCCGAAGATGCTGCAGGCGGCCGGGTATGAGACGGCGCTGATCGGCAAATGGCATCTGGCGACAACGCCCACCGGCTTCGACCATTGGGAGATCCTGACCGATACGGTGGGGCAGGGACGCTATTTCCACGCCAATGTCCGCAGCCAGACGGGCAAGGCGCAATGGCCGGGCTATGTCACCACGGACACGACGGACCGGGCCCTGTCCTGGCTGCAGGGGGAGCGGCAGGCGTCCGACCGGCCCTTCCTGTTGATGGTACATTACAAGGCGCCGCACCGGACCTGGGACCCCGATATCGCCGATCTCTCCGCCCATCGCGACGGCCTCGTGCCCGAGCCGAACAGCCTGCGCCAAGGCTTGACGGATCGTGCCCCCGTGGTTGGCCGGGCCCAGATGGATATCGGCCGAGACATGTCCGGGCGCGATCTGCATTTTCAGTATCCCGACGAGCTGACCCCGGCGGAACGGGCGGCCTATGAACAGGCTTACGGGGCGGAGAACGCTGCCTATGCGGCGACCAAGCCCAGCCCTGACCAGCGCCTGTCCTGGCGTTACCAGCGTTTCATGCGCGATTACCTGCGTACTGTGGACAGTGTGGATCGCAATGTCGGACGCCTGCTGGATCATCTGGAACAGACGGGACAGGCCGACAACACCCTGGTCATCTACACGTCCGACCAGGGGGCCTATCTAGGGGAATATGGCTGGTTCGACAAACGCTGGATCATGGAACCCTCGGTACGCACCCCGCTGCTGCTGCGCTGGCCCGGCGTGGCGGCCCCGCAACAGCGCGTGGCAGCGCTGGCCTCACAACTCGACATCCCGGCCACCATTCTGGACGCGGCGGGGGTGCCTGCCGACCCCCGCATGCAGGGCCGCAGCCTGCGGCCTCTGTTGCAGTCCGGGGAGACGCCGGACTGGCGGAAAAGCGCCTATTACCATTATTACGAATGCCCCGGTGAACATAACGTTCCCTGTCATCTGGGCGTCATCACCGACCGCTACAAACTGGTGCATTACTACGCCCCGAATGTGGATCAGTGGGAATTACTGGACCGTCAGCGGGATCCGGCAGAAACGCGGAACTTCTATACCGATCCTGACTATGCCCCTGTCGTCGCGGAGATGTTTATCGAATTGGAACGGCTGCGCGAAGAATATGGCGACCGAACGCCATTGGAACAGCGCACCGGTGAAGCGATCTTGTCCTGGGTAACGCGGCAGGTGCGGGGCTTCATGAACGCGCGCAATCCAGCGCCCGACGTTGATTGAGCACACCTGACTGAACCGCTCCGAGTTTGCCGGAGGCTCCAACTCTTGAGTAGGATGGAGCATCATGAGCAAGACGACGAACAAGTTTTCCCCTGAGGTGCGCGAACGCGCGGTGCGGCTGGTTCTGGACAATGAGGGCCAGCATGGCTCACGTTGGCAGGCCATCCTGTCGATTGCGGCCAAGATCGGCTGCTCGGCGCCGACCCTGAACGATTGGGTCAAGAAGGCCGAGGTGGACGGCGGCCGGCGTGCCGGCATTCCGACCGAGATGGCGGAGCGGATGAAGGCGCTGGAGCGGGAGAACCGAGAGCTGCGCCAAGCAAATGAAATCCTGCGCAAGGCATCGGCGTATTTTGCGCTGGCGGAGCTCGACCGCCGACAGAAATGATGCTGGGCTTCATTGATGCCCACCGCCAGGAATACGGGGTCGATGGAGTGGACGCCCTCCCGACGGCATCATTGTGCCAAAGTGGCGGGGTATCAGAC
>NZ_JAGOGJ010000202.1 GCF_017996735.1 Niveispirillum sp.
CGGTTGATCTTGCCGTCGATGGAGACTTTCAGGGCTGCCCGCTGACCGGTGGGCATCTGTGCGCCGGGGATGCCCAGCACCATCTGCACCCGCTTGGCCGGGTTGCGCAGGAAGATCAGGTGCAGGTTGTTGTCGAACTCGACCGAGGCGCCGCACATCTTGAAGCTGCCATCGGAGAAGACCTGCGGTCCCACCTGCCACTCACCCTTGGGGGCGCCAGGCTTGGCCGGCTTGGGCGGGGCAACCGGTGCCGCAGCGGCCGGGCGGGGCTGGCCGCCCTGTGCGGCGGCACCCACGGTTCCGGCGGCAGGGGCCGGTGCGGCCTGTGGGGCCGGCTGACCGATGGTGCCCGCGGCGGGACCACCGCCGATCGTGCCGGCAGCCGGGCCACCGGACTGCTGTGGCTTCTGCACCGCGCCGGGCAGGATAAGGCCGCTGCCGGATGCCGGCTGCTGGTCACTGGATTGGGCTGAAACGCCGCCCGTCAGACACAGAACAGCGGCGCCGGCAAGCAGCACATGCCGCAGAACGCGCGGCGCGGAAAAAGACAAGCTGGGAACCACGGGAAACAACCCCTCTGCACATTGGGCGGTCGGACCCTAGGCTTGTTCCCCGCGCGTGGCAAGGGGGCACGTGAAGGGGAAAAGCACCAGCAATCGCGCGGCTGATCAGCGTTTGAACGTCGCTCAGACCGTTCAGGCGATCGGTGCCAAAAATTCCGCGCCGGCGACCTGCGGTGACGCGCCGGCAGCGACGTCAAATAAACATAACCGAAGGGCCATGTTTTTACACTCGCGCCGCTTCGGGACCCTGTCGTATGTATTGTTCGTTGGTCGGTGTAGCGCCTAAATGGCTACTCCTTCCGGCGGGGCGAAGGAACTGGCATGCAGTACGAAGAAACGCGCTTGCGGCATGCGGTGGTCGGGGTGCCCGAATGGGCCCAGTCCGATTGCTGGCGGGTATTGACACGCCGATACGCCGACACGCTGTTCAATGACCATGCGTTCATCCGCATGGCCTATCGCAATTTCCATTGCATCGGACCGGACATGTACCGGTCCAGCCAGCCGACGCCGGGCCAGATCGATGATCTTGCCCGGATGGGCATCCGGACCATCATCAATCTGAGGGGGCGCCGCCCCACCTGTGGTTCCTATTTCTTTGAAGTGAGGGCCTGTGCCCGTCTGGGCATTGAATTGGTCGATTTTCCGGTCCGGTCGCGTGATGTCCCGCGCAAGGAAGACCTGTTCGCCGCCCGCGAACTGTTTCGCCGCCTGGAAGGTCCCACGGTGATGCATTGCAAGGCCGGCGCCGACCGTGTCGGTTTGATGAGCGTCCTGTACCAGTTCGTGGGGCTTGGCCTGCCCCTGGAACAGGCGATGGAGCAATTGTCCTGGAAATACGGGCATCTGCGCCAGTCGAAGACGGGCATCCTCGACCATTTCTTCGAGAGCTTCCTGGCCACTGGCGGGCGCAGCGTCGATGAATTCTATCAATGGGTCGCGACCATGTACGACCCCGCCGCCATGAAGGCCGGGTTTCTGTCGCGCCGGTGGGCGAATGTCGTGACCGACCGGCTGCTCCAGCGGGAATAATCTTCCGCCGGTATTTCAGGCCAGCCGGTCGATCTGCCGGTCGGTCAGGTTGCCGGGAACGATGACCAACGGAATATCCAGGGATCCGGCCAGTTCACCCGCCAGCCAGGAGATCAGCCGGCCACGCCGCGCCAGTGCGGGGGCCGCGCCAACCACCAGCGCGTGAATGTCACCATCCTCGCGGATAGCCTCCAGGATTTCCGCGCCGATGGCACCGCGCCGGAAGTTCAGTTCCGGCATCAGCCCGGTCAACGCCCAGACTTCACCCGCCATATCCTGCAACAGGCATTCCGCCTCTTCCCGCTGTTCGGCTTCCATCGTGTCGGCCACACGCATCCATCCCTGGCAGTCCACGGGCTCGCAGACATGCAACAGGGCCAGCAGGCCGCCCGTATTCCGGGCCCGAAGCGCGGCGAATCGCAAGGCAGCCCGGCTTTGCGGGCTGCCATCCACGCAGACCAGGAACTTGAACCGCTCCCCCGCCTCTTCCCCGGCCACGCTATGGTGAAGCCGGTCCGGCGGGGCGGGCGGCGTGGTCGCGACCGGTTCTTCCCGGCGGGACCATAGCCCGCCATTCATGGACATGAACATCGACGATCTCCTGTCATGCGGGGCAGGGGACGCGAATTCGTGGGCGTAACCGGACGGGGTCAGACCCGCCCGGCCACATAGTCGCGCAAGCTTTCCACCTCGTGGGTGTATTCGGCCAGCCGGAACTTCACCACGTCGCCGATCGAGATGACGCCCACCAGGATGCCGTTCTCCACCACGGGCATGTGGCGGAACCGGCCTTCCGTCATGCGGCTCATCACGGTGGCGACGGTGTCCGTCGGCGCGCAGGAGACGACCTTGGCCGTCATCAGGGCGGAGACGGGCTTGTCAAGGACACTGGCCCCATGCAGGGCCAATCCCCTGACAATGTCACGTTCCGAGAGGATGCCGGCGATGCCGCCCGCATCATTCAGCACCAGGATGGCGCCGATCCGGTTGGCGTGCAGGACGTGGGCAATGGCGGCGACATTTTCATCCGGGCGCGTGGTGATAATGGTGGCGCCCTTGTTCTTCAGGATGGCAGACACATGCATGAGCGGTCCTCCCCTTCCTTTTCCTGGGGCGGTGGCCCCGGTGAAATAAGGGAACGCGATGTTGCGCCGCACGCGCAAGCCTATTCCGACAACCTGTCCAGGCGGAGAAGCAACATTCGCCGATCGGGCTGGTTCATCCCTATCCGTTCGGCCTGGTCCAGAGCGTGGCGGAGCTGTTCGGCGGCCAGGGTTCTGTCCCCAAGGCGTTCCAGGAAGGCCGCCTTGGTCACCGTAAAAAGCGGATAGCGGGCGATCAGCCCGTCACCTTCCAGCGGGGTCAACGCGGCCAGCCCCGCCGCCGGTCCATCCCGTTCGGCAATGGCCACGGCCCGGTTCAACAATGTCACCGGCCCCGGGCACAGATGCACCAGCCGGTCGTAAAGCTGCACGATATAGGGCCGGTCCGTGGCGGCCCAGGCCGGCGCCATGGCATGGGCGGCGGCAATCGCCGCCTCCAGATGCCAGCGCGTTTCCGCCGGACCGCTCATGCTGGCCCTTAGATGACGAAAGCCGGCGGCGATCAGTCCCTTGTGCCAAAGGGAGCGGTCCTGGTCGGCCAGCAATACGGGCAGCCCGTCGGCATCCTGCCGCGCCGGCAGGCGGGCGGCGGTCAGGCAGGTCAGTGCAGCCATGGCTTCCGCCTCCGGCCGGCCCGTGACCGGATGATCCGCCAGTTGGCGGGCCAGATGCAGCGCATCGCAGACAAGGTCACCCTGGATCAGGTCCTCGCCATCGCTGCTCCCCACCCCTTCGTTGAACATCAGATAGAGTGTGCCCAGAACTGCCTCCAGCCGTTCCGGCAAGGCGTCTCCGGCCGGAATGGCGAAGGGCACTTTCATGTCGACCAACCTGGCCTTGGCGCGGGTAATGCGTTGCCCAATGGTGGGTTCCGGCAAAAGAAAGGCGCGCGCGATCTGACCTGTGCCCAGGCCGCAGACCGACCGCAGGGTGAGGGCGACCCGGCTTTCCAGGGGCAGGACGGGGTGGCAGCAGGCAAAAATCAGACCCAGCTTCTCATCCGCCAGCTCGGCGGCGAACCGTGGATCATTCATGCCTGCACGCTCATCGGCCAGGCTTTCGGCCAGATCCGCCGGGGTGACCGGTGCGCTGAAGCGGCGTCGGCGCAGGCCGTCCACCGCCTCGTTACGCGCCGCCCGCCACAACCATCCGGCGGGATTGTCCGGGATGCCGGATCGGGGCCAGACATGCAGGGCCTTGGTCAGGGCCGACTGCACGATCTCCTCCGCCTCGTCCAGCTTTCCCGGACCCAGCAACCGGGCCAGCCGGGCGGTCAGGTGGCCGGCTTGTGTCCGGAACAGACCCGCGACCAGGGTACCGGCCGTTTCCTCCATGATCCTATCCGCACATCTCGTCGACCTGCCGGATTTCGATCAGGCCGTAGCGTATATGCGGGCAGTCCGCGACCAGCGTTTCCGCCTCGGCGTAATCCGTGGCTTCGACGATGAAAAACCCGCCGATGACTTCCTTGGCCTCCGCATAGGGGCCATCGGTGGCAAGCAATGTTCCGGATTTTGCGGTGACATGGCGGCCGCCTTCATCCCGCAACTTTTCGCCCCCGGCCATCTTCCCGGCCTCGCCCAGCCGTTGGCCCCAGGACTGATATTCGGCGACAATGGCCTGCATTTCATCGGGTGACAGACTGGCGAAGGTGGCGGGATCTTCCCGCAGGATCAGGACAAACTTGGCCATCGGATACTCCCCTCATGGATCGGGGCGGCGCCCATCGCCGCTCCCGTTCCCCTGACGGTCGAGCTTTGGCTGTTTCGACAGGATTGTCGAAAAATTTCTCACACCCCGCTATCTATTGGGTTCGGCGTGGGGATGAGGCGGTGATGAAGCTTGAAGATCGTATGGCCGTGAAGCTGCTGGCGCTTGCGTCGGTGCAGTTGGGCAAGGCCGTGAACGAGACGCTGTGTACCGAGCCGGACCGGCGTCTGGTCAAGGGTCTGCTGGCCGACGTGAAAGAGATGCTGTCGGATTTCGAGCAGCAATATTTTCAGGAATAGGACGGCGGGGACTTGCCCCCACCGTCCCCTGTTCGTTCAGGTCCGGCCCACCTGCGCCTTGCGCTTCATATGGTCGGTGGGACGGGCTGCCCGCCATTCCTTCTCCCGCAGATCGGCGGCACCTTCTTCATTTGTATGGGACTGACGGGCCGCCGGGTGCTGCATCGGACCCGGTTGTGTTTTCGCCTGCCGCCATTCGCTTTCGGCCAGACGGGGGGATGTGTGGTTCGGCATCGGCATGATCGCCTCCTTTCCGGAAAAGCGGGTTTCCGCTGGTTCCACTCTCGGCAAATCAACAATCCCCTGCTACCCATGTTCCCGATGGTTTTCCGGCAGGGGAGGGACGGTGGTGGAAGGAACGGATATCGCAGGCCATGCGGGCCACGGCTTTTCCATGGTGGAAGAGACGTTGATGTTCCTGTCCGTCGCCGTCACCTGCATCCTACTCCTTCATCGTCTGCGAATCAGCCCTGTTCTTGGCTATCTCGCCGGCGGCCTGATCCTGGGCCCCTCGGGCTTCGGTGTCGTGACGCTGGAGGAGGATGTGCGCGCGGTGGCGGAACTGGGCGTGGTCTTCCTGCTGTTCCTGATCGGTCTGGAACTGTCGGGCGAGCGTCTGCGGGCCTTGCGCCGCTGGGTCTTCGGGCTTGGCGTGGCGCAGTTTCTGGTCACGGGTGCGCTGCTGGCCATTGTGGGCGTGTTGCTGGGCATCGATGCGCCGGTCGCGGCGCTGCTGGGCGGTGGTCTGGCGTTGTCCTCCACGGCCGTGGTGGTGCAGTTGCTGATCGAACGCGGTCAGGTGGCATCGCCGACGGGCCGCGTCACCTTTGCCGTGCTGCTGTTGCAGGATCTGGCCGTGGTGCCGCTGCTGCTGCTGGCCACCAGCCTGTCGGGACCGCCGGGACAGTCGGTGCCCCTGGCGCTGGCGCTGGCCGTGGGCAAGGCGCTGCTGGCCGTGGTTCTGATCCTGCTGCTGGGGCGCTTCACTTTGGGGCCGCTGCTGCGGGCGGTGGCGGCAACGCGCAGCACCGAACTGTTCACGGCCACGGCGCTGCTGATCGTGCTGGGCACGGGCTGGGCCACGGGGCTGGGGGGGCTGTCGGCTGCCTTGGGGGCCTTTCTTGCGGGGCTGGTCCTGGCGGGTACCGAGTTCCGGCACCAGGCCGAGTCGGATATGCAGCCCTTCAAGGGACTGCTGCTGGGCCTGTTTTTCCTCTCCGTGGGCCTGGGCATCGATGTCGCCGCCATTGCCGACCGGGCGCAATGGATCATCCTGGGGGTGGTGGGGCTGATCGCCTTGAAGGCCCTGGTCGCCGGCCTTCTGGCCCGGGCCTTCGGGGCGCCGCGTGATGTGGCCATCCGCTCGGGCCTGCTGCTGGGGGAGGCGGGGGAATTCGCCTTCGTGATCCTGGCCACGGCCGTTTCGGGCCGGCTGATCGATAATGCGCTGGGCCAGACCCTGGCGGCGACGGTGGGTCTGTCCATCGCGGTGACGCCTTTCCTGCCCGCCCTGGCCGACCGGCTGGTATCCCGGTTCGCGCCGCCGCCGGCACCCTCGGCACTGGGCGGCGGGGAGGAGGGGGAACCGCATAATCACGTCATCATCTGCGGGTTCGGCCGCGTGGGCCAGACGGTTGCGGCCCTGATGGCGCGGCAGCAGGTGCCCTTTGTCGGCATCGACATGAATGCCGATCTGGTGCGCCAGCATGCGATGAAGGGCCTGCATCTCCTCTACGGCGACAGTGCCCGGCACGAAACCCTGAAGCGGCTGGGTGCCGACCACGCGGTGGCCGCCATCATCACCCTGGATGATCCGCAGGCGGCCGCCCGCACTGTTGCCGCCTTTCGCGACCATTGGCCAAGCCTGCGCCTGTTCGCGCGGGCCCGCGACCGGGCCCATGCGGCCCTCCTGCTGGCCCAGGGGGTGGAGGCGGTGGTGCCCGAAACCTTCGAAAGCAGTCTGGTCCTGGCGCGCGGCGCGCTCGAATCCCTGGGCGTGCCGTCGGCGGCTGTCGATGAACTGGTGACGCTGTATCGCGAGACAGACCATGGTATGACGAAGGCCAGCGACGGCCAGACCTGATCATACGGTCTGTGTGGATATCACATCGGCGTTGCGCGGACCGCAGCGCCTATCCTTCCGCGTGACAAAAAAAGATTAACGCTCCAGGCGGATAGTGCGATGGTTCGCCCGGACGCGCGGTGCCCCCGAAAGGGGTAGCCCGGTTCGGCCATACATAGACGGGAGCGGGATCGTGAGCCGGTCCATTGAAGGCGTATCGAACTGGATGCATATGTTCCGCTGGATCGTGAAGCTGATCCGCGATGAATATGGTGTCGATGAGAAGATACTGACCCGCACCGCCATGCTGGAGACCGATTGCGGTCTCGGCATTGAACAGGTGGAAGAGGTTCTGGAGATCATCGCCGAGAGTTTCCAGGTGCGCTTCCCCTCGGGCACGCTCGACGAAGTCCTGAAGCTGGAGGAATTGTGCATGCTGGCGGCCTGGCTGCGCGGCCTGTTCAAGAAGCCGGAATTCATCTCTGCGAATTTCGAAGGGCGGTGCCGCTCTTCCAACCCGCTTGCCGGGGCCTGATCCCCGGTCCATATCAGACGCCCGTGACCATGATCGTTTCAAATGCCCCCATTTGAAGCGTGAAGCGCACGACCAAGCTGATTAATCATCCGGGCATATGCCGACATGACCATTCATCTTCTGCGTCTGGCTGTGGGGGCTGAAAGCCTCCAGTCCATGCGCGACTGGCGCCGCGACCACCAGATCACCTGGCAAGGGCGTGCCGTCGTTCCCACCTATACAAAGCGGGCCCCGACCCGGGCGGCCGAGCTGCTGGATGGTGGCTGTATCTACTGGGTGGTGAAAGGCTTTGTGCAGTGCCGTCAGCGCTTCGTGGGATTTGATATGGTGCGCGATGTCGACGGTACGGAATATTGCCGTATGCTGATGGACCCGGAACTGACCGAAACCGTATCGATGCCCAAGCGCCCGTTCCAGGGCTGGCGCTATCTGAAGCCGGAAGACGCACCGGCCGATCTCGGGGCAGGGCAGGGGGGCGACGCCCTGCCGGAACATCTGCTGGCCGAATTGCGGGCCCTGGGGCTGGCCTGAAGAAAAATGCGGCGGGTGCGAAAATAGTTGTTGCACCGCCCAGTCACCGGGTCTATACCCCGGCTCCCGCTTGGGACGGTGGCTCTGCCGCTGAAACAAACGGGCAGAGGATAAGGGTTTCGGCCAGTATCCACGGTTCTTTGGTCAGTAAAATGGCCAGACAAGTTAACAATAAGTTGATCATCGATGTGCTGATGATTGTTAAGCGGTCTTTTAAGGATTGCTGGATGATTATCGGTCTGGTTGATTGCTTTTGGATGGTTTTTTGGGGCTGGTAGCGGCGCTGAAAAAAAGCTGAA
>NZ_JAGOGJ010000203.1 GCF_017996735.1 Niveispirillum sp.
AGGCGGTGCAGCCTCCTCCGGCGCTTCGCCATCTTCGGAAATGATCCTGCGAATGGAAGCGAGGATCTCTTCCATCGATGGTTCTTGTGAGGACCCTTTGTCGGCCATTTCGCGCGTAACCTGACCTTCCACGAATTCGACGGCAAGCCTAGGGCAGAATCCTGGAAAATTCCACGAACTTGTTAACAGGATTGAAGAATTGGCGCTGTTCGCCCCCGAAATGCAAAGGGGAGGCCGATTGGCCTCCCCTTCACCGGTGGACATGAACGATAAATGTCACCGAATCAATCGGCCGAGAGACCCCAGATCTTGCTCGACGCGCTGTTGTAATGCGCCTCGACATCATAGGTCTGAACACCCAGCCCCAGGCTGCCGGCCGACAGTTGACCGATGGCGGACATCACCTGGAAACTGGCCACCACCTCGTCACGCTGGGCACGCACCAGTTCCACCTGAGCGTTCAGCAGTTCCTGTTCGGCATCCAACGTGTCCAGCACGGTACGGGAACCGACGGTGGCTTCCTGACGCACGCCTTCCAAGGCGATGTTCGCGGCGCGCACCTGTTCGTTGCGCGACTTGATGGAGGCGCGGGCGGTGCTCAGTGCTTCCCAGGCACGGATGCCGGTTTCGCGGGCGCCGCGCACAGCCTCGTCCACCTGGATGCGACGCTGGGATGCGGTCTGCTTGGCTTCACGGACGCGGGCAGTGGTGCCACCAGCCTCGTAAATGGGGATCGACACGCGGGCGACGATCGAGCCGTTATCCAGTTCACCCAGAGTGCCCGGACGGTCCCAGGTGCGAGAATAGGAGCCGACAACAGACACGGTAGGCAACAGTTCGCCGGCCACCACATCAACCGCGCTGTCGGCGGCGCGTTCGGAGAACTTCGCCGCCAGGACCTGCGGGTTGTTCTGCTCGGCCAGCGAGATGGTGGCGTCGAGCGAGGCGGGCAGGCCGGTCAGCGCCGTCGGCTGCTGCACCCCCGCCGGCACCGCGCCGATCAGTCGGGCAAAGGTGGCCCGGCTGGCATTCAGGGCGCCTTCAGCGGCGATCCGGTTCGAGGTGGACAGGGCCAGACGCGACTCGGACTGGCTGACGTCGGTACGGGTGATTTCACCAACGCGGAACCGGTCATTGGCGGCTTCAAGCTGGCGCTTCAGCACCTGTTCGTTGTTGATGGTCAGTTGCAGAACGGCCTCGTCACGGACGACGTCACAATAGGCCTGGGCGGCGGCCAGCAGGACGCTCTGTTCGGTGGCCTGCAGCGACGCGCGCTGCGCCTTCACCAGCGCTTCGGCCCGGCTCAGCGAGGCGACGGTGCGCCCACCGCGAAAGATCGGCTGCACGATATCGGCGCTGACCGACTTTTCGGTCCAGTAGGTGTCCGTCGGTCCGTTCTTCTGCACATTGCGGCCGACGCTGCCATCGGCGCTGATCGTGGGAAGGAAACCAGACTTGGCCTGGGGCACCAACTCGTCCGTGGCGCGCAACTGGGCACGGGCGGCGTCCAGCGTGGGATTGGACTGGTAGGCCTGGGCCAGAGCGTCCGGCAGCGACTGGGCCTGGGCCGGCGACAGGCCCAGCCCGAAGGCGAGTGCCATGGCGGGCAGTGCGGCACGCGCCAGACGGCGCAGGATCAGGCTGGTCGGGGTCTGCGGCAGACGGTTGGCGTCCATGTCAATACACCTTCATGGTCGGATCGATACGCCGGGCCCAAGCGTCGATTCCGCCCGCAAGATTGATGGCCCGGTCGAAACCCTGGCCGCGCAGCCATTGTGTGGCATACGCGCTTCTCATGCCGTGGTGGCAAAGGACCGCTATATCACGATCCTTCGGCAATGCCGCCACGGCCGACGGCAATTGCCCGAGGGGAATGTGGAGGCTTTGCGCAATATTGCACAGTTCCACTTCCCAGGGTTCGCGTACGTCCAGCACGACAACCCCGTCATCCTCCCGAAGCCTGACCGCCAAATCCTCCACCGTCAGCTCATTGTCTGTGATGGGGCGCACAGGGAGGCTCCGGTATACTGTCAGAACTGGAAATCGGGCTTGGCTTCCAGGCCCGGCAGCAGGGCGGCGGAGGCATCGAACAGGATGCGGCTGGACACTTTGCCACCCGTTTTCTGATAGAGACGGGCGACCCCCTGACCGCTTTCGGGCAGGACCACGGTGACCAGACGGCCGCCTTCGGCCAGTTGGTCGAGCAAAGCCGGCGGCACGGCGGCAAGGGCGCCCTGCACCACGATCACATTATAGGGACCCTGCTTGGCCCAGCCGGAAGCCAGCGGCCCCTGCATCACCACAGCATTGTCGACGCCATGGGTCTGCACGGCCTGATTGGCCAGTGCGGCCAGTTCGGCATCCGACTCCAGCGCCACCACGGTGGCGGCCAGACGGCCGATGACCGCCGCCGAATAACCCGTGCCGGTGCCCACATCCAGGACGATATCCGTCGGTTCCACCTTCGCCTCGTTCAGCAGGCGGGCCAGGACCATCGGTTCCAGCAGGAAGCGGCCCCGTGCGATGGGGATGCTCTTATCGACATAGGCCACGCCGCGCAGGCCGACCGGCACGAACTGGTCGCGCGGGATCGCCAGGAAGGCATCGACCACACGCTGGTCGGTCACCTTGTTCGGCCGGATCTGGCCGTCGACCATATTCAGGCGGGCGGCGCTATATTCGGTGGAGGCCATCATGGACGGATCTGTCGCGCTGGTGAAAAGGAAGGGTTCCGCAGCCCACCGTTCAGAACGGAAGACCACGCTGCTATATATCCGTACCGGACGTGGAACACAATGTTGCGGCTGCACCACGAACGCGGGTTGCGGATTTCTTGCGTCAGACACTTGACCGCGCCCTCACCAGCCGTCTATATACCGGCCCCACCCCGGACGGCGACGCAACCGGGGGATCATGGGACACCGATGGCGCGGTGGCAGAATGGTGATGCAACGGACTGCAAATCCGTGAATCCGGGTTCGATTCCCGGCCGTGCCTCCAAGTTTCAAAAAGGCCCGTCTTCGCGACGGGCCTTTTTATTTTCCGCCTCCGGTCAACCGGTGGGGCCAAGACCCCGCACCAGAGCCGCCCGTAGGTCCGCCGGCGTGTCCGCCGCGTCGCGCAGCAGGGGCAGGCGCAGCAGGGCCAGCATGGACAGGCTGTCGGTGATCTCCCCCGACAGGACCATGGACAGCGCGTCACGCAGGGTGACGCGGCGCAGACGCAATTCTTCGGTATCGTCGGGTTCCGCCGTGCCTTGCGTCAGGTTCCAGGCCACATAAAGCGTACCCTCCTCGTCGCAGACGGAGTTGGACAGCGCCACACGGCCGATGATGGGCATCATCCGGCCGGCCGACAGTCCCGTCTCTTCCTTCAATTCGCGTATCGCGCCGGCGGCGGGGTCCTCCCCCTCCGGCACGCCGCCTTCGGGGATTTCCCAACTATAGCGGTCCAATGGATAGCGGTGCTGGCCCACCAGCCAGGTGAAGCCGTCGCTGTCCACCGGCACCACGCCCACGGCATGGTTACGGAAATGGACCAGCCCATAGATGCCGGGATCGCCGTTGGGTTTCAGCACCTCATGATGCTCCACCCTGATCCATGGATTCTCATAGACGCGATCGCGGTTCAGAGTGCGCCAGGGATTGCTGTCCCGGTCATGGTCGCGCATGTGTGTCCCCCTGGTAAGACATGGGTCCAGGCTACTGGAATCACAGGGATTTTCCAGTGCCATCAAGAAAATGCGCCAAAATGCGAAACAGGGGTTTACAAACCCGGATCGGGTTGGCTATAAGCCCGGCCACCGCACGATGCGGCGCCGATGACGCGTCGCGACGTGAGTACTGATCCCAGGTAGCTCAGTGGTAGAGCAGGCGGCTGTTAACCGCCCGGTCGGGGGTTCGAATCCCTCCCTGGGAGCCAATCGGCGGGGCCGGATGTATAAACCGTCCGGTCCTGTCCATTCAGGCTAATGATTGGCACGCGTACAAAGTAGATCCGGCGTTGGAAATGGCCTGATCCCAGGTAGCTCAGTGGTAGAGCAGGCGGCTGTTAACCGCCCGGTCGGGGGTTCGAATCCCTCCCTGGGAGCCATTTCAACCCTGGCCGCACGATGGCGGCCGCATCCGGAACTCAATCGACATGGTCGATATCACCCCCATCATTCCCGCCGATCGTCAGGTCATCGACACCTATGCCCCTGGGCATTTCCGTGTGTCGAATGTACTGCATAGCGGTGCGATCATCGTGTTCCCCGACCGGACGGTTGCGTGGCCGGTGCCGGAATTCGCGGGCCTGACGGTGGAGCATTTCGCTGCGGTTCTGTCCGCCAATCCGAAGCCGGAGGTCCTGCTGCTGGGGTCCGGCGCGCGCATGCAATTGCTACCCTCAGCATTGCGCAAGGCCCTGCGGGAGCAGGGGGTGGTCGTGGATATCATGGACAGTCCGGCCGCCTGCCGCACTTATAATGTGCTGCTGGCCGAGGGCCGGCTGGTCGCGGCGGCCCTGCTGGCCGTATAGGCCGCCGTCATCGGGCCGCGATGGTCACCGTGATCGTGTCGGCATAATCGCCGGCCACATGCTGGCTGGAGATGGGAACCGTCACCTTCAGGTCGGATTTTTTGCCGAACTGCGCGTTGGCGCGCTGGACCACCATCTGGCTGGTCAGGTTGCCGGCATTGCTGTCGTAATCGACGGTATAGCTGATCTCGTTGCTGCCGCTTTTCAGCTTGCCGCCGTTGGCCGATGCCAGGCTGATGGAATAGCCGCTGCTGGAATTGCAGCTCTCGGTCACCGATCCCACGGTTTTGGAACTTTCGCCCGACGTGAGGTTCCAGGTAACGCCCATGTCCTGAACCGCGATGGCGCAT
Organism: Niveispirillum sp.; assembly: GCF_017996735.1. Taxonomy (GTDB): domain Bacteria; phylum Pseudomonadota; class Alphaproteobacteria; order Azospirillales; family Azospirillaceae; genus Niveispirillum. The sequence continues at coordinate 4,869 of NZ_JAGOGJ010000203.1, forward strand.
GACATGGGCATGCTGCCGCGCAGCGACATGGTGCCCGACGTGCTTTGCGCCAGGGCCGCGGCCGGCATCAGGGCGGTGGTCGATAGCAGCAGGGCGGCGATGGCCCGGACCAGCAAACGGCGCATTCTGCACCCCTCCGGCGTCGGTTATGAAAAGGCCCCGCCTGGTTTCGGGCGGGGCGGAAACGGTACCGCCGGCCCATGGCGGGGCCGGCGGTCAGATGTTTACTTTGCGGCGATGGTGACGGTGACGGTGTCGGCATAGTCACCGGCGATATACTGGTCGGAAGCCTGCACGGTGACCTTCAGGTCGGACTTCTTGTTGAACTGCGCATTGGCACGGTCGACGACCATCTGGCTGTTCAGTGAACCGCCCTGACCATCATAGTTCACCTGATAATCGATGGTGAAGTTGCCGGACTTCAGCTTGCCGCCGTTGGAGGAGGCCAGCGTGATCTTGTAGCCGGTGCCCGAATTGCAGGTTTCGGTGACGGAACCGACCGTCTTGTTGCTCTCACCAGTCTTCAGCGAGAGCGACTGGCTCAGGTCCTGAACGGCGATGGTGCAGGACAGGCCGACATTGCCCTTCAACTGGATCGTGCCGGAAGCGTTCTGTGCCATGGCCGGGGCGGCGAAAGCGGCGACGACGAGGGCGGCGGCGGCGGTCTTGGCGAAGAACGTGGTCATGTCAGGCTCTCTCGGTTCGATTTGTGGGGGCGTTGTCGCCTTCATGGGAACCAAGGAAAGCAGGAGGTGTGCCAATCGGGTGGGGGGTGGAAAACCAAGGGTTTCAGCCCTTCGAATGCCCAAACAGCCTTCTGGATCGTTGAAATTTGCAAATCATTTTGAAAGATAATGCAATATGCAACTATTTTTGCAGAATGAAATACGGCCGCAATCCTGCCATCACCGCTCCTTTTTCGCCGACCACCTTGCGCGGGCTTGCGGGATCGGCTGGGGTGGGTTGATGCTTAAGCCTGTTAGGATGCGGCATTCCCGCGATAGCTTTGCCGGGGGACGGCACCGTCGACAGGGGCGGTGGGGAAGGGTGGCATGAGCAACCAGTCGGATCGTAACCTGGGAACCGAGGAACGGCTGAAGGCCGTGTTCCAGCGCGAGCAGTCGCGCGGGATCGAAGTGGCCACATGGGCGCGGCTGATCGCGCTTGGGGCCATCTTCGCCTGGGTGGCTGTGCTGGACCAGAACGGAGAGAACGCCGCCGGATATCTGGGAATCGCCATTGTGGCCTGCAACGGCCTGGCGCTCTGGGCCCTGCACCGCACCCGCCTGTTCCGGCCCTGGCAGTTGTTCGCGTCCGTGGCCTTCGACCATTTCGCCATCTCCATGGTGATGATCTCTCCCATCACCATCGGGGGGGAGGCGCTGTCGCCGGCCATGAACACCCGTACCGTCTGGTACAATGTCTATTTCCTGATGATCGCCAGTTCGGTGATGGTGCAGCGGCCGGCCCTGGTGGTGTGGAGCGGGCTGACGGCGGCCCTGTCCTGGTCCGCCGTGGTTGTCCACGCCATGCGCCAGCCCGGCACCTTCACCATGCCGTTGGACTGGATCTGGGCCAGCACCGATGCCAGCGACTTCGTGCGGGTTATGCAGAACCCGCGCTATGTCGACCTGTCCAACTGGCTGACCCAGGTTCTGTTCCTGATCCTGTCGGCCCTGACCCTGGCGGCGGCCGTGCGCCGGTCAAAGACGCTGCTGGTCAGCCAGGCCGCGACGGAGTGCGAGCGGGCCAATCTGGCGCGGTATTTCTCCCCCGATATGGTGGAACGGCTGGCGGCCAGCGACAGCCCGCTGTCTCGCCCGAACACGCGCGTCGTATCCGTGCTGTTCGCCGATCTGACCGGTTTCACCCGCCTGTGCGAGAATGCACCAGCGGGGGAGATCATCGACCTGCTGCGTCAGTTCCGCATCCGCATGGAGAAGGCGGTCTTCACCCATGGCGGCACAGTCGACAAATATATCGGCGACTGTGTCATGGCGACCTTCGGCCTTCTGGCGCCCAGCGGGCGGGACCCGGCCGCCGCCCTGGCCTGTGCCCACGACATGCAGGTCGCGGTGGAGGAGTGGAACCGAGAACGCGCCATGCGTGGCCTGCCGTCGGTGGGGCTGGGCATCGGCGTGCATTACGGTGCCGTGGTGGCCGGCGATATCGGGTCGGACCAGCGGCTTGAATTCACCGTCATCGGTGACACGGTGAATGTGGCCAGCCGGCTGATGCACCTGACCCGTGAGTTGGAGGCCGGGATCGTCATTTCCGACGAGGTGGCGGGCGCCGCCCTGGTCACCGATGGCGAGAAGGCGCTTGCCGGTTATCGCCGGGTGGAGGAAATGCCGCTGCGCGGGCGGGACGGGGCCATCGCGCTCTGGTACCGGCCACTGATCCCCGGCAGCGACGATGCGTCGTGCGCGGCGTGACGCCTGTGCTATGCTGGCTTCCTGATAAATCCCGACGTCCGGAACCGCCCATCCCATGTTCACCGGTTTCTTCTATGATCTGCGCAAGGCCGGCATCCCCGTCAGCCTGAAGGAATATCTGGCACTGATGGAGGCGATGCAGGCCGGCATCGCCGGCTATGCGGTGGAGGATTTCTATTATCTGTCCCGCGCCATCCTGGTGAAGGACGAGCGCAACCTGGACAAGTTCGACCGGGTCTTCGCCACTGTCTTCAAGGGGTTGGAGGGAGGCGGTGCGGTCGGCCCGGACGAGTTGACGGCCGCTATCCCCGAGGAATGGCTGCGCAAGCTGGCCGAGAAATTCCTGACCGAGGAAGAGAAGGCGCAGATCCAGGCGCTGGGCGGCTGGGACAAGCTGATGGAGACGCTGGCCCAGCGGCTGGCCGAACAGAAGGACCGCCATCAGGGCGGCAATAAATGGATCGGCACGGCAGGCACCAGCCCCTTCGGCGCCTATGGCTACAATCCCGAAGGGGTGCGGATCGGGCAGGATGGCAGCCGCAACCGCCGTGCCGTCAAGGTTTGGGACAAGCGCGAGTTCAAGAACCTGGATGACAGTGTCGAACTGGGGACCCGCAACATCAAGGTGGCGCTGCGCCGCCTGCGCAAATTCGCGCGGACGGGGGCGGCGGAGACGCTGGATCTGCCCGACACGATCAGTTCGACCGCCCGCAATGCCGGCTGGCTGGATATCAAGATGGTGCCGGAACGGCATAATGCCGTGAAGGTGCTGCTGTTCCTGGATATCGGG
>NZ_JAGOGJ010000070.1 GCF_017996735.1 Niveispirillum sp.
TCTGCGATCTGGTCACCATTCCCGGCCGTGGCACCTTCGCGTCCATCGCCGGCAATCGTCCGGCCCGCTCGGTGAAGCTGCAGTACAACCTGCACGCCACTGCCGACGTGCCGGTGTCTGCCGACTCCACCCTGGCCGGTCGTGTGGATGTCAATTACACCGGCCCGACCTATGTCAACAGCCTGAACCTCACCACCTTCGGTGAGCGCACGCTGACCAACCTGCGTCTGGCGCTGGAAAGCGATAGCTACTCCATCGCGGCCTGGGTCACCAACCTGACCGACGAGAAGTACAACGCCAACATCATCCAGCAGCCGCGCAATTACAATGTCGGCACCCAGCGCATCATGGAAGTCTATCAGGGTGAGGGCCGCCGCTTCGGCGTGACGGCTTCCGCCAAGTTCTGATGATGCAATGACGCTTCCCCCGGCCGCCACGGCCGGGGGATTGTAGTTTTTACAAGGTTGGAGAACGCGCTCATGACCCTCCGTCAGCCGATCCTGTCCCGCCGTTCCGTCGTGGGCGGCATGCTGGCCGCCGTCCCGCTGCTTGCCGCGTCGCGCGGCTGGGCTGCCGGGCCCCAGACTGTCGATGTCGTGGTTGTCGGTGCCGGCCTTGCCGGTCTGAATGCCGCCGCCATGCTGGAGGAACAGGGGCTGGTGGTGCAGGTGGTGGAAGCGTCCGACCGGGTCGGCGGCCGGCTGCGCACCGGCCGGGCCGAAGGCTATCAGGCGGAGTTGGGCGGCAGCGAGGTGGGCGCCCTTTATGGCCGCGTCCGCGATGCCTGCGCCCGCCACAATGTCGGGCTGACCACCAAGGGCGCCAAGGGCACCGATTTCCTGATCAATGTCGACGGCACCAATGTCCTGCCGTCCGATTGGGCCAAGTCGCCCGTCAACCAGACGCGCGGCAAGGAACGCGACTTCCTGCCCTATATCCTGCAAAACCGCCTGATGCATGACTGGCTGCCCTTCAATCAGACCAATGCCTGGCTGCAGCCCGAGAATTTGCAGTTCGACATTTCCGCCGCCGAACTGATGCGGTCCAAGGGCGTGTCGGAGGCGGCGATCCGTCTGGCCGATCTTGACCTGAACGGCGCCAGTCTGGAGGGCGTATCGGCCCTGTCCATCTTCCGCGACATGGCGCGCGCGCAGGTGGAAGGCTTCAAGGACCCCAACAAGCCCCAATATGGCGGTGCCTCGCTGGTATCCGACCGCAGCTACATCGTCGGCGGTTCCGACATGCTGCCGCGCGCCATGGCCGCCGCGCTGAAACTGCCGGTGCGCCTGAACAGCCCCGTCATCGCCGTCGATCAGGCGGGTGATCAGGTCAAGACCCTGCTGGGTAATGGCGACGTGCTGACCAGCCGCTTCCTGGTGATGGCGGCTCCGTTCAGTGCCGTCAGCCGCATCCGCTTCACGCCGGGCCTGCCCGACGCGCAGGCCGATGCCATTGCCGGCGCGCGCTATTCCGCGACGACACAGTTCCATTTCAAGATCAAGAAGCCCTATTGGGAAAAGGACGGTCTGCCGCCCTCGATCTGGAGCAACGCATCCTTCGAACGCGCCTTCGCCTTGAAGCATCCGGAGACGGGTGAGATCGACAGCATGATCGTCTGGGTCAATGGCGACGGCGCCACCCGCTGGGATGACCGTGATACGTCCAAACAGGTTGAACTGGTGCTGGCCGAACTGGCCCGTATCCGGCCCAGCATGGCCGGCGCCCTGGAATACAAGGTCGGCTATAGCTGGGGCCGCAATCCGTTCGTGGGCGGCAACAAGCATTTCTACGCGCCGGGACAGGTGAAGCGCTTCGCCATGGAAATGGGCAAGCCCGCCGGGCGCATTCATTTCGCGGGCGAGCATCTGCGCCGCCTGGAACATGGCATGGAAAGCGCCATGGAGACGGGCGAGGCCGCTGCACTGGAAATCCTTGAAAAGCTTTAAAGCGGTTTCCGGTTTGCCGGAAACCGCGACGGCGGCGACTGCCGCCGCGCGGCCCATGCCGCGTAAGCCAAGCCGCGGATGCGGCGCCGGCGATTTAGGAAAATGTGTAACCAAGGCGTTTTCCCGACGGCCGGAATCACGCTTCAAAAGTCAACAAGGGGCCGCTGGGGGATATCGGGTATGGAACAACGTGACGCGAACCGGCCGCTGGACAAGGTCCTGGCCTATGGCTTGCCGCTGCTGGTCCTGGTTCATGATCTGCTGACCATGATCCTGCTGCGGTCGGACAAGGCGGCCCCCATCCGCGAACAGTTGCGCGGCTGGCATTATTTCCTGGGCACGGCCCTGTTCCTGTATGCGGCGCTGCGCCTCTGGCAATGGCTGAAGGGACGGGCGCCGGGGCCGCAGGTGCCGCTGCCGCCGCGCGCCAGGGCCTGGGTCATGGCCTTGGTCAACGCCACCTATCTGATGTTTTTCGCGGCCCCGCTGCTGGGTGTGCTGGTGGTGTGGAGCCACGGGATGGACCTGCATCTGGGTCCCATCCCGATCCCGGCCCTGCTGGGGGAGAACCGGGACATCTGGCTGTTCACCGGTTATTTCCATTCCGGGGTTAGCACCAGCCTGCTGGTGCTGAAGCTGGCGGCCCTGCTGACGGCGGTCTGGTTCCTGTTCCGGCATGGGCGCGGCCTGTTCGGCGCCTTCCCACCGGGTTTCGGCCTGTTCGTGCTGCTCAGCTTCTCCTCCTCCGTCTTCGCGCTGTCGACCTTCAAGTCGTATGAGCGGGGGCCGGGCGCGGTTGCCATCTTCCTGGGCATCTGTGCCGCCATCTGGGGCCTGTCATGGCTGGTCCGCCGGGGCCGGGTGACGGCCGTGTCCGATCCTGATGCCGTGCGCGGCGTGGTGCCCGCCGCCATCGCCGCCCTGGCCGTGGTGGTGGTCGGCATGTATGGCCCGCACATGCTGTTCCGCGTCTCCCCCTTCGCGCAGGGGCAGCGGGTGGAGGCGGCGGCCCATGTTACCTCGCATGACGCGCCCCTGATCATCGAGCAATTGCCGCCCGAGACCGATTTCGAACGCAAGGTGCGGGCCGAGACGTTCAAATGGTGCACCTTCTGCCACACCATGAACAAGGGTGGGGCGCATATGGTCGGCCCCAACCTGTACGGCATCATGGGCCAGAAGATCGCCACCGTGCCCAACTTCCCCTATGGTCAGGCGCTGGCCGCCCATGGGCAGGCGGGAGAGGTCTGGACGGATGAGAATCTGGCGAAGTTCCTGGCCAATCCGGACGCCTTCGCGCCTGGCACATCCATGGTCGTGTCGTCGGGCAACATCACGGACCCGGAAACGCAGAAGGCGCTGATCACCATCCTGAAGCGCGAAACGGGGTCGGCGGCGCCGCAGTAAGCGGTTTGTGCGTCTGACCCTCACCCTCCCGAACGCTGGCGCGTTCAGGCCCCTCCCTCTCCCACGTTCGTGGGCGAGGGGCGAAAGTTAAGCCCCTCGCCCGCTGTGCGGGAGAGGGAGGGGCCCAAGCCTGTCAAGGCTTGGGAGGGTGAGGGAACACCATCCGAACGTCACCAAACCTGCCCACACGGCCCGCCCAAAAGGTGGGCCGTACCTGTTTTTCCGGGCCGCCAATCCGTCCGTCCGGTCGACCGCATCCGCACAGCGGTCAAACAGGTCGCCGCCGATGGTGGCGGGCCATGGTTCCGGTACTGCTGAAACAGAGATTTGACCGCTTCCAGAATAGGGGGATGCGATGGGTTACCGCTTGGGCGTCGATGTGGGGGGCACCTTCACCGACCTGCTGCTGTTCAATGATGCGACGGGCGCCTTCTGGCGGCACAAGACCCCGTCGACCCCGGCCGACAGTTCCGTCGGCATCCTGAACGGCGTCACCGCCATCTGCGAAAAGGCGGGCATCACGCCGGCCGACGTCGAGTTCTTCCTGCACGGTACCACGGTCGCCACCAATGCCGTGCTGGAAGGCAAAGGGGCAAAGGTCGGCCTGATCGTCACCGAGGGCTATCGCCAGATCATGCAGATCGCGCGATCCTTCGTGCCGGGCGGTCTGGCCGGCTGGATCGTCTGGCCCAAGCCGGAGCCGCTGGCCCGGCTGGAAAACACGTTCGAGATCAAGGGCCGCATGGACGCCCAGGGTAACGAACTGCGCCCCATCGACGAGGCCAATATCCGCGACGCCCTGCTGCGGCTGAAGGACAACGGCGTGGAGGCGGTCACCGTCTCCCTGATCAACGCCTATCTGAATGGTGCGCACGAAAAGCGCGTGGGCGAACTGGCGGCGGAAATCCTGCCCGGCGTGCCCGTGTCGCTGTCTCATGAGGTCCTGCCGGAGATGCAGGAATATGAGCGCACGCTGACCACCGTCGCCAATGCCTCCGTCCGTCCCATCGTCGGCCGTTATGTCCGCAACCTGCGTGAAAAGCTGCGCTCGGCTGGCATGGCGGGCTCGCTGTCGTTGCTGCGCTCCGACGGCGGTCTGATGTCGTCGGAAAAGTCGGAAGAACATCCTGTCTCCCTGCTGATGTCGGGCCCGGCTGGCGGCGTGACGGGGGCTTTGTGGGTGGGGGCCAATTCCGGTATCCGCAACATCCTGACGCTGGATGTGGGGGGCACCTCGACCGACGTGGCCCTGATTGAAAATCTGGACCCGCGCCGGGTGCGGACCACCGAGGTCGGGCACCTGGCCGTCCGCGCCTCCTCGCTGGATGTGAAGACGGTGGGCGCTGGCGGCGGTTCCATCGCCTATGTGCCGGAACTGACCAAGGCGCTGCGCGTCGGCCCGCAATCGGCCGGTGCCGTGCCCGGTCCCGTGGCCTACGGCAAGGGTGGCCAGCTTCCCACCGTGACCGACGCCAATGTCGTGCTGGGCTATCTGCCCGAGGCGCTGCTGGGCGGCACCTTCAAGCTGGACCGGGAAGGCGCCAAGAAGGCGGTGCAGACCATCGCCGATACGCTGGGCATTGATCTTTATGCCGCCGCACGCGGTATCATCGATATCGTGAACGAGAACATGTTCGGCGCGCTGCGCATGATCTCGGTCCAGCAGGGTTATGATCCGCGCGACTTCGCCCTGATGGGCTTTGGCGGCGCCGGTCCGCTGCATGTCAATGCGGTGGCCCGGCTGATGAGCTCCTGGCCGGCGGTGTCGCCCGTGTCCCCCGGCGTGCTGTGTGCGCTTGGCGATGCGACCACGCGCATGCGCACCGAAACGGCGCGTTCCTTCTCCCGCCGGTTTGACGAGACGGACGAGGCGGAGGTGATTGCCCTCCTGGAATCCATGGCCGCCCAGACGCGGGACGAGCTGAAGGCCGAAGGCATCAAGGACGAAGACATCACCAGCCTGTTCGAGATCGACGTGCGGTACGAGGGCCAGGCCTTCGAAGTGCCGCTGTCCATCGATCCCGAAACCCTGCGCCGTGACGGTCTGGCCGGTGTGACCAGGCGCTTTGATGAAGAGCATCACCGCCTGTTCACCTTCAACATGCCGTCGCCGCATGAACTGGTGAATTTGCGCGCTGTGGCCCTGGGCCCCGTGCTGGACCTGCCGGCAGCCGAACTGCCCCAGGGCAATGGCGATCCGTCGGCGGCCAAGATCCGCGATCATGAACTGTGGATGGATGGCCGGATGGTGCCGGCCGTGATCTATGACCGGTCCCGCCTGAAGGCCGGCGACCTGATCCCGGGTCCCGCCATCGTCATCGAAATGGACAGCACGACGCTGATCGAGGCCGGTTGTGACGGCCTGGTCGACCGCGTCGGCAATATCCTGATCAACCCGCGCTGAAGGGGAGTGTGATCCATGCCCGCCCAGATCATCCAGACCAACAACGCCCCCTTCAACAAGGTCAGCATCGACCCGGTGACGCTGGAAGTCATCGAAAACGCCCTGCGCAATGCCCGTATCGAGATGGATGCCACCCTGGTGCGCACGGCCATGTCGCCCGGCATCCGTGAACAGGGCGACGCCTTCCCCCTGATCGCCGACCGTACCGGCCAGATGATCGTGGGCCAGTTCGGTTCCTATATCGGCCCGTTCCTGGACGGGTTCGAGGGCACGGTCGAAGAAGGCGACATGATCATGCTGTCCGACCCCTATTCGGTCGGCGGCGCCATCAGCCATCTGAATGATTGGCTGGTCCTTCTGCCCGTGTTCAAGGATGGCCGTCTGGTCGCCTACACCTCCATGTTCGGTCACCAGTCCGACATTGGCGGCAAGGTCGTGGGGTCGATGCCCATCGACGCCACTTCGATCTTCGAGGAAGGGGTGCGCATCCCGCCCGTGAAGATCTACAAGAAGGGCGTCTATAATGACGACGTGATCAAGCTGATCATGGCCCAGACGCGCAAGCCCGACTGGTGTACCGCCGACCTGAACGCCCTGATCGCGTCCTGCCGCGTGGCGGCCCGCCGCGTGGTGGAAATGTGCGAGCGGTTCGGCGACGATGTCTTCGCCGCCGCTACCGATGAGCTGCTGGCCCGCAATTACCGCGCCATGAAGCAGTTGATCGCCAGTTCCATCAGCGAGGAGAAGGTCAGTTTCGAGGATTATATCTGCGACGACGGTATGGGTTACGGCCCCTACAAGATCCGCTGCACCATGCATCGTGAAGGCGATATCGTGGTGCTGGATTTCGACGGTACCGACCCGCAGAGCCAGGCCTCGATCAATTTCTTCCTGAACGAAAACATGCTGAAGATGTTCTTCGGCATCTACATGATCATGGTCTTCGACCCGCAGGTGCTGTTCAATGACGGCTATTACGACCTGATCCGGGTGAAGATCCCCGAAGGCTCTCTGCTGAAGCCGAAATTCCCGGCCGCCTTGTCGGGCCGTACCCATGCGCTGGGCCGGCTGTTCGACATCATGGGCGGGCTGCTGGGGCAGAAGACGCCGGAATTCCTCAATGCCGCCGGCTTCTCCTCCTCCCCGCACCTGTTCTATTCCGGCTATGACGCCAAGGGCCGCTGGTTCCAGCTTTTCCAGATCGGGTTCGGCGGCATTCCCGGCCGGCCGCTGGGCGACGGGCCGGACGGGCACTCGCTGTTCCCCGGCTTCACCAACGTGCCGAACGAGTTCCTGGAGCGGTATTTCCCGCTGGTCATCGAACGGTATGAGACGGTGGCCGACAGCGGCGGGGCCGGACTGCATCGCGGGGGCAACGGCATCATCATGACCTACCGCTTCCTGGCCTCGGGCACCATCGCCATCCATGATGACCGCTGGTTCACCATGCCCTGGGGCGTGAATGGCGGCGAGCCCGGTGCCCGCGCCCGCAAGATCCTGGAAAAGCCCGATGGCACCCAGACCGTGGTGGGCAACAAGCTGGAGAACCTGACCATCGAGGCGGGCGACCAGTTGCATTTCATCACCTGGGGCGGCGGCGGCTGGGGCGACCCGCTGCTGCGCGATCCGACCTTGCTGGAACTGGAGCTGGAGCGTGGTCTGGTCACGGTTGAGGGGGCCAAGCGCTATGGCGTCGTGCTGGTCGACGGCAAGGTCGATGCGGCGGCCACCGAGGCGCTGCGCGTGAAGATGCGGGCGGAGCGGGGGCCGGTGACGTCGGTCTTCAATTACGGCCCCGACATCGACACGCTGCGCGCCAACAGCCTGATGGACACCGGCTTGCCGGCGCCGAAGCCGCCGGTCAAGCTGGCGCATTTCGCGGCGTGAGGCTGGGGCGATTGGGCCCTCACCCTCCCAAACGCTGACGCGTTTGGGCCCCTCCCTCTCCCGCAAGCGGGCGAGGGGCAGAAACAGGTTCATAGCCTGAATTTCCGCCCCTCGCCCACGAAAGTGGGAGAGGGAGGGGCCCAAGCCTGTCAAGGCTTGGGAGGGTGAGGGAGCCAGGTTCTCCCTATTTTCAAAACCCGTCCCAGAACAAACGGAGCATCCCATGGCCCCCCTGTCCCGCCGCCTGTTCCTGCTGTCCGCCACGGCCCTGACGGTGCTGCCGGCCTGGGCGGCGCCCGCCGACCTGACCGTCAAAACCCCATCGGGCCGTGCGGTGTCGGTCAGTGTCTGGAAGGCGGTGGGCACGGAGGCCGGGCGTATCCTGTTTTCCCATGGTGCCCTGTCGGCGCCGTGGAAATATCAGCCGCTGGTCGATGCCTGGACGAAGGCCGGTTACAGCGTCTATGCCCCGTTGCATGTGGACAGCGCCGATCATCCCGACCGCGCCAGTTTCCAGGGTCTGGCAAGCTGGCCGGCGCGGATCGAGGATGTGCGGGCGCTGGCGGACCATCTGAACGGACCCTATATCGCCGCCGGCCATTCCTATGGCGCCTTGGTCGCGCTCTGCCTGGGCGGGTCGGCCATCGCCGTGCCGCCGGAGGTGAAAACGCCCCTGCGGGACCCGCGCGCCCTGGTCTCCCTGGCCTTCTCCCCGCCCGGTGCGGGCATGGGCTTCATCAAGGCCGGTGATTATGCGCCACTGGCCGTGCCCGCCCTGATCCAGACGGGCGACAAGGATGTGCCGCCGGGTCAGGTCGGCGACTGGCAAAGCCATCTGCTGCCCTATGACGAAGCCGCCCCCGGCGGCAACCGCTATGCGCTGGTGCTGGACGGGGTTGACCATTATTTCGGTGGCGGCATCTGCCGGCCGGAATTGCCGGGGCCGGTGCAGGCCGAACAGCTCGCCATCGCGGCGGACCTGTCGGTGCTGTTCATGCGCGCCCATGCCAGCGGCGACAAGAAGGCGCTGGCGGCGCTGAATGGTCGCCTGTCGGATAAGGGTCCGGCCCGTTTAACGGTCAAGTGACCGGGGCCGTCCCCGCCGCGCGGGCTTGACCAGCCCGTCACGGTTCAACAAAGCCAAAGCCGCAGTGGCCGTCCCCCGGCAGACGCCGTAATGGGCGGCCAAACCCTTTTGGGTGGTCGGCACGTCCGTTGCCAGATTGCCCAGCAATTCAGCGCGCATCAGCATATAGAGCCGGTAGTAAGCCGGGATCATCATCACGACTTCCGGAATGCCGGCAGCCGCGTCCAGGCTGCGGCGAAGGGTCTGGTTGTCGAGGGAAAGCTGCATCGCGGGTTCTGACAGGGTCCAAAGACAAGCCCGCCACCCACAGGGGGACCGTGGGTGGCGGCAGTTTCAGGAGGAAAACAACAATCGGGTAAGGGGAAGGCTCACGCCTCCGCGATCTCCTCGATGGTGCGGTTGAAGCGTTCCTTGGTGTCGGCCTCGGCCGCCTCACGCGCTTCCTTGCGCATCAGATAGAAGATCCGGTCCAGGAAATCCTGGCGCCAGGCCTCGCGCGCTTCCAGCGCTTCCTGATCCAGCACAAGGGTTTCAATGCCGGCGGCCAGATCCAGGCCCGTGGTCTTGGCATAGCGTTCGACGCTGTCCAGCCGGTCATGCAGAACAGAAATCTCGTTCGCGAGAACCAGGATCATGGACATGGCCTGATCCATGCCGGGCGCTTCATAGAATTGCGGGCGCTTGCCCTTGGCGTCCTTGACGACGTGCGGGCGATTGGCGGTGCTGGTCATCAGGCGGCATCCTTGGCGGCGATCGTCGATTGCTTCCGGGCGATGAACACTTCCCAGCCGCCGCCGGGCGCATATTCACCAGCGGTGAATTCACGTTCGGCCACGGCGCTGGCGGCATCCTGGCTGTATCCGGCGGCCTCGCTGGCGGCGAATTCCATGACGGCCATGGGGGCGGTGTCGAACCGGGCGTCGGCCCGGTCGAACCCAGCCTTCTCTGCCAGTGCGAACTGGTCCATTTCCCGCATGGCGCCCCAGAAGGGCTCGTTATTGTACCAGGTCTCGTTATCCAGGATGAACTGGGTGAACGGGTCCATCAGGTCGAAGGGCGGCAGATCGGCATGGATCATCAATCCGCCCGGTGACAGCAGCCGATGGCATTCCTTGAAGATGCGCGGCATGGCCTTGGCCGACGTCTCGTGCAGCAGGATGTGGCTGACCACCAGATCGAAATGCCCGTCGGGGAACCGGGTTTCCTCCGCGTTCATCTGGGCGAAGTTCACTTCCAGGCCCAGGCCGGCCGCACGGGCATGGGCATAGCGCACGCAAGGCCCGCCGACATCAATGCCCCACACTTCGGCGTCGGGGAACAATTCCTTGTAGGGTAGGGTGGCGTGACCGACCGTGCAACCCATGTCCAGGATACGCTTCGGCTTGAAGTCCGGCATGCGGCGCTGCAGGTAGTTGCAGACCGACCGGCCCATATCGTCGTTCAGCGGGCCCATATAGCCCATGGCGTAAAGATAGACGCCACGGTCATAAAGGGCACCGACGGAGATATCGTTCTTGGCCACTTCCGTGGCATAGCCGCCGGGCATGCAATGAATGTCCAGTGCCGTGATATAGCGCGGGACCGCAAAACCGTCGGGAATATCCAGCACGGCCCCCGACTTGGCCGACAGTTCGGTGGCCTTGTCGATCAGGTCCGGCAATTGCCGGTCGATGCTGATATTGGTGGCCTCCCACAGCAGTTCCTGTGCGATGCGGTTGGCCGAGGCGTAATGCTGGAAATACAGGTCGCGCACCATGCCGGCGCGGATATCGCGGCGGTCGGCGGGCGCCCGCCCATGCTGCGCCTCGAAGGCCGGGGCCACGCGGTTGCGATAGATCGGCGTCAGGCCGGGCAGAAGCTTCTGTTGAATGAAGTTCTTGAAGCTTTTGGTGAATTCCTGGCGCGACGCCTCGTCATGCGTGGCGGTGGGCAGCGCTGGATGCGCCTGTTGCTGGAACGTATTAAGCATGACCGCTCCCGGACCGGTGATGGTTGCTTGGAAAACCCGATGCCGATTGAAGGGCCGGAGGGGGATGCGGGCAAAGGCTGCTGGCCCGGAATGTCCATCAGGTGGATATGGCCGGGATGATCGTTTCCAGGCTGAATTCTTCCGCGCCAGATTTGATGGCGACAAGGAAGGCGGTGCCACGCCCTCCGATCAGAACAATGGGAGTTCCGGGATCATGAGCGGACCTGAATTGACGCGCCGTCAAAGCCTTGGCCTTGCGGCCATGGCTGCCGCCGCTGGTGCGGTTGGCGCCGGTGTGTCGGCGGCTTCGGCGGCGTCCTCTGCCACGCCGTCCTTCCTGACCAAGATCGATTTCAAGGACCCGAAATGGAACCGGGACTCTTATGTCCGCCTTGACGCCGATATCGATCCGACCAAGGAAAAGATTGGCTGGTTCCGGGGTAATGTCTATGGCGTGCGCGATAACGAGCCGGTGCGTACCCTGTTCATCCTGGACGGGTTCAGCTTCGTGCGCACCAAGCGTCTGGAAGACGGTTCCTATCGCCGCATGCTGCGCGAGATCGGCTTCTACCGCGATGCCAAGACCGGCGAAATCCTGAAGACCTGGCGCAACCCTTACACGAACGAGGATGTGCGCGTCGTTCCCATCGCCAATGACCCCTATAATTACACGATCGGTGAATTCCGGCCGCAGCCGCCCTCCTATGGCGGGCTGAACAAGGACAAGCCGCCACCGGAGCCGTTCCTGCTGGACTGGCGTTATGGCCCGGATGACACGGTGATCCTGACCACCGACATCCACCTGTTCTATCCCAACGCCCTTCAGCCCGATAAGTGGGTGCGCGAATCCTCCGGCGCCTTCAACCGCGTGTCGGAACTGTTCACCTATGTGATCAAGCGCAAGGATCTGGAGAACCCGAAGCTGACGCATGTGAAGGCGGTCGGTTCCTGGTCGCGGATCACGCCGTGGCTGCCCTGGATGCTGATGGGTCAGGCGCCGGGCCATATCTCCTATTTCTGTTCCTTCGGCGCCTATGACAGCGTGAACGACATCCCGGCCGACATCCGCGAGGCCGCCCGCGCCATGGACCCGAAATGGCTGGCCGCCCCGACGGAGGATTACGGCCCGTCCCTGTCCAGCATCGAGAACTATGCAAGGTTCCAGACGCCGGCCCCCGTGCCGGCCGGATGGACCCCGCCGCAGCCCCCGCCGCCGCGGACGCTGCCGCCGATGCCGCCCAAGTAAGCGGATGATCGGGCGGGCGGGTGCCACGGTACCCGCCCGCCCTTTTTGTGTTCAAGACATGCTGCGACCTTCCCAAGGATCACGAATGACCGCCGCCCTTACCGATGCGTCCCCGCCCGCCGCCGGCCGTCTGGGCCTTCTGTCCCAGGTCGGCTATGGCGCCGGACAGGTGGCGGGACAGGTATTCCGCGACGTGCCGTCGCTGCTGCTGCTTTTCTTCATGACCACGGTTCTGGGGATCGAGCCGGCATTGGCCGGTGTGGCGATCTTTGTGCCGAAACTGGTCTGGGGCGTGGGCTGCGATTTGGCTGTCGGCGTACTGTCCGACCGCTGGAAACACCGGTTCCACCGTCGCTGGTGGCTGCTGGCCGGTGTCGTCGGTTCCCCCATGGCGTTCCTGCTGCTGTTCCATGTGCCGGCCGACCTGCCGGAGATGGGCCGCGTTGCCTATGTGGCCGCCGCGTTCAGCCTGTATATGGCCGTTTTTGCCAGCTTCTCCGTGCCCTATCTGGCCATTGCCGGTGAATTGTCGGATGACCCGCACCAGCGTACGGTGCTGATGGCCTGGCGGCTGGTCTTTACCGCCGCCGGCGTCCTGATCGGCGGGGCCGTGGCGCCGGGTGTGGTGCAGCATCTGGGCGGCGGGCAGCCGGGATATGAGGGCATGGCCCGCGTCCTGGCCGTGATCTGCCCGCTGTCCCTGCTGATCGCCTTTTTCGGTGCGGGCCGCGCGGCACGGCAGGCCGGACGGGCGCCGGCGGTGGCGACGGGCACGCGCATGACCTTCTCTGCGGCCATCGCCGTGCTGGCGGCGCCGCGTTTCTCCGTTCTGCTGGCTTCCAACCTGCTGCAACTGATCGGGTCGGGCATGGCCTATGCTTCCATGCTGTATTTTCTGACCTACAATATGGGGCAGGGGGCGGCGGCGCTGCAGCTGATCGGCGGGCTGATCGTGGCCGTCTGTGCCGGCATCATCGTGGCCCAGCCCCTGTGGGTGGCGGTGGCCAAGCGGGTAGGCAAGAAGCCGGTCTATGTACTGTCGGCCATCGGCTATGGCGTCACCTATATCGCCTGGTCGCAGAATGCCGGGTCCGGTATCCCGGTCGCCTATGTGTTCTGCGTGGTGGCCGCCCTGTTCAATTCCGGCTGGGCCTTGCTCAGCTTTTCCATGATGTCCGACATCGCGGGGGAGGATCGGGCCAATGCCGGGCTTTATTCCGCCGCCTGGGTGGCGGTGGACAAGATCGGCTTCGCCCTGGGCGGCACCTTGCTGGTCGGTCTGGTCCTGTCGGGCTTCGGCTTTGATGTGGCGCGGTCCATGGCGGGGCTGCCGCAGGAACCGCGCGCCCTGACCGGCGTGATGCTGGCTTTCGGGGTCCTTCCGGGTCTATTCAATCTGGCTGCGGCGGCCCTTTATGGCCGTTTCGGTCGCCACTGACAGTGCTGGAAAGCGGACATCCATGGGCAAGATTGAGGAATTCCGGCGCGGCTGGTCATTGATCCTGGCGGCGGCGACGGGTGTGGGTCTGGGCATCACGGGCCTGACCTTCTATACGCTGGGCATCTTTATCGGTCCGCTGACCCAGGAATTCGGCTGGTCCCGCACCTCGCTGGCCTCTGCTACCATCCTGACCACGCTGACCACCCTGTTCCTGGGGCCGGTCGTGGGGCGTCTGGCCGACCGGTTCGGCGGGCGGACGGTCGGGCTGGTGTCCCTGGTGGGGCTTGCCGCCGGTCTGGGTGGGTTGAGCCTGATCGGTGCGGAATTGTGGAGCTTCTATCTGGCCTTCGGTATCGCCATGGTGCTGGGGGCCGGCACCTTGCCCATCGTCTGGACCCGTGCCGTCAATGCCGGGTTCGACAAGGCGCGCGGCATGGCGCTGGGACTGACCCTGACGGGGACCGGTGTTGTCGCCATCCTGGCTCCGCCCTATACGCAATGGCTGATCGCCGACCATGGCTGGCGCACCGCCTATCTGGGTCAGGCCGCCCTGGTCCTGGTCATCGGCCTGCCCATCGTCTGGCTGCTGTTCCATGAGGTTGGCGGGGCAAAGCAGGCCACCGCCGCCCCCGTTGTCCGGCAGGGGATGAGTGCGGCTGCCGCCCGCCGGTCGCGGCAATTCTGGATGTTGGGCCTGGGTTTCCTGTTCGCCTCCTTCGCCGTGTCCGCCCTGATCGTGCATCTGGTGTCCATCCTGTCGGGGGGCGGGATGGAGCGGGCCAGTGCCGTCTGGGCGGCCAGCCTGCTGGGCTTTGCCATCATTGCGGGCCGCCTCGGCATCGGTGTGCTGGTCGACCGCTTTTATGCGCCGGCCGTGGCTTTCGGCATCCTGGCGGTAGCGGGGGCGGCCTGCTTCCTGCTGATGCTGGCGGGCGGCAGTCTGCCGCTGGCGCTGGCGGCGGTTGTGCTGATCGGTCTGGCGGCGGGGGCGGAGGTCGATCTGGTCGCCTATCTGGCCAGCCGGTATTTCGGCCTGCGCGCCTATGGCGAGATTTATGGCTGGCAGTTGGGCTTCTTCGCCCTGGGTGCCGGTCTGGGGCCGATGGGGGTCGGGCGGCTTTATGACGCGACCGGTTCTTACACGGTCGGCCTGATCGCCTGTGCCGTCGGTTTCGGCGTGGGGGCGGCTCTGATCGGGTTGCTCGGCCGCTATCCGGAGCGGTTTGAAGATTGACACGCTTGTCCGCTGTCCGGACAAGGCGCATCGCCGCCCCAACTTATCCGACGTGATCCTGGCACTGTGTCTTCAACAGACGCATTTGCCAGGGAAACCAATATCATGCCGGATATCGCCGCCCCCGTTTCGGACCTTCTGCCGCGCCTGCGCGCTGTGCTGGGGGAAGGCGCGGTTTTGACGGATGCCGACAGCCTGTCCTTCTTCGGCCAGGATGTGCATTCGATCGGCGCCCCGTTGTTGGCGGTCATCCGCCCGGTGATGCGGGAGGCATTGGCCGATGCGCTGAAACTCCTGCACGCGGCGGGTGTGGCCGTGGTGCCGCGCGGCGGTGGCATGTCCTATTCCAGCGGCTATCTGGCGGGTACGCCCGGCGCGGTGCTGGTGGATACGAGCGGCCTGGACCGGATCATCGAGATCAATGCCGACGACATGTATGTCGTGGCGGAGGCGGGCGTCACCTGGGCAGCCCTGGATGCGGCCCTGGCGCCGCTGGGTCTGCGCACGGCCTTCTGGGGTCCCTTCTCCGGCATTCGCGCCACCCTGGGCGGAACCATGTCGCAGAATGCCGTCACCTATGGTACCGGCACCTTCGGCACGGCCGTGGACAGTCTGCTGGGGCTGGAGGTGGCGCTGGCCGACGGGTCGGTCCTGCGCACCGGGTCCTGGGCGCAACCCAACAGCGTGCCCTTCTTCCGCCATTACGGCCCCGACCTGACGGGGCTGTTCAGCGGCGATGCCGGCGCCCTGGGCATCAAGATTGCTGTTGCCCTGCGTCTGGTCCGCCGCCGGCCCATCACCAGCGGCATCTCCTTCGGCTTTCAGACGTTCGATCAGATGCTGGGCGCCATGGCCGCCGTGGCGCGCGAAGGGGTGGCATCGGAGGCGTTCGGCCTGGATCCGTTCCTGCAAAAGCAGCGTCTGGGCATGGGCGATCTGAAATCCGACCTGAAAATGTTGCTGGCCGTGGGCCGCGCAGGCCGTGGGCCGATTGAATCGCTGCTGCAAATGGCCAAGATCGTCATTGCCGGGCGCGGCTTCCTGGATGGCATCAATTATTCGGCCCATTACACGATCGACGCCTTTGATCGGGATGAGGAACGGTCGATGCTGCGCCGTATCCGCGCAGCGGCGGAGCCGTTCGGCAAGGAGATCGAGAACTCCATGCCGACCCTGGTCCGCGCCTATCCGTTCCCGCCGCTGAACCATATTCTGGGGCCGAAGGGTGAACGCTGGGTCCCCGTGCATGGCATCCTGCCTTTCAGCCGGGTTGCCGCCTTCCGCGCCGATCTGGACGCGCTGTACGCGCGCCACGCGGCGGAGATGACGCGGTGCAAGATTCTGGCTGCCGCCATGTTCTCCACCATCGCCACCAATGGCTTCCTCTATGAACTGGCGTTCTATTGGGAGGATGAGCGCGCGGCCTTCCATGACCGCATCCTGGAACCGGACGCGGCCAGAAACCTGCCGCGCTATCCCGCCAATCCCGACGGTGCGGAATTGATGCGGCAGCTCAAGAAGGAATGCGTGGCGCTTTATGCCAAGCATGGCGCCGCGCACCTGCAGGTCGGGCGGCTGTATCCGGTGACCGGCGCCATGAACCCCGTGACGCGGGAGGTTCTGGGTGCCGTGAAGGCAAAGGTGGACGGCACCGGATTGATGAATCCGGGTGCGTTGGGACTGTAATCAACCGTGGGGAGGGGAGAACCCTCCCCCTATTGGTTCAGGGGAGGACCACCTGCCGGATGACCCGGCCAGCCGCCAGCTCGTCCATCAGGCGGTTGATCTCCGACAAGGGTGCCGTCCCGCTCAACAGCCGATGGACCGGCAGCCGCCCCGCCCGCCACAGACCGATATAGCGCGGCACGTCGCGCGACGGGATGGAGGAGCCCATATAGCTGCCCATCAGTGTCTTGCCTTCGGCCACCAGCGATACGGCCGGGAAGCTCAACATCTCCGCCGGGTTGGGCAGGCCGACCGTGACGGTGCGCCCGCCCCGGCGGGTGGATTTATAGGCGGCGGCCAGCACGGCGGCCTTGCCCGCCGTCTCAATCGCCACATCGGCGCCGCCGCCCGTCAGGTCGGCGATGGCCTGGGCCGCATCGGCAGGTGCCACGGCGGCGGCGGCGCCCAGCTCCAGGGCCAGCTTGCGCTTATCCTCAATGGGATCGACGGCGATGACCGGGTTGGCCCCGGCGGCCACGGCGCCCAGCAGCGACGACAGGCCGACACCGCCCAGCCCATAGACCACAACGCTTTCACCCGGCTTCACGGCGGCCGTGTTCATCACGGCGCCGACACCGGTCAGCACGGCACAGCCGAACAGGGCCGCGATTTCCGGCGCGATGTCGGACGGGATTTTCACGGCGGAACGCTGATCCACCACGGCATGGGTGGCAAAGGCCGACACGCCCAGATGGTGGTTCACTTGCCTGTCCGGCAGTTCCATGATCCGCCGCCCGCCGCGCAGCAGCCGCCCCTCACCATTGGCCGTCGCCCCCGGCTGGCACAGATACCCTTCGCCGGCCCCGCAGCAGGCGCATTGCCCGCAGGCCGGCAGAAAGGCCAGGACGACGCGGTCGCCCGGCTTGAACGGGCTGTCGGGATCGCCGGTTTCCACCACCGTCGCCGCTGCCTCGTGGCCCAGGGCCATGGGCATGGGGCGGGGGCGGTCGCCATTGATCACCGACAGGTCGGAATGGCACAGGCCGGCGGCATCGATGCGGACCAGCAATTCACCGGCGCGCGGCGGGGCCAGTTCCACCTCCGCCAGGCGCAGCGGCCTGCTGTCGGCATAGGGGCCGGGCAGGCCGATCTGGTCCAGGATGGCGGCGGTGATGCGCATGGCGTTTCCCTCGGGCGGTTTTCGATGATCATGCAATGTAATGGCGGCGGTCGCCAGCGGGTGATGAGGCCGGCTCATCACGCCATGGCCGGGACGCCACAGACAAAGACCCCCGGCCCTTGCGGGCCGGGGGTCTGTTCTGGGCGGGCGACCTTAATTGTTCGGCGCGCTGGTGTTGTTGAAGTTCTTCCAGTCCCTGGTGACGAACACCTCGTCAATCAGGGTGCGCTGGAAGCACTTGCCGGCCTTGTACCAATGCCAGGTGCGTGACCGGAACTGGCTGCAGTCGGAAATCTGGATCATTTCATAAAGATACAGGTCCGGCTCGCCCTTGCGGATCCAGTGCAGGCAGGTCGAACGGTCGAAATCGTCGGGCTTCATGGCGGCGGCCCAGCCCTGGATTAGGTCATTGTCCCACCAGATGCGGCCATCGGCGTAAGAGGCCGGGAAATCGCGCACATCGGTGCGGCCATCTTCCCAGAAATAATGATTGGTCTGGTGGTACGGGACCGGCCCATCCTCCGTCATGCGGCAGATCAGGCGGGAGCGATGCTGGTCGATCAGCTTGCCCGTCTCGGCCGAATAATAGCGATACCAGCCCTCCCAGACGCCCTCATGACGGGCCAGCAGGGGCATGTCACGGCGCATGTCGGCGACATTGTTGCTCATATCCAGAAATCCTTATGCTTGAGAGGGTCTGATCAACGCAGATCGACGGTAACCTTGCCCATCGACCGGCCGGAAAGCAGGTGCTCCACGGCGTCCGGCACCTGGGCCAGACCCGCAAACGGCGTATCGTCGAAGGTGACGGAGATTTTGCCCGCAGCATGCAGGCTGAACAGTCTTTCGCGTGCCACTGGCCACAGGTCGGTCAGACGGCCATTCATGAAGCCGCGCACCGACGCGCCCTTGTAATAGAGCTTGTTGCCGACACGCGGGGCCGTGACGATTTCAGGCTTGCCGTCCAGATCCTGGGCCGCGCCGGCCACCACAACGCGGCCCAGCGGGGCGACATTGTCCAGGAAAGCATCGAAGATCGCGCCGCTGACGGTATCGATGGCCAGATCCAGGGCATCACGGAACTCCGTGGACAGGACCTGGGCCACATCCTCGCGCTTGTAATCGATCACCCGGTCGGCGCCCAGGGAGCGGACAAAGGCCGATTTCCGCTCCCCACCGCACACCGCGACCACCCGCGCGCCGGCCAGTTTGGCCAATTGCACCAGCAGATGGCCAAGCCCGCCCGCCGCCGCCGAAATGGCCACCGTTTCGCCCGCGCGCAGCCCGCCGACATGGTCCAGCGCCAGCAGGGCCGACACACCGGTGGAAGCGAGCGCCAGATAGTCGCGATGCGCCGATGGCACCGGAATGAACTGTGTGGCCGGGGCGATGTTGGCCTGACGGTAGCCGCCCGTGAAGCGGTTGGTGGCGGCGGCATCACCGGGCTTGAAGCCCGTCACCCCTTCGCCCACCGCCTCCACCACGCCGATGGCCTCCACCCCCGTCCAAGTAGGCAGGGGAATGCGGATATAATCCACGGCGTCGCGGGCGATCTGGGTATCGAAGATGCCGTTGACGCCGCACCAATGGTTGCGCACGCGGATCTCACCGGGGCCGGGATCGCGCAGCTTCTGTTCCACGGTCTCTACCGCCTCACGAAAGCTGCGGGCGAAGCGGACCTGCTGCAGGGCCGTGTAGGTGTTGGTCATTTCGGGTCCTTGGCAAAGCCCAGCACGCCGGGATTCAACAGACGGGCCGGGTCCACCGCATCCTTCAGCGCGTCCAGCAGGGCGCGGCTGGCGCCGTCCCGGCTTTCACGATAGGGATAGGAACGGCCCACCTGCAGATGCCCGCAGCCGAAGCGCTGGAAGGTGGCGATCAGGCGCTTGCGGGTTTCCACCACCACCGCCGTGGCGTCGGGATTGTCCGGGAATTCCGGCAGGCGCGCCATGTGTGCTGGTTCCAGCGCCTCGTAATGGACCGGCAGCCGCTTTTCCGGCCAATAGATCACCGGTTCCAGGATCAGGGCATTGGTCGACATCGACGTGAACAGGTAACCCGTCTTGATGTCGTGCCGGGCAAATGCATCTGCCATGCCGGCGAACACCTGCTCCAGCGCCTCATACAGGGCCGGGGCCTTGGACAGCGAGATCTGGCCATGGATGGGAATCCAGCGCTCCCCCCCCGGGCCCAGCGCGCTGTTCAGCGGCGGGAAGGGCATGGCGCGGATGACCTTGGCGATGGTGTTCGCCACCTCGCGGCCATGATGCTCAGCGGCGATGCGCCGGGCCGTGGCCATGTCATGGGCCACACCCTCGGCCGACCGCCCCTCCGCATTCATATGCAGGGGGAAGCTGTCCAGGCTGGCAAAGCTGCGGCCGGCACTGGCCACCCGCACGGCCTCCCACAACCCGCGGAGCAGCGATTTCTGGCGGGTGACCACGGCACCCAGCGCCTTCACATCGCTGGTCATGGAGGCACGTTGCATGCGCACCCGTGTCAGGCCGGGGTCAAACGCACACATTTCCGCCGCCACGCCAGCCCGCGCCAGGGCCGCCATGGCCCGCATCAGGTCCCCACCCGTGGGGAATTCGAAACTGGCGTAATCCTCATGTTTCGGGGCCTGGATCAGGCGCAGGCTCACATGGGCCTTCACCCCGAAGGCCCCGCAATCGCCACAGAACAGGCCGGTCAGGTCCGGTCCGAAATGCCGGTAGAAGGGGGTGTCCCCATCCTCACCGCGCGCACCGGTGCGCAGGATCGATCCATCGCCCAGCACCATGGTCAGGGCCACGACACTCTCGCTGGACGTGCCATGATGGCCGGCGCCCAGCATGGCGTTCAACTGCGACACGCCGCCGCCAACGGTGGAGGTCAGGCCCGACATGGGGCCGAAAAACGGGGTGCGCAGCCCATGCGGGGCCAGCGCCTTGTTCAGGTCGATCCAGGTGCAGCCGGCCTCAACTGTCACCACCATATCATCGGGGCGCAGGTCGATGACGCGGTTCATCCGCCGCATGTCCAGCGATACGGTCCCGGACTTTGTGGGGATAAAGCCGCCAGTATAGCTCATGCCCGCGCCGCGCGGCGCCATCGGCACGCGATGCCGGTGCAGCAGGCCCATGATGGCGGACAGTTGGTCCAGGCTTTCGGGGGCGACCACCAGGGCCACCGGTTCCGCGCTTTCCGACCAGATGTCACCGCTGTGCAGGCGGCGGGCCGCCGCATCGTCGGTGACGCCGCCGGGACCGGTGATGGAGAGCAAGGCGGCTTTCAAGCCGTTGCCCATATTGTCCCCGTGTGAAGCGCCGTCCGGCATGACCCTAACCCCAATCCTCGACAATCCTGGCGCGCAGACTATCTGGCGGTGCGGGGCCGGGCGCGGTCGGGCCGCGTGATTGTCCGCAAGGCGGTCACGCCGGCGGGCAGGCTTGGCGCGACCAGGGGGACATGATGTGTTCCGCGTCGGATTGAACAGGGGCCGGGAACCGGGCGATGCCGTCTACCCTTTATGACAAGCTGTGGAACAGCCATGTGGTGGCGCAGGAAGAGGGCGGGATCAGCCTTCTTTATATCGACCGCGCCATGCTGCATGAGGTCAGCAGCCCGCAGGCCTTCGCCGCCCTGCGGGAAAAGGGGCTGAAGGTCCGCAATACCGGTGCCTTCCTGGCCGTGGCCGATCATTCGATTCCCACCCGCCACCGGGACCGGCCCATCGCCGATCCGCAGGCCCGCGCGCAGGTGGAGCTGCTGGCCCGCAACGCTCATGATTTCGGTATCGATATGATTGGCCTGGATGATCCGCGGCAGGGGATCGTTCACGTTACGGGGCCGGAACAAGGCTTTACTTTGCCGGGTTTGACGCTGGTTTGTGGGGACAGCCACACCGCCACCCATGGCGCCTTTGGCACGCTGGCCTTCGGCATCGGGTCGGGTGAATGTGAAAGCGTGCTGGCGACCCAGGTTCTGCGCCTGACCAAGGCCAAGACCCTGCGCGTCACCGTCCATGGCGACCTGCCGCCCGGCGTGGGGGCCAAGGATATCATCCTGGCCGTGGTGGGAAAGCTGGGCAGCAACGGCGCCATCGGCCATGCCATCGAATATACCGGTCACGCCATCCGTGCCCTGTCCATGGAAGGGCGCATGACCCTGTGCAACATGAGCATCGAGGCCGGGTCCCGCACCGGCCTGGTGGCGCCGGACGAGGTCACCTTCGCCTGGCTGAAGGGCCGGCCCCTGGCCCCGCAGGGGGCCGATTGGGATGATGCCGTGGCCTATTGGCGCACATTGCCCAGCGATGCGGGCGCGGTCTTCGATCGGGAGATCGAGATCGATGCCACAAAGCTGGTGCCGCAGGTCAGTTGGGGCACCAGCCCGGATCAGGTGGCCGATGTGACGGGCCGTGTGCCCGACCCCGCCGGGGCCGGCGATGCAGAGATGGCGGCCAAGATGGCCAAGGCTCTGTCCTATATGGGCCTGACGCCGGGCATGGCGGTTCGCGACATCGTCATCGGCCATGTCTTCATCGGGTCCTGTACCAATGGCCGGATCGAGGATCTGCGCATCGCCGCCCGCATCCTGAAGGATCGCCGCGTGGCCGTGGGGGTACAGGCGCTGGTAGTGCCCGGGTCGAAGGCGGTGAAGAGCCAGGCCGAGGCGGAGGGGCTGGACGCCATTTTCCGGGCCGCCGGCTTTGACTGGCGCGAGCCGGGCTGTTCGCTGTGCGTGGCCATGAATGATGACCGGCTGCCGCCCGATGCCCGCTGCGCCAGCACATCAAACCGCAATTTCGAGGGGCGGCAGGGTCAGGGCGCGCGCACCCACCTGATGGGCCCGGCCATGGCGGCGGCCTCTGCCATCGCCGGCCATATCGCCGACCCGCGCGACTACCTTGGGGAGGCCTGATCCATGCAGCCCTTTACCACTTTGACCGCCATCGTCGCCCCGCTGGAGGAGGCGGATATCGATACGGACATCATCTATCCCGCCCGCTTCCTGACCATTACGGAGAAGAAGGGGTTGGGGCGGTACGCCTTCCATGACCGCCGCTATGATGGGCAGGGACGGGAGGTGGCGGGTTTTGTCCTGAACCGCGACCCCTGGCGCCATGCCGGCATCCTGGTCGCCGGCCCCAATTTCGGCTGCGGCTCCTCTCGCGAACAGGCGCCCTGGGCCATCTTGGATCTGGGCATACGCTGCATCATCGCGCCCAGCTTTGGCGAGATTTTCCGTGGCAACTGCTATCGCAACGGCATGCTGCCGGTGACGGTGGGGGAGGCGGATCACGCCGCCCTGCTGTCCGATGCCGGCGCCGGGGCCAGCCTGGATGTCGATCTGAATGCCCGCACCATCACAAGGCCCGACGGTTCCACCATCGCTATCCCCATTGAAGACGGCAAGCGTGACGCCCTGCTGAATGGCTGGGACGAAGTGATGGGCATCCTGAACCTTTATGCCGGCACCATCGACCGGTACGAGCAGGATCGCCGCGCGCGCCTGCCCTGGCTCAACCGCTGAACCTTACCCTTCCGCCTTGACCCCTGAACAGGGTCAAGGCGGCCCTCAAGCGCCGGGCGGCGGCATCTGCCGCCTTGGCTTACGCGCACATGGGTGCGCGGGTGCTCAACGCACCAACCAACCGAAGGTGAGTCAAGCTCACCTCCGGTTGGTATTGCAACCATCAGGCAGAGAACATCATGGCCAATCCCATCCTTCGCCAGAAGCTGGCTTCCCGGCAGTTCATCACCGCCCCCGGTATTCAGGACATGATCGCCGCCGTCGTCGCCAACAAGGTCGGTTTCGACATCGTTTATGGCAGCGGTTACTGGACGGTTGCGTCGGCCTATGGGCTGCCCGATGCCGGTATCGCGTCGGTGACGCAGATGGTCGATCGCATGGCGACCCTGGTCCGCACCTGCAACGCCGCCGTGGTGGCTGATGCGGATACGGGTTTCGGCGGGCTGCTGAACGTGCATCACACGGTCCAGGCCTATGAACAGGCCGGCATCACCGCCATCCAGATCGAGGATCAGGAATTCCCCAAGAAGTGCGGCCATACGCCGGGCAAGCGCGTGGTCCCTGCCGAGGAAATGGCCGACAAGATCCGCGTCGCGGTCGAGGCGCGGCGGGATGAGAATTTCCTGATCATCGCCCGCACCGACGCACGGCAGAGCGAGGGGCTGGAAGGGGTTCTGCACCGTATGAAGCTCTATGCCGAAGCCGGCGCGGACATCCTGTTCCCCGAGGCGCTGACCAGCGATGAGGAAGCCCGCATCGTCACGGCCTCGCTGGACAAGCCGATGATGGCCAATATGGCCGATGGCGGCCTGACTCCTATCCGCGACGCCAAGACCCTGGAAAGCCTGGGCTATTCCATGGCCATCTTCCCGGCCATGACCAGCCTGGCGGCGGCGGCGGCCATGGAGGCGGCGTTGCTGAACCTGAAGCAGACGGGCACCAGCCTGTCGCCCGATGTGCCTTTGTTCAATTTCAAGGAATTCTGCTCCCTGATCGGGTTCGAGGATGTATGGGCCTTCGACAAGAAGTGGGCGAGGTGACAAGTCTGAAGCCGGCTGATTCCAGAAAAACATAAGATTTCGGCGGCGTGGGGCGATGCCACGACGGCATGTCCGGTACCGTCTCCCCGTAATGACCTTCTGCTTGCGGTCTTTAACCACGACACATCGGGAATAATGGCTTCGGCGGGATCGCCGCCGCAGCGCGCAGGCACGGATACAATCGGTCAAGTATTCTGACCGATTGTATCCGTTGATGATATGTGGGGTTTGTTTGTGGATACTGCCCAAAAATACCATGATGATTTACTTTTAGTTTTCTTTGTTTTCAATAAAATTTTAAATTGATTTTGATTCAATCAGACTCGTTTGGAACCCGAACCCTATCCAGAAGAATATTATAAACAGTTGGATAGTGATTTCATCTTACCTGCACTTTGATAGGCGGGCATGCTGCATCTTGTTCGGGAGGATGTTCTCGGTAGGTGAGCTATACATACGTGGGGAGGCTAATGATGATATTCGGCTTGCAGAGGAAAAACGACGACGCCGGGCAGATTCTGGCCGCCCTTGACCGTTCCCAGGCAGTGATCTCGTTTAAACCGGACGGCACAATCCTGAATGCGAACCAGAATTTTCTGGATGCGGTCGGTTATACGTTGATGGAAATCCAAGGGCAGCATCACAGCCTGTTCGTGGAACCGGACGAACGGAACAGCCGCCAATATACGGCCTTCTGGGACACGTTGCGCCGTGGCGAATATCAGGCCCGGCAGTTCAAGCGTATCGGAAAAGGGGGCAAGGTCATCTGGATCGAAGCTTCCTACAACCCGATCCTGGACGCGGATGGCCGTGTGACAAAAGTGGTCAAATATGCCACCGACATCACCGCCAAGACCCTGGAAAATGCGGATATGAAAGGCCAGATGGAGGCCATCCGTAAATCTCAGGCCGTCATCGAATTCACTCTTGAAGGCAACATCCTCTGGGCCAATGACAATTTCCTGAGGACGCTTGGTTATCGGCTGGATGAGATCAAGGGCCAGCACCATAGCCTGTTTGTGGACGCTGCCGAACGGAACAGCCGCGAGTATGCGGCCTTCTGGGAGGCGCTGCGCCGGGGTGAATATCAGGCCCGGCAGTTCAGGCGCATCGGCAAGGGGGGCAAGGTCATCTGGATCGAAGCCTCCTACAACCCGATCCTGGATCCCTCCGGCCGGCCGATCAAGGTGGTGAAATACGCCACCGACATTACCGGCCAGATCGACATGCTGACCAACTTGAAGGGTTTGATTGATCGGAACTTCAGGGATATCGACCACGCTGTTGATCATTCGAGCCAGGAGGCATCCTCTGCCAGTTCAGCGGCCAACCAGACATCGGCCGCCGTTCAGATGATGGCATCCAGCGCAGAGGAACTGGCCGCTTCCATCAGCGAGATATCACAAAGCATGGCGCAGTCGCGCGGAGCCACGGATGGCGCCGTCGAGGTCACAAGCCGCGCCGATCAGGCTGCCCGTCGCCTGGATGACGTGGCCCGGTCGATGGAAGGCGTCGTCGATGTCATTCGCACGATTGCCGGCCAGATCAACCTGCTGGCCTTGAACGCCACCATCGAGGCGGCGCGGGCCGGGGATGCCGGGCGTGGCTTCGCCGTGGTGGCAACAGAGGTGAAGAATCTCGCCAATCAGTCGGCGGGGGCCACACAGAAAATCTCCAAAGAGATTTCGGGCATCCAGTCCTTGTCCGGCGACATGGTAGCCGCCTTGCAGGAAATCCGCGCCGCCGTGGGAAATGTCCGGGAATATGTCGTGGCCACCGCTTCGGCTGTGGAGGAACAGAGCGCCGTCACGCGGGACATGTCCGCCAGCATGCAAACGACCGCTGCGGCCGTGGAAACGGTGACCCGCAATCTGACGGCCATCAATGACTGTATCGGCAAAGTCACGGGGGCGGTGACCACCACGAAGGAAGCCGCGCGCATCCTGGCACGTTGAGGTCACCTATCCGCCTGTTGGACAAGGGCGCAGGCTTCGTGCGACCGCCGGTCAACAACATTGGCACTATCCCGTGGAGAAAATCCGCAACGGGGGGCCGTGCCAATGGAAAAAGGGGTGCCGATCCGGGCCATCAGCCGGGCCATCGCAGCGCTGAAGGCGATCAACCGGCAGGGCTCGCTGACCATGATGGAAATCGCCCGGTCGGCGGAGGTGCCCTATCCCACCGCCTGCCGTCTGGTGCAGACCCTGGTCTATGAAGGGCTGGTGGAGCAGGAACCGGACCGCAAACGCTACCGCCCCACGGCCATGGTGCAGTCGCTGGCCTATGGGTTCCAGGATGATGACCGGCTGGTGGAAATCGCGCGGCCGCATATCGTCTCGCTGACACGCCGCATCGGCTGGCCCATCTCCATCGCGTCGCGCGTTGGCCGCAACATGATGCTGCGCGACAGCACGCATGCCAACACGGCCCTGACCTTTGAACGCTATTATCCCGGCTTCACCCTGCCCGTGCTGGACAGCGCGTCGGGCAAGCTGTCCATGGCCTATACCCCGGATGAGGAGCGGGAAACCCTGCTGCGCTGGATGAAGGTGTCGCAGGAGGTGGACCCCGAATATCTGAAGGCCGCCCGTGCCGCCCTGAATGTCGAGCGTATCCGGTCACAGGGTTATGCGGTCCAGGGCCGCAATCATCACAACCTGACGCCCGGCAAGACCGCGTCCATCGCGGTTCCCATCTTCCTGGGCGAGCATTTCAAGGCGGCGATGACGGTGATCTTCTTTGCCTCGGCCATGAAGCCGGAGGCGGCGCTGGACCGGTATCTGGACGATCTGAAAGGCACCGCCGACATGATCAGCGCCGAACTGACACAGGCGGCGGCGCTTAATCAGAAGTGATGGGGGCTGTCGGACTTGGGGCCCTCACCCTCCCATTGGCTGGCGCCAACGGGCCCCTCCCTCTCCCACTTTTGTGGGCGAGGGGTGGAAATTGGCGTTTTGCTTCATTCTGCCCCTCGCCCGCCTGCGGGAGAGGGAGGGGCCCGCCCGCATCAGCGGGTGGGAGGGTGAGGGAACAACGCTTCACCCCACCCCCCAAAAAATCACTTCCCCTGCGCCACCAGCGTCACCGGCTTCACCAGTCCGCGCAGCAGGGTGTTGGGCAGATAGGCATTGTCCCAATCGACAGTCTTCGGCGGGTTCGGTCCCATGCGGAGCGCAATCAGGCCGGTCTTGCGGGAGACAAAAACCGTCTGGTTGCCATTGCCGTCGAACAGGAACAGGTCCTTGTCCAGATAGGGTTCGGAATGCAGCACCTTCGGCCCCGGCGCGCCCGGTGCCCCGAAGCCACGGCGTTCGACATAGGGGCCGGCAACCCACAGCCCCAGGCCGTAATGCTGGTTCTGCGCCGTGGCGGTCGCCATTTCCTGGACATAGCCCTTGGGCAGCAGGTGCTTGCCCCCAACCATGCCATCATCCAGCAGCAGCCTGGCCAGATGCAGCCAGGCGCGGGCCGGCAGCATCATGCAGCAGCCGGAATGGGCCAGCCCGCCGGGCCGGTTCACCCAGACCTCACCGCCTGGCGCCCCGGTCGGGATCAGCAGCTCGGTGCCGACGAATTCCGCATAGCGCCGGCCCGTCGCCCGCTCGATCACCAGGGCCACCAGTTCCGACGTCGCGTTGGAATAGCCGTAGCGTGTGCCCGGCGCGTCGGTCAGGGGGTAATCCTTGACGATATAGGTGCCGTGATCGACCGACAGATAGGCCTGGTTCCAGGGATGGTTGGGGTCGGCATTGAACCCCTGTTCCAGGAAGCCGGTGCGCATGTCCAGCAGGTGGCGGATCAGCATCGCCTCCTTCGGCGTGCCCTTCCATTCGGTGATGAAGTCGGAAACGCTCTGGTCCAGCGACTTGATCTTGCCCATTGCGATGGCCCGGCCCACCACCATGGCCGTCATCGGCTTGGATAAGGATTTGGATGCCAGCGGCGTATCGGCATTGGTGCCCGTGAAATAGGTTTCGTCCTGCACCTTGCCATCATGCCAGACGATGAAGGCCTGGGCGCCGCTGGCCTGCGCATAGGTGCGGGCGGCGGTCAGCGCGTCGGGCTTGATGCTGGTCCGGCCGGGCTGGGCGGCGGGCAGGGCGGTGGGCGCACCGGCCACCGGTTCGCGCGGCTGATACAGCGTCTCCATCGGGCCGCCGGCGGTCAGGATGGCCAGGCGTTGCGCATAGATCGCGTCGGCGTCCGTCTGCGCCATCGCGGTGCCGGACGTGGCCAGGGCCAGAAGGGTGGTCAACCAGAAAGACGCGTGCCGCATGCCAAAGCCTTCCATTATCCGTTGATCCTGAACGAAAAAGACCGCGGTGTCGAAGGATCGGCGCCGCGGTCAGTTTTCGGGAACTCAGTGCTCGCGATGCGGAGAACCGCCGGTCGCATCTTGACCATAGGTATGTATCCGTGCGTCCGACAGGACAGGGGGATGGTTTATCCACCCTGTGGCCAGATAGCCCCCCCCGTATCGACGGACCAACCGGCATGCGCCCAAATACCAACATGCGGATCGCCCGTTTTGACTTGGGAGCGGTTCCAATAATGGTTCTGCATGGAGGCATGAACAGTCATGGCATTTGTCGGAAAGAAATATCGCCGTCCTTCGGGACACGCCATCATTCCGGCCATCCTGGCCTCCCTGCTGTTGTCGAACGTTCCCGCCGCCCTGGCCCAGTCCACGCCGGACAAGGGTGAGCGTCTGTTCCTGCGTTGCCGTACCTGTCACGAGGTCGCGGCCGGCAGGCCCAACAAGGTCGGCCCCAACCTGCACGGTTTCTGGGGCAAGCCGGCCGGTCATGTCGACGGGTTCAAATATTCGGACGCCCTGCGCAACAGCGGCGTCGTCTGGGACGAGAAGACGCTGGATGTCTGGCTGACGCACCCGACCACGCTGGTCGGCGGCACGACCATGGCCTTCATCGGTCTGCCGGACAAGGCCGACCGGGACGCCCTGATCGCCTACCTGCAAAAAGCCACCAACTGACATCCCCACCCGCATAAACAGAAAGGCATTTCCCATGATCCGAACGCAGGTGGTGATCGCCGGCGCCGGCCCTGTCGGCACGGTCGCGGCCTATTATCTGGCCCTTCAGGGTATCGACGTGCTGGTGCTGGAAGCCGGCCCGGACTGTGCGCATGATCTGCGCGCCTCCACCTTCCATCCGCCCACGCTGGAAATGCTGGACGAACTGGAAATCACGCCCTTCCTGCTGGAAAAGGGTCTGAAGGCCCCGATCTATCATTATCGCGACCGGCGCACGGGTCAGGTGGTGGAATTCGACCTGGGCGAACTGGCCGACATGACCCGTTACCCGTTTCGCCTGCAATGCGAACAGTACCATCTGGCCCGCGCGCTTGCGGAAAAGCTCGAGGCGCATCCCAAGGCGCAGGTGAAGTTCAGCAGTCGCCTAGTCTATGTGAACCAGGACGAGACGGGTGTGGATCTGGCCTATGAAACGCCGTTCGCCATCGAGAAGGTGCGCGCCGACTGGCTGATCGGGGCCGATGGCGCCAATTCGGCCGTGCGCAAATGGCTGGGCATCGGGTTCGAGGGTTTCACCTATCCGGAAAAGTTCCTGTGCCTGTCCACGGCGGAACCGCTGGAAGATTATTTCCCGAACCTGGCGCATGTGAACTATGTCGCCGATCCGGAGGAATGGCTGGTGCTGCTGCGGGTGCCGTCGGTCTGGCGCATCCTGCTGCCGGCCACGGCCGACAGTTCCGATGCCGATCTGGTGTCGGATGAGAACCGCGACCGTGTGTTCCAGCGCCTGATCGGCAAGACCGGCGTCAAGACCTATCACCGCACCATCTACCGCATGCATCAGCGCGTGGCGGAAAGCTTCCGCCAGGGCCGCGCCTTCCTGGTGGGCGACAGCGCCCATCTGAACAACCCGCTGGGCGGGTTCGGCATGAATAGCGGCATCCATGATGCCTTCAACCTGTGCCGGCGCCTGACCGGGATTATCAAGAATGGCGAGGATAAGGGCACTCTGGATCAGTTCAGCCGCCAGCGGCGGGGTGCTGCCCGCAGCTTCGTCCAGGCGCAGACCATCCAGACCATGGAAATGATGAAGGAAGGCCACGCCTCGGCCCAGGAAAAGCGCCGGGACGAGATGCTGGCCATCCGCAGCGACCCGGAAAAGCGCCGGCAGTTCCTGTTGCGTCAGGCCATGTTCCAGAGCCTGGCCGACGCCGCCGCGATTGACTGACCGCACCCATTGAAAGGGGTCCATCATGCAGAGTGAAGGCAAGGACAGCCGGGGCTGGCGCAAGGTGTTCGGCGTGCTGGGTCCCAGCACGAACACGACGGTGCAGCCCGATTATGACGATATGCGCCCGGCCGGCGTGACCAATCATTACAGCCGGATCATCGTACCCAACGCCCAGGCAATCAGCAACGAAACCTTCCTGGCCGGCACGCAGGCCATCGCCGACAATACGGTCGATGCCGTGAAGGCCGTGATGACCTGCGACCCGGACTATCTGGTCATGGGCATGTCGGCCATCACCTTCTATGGCGGGGCGGAAGGGGCGGCGAAGTTCCGCCGCCAGATACGGGAAATCAGCGGTCTGTATCTCTCCACCGGGTCGGAATCGCTGGCCGCCGCCATTGCCGCCTATGGCGGGGTGAAGAAGGTGGCGTTCGTGTCGCCCTATTACCCGGTGGCGAACGAGCAGGTCCGCAATTTCCTGTCCGATTACGGGTATGAGACGGTGCGCGACGTGCCGCTGCAATGCCCGTCCTGGACCTCCATCGCGCGGGTCGGCACCGACCGGCTGCGCGAGGTGCTGAAACAACTGGATGGCGATGATGTCGACGCCATCCTGCAGGTCGGCACCAACCTGTCGATGGTCAAGCTGGCGGCCGCTGCCGAAATGTGGCTGGGCAAGCCGGTGATCGCCATCAACACGGCGACCTACTGGCATGCGCTGCGCGCCAACGGCATTCAGGACAAGGTCTACGGCTTCGGCCGCCTGCTGGAGGAATTCTGAGCCATGCTGTCCTATGATTATGTGCCGCTGCCCAAGCGCGGTCCCCTGCGCTGGCCCGATGGCAAGAAGGTCGCGCTGATCCTGACCTTCAATCTGGAAACCTGGGACCTGACGAAGGATACGGACAAGCCGTATTATGCCGGCGGCCCGGCCATCCTGCCCGACGTTCTGCCCGGCGATACGCCCGACTTCCCCAATTTCACCTGGCGTGAATATGGGCAGCGGGTGGGCATCTGGCGGCTGTATGACCTGTTCGATGAAATGGGCGTCAAGGCAAGCTGCACCACCAACGCCGTCACCTTTGAACGGCGCAAGGCGATGGTCGATGCCTGCCTGGAACGCGGCTGGGAATTGCTGGCCCATAATTATGAACAGGGCGAGCTGCTGACCAATTTCGCCAAGGACCCAGCCAGGGAACGCGACATCATCCTGCGGTCGATCGAGATGTATGAGCGGCATGTGGGCCGCCGGCCGCTGGGCTGGCTGTCCTCCTCGCTGCGCGGCACCTTGAACACGGCGGGCATCCTGGCCGAACAGGGTTTCCTGTTCTATTGCGACATCATGAATGATGACCAGCCCTATCCGTTGCAGACGGAGAACGGGCCGCTGGTGTCGGTGCCCTATTCCAACGAAATCAACGATTTCACGCTGCTGACCCGTCGCAACCTGACCACCGATGCCTTCCGCGACACGCTGATCGAGGAATTGTCGGTTCTGCGTCAGGAAGGGGCGAAGACGGCGCGGTTGATGAATGTGGGCCTGCACCCGCATGTCACGGGCCGCGCCTATCGTATCCGCGGCCTGCGGGAGTTCCTGGAATATGCCAAGAGCCTGGACGATGTCTGGTGGCCGACGCGTGAGGAACTGGCTCGCTGGTATCTGGCCAACAGCGAAGGCCATATACCGGGCTGATCCCCGACATTCCGGGCATGATCCCCGTGCCGCGCGGTGCGGGGGTCAGCGGTTGCGGTCGTACCGGCCGCCATGCGTGGCGATGGCGACATGTTCTCGTTCTGCCGGATGGTGCTTTTCAACGGCGGCGACAGGCTTCGCCGGCTCCGGTTCCGGGGTGGTCAGCGACGGAATGCAGATCAGGACGGCCACCAGCAGGGCCGAGATGATGATGGCGGCACCGCAGGTTTCCTCCTGCGTGGTCTCCTTTTTCTCATAGGTGGGCATGGCGCCTCTCCCCCTTGCGGTTGATGATCCATGGATGCCGGCAACGGCACCCCTGTTTCTGCAACAACGCACAAGGGCGATTGTTGCAGCGGTGCCCGTGACCTCTGTCCTTTTCCGGGCAACCTCTCCGCTCCCTGCCTGTTCAGCCTGCGGTACCGGTTCCAGACCGGGCATGACGCGGGAGGCGGGGGCATGGCCAGTATCATCGGCGGCAATAATGCGGAAGCGCTGAACGGCGGCGCGGATGGCGACTTTATCCATGGTGGCGGCGGCAATGACACGCTGCGCGGCGGGGCCGGCAACGACACGCTGACGGGCGGTGACGGCTGGGACCTGTTGTTCGGCGATGAGGGGGACGACACGCTGATCGGCGGGTCGTTCGACACCCTGACCGGCGGTCCCGGCCGTGACCTTTTTGTGCCCCGCGCCGAAAGCCCGTCCTATTTTGCCTTTGAAAGCCGCATCACCGATTTCACCATCGGCGAGGATCGGATCGACCTGTCGGCGACCGGCATCACCAATATGGAGATGGCCCGCCTGTTCCTGACCGACCTGGGTGATGGCGATACGCTGTTCCAGTTGCGGGCCAGCAATGGCCACGCGTCCCTGATCATCAACCAGCCCCTGGCCAGCCTGGGTGCGTCGGACTTCGTCTTCGCCACCGATGCCGGCCCGCGTTCCCTGCTGGGTGGCGGCGGGCCGGATGATCTTGTGGGCGGCAGTTTCAACGACACGCTGGACGGCGGGCTGGGGGATGATTTCCTGGCCGGCGGTGCCAGTGCAGACCGGCTGATCCTGCGTGGCGGGCGGGACGATGCGCTGGGCGGGGCGGGGGCCGATATCTTCGCGGTGGAGCCGGCGGGGGGCTTCAGTTTCCACCGCATCCTGGATTTTACGCCGGCTACGGACAAGATCGACCTGACCGGCTATGGCATCGGAAGCTGGAACGCCGTCAGCTTCCTGTTCAATTCCGACTATAATGGCACGGGCAGTTCCGCCATCAACCTGATGCGCGGCGGGCAGACGACGCTGGTGTTCGACGGGGTGGACCGGTCGCGCATCGTGCCGGCCGATTTTATCTTCGCCACCGTTACCACACCGCTGGAACTGTATGGCGGGTCGATGACCGACCTGTTCGGTGGCCGGGCCAATGACCGTCTGTATGGCAGCACCTTTGCCGAGCGCATGTTCGGCGAACAGGGTGACGACACGATCCATTCCGGCGGCGGACAGGATACGATGTCGGGGGGCCTGGGCCGCGATGTGTTTGTGCTGGCCGGGCTGGACCAGCCCGCCGCTACCACCATCGTGGATTTTCAGCAGGGGCTGGACCGGATCGACCTGTCGGCCATGGGCATCGCCAGCTTCGACATGCTGCGCACCATCATGGGGTTAAGCCCGCCCGGCGGGAACAGTTTCAAGGTCGGCAACACACAATTGAGCCTGACCTTCCCGCGTGACCGGCTGACGGCGGCGGATTTTATCTTTGCCGCGGACCAGCCGGGGCGGCAACTGGTCTCCGCCGGGGGCAATGGCGGGCTGATCGGGGCGTCGGGCAACGACACGCTGATCGGCGGCGGTGTCTCCGAACAATTGCTGGGCGGTGATGGCGATGATGTGCTGATGGACCGGGGCAGCCCCACCTATACCGGCAACAGCGATACCATGGTCGGCGGGGCCGGCCGCGACACGTTCATCATCACCTATCTGGACGGGCGCGATGTCATCACCGATTTCACGCCGGGCAGCGACCGGCTGGACCTGTCGGTCCTGGGGATCGGCAGTTTCGAGACGTTCCTGCTGCTGGCGGAATCGGCGCGCGTTGGCGGGGTGGCCACCACCTATATCCGGTCGGACCTGGCCTGGGACCGGGGTGGGGGGATCGCGCTGCGCACCGACCGGGGCAGATCGGGCCAGGGGATGTGATCCTGGCCAGCCAGACCGCACCGGTGAACCGGGAGGCGACGGATGTCGCCACCGATCTGTTCGGCGG
>NZ_JAGOGJ010000071.1 GCF_017996735.1 Niveispirillum sp.
CACCTCCACCATATGGCCGTAGCCCTCGTCATAGGTGACGGCGGCGACGCGGCCGGCGGCGGGCACAGCCACGGGCGATCCTTCCTTGGCCACCAGATCCAGACCGGTATGGGCGGCCCATTGGTTGGTGAAGGGATCGCGCCGGCTGCCGAATCCGCTGGAAACATAGAAATTGTCGACGGGTGGCGTCAGCGGCAGATAATTGGCCAGGGCGCGCAGCCGCGCCTGCCGGTCCAGCCGCGACTCGAGCTGGTTCAGCGCCGCCTGGGCGGCGGCCGGCAGGCTTTGCGACGGCAGTTCCGTCAAGCTCACCAGCGGCCCGCCCACGCCACGTGGCGCCTGCTCCAGGTCGTGCAACACCTTGTCCAGGTTCAGGCCGGTATTCTTCAATTCCCCTTCGATGGCGCCGATACGCAGTTCGGCATGTTCGGTCAGCCGTGTCAGCAGGGCGACCTGACCCGCCGCGATGTCGGCCAGACGGCGCTCGCTCTCGGCCATGGCGGCGGCCATCTCGTTGCGTTCGGTCCAGGCGCTTTCCGCGTCTGCCCGCGCCCGCTGGGCCTGTGCCTGCGCCTCTGCCAGCGCCTTGCCCAGTCCTTCGGTGGCCAGGGCCAGGGTTGGTTGTTGCGACGGGGTGGAACCCGCCTCTTCCAGGACCAGGGACAAGGCGGCGATGGCCGATTGTGCGCGCCGTGCCGCTGCTTCCTGTCCGATATCGGTGATCATCTGCAGCGATTCCTGTGCTGCGCGCAGCGGCTCCGTGCCCTCGCCGGGATTGATGCGCAGCGGCGCCAGTTCGTTGCGGATGGCGGCCAGCACCTGACGCGGCGTCTTTGACCCGTCCTTGTCGGCGTTGGCCAGCACGGCCAGGGCGGCATCGGTGCGGGCGCGGGATTCCGCCTGTTCCGCCAATGCTGCATCCAGTGCCTGACGCACACGGTCCAGGTCGCCCGCGACGCGGGACAATTGCTCCCGGCTGTCGGAAAGCTGGGTGGCAAGATTGGCCGCACCCTGGTCCATCTGGAAAATGCTGTCACGGCTGTCCCGCAGGGCAAAGGCCGTGACCATCCATCCGGCGCTGGCCACCAGCATGCCCGACAGGGCCGCCACCGCCAGAAGGGCAGGGCGCAGCCGTTGCCGGGGACCGATGGTCACCGTCCGGATATTGTCATCATCATCGACGATAATGACCCGTTCGCTGCGCATAAAGAACCCGAACACGCCATCCCCCCCGTCACAGTGCCCCTGACCGTCACCGGATCACGGCATCGGCCATGTCGGTATCGCAGCGGTCTTGACTTGGCGGACATTACGGTCCGCAGGTCCGGCACTGGACGCCGGTCCGGTGAATTTAAGGGATGCCCCCCTTTCGGGCAAGCCGGGAATCGCGGACGATGTACTTCAAAAGGATATACAACCGTTCGGGCGCAAAGCAGCGCGGCTCCTGCCTTTCCGGTGGCCTATTCCAGCGCGGCGCGCAATGCCGCGGCAGCGCCCCAGGGCGACAAGGGCAGGGATGCGGCCAGAAGACCGGATAGTAATAACAGATGCGGGCGGGCGGAATGTCCCATCAGAACTGAATCGATGGCAGAGGCGGCGAAGATCAGGGCCGGGATATACAAGGGAAGTACAAGTAAAGGCAGAAGAACGCCGCCGCGTCTTGCGCCCAGCGTCAAGGCGGCGCCCACTCCGCCGATCAGGCTCAGCAGCGGCGTGGCCAGCAACAGGGTGCCCAGCAGGATGGGGAAGCCATCGGCCGGCAGATTGAGGAACAGGGCCAGCAACGGGGCCGCCAGGATCAAGGGTAGGCCGGTCACCAGCCAATGGGCCAGGATCTTGGCCGCCGCCACGGCCTCCATCGGCAGGGCCGACAGCGAGAGCAGTTCCAGCGATCCATCCTCGTGGTCGGCCTGGAACAGGCGGTCCAGGGACAGAAGCGAGGCCAGCAGGGCTGCCACCAGGATGACACCCGGTGCGATTCGGGCCAGCACCCCCGGCTCCGGCCCGATGCCGAACGGGAACATGATCACGCAGAGGACAAAGAACAGCACCGCCATGGCGGCATCCGCCCCCTGCCGCAATGCCAGACGCAGATCGCGGCGCAGCAGCCGCAGGAAACCGCTCATGCCGGGGCTCCCGCCGCTTCCTCCTGCTCGTCATCTTCCGCGATGGCGCCGAAATCGGCGAGGTTCAGGCTGACCGCGCCTGGCACATCCAGGTCGGAATGGGTGGACAGGATCACCAGCCCGCCGGCCCGGCGATGGCCGGCGATCAGGCCGGCCAGCCGGTCGATCGAGTCGCGGTCCAGCGCCGTGGCCGGTTCATCCAGCAGCCAGAGTGGGGCGGCAGCAGCCGGCGCCAGGGCCAGGCGAGCCAGATTGACGCGTTTCTTCTGTCCCGCGGACAGGTAACGGCCCGGCATGTCGGCCACATGATCCATGGCCAGCGCCGCCAGGGCGCGTTCCGCCCGTTCCTCCGGATCGGGCAGCCCGTCCAGCCCGGCCCAGACCGACAGATTCTCCAGCGCCGTCAGGGTCGGCTTCACCGCATCCTGGTGCCCGGCATAGCGCAGGCGGGTGCGGTGGGCGTCCGGGTCCCTGGCGATGTCGGCACCGTTCCAGGTTAGAGCCCCGGAAAAGGGCCGGGACAGGCCGGCCAGCAGGCGCAGCAGACTGGATTTTCCGCTGCCGTTGGGGCCCAGCAGAATCAGGGCGCCGCCGGGCGGCAGCATGAAATCCAGGTCGGCGAACACCACCCGTTCCCCGCGCAGGCAGGTCAGGCGGCGGGCGGCAAGGCCCTGTTCGGCGAGGCTGTTCTGGCCCTGGGTCACGGGGGACTGCTCCTGGCTGGGCGCGGGAGGCGCCAAAATGCCAGAAAGGATGGGCGGAAAGATAGAGATTCCGGACAAAGAAACGGCCACCGCGGGGGGCTTTTGCGGTGGCCGTAAAATGGTACCGGTCCGGGGCAGGACCGGTATGTGCGGGCGGACAATCCAAGTGGGGCCTGGAAATGTCCGCCGAGACGGGGTGTCTCAAGTCGCCTCGGCGTTCCCAGGTGCAAGATGGATGTCCCGCATGACCAAAGTCGGACGTGAAAGTGGCGAAAATGTGATTTGTGCCACGGGTATCCGACCCATGCGGAATTTCATGATCACGAAACAAAAAACCGCTTTCGTCGTGGGGGCATCGGCCCTATATAGCCGCACATCGCAGCGCACGTGCCTATGGCCCCCACACCCGCCCGATGGTCGTTTTCAAGACTGGGCGGAGCCGTCAACCCGGTGGGGTTATGCAACGACGTAACGCGTATCCTCGTCCGTCCCTTAAACAAGGCGGCGAATTGGAGGCTACGATGGATGTTGTTGTTGTCGGGGGGCCGGTTGCGCTCTCCGTGTCCTTTTATTCCGGTCGGGCGTCGGATATCGGCGCGTCGATTCTTCCTGGCGTCATGACCAGTATCTGACCCGCCTGGGCCGGCTGCGTTTCGCGGCACGCTTGGGCGGAACCGGACCTGTATCGGGTCCGGCAAAGGCCATTTCATCCCCTGACATCCCCCGCTTCATGCCGCCTCGGAGTCCATGATGACCGAGAAGATCGCCCGATTCTTCGCTGAACAGACCCCCGCCACCCCGTGCCTGGTCGTGGACCTGGACGTGGTTGCCGACAATTACGGCAAGCTGGCGGCCGCCATGCCCGACAGCCGCATCTTCTATGCCGTGAAGGCCAATCCTGCTCCGGCCATCCTGCGCCTGCTGGTGGAAAACGGGTCCTGCTTCGATACGGCCTCGGTTCCGGAGGTCCAGTATTGCCTGGAAGCCGGCGCAACACCGGACCGCATCTCCTTTGGCAACACCATCAAGAAGGCCGCCGACATCCGCGTCGCGCATGAGCTGGGTATCGATCTTTTCGCTTTCGACAGCATCGAGGAGCTGGAGAAGATCGCCACATATGCGCCGGGTGCGCGCGTTTTCTGCCGCATCCTGACCTCCGGCGAGGGCGCCGACTGGCCGTTGTCGCGCAAGTTCGGCTGCGAGCCTGACATGGCCCGCGACCTGCTGATCCAGGCGTCGACGATGAATGTCCGCCCCTATGGCGTGTCCTTCCATGTGGGCAGCCAGCAGCGCGACCTGAAGCAGTGGGACATCGCGCTGTCCACCGCCGCGTCTATCTTCAAGGGCTGCGAGGAACAGGGCGTCATCCTGTCCATGGTCAATATGGGCGGCGGTTTCCCCACCCGCTACCTGAAGGACGTGCCGACCAGCCAGGCCTATGGCGAGGCCATCAATGACAGCCTGCGCCGCCATTTCGGCAACCGGCTGCCCGAGACGATCATCGAGCCGGGCCGCGGCATGGTCGGCAATGCCGGCATCATCCAGTCGGAAGTGGTGCTGATCTCCCGCAAGTCGGCCAATGACGACAAGCGCTGGGTCTATCTGGATATCGGCAAGTTCGGCGGTCTGGCCGAGACCATGGACGAGGCCATCCAGTATCCGATCCAGACCGACCGCGACGGTCCGGCCGAACCGGTTATCCTGGCCGGCCCCACCTGCGACAGCGCCGACGTGCTGTATGAAAAGGCGGAATACCGTCTGCCGACCTCCCTGAAGATCGGCGACAAGGTAACCATCATGGCCACCGGCGCCTATACCACCACCTATTCGGCGGTGAATTTTAACGGCTTCTCGCCGCTGCACGCCTATTACATCTGACTTTCGCCCCCCCCGGGGCAGGTCTGAAACAGCACAAGCCGCCCGGCCGCCGGGCGGCTTGTGTCGTTTTTAAGGCTGATTGATGGAATTTTGTGCATCACTCCGGCCACTGCGTATTTTTTTTGCAACACCCTCCGGGAATGTTGCACAGCAGCATGCGCAGCTTCTAGGCGATCCGGTTGGAAACTCCCATAATCGCTGGGAAATCACGTTCCGCACCACTTTGGCACCAGAATTGCTGAAGGATGCGAGGACCCAACCATAAATGCCTCATAAGGAGTGGTTCATGCGTTTCTCCCGGTTGCTCGCCTCCACCGCCGTCGCCCTCGCCATGCTGGGCGGCGCCGCTGCCGCGCAGGCTGAAGACGCTCCCTTCTCTTTCTCCGGCACTGCCGCCATCACCAACGACTATGTCTTCCGCGGCTACAGCCAGACCGACAGCGACCCCGCCTTCCAGGCCGGCCTGACCGCCAGCCATGAGAGCGGCTTCTTCGTGTCCGCCTGGGGCTCGAATGTCGATGTTGGCTTCGACGCCGATGTCGAGGTCGACCTGATCGCCGGTTACACGAACAGCGTCGATAACCTGACCTACACGGTCGGCGGCTACTACTACACCTATCCGGGTGCTGATGGTTCGGCCGACCTGGATTACTTCGAGTTCGGCCTGGACCTGGCCTATGCCATCGACAAGGTCACCGTGACCGGTAAGGTCTACTACTCGCCGGAATTCTATGGCGTCAGCACCGATGCCTGGTACTTCGCGGGCGGCGCCTCGGTGGCTGTGACAGATACAATTTCCGTCTATGGCGCCATCGGCTTTAACGAGCTGGGTGGCGGCGCCAGCTACCAGGACTACCAGGGTGGCGTCGCCATCAAGCTGGAGCCGTTCACGGTTGACCTGAAGTACACCGACACCGACGTAAAGGGCGCTGCGCCGCTGGGTGATGGCCGCTTCGTCGCGACGTTGACCTACGCTTTCTGATAAAAGGCGGGCCTTATCCCGCCTGATCAATCCAAGTGGTCCAGGCATGGCCAGCCCCGGTATCGGGGCTGGCCGTTGCTTTTCCGGCCTATCCTTTCCCGTGCTTGCCGCCGCGCGCCATCGGCGCGAGAATGATCCGGTTAGACAGATAAGGTGCAACCATGTCCATCGGTGGCATCGGCGCGGCCCTGTCCGGCGCGCTGGCCCAGACGCAGCGACTGAATGGCAGTGCCAATAATGTGGCCAACCATCGCAGCACGGGTGCCATCCCGGCGGCCGATGGCAGCGTGCAGCCCGGTCAGACCCAGGCCTATCAGCCGCAGAGTTTCGGGCAGACGGCCGTGACCGGCGCCAATGGCCAGGGACAGGGAACCCGTGTCGTGGCCCGTCCCACGACACCAGCCTATATCCCCGAATATCAGCCCGACAGCCCGGATGCGAATGCTGACGGTCTGGTGGCGGCCCCCAATGTCGATCCCGTCAGCGAGCGGGTGGACCAGATATCCTCCCTGCGCGCCTTCCAGGCCAATCTGGCCATCATCCGCACCCAGGATGACATGGAACGCAGCG
Organism: Niveispirillum sp.; assembly: GCF_017996735.1. Classification (GTDB taxonomy): domain Bacteria; phylum Pseudomonadota; class Alphaproteobacteria; order Azospirillales; family Azospirillaceae; genus Niveispirillum. Next base: position 6,261 of record NZ_JAGOGJ010000071.1, read on the forward strand.
CCATCGACACCCTGGCCTGATCCACCGTCTTCGGCGGTGCACACTTGCCGATTGCACAATGTGAAGGCAGGATGCCCGCCATGAAACTGCCACGACGCGGGGTGATCTTATCCTTCGCTGTCGTTCGGACCCAAAACAGGAATCCCATCATGCTGCGCCGTTCGCTGCTGAGCCTCGCCCTGACTGCCCCGCTGCTGGCCGTCCTGCCCGTCGCCGCTCAGTCCATCGTGGATTTTTCCGGGCGAGAGGCCATCGTGCTGGACGTAGCCAGCATTGAGGTGGAAAGCCAGTATGTGGCGCCCATGGCGCCGCCCAATATCGATCACGAATTGCCGTTGACCCCCTCGGACGCCGTGCGCCTGTGGGCCAGCACGCGCCTGAAGGCCGGCGGGACGCAGGGCAAGGCACGGGTCATCATCAAGGACGCGTCGGTCAAGGAGATCGACCTGGACCGGACCAAGGGCATCAAGGGCTGGTTCACAAAGGACCAGTCGCAGAAATATGAGGGCAAGTTCGCGGTCGATATCGTGGTCGAGGGCACCTCGCGCGGGTACACCGGCAGCGTGTCGGCCGCCGTCGCCCGCTCCACCACCGTGGCAGAGGACGTGACCCTGGCCCAGCGTGAAAAGACCATGACCGATCTGGTCCGTGATCTGGTGGGTGATCTCGATACCGAACTGGACAAGTCGATCCGGGCCAACATGTTCCCGGTGATCATCATCCAGTAAGCCCCGTCAGGGCGTGGCCGGTTCCCGCCACGCCTCTACCCGGTTGCGCCCTCCATGCTTGGCGGCGTAGAGCGCCTGGTCGGCGCGGTCGACCAGGGCGTCGACGCCGATATCCGTCCCCACCTCCGCCGCACCGAAGCTGGCCGTCACGCGCAGCACCTGCCCGTCGGCCAGTTGCACCGGGGTGGCCGCCAGATCGGCGCGCAGCCTTTCCAGCACCACCATCGCCTCGGTCAGGTGGGTTTCCTTCAGCAGGATCAGGATTTCCTCGCCCCCCATGCGGAAGGCCTCGTCAATGGCGCGGATACCGCGGGTCAGACAGCCGGCCGCCGCTACCAGCACGCGGTCGCCCGCCTCGTGCCCATAGGTGTCGTTCACCGATTTGAACTTGTCCAGATCGCAGAGCGCCACGCAGAAGGGCTGCCCGGTGCGGGCAAAGCGCGCCAGTTCGCGCGACACTTCCTCAGAAAGCCCCGTGCGGTTGCGCAGGCCCGTCAGCGGGTCGATGCCGCTGCCTGCTACCGACAGGGCGCGTTCGATGCGGCGGCATTGCTGGATGAACTCGTCGAATTTCTCCAGCACGGCCTTGTAGGTGCCGAAATCCGGGGCATCCCCCTCGGCCGCGCGCATCAGGGTCAGGCGGCCCATGCGGTGCAATTGGTCATGCAGTTGCACCAGCCGGTCGAAGGCCGGTTGATGGGCCACGCTGCCCTGTTTTACCCGCGCCACCCAGGCCGCGAATCCAGAGGGTTCGGGTGCCGCCTCCGGTCCTGACAGCCCGCTGTCGCGCGTGAACAGGGCCGCTTTGTGCCATTGCGTCAGCCAGCGCAGATGTTCATCCACCACGCCGGACAGGCCGGCGACGATGGCGGACGCATTGCTGCCGCTGGCCGGCGGGGTCATTCGCCATCCCCAGGTTGCCACACCCATTTGCGCCGCGCCTCGGCCAGGGTGCTGGTGACGATGGCGGCGCGGATATCGCGCATCAGGCGGTTCATGGTGTGGACATTGTGCATGGTCAGCAACTGCATGCCCAGCATCTCCTCCGCCTTCAGCAGGTGGTGGATATAGCCACGGCTGGCGGTACGGCAGGCAAAACAGCCGCATTCGGGATCGATGGGGCCGTCATCATCCTTGAACCGGGCATTGCGCATGTTCAACCGCTCGCCCTTCACGCCCGGTGCCAGCGCCCAGCCATGGCGGGCGATTCGCGTCGGGCTGACACAGTCGAACGTGTCGATGCCCAACGCCACGCCCTCGAAAATATCGACAATGCCGCCAATGCCCAGAAGATGGACGGGCCGGGTGGGATGCACATGCGCCATGGCCATGCCCACCACATCATGCATCTGCTCACGCGTGGCGCCCAGGCAGCCGCCGACAGCGGTGGCGAAGAAATCCTGGTTTGCCACGATCTCCGCACTCTCCTTGCGCAGGTCGGGATAGACCCCGCCCTGGACAATGCCATACATGGCCTGCGGCAGGCCGTTGGCCGAGATACCGCCAAATTCCTTGAACGCCGTCAGCGACCGGTCGCCCCAGCGATGCGACATCTTCATCGATCGGGCGGTGTATTTCCGGTCCACATGGAAGGGCGTGCATTCATCCAACTGCACCACGAAATCGGGGCCCAGCTTGCGCTGGATATCGATGGACTTTTCCGGCGTCAGGAACAGCTTTTCCCCGTTGGTATAGGACCGGAAGGTCGCCCCCTCCTCGGTGATCTTCAACAGGGTCTTTTCCCGCGTCGTCGTCCGCCGCCCCTTCACCTCATCCGCCACCGACCCATGGCCCATGGCGAAGATCTGGTAGCCGCCGCTGTCGGTCAGCATCGGCCCGTGCCAGTTCATCATCTTATGCAGCCCACCCAGCTTGGCCACCAGATCGGCCCCCGGCTGGATCATCAGATGATAGGTATTGGCCAGGATGATGTCGGTCTTCTCGTCGCGCATCTGCTCCGTCGTCAGCCCCTTGATGGCCGCCTTGGTGCCGCAGAAGATGAAATTCGGCGTCTGGATGGCGCCATGCGGCGTCATCAAGGTGCCGATGCGCGCCTTGCTGCCCGCCGGGTCACGGTGCGTGATGTCGAAGGAAAAACCGGGGTAGGAAATGGACATGGCGTGAAGAACCGCAAAGGATCGCTGAAGATGATGCTCCTGGGTATGGGGGAGCCAGTCGCACTTGTATAGGGGGTGCCAGCGAATAGCAGGCAGGAAGGGGCGAGGACCATCAGCGCGGCCACGTAGCCGGATCGCGATGGTTATGGGCACAGGCTAGAATATAGATGGCCTCGGGTTCGACCCGGAAGAACAGGGCGTAGGGGAAGCGCCGCAGCAGCGCCCGCCGCAATCCATTATGGCTGAGCGGGAACGCCCGGAGATTTTCAGCAAGGCGGCGGATCAGATGATCGATCTCAGCGAGGAAGCGCACACCCAGCCCGTCCATCTGCTGGTCGTACCAGCGTCGGGCTGCGTCCATTTCTGCCCGCGCTGGTGGCAGTACAAGGACACGCAACATCAGATCCGGTCAGCCTGGAGTGCCGCTCGCACTTGCTCCCATGGCTCTGTCTGATCGCGCATTTCTTCAAAATCGGCATTCCGCCGCTCCAACTCGGCCTTCCAGGCCGGCGAGAGTGGAATGTCTGCTGCGTCCAGGCTGTCACACAGCTCGGCGATCAGGTCGAGCTTCTGCTGGGCTGAGAGCCGTGTCACGTCGATCACTGACATCGGTCTTGTCCTTCGCTGCCAGACATCTGAAGGAGAATGGCCGCTTTTGTCCTTACGGGGAAGGGGTGCTCTCGGCAACCCGAGTGTTGCTAGCCGTCCACCACGGCAAATCGGGTTTTCAAATATTCCACCGTCGTCCGCCACTTTGGCGTGGTCGGGCGGCAGACGGTATTCTGATTGCCGAAAAGGCCAATCTCCTTGACCGCCTGATTCAGCGGAACGGTGGCAAGCCAATCCACAGAGACGAACCATTCGCATCGGTCCGGATCATCGGCGAAGGCGCGGTGATAGTCGCCTTCCTTCAAGATATCCAGGGCCGGCACCCGCTCGCCCATGTCGTTCATTAGCTGGAAATCCGCCGCCGGCTCAGCCGTTCCGGTGACGATGCCGACGCCGACGAAGCCGTGATCCGGCGATTTCACCCATATGCGGTCGCCGGCCTTCAGCAGTCCAAGCGTCTTGCTGTACCAACTGGCCCCGCCGGCACTGATGAAGCCATAGCGCACGGCCTCGTTCCATGATCGGCTGGAGCCAACGCCGAAGGAGGCGTAGAACTCGCCGTTCCAAGGCTCAGGGCCCCCGCCAGCGTCCGATTTCTTTTCCACCGGAGGATCGACACGATCATTCAGCCACACGCGACTGAGAAGCTGCTGGCCGCCAAAGGTGAAAACCTGGAAACAGAGTACATTGATGGCGATCCCGCGATCGGCCAGATAGGTGACGATCCGCTCCGAACTAGCGTCCAGTTCGGCTGCGACAACAACGATCTCATGCGCGCGATTCAACATCTCGTCATTGAGCGATCCGCCAAAACGCGCCCGAAAATCGTCTGAGAGGCTTCGCCCTTTGGAGAAACGGCTATAGATTGCAACGATATCCTGCGGTTCCAGGCTTTCCACCCACGTCGCATAATCAAGCGCCTGGGCGATCACGGTCCAAGGTGTCTTGTCCCGCTTCAATTCGATCAGGACGAGCGTGCCATCGGGGGCGATGGCCAGCAGGTCGATGATGCCGCCATGGCTGGTTTTTGCCTGCCGACCGATCAGCATCCAGGAATCCGACAGGATTTCCGGGGCTGCTACAATCATCTCCTCCAGTGTCTTCTCACTGGGAAGCTTTGCCCGGGCAAGAGACACCGGCGGATGGCCTACGGACCAGATAGCATGGTGAATTGTCATCGGCGCAGGCGTGTCCCTTGATCAGTCGGCTGATGATTATCAGCACGTGTAGACCGGAATAGGCAATTCCGCATTTTGCGGGTGGGCTCGCGCAGGTTTCAACGGCCGGCCTCCACCCGCCGCACCATGCGCCGCGACAGGTACATGAAGGGCGTGTCCAGAATCGACAGCACCACCCGCATGCCATAGGTGCCCAGGATATAGGTGTAGAACAGCGCGTCCCAGCCGACCGGGTCGGGGGCGAAGACGACCCAGGCCAGGACGGAGAAGATGACATTGTCGACCAGCGACGACAGCATGGTGCTGCCATTATTGCGCAGCCACAGGTGCCGGTCGCCGGTGGCCCCGCGAATGCGCTGGTAGACCCAGACGTCGAACAATTGGCTGGTCAGATAGGCCGTCATGCCCGCCGCGAACAGGGCGGGGGCGGGGGTGAAGATGGCGGCGATATGGTCCTGCATGGGCAGGGCCCATTCCATGTCGCTGCCGGCCTGTTCCGGCGTCATGGGGCGGTAGCCCAGGGTGATGATCATGAACAGGGTGAACAGAAGATAGGCGGCAAAGGACAGGAACACCGCCTTGCGCGCCGCATCGCGCCCGTAATGTTCGGTCAATATGTCGGTGGCCAGATAGGTGGAACCGAACAGCACCGTACCCATGGCGACGGGATGGTCATAAAAACCGAACTGCACCGCCTTCAACACCTCCACATTCGCCGCGATCACGGCCGTGGCGATGTAGAGATAAAGGCCGGGCGCCCCGAACAGCCGCACCATCAGCAGGATCGTGCCGAAGCAGAACAGGGCCTGGCACAGCAGCAGCGCTTCTGGCGGCACCGCGTTCAGAAAGGCGATCAGGTCGGCGGGGGACAGCGACATGGGCGGAGCAGCCTGAACATAAGCGGGTTGGGGCGCGGCTTGCGGCTTGGCCGGAAGCCGCTTCGGCGGCGACCGGCCGCCGCGGCACCTCCAGGTGCCGTAAGCCAAGCCGCCGGATAGCGGCGCCCGGCGCCTGAGGGAACAATAACATCCCGAAACGGCAGCGGCCCCGCGAAACGACCCGAACGGGTGTCTCGCGGGGCCGACGATACCGTCAGCAGCGAACCTGGAACCGACAGACGCCGATCAGGCGGCGGTCTTGGCGGCCAGAACCTTCTGGATCTGCTTCTTCACCTTGCGGGCATCAATGTCCAGCTTGGCGTCGGCGATGTCCAGCAGAGCGGCGTCCAGGCCACCCTTGTGCTCGATCGTGCGGATGCCGTTGGTCGACAGGCGCAGACGGACCATGCGGCCCAGCGCGTCGGACATCAGCGAGGTTTCCTGCAGGTTCGGCAGGAAGCGCCGGCGGGACTTGTTGTTGGCGTGAGAGACGTTATTGCCGGTCTGCACACCCTTGCCGGTCACGGCGCACTTGCGGGACATGGAACACCTATTCTCTTGCTGCTGGCGGCCACGGAAACAGGACCGGGGCCTACCTAAGACGAAAAAGACCTTGCCGGTCAGGGTCTCCCCCAACCAACGAAGCCGCGTTGATAAACGAGGGGGGGGACAGAGTCAAGCCCATGGGCGGGGGCAGAGATCAGCATTTCCGCCATGCGCCAGGCCCGGGTGCCCCCTTCCGTGCGGCCCGCTTTGCTTATAGGATGTCATCAGGCTTTTCCAGTCCGGGCGACGCAAAGATGGTCGATACACGCATGAACCCCACTGCCGCCGGCCCCACGGGCCTGGGTGGCAGCGTCATCGAGGGCGGCGGGCGTCGCGGCGTCATGCCCGTCACGGGCCCCGGCGGCCGCCCCATTCCCATGGGACGGCCCGGCAACCGCTGGCCCAACGCCAAGGAACTGGCCGCCCTGATCGTGGATGGCATGCTGCGCCTGCCGGCCCGGTACCGCCGCGGCATGTTCCTGGATGTGCTGACCTAAGACCTTGCCCCGCCTTGCCCTTTACCAGCCCGACATTCCGCAGAATGCCGGCACCCTGATGCGTCTTGGCGCCTGTACCGGCGTCGGGCTGGACATCATCGAACCCTGCGGCTTCATCCTGGACGACAAGCGCATGAAGCGTTCCGTCATGGATTATGCCGACCATGCCGATGTGACCCGCCATCTGAGCTGGAGCGCGTTCCAGGCGCAAAGGCGGGGGCGTCTGGTCCTGCTGACGACGCGGGCCGCCGTGCCCTATACGCAGGTCGCCTATCAGCCCGACGACATATTGCTGCTGGGCCGGGAAAGTGCCGGCGTGCCCGATGATGTGCATGGGGCGGCGGATGTGCGGGTGCTGATCCCCATGATGCCGGGCACACGCTCGCTCAATGTCGCCATCGCGGCGGCGATGGTTTTGGGTGAGGTGTTGAGGCAGGTGGCAGGCGATGGCGGCGAAACAGCCATTCCCAGCGAGGTCGGGAAGGGTTAAACCCTTCATCATTCCCGCTGCTTCCACCCGGACCCGCCCATGCCCACCGCCCTGCCGCCGCCCGCCATCCTGGCCGACCGTCAAGCCCAGGCCAAAGCCTGGTTCGAAAGCCTGCGCGACCGGATCTGTGCCGCGTTCGAGGGGCTGGAGGATGCCTTGGCCGGTGGCCCGCATGCCGGCCTGACCGCCGGGCGATTCGAGCGCAAGGAATGGGACCGTCCCAACCATGACGGGGCCGAAGGCGGCGGCGGCGTGATGAGCGTGATGAAGGGCCGCGTGTTCGAGAAGGTGGGGGTAAATGTCTCCACCGTTCACGGCACCTTCTCCCCCGAATTCCGGGGGTCGATCACGGGGGCGGGAGAGGATGGCCATTTCTGGGCCAGTGGCATCAGCCTGGTGGCGCATATGCGCAGCCCCCTGGTTCCCGCCGTCCACATGAATACACGCATGCTGGTGACCAGTCAGAACTGGTTTGGCGGCGGGGCGGACCTGACGCCCATGTTCCTGGAAGGGGTGGAGACGGAAGAGGACAAGGCGGATTTCCATGCCGCGCTGAAGGCGGCGTGCGACCCTTATGGCGCCGACTATTACGCGCGGTTCAAGGAATGGTGCGACCGCTACTTCTTCCTGCCCCACCGCAACGAGCCGCGCGGCGTGGGCGGCATTTTCTATGATCAGTTGGATACCGGCGACTGGGCAGCGGATTTTGCCTTCACGCGGGCGGTGGGAGAAGCGTTCCTGGACGCCTATCCGCGCATTGTGGCGCGGCGCATGCGCCAGGAATGGAATGCGGCGCAGCGGGAGCATCAGTTGGTGCGCCGCGGCCGCTATGTCGAATTCAACCTGCTGCATGACCGCGGCACCCTGTTCGGGCTGAAAACTGGCGGCAATATCGAGGCCATCCTGATGTCCCTGCCGCCGGAAGTGAAGTGGCCCTAATCCCATGGACATGATGCTGCAAACAAAGGTCATCGCCGGCCATCCCATCCTGCTGGTCCGGCACGGCCAGACCCATTGGAATGTGGAGGCCCGCTGCCAGGGGCAGTTGGACAGCGATCTGACGGAGACGGGTCGTGCCCAGGCTGAACAGGTGGGCATCATTCTGAAACGCCTGATGGCGGATATTCCCGGCTGGCGGGACGTGGTGCGGCTGGTTTCCAGCCCGCTGGGCCGGACGCAGGAAACGACCCGCATCATCAACCGCCATCTGGACCTGCCCGTCACGCTGGATGCGCGGCTGGCCGAGGTCTCCTTCGGTGACTGGGAAGGCATGACCAGACGGGAGGTCGAGGCGGCCAATCCCTGGCTGGAGAGCCACGGCCCCTATGGCTGGCAGTTCCACGCCCCCAATGGCGAGCGGTATGAGGGTGTGCGCGAGCGGCTGCTGGGCTTTGTGATGGAAGTGGACCGTCCCACCATTGCCATTTCGCACGGCATGAGCGGGCGCATCCTGCGCGGCCATTATGCGGGCCTGGACCAGGATGCAGCCTGTAGCCTGCCTGTACCGCAGGACCGGGTGTTCAGGCTGTCGCGCGATGGGGTGGAGGAGTTGGCGTAAGCGGGAGGTGGCTGCCCGCTCTCTGCGCTTATCGTCCGCCTTTTATTCCCTGGCCCAGCCGCCGAACCGCTTCCTCCAGCACTTCGTCACGCTTGCAGAAGCAGAAACGCACCAGATGGGTGGGGGCGTCCTGTTCGAAAAAGGCGCTGATCGGAATGGCGGCCACGCCGACCCTTTCCGTCAGATGCTGGCAGAAGGATTTGTCATCCATCTCGATGCCGCTGGCCGCCAGATCGACGGTCAGGAAATAGGTGCCCGCACAGGGCAGGACCACCAGCCCCGCCGCGCGCAGGCCCGCCGACAGGACGTTACGCCGCCGCGCCATGTCGTCGGCCAGCCCGGCGAAATAGGCGTCGTCCTTGTTGAGGCCCAACGCCACCGCATGCTGCAGATTGGGCGGGGTGGTGAAGGTCAGGAACTGGTGGGCCTTGATGACGGGGGCCAGCAGGGCGGCCGGGCCAGTGACATAGCCGACCTTCCACCCGGTCAGCGAAAAGGTCTTGCCGGCCGAGCCGATGCGCATTGTGCGGTCGCGCATGCCGGGCAGCGACATCAGCGGAATGTGCCGGCGCCCGTCAAAGACCAGATGCTCGTAAACCTCGTCACATACGGCCATCGTATCGTGCCGCAGGACGTAGGAGGCCAGCAGGTCCAGCTCCTCCCGCGACCACACCTTGCCGGCCGGGTTCTGCGGATTGTTGATCAGGACCAGTTTGGTCCGTTCATTGAAGGCCGCATCCAGGTCGCCCGCCGTAAAGGACCAGTCCGGCGCCTTCAGGCTGACAAACCGGGGTACGGCACCGGCGCGGCGGATGATGGGGGCGTAGCTGTCATAGAGGGGTTGGAACAGCACCACCTCGTCCCCCGGTTCCAGCAGGCCGAACAGGCAGGCGGCCAGTGCCTCCGTCGCCCCGCTGGTCACCAGCGTTTCGGTCGCCCAATCCACCGCCAGACCATAGAATCGGGCATTATGGGCGGCCAGGGCCTGGCGCAGCGCGGGCAGGCCCGGCATGGGCGGGTACTGGTTCCAGCCATCGTTCAGCCAGGTGGCGGCGGCCGTCACCACATCGGGCGGGCCATTGCCGTCGGGGAAGCCCTGGCCCAGATTGATGGCCTTGTGCTGATCGGCCAGCCGCGACATCACCTCGAAAATCGTCGTGCCGCAGGCGGTGAAAACCGAATTTCCGGACTTCATTTCGATTTCTCACGGTGCCGGGACGTGGGCCGTGGCCCAGAGCGCAAATTTCCCGTCGCGGATAACGCGCACATCGGGGAATTCCGCCTGTTCCAGGGCGCGGCGCAGGCTGGTGGCGGTGAAACCCGTCTTGTGCGCCATGTAATGGTTGCCGCGCTCCAGATCGACCCGCCAGCCATACAGAATGTCCAGCGGCGATATCGGGCCGGCCGGGGAGTGATAGGCCGCATCCTCCAGCCGGTCCGCCGCCACCAGTTCGGCAACCTGCTGCAGGTCGGGCAGGGTGATCAGGGCGAATCCGCCCGGCCGCAGCACCCGGCGGAATTCCGCCAGCGCCACCGGCACCTCATGCGGGAAGACATGTTCCAGATTATGCGATGACCAGACGGCATCCACCGACGCCGTCGCCACCGACGACATGTCGGTGATGCTGCCGATAATGTCGGGGACCACGTCCGGATTGATGTCGAACCGGACTTCCCGCCATTGACCCGGCGTGAAGAACTGTTCCGGCAGCTTGGCCGGATCGGCAACGCCGCAGCCCACATGCAGCACCAGGGGCAACCCGTCCGTCATCACCCGAAACCCTTTTCTGACAATTATCCCCCTCACAGGGAAGCGAAGGGTAGATAATCGGCCGGGCGGTTGCGATGAAAATCAGTTGGAAAGCAGGGCCGCCTGCTCTTCCAGCCCGTAATTCCGCATGATCGCCGCCAGACGCCCATTCTCCCGCATCCGCCTTGTCCCCTCGGCCATGAGGCGTGCCAGTTCGGGGGCGCGGGGATCGTTCTGGGAGAAGCCGACAAACAGGTCGGCGTCATCCTTCAATGACAAGGTTGTCAATTGTTGCTGCATGCCCATGCGCCGCATCTGCCAGCGTAAGACATTGTGGTCGTCCAGCAGCATGTCGATGCGCCCGGCGGTCAGCATGCGCAGCCCCTGCACCAGATGCGAATAGCCGAATCCGCTTAAAACGGTAATTCGTTCCGAATTATGGGTATTCTGGTCAACATACTCCTGTAACGCTCCGCCATAATCGTAATCCTTGATGACACCCAGGCGGAAGCGCTCGAAATCCTGTGGTTTGGTGTAGTTGAAGCCCTGGCTGCGGGCCAGGGCAACGGCGTTGGCGGAGTTGCCCTGGGCCAATACCGGCAACAGAACGGCGCCTTCCATGTCGGACGCCATGCCTGGCAAGGCGGTGGCGCTGCCATCCTTCGCCATACGTTTCATCATCGCGAAATTGACGACGCGATACTCCACCTTGAAGCCAAGTCCTTCAAATATCTCACGGGTCAGGTCCACCATATAGCCTTCGCGCCCGTCGGCATCAGGGTCGCAGGCATAGGGACACCAGGGGTCGGACGCGACGACGATGGGCCGGTCGCGTTCCAGGGCGGTGAGATCGCGGGCGCGCGCTTCAATCATCCCGGCGGTCAGGGCCAGGATGGCGGCAAGGGCTGACAAGGGGCGCACAAGGTGCGGCAAGGAAAAGCGCATGGGGGATGAATATACCTCCCATGCTGTAACAAATCACGCGATGACTTCATCGCGCTGAAACAAAAGCAATGCAAAGCCGGCCGTTGGATCCCCTTTCGGGGCTCACCGGCCGGCTTTGGCGGGCTGATTACTCGGCCGCCTGGGCCGCCGGGATGACCAGGGCCGGCTTCACCCAGCGCAGAACCGGCTTGCGGGCGGCCTGGGTTTCGTCCAGGCGCTTGCGCGGGGTCAGGCGGGGGGCGGCCTGGAAATGGGCCAGATCGCCAGCCTTGGCCTTCTCCGCCAGGTGCCGCATGGTGCCGATGAACTGGTCCAGCGTGCGCTTGCTTTCGGTTTCCGTCGGCTCGATCAGCAGGGCGCCATGGACCACCAGGGGGAAGTACATGGTCATCGGGTGATAGCCCTCGTCGATCATCGCCTTGGCGAAGTCCAGCGGGGTTACGCCCGTGCCCTTCAGGAAGCGGTCATCGAACAGGGCCTCGTGCATGCACGGCCCTTCGAAGCTGGCCGACATCACGTCCTTCAGGCTGGCCAGGATGTAGTTGGCGTTCAGCACGGCATCGGACGATACCTGACGCAGCCCATCCGCCCCGTGGGACAGGATATAGGCCAGCGCCCGCACAAACATGCCCATCTGACCATGGAAACCCTTCAGGCGGCCGAAGGGCTGGGCCTTGCCCGCATCCTTGGTATGTTCGATCAGGTCGAACCCGTCCTTGCCATGCACCACAAAGGGCAGGGGGGCGAAGGGGGCCAGGGCATCGGACAGGACCACGGGGCCGGAACCCGGACCGCCACCGCCATGGGGTGTGGAGAAGGTCTTGTGCAGGTTGATATGCATGGCGTCCACGCCAAGATCGGCGGGGCGCACGCGCCCGACGATGGCGTTGTAATTGGCGCCGTCGCAGTAGAAATAGCCGCCGGCCGCGTGAACGGCATCGGCGATTTCCCGGATCTGCGGTTCGAACAGGCCGCAGGTATTGGGATTGGTCAGCATGATGCAGGCGACATCATCGCCCAGCTTGGCCTTCACGGCCTCCACACTGACGCGGCCATTCTCTTCGGCCGGGATCGTGTCCACGGTGAAGCCGCAGAAGGCGGCCGTGGCCGGGTTGGTGCCATGGGCAGACTCGGGCACCAGCACGCGGCGGCGATGGCTTTCGCCCCGAGCGTCCAAGGCGGCATGGATGGCCATCAGGCCGCACAGCTCCCCATGCGCACCGGCCCCCGGCGACATGGCGACGGCGGGCATGCCGGTCAGTGTCTTCAGCCAGTGCGCCAACTGATCGATCAGTTCCAGCGCCCCCTGCACCGTTTCAACCGGCTGCATCGGGTGGATATCGCTGAAGCCCGGCAGACGGGCCATCTTCTCGTTCAGGCGCGGGTTATGCTTCATCGTGCACGACCCCAGCGGGTACATGGTCGTGTCGATGGCAAAGTTTTTCTGGGACAGGCGCGTGTAATGGCGCACCACGTCGGGCTCGGCCAGTTGCGGCAGGCCGACGCCGACGCGGGGAGACAGGCCGCCCAGGCGGGTCTTGGTGGTCACCGGTTCCGGCAGGTCGACGCCCACCGCACCCGGATTGTCCAGTTCGAAGATCAGCGCTTCTTCCTGCTGCAACGCCTTGTTGCCGGTGAAGGTGACGACCTCGCCCGTGACCGACACGGAATGAGGGGTGCTGTCGCGACCCTGATTATTCATGGCCATCAGAGAACCTCTTCCAGGCCGCGCACCAGCGCGTCCATATCTTCCACGCTGTTGATCTCCGTCGCGGCGATCAGCAGCAGATCGTCCAGCCCTTCCACATCCGGGTACAGGCGGCTGACCGGCACGCCGGCCAGGATGTCCTTGGCCGCCAGCTTGGAGGCGACCTTGGCCGCCTTCTTGGGCAGCTTCACCGTGAATTCGTTGAAGAACCCGTCATTGACGACGCTGACGCCCTTCACGGTCGACAGCTTGTCGGCCAGGGTCACGGCATTGGCGTGGTTGATGCGGGCGAGGCTCACCAGACCCTGTTCGCCCAGCAGCGACAGGTGGATGGTGAAGGCCAGCGCACACAGGCCGGAATTCGTGCAGATGTTCGACGTCGCCTTTTCGCGGCGGATATGCTGTTCGCGCGTTGACAGCGTCAGCACGAAACCGCGCTTGCCATCGGCATCCACGGTCTGGCCGCACAGGCGGCCCGGCATCTGCCGCACATATTTGTCGCGCGTGGCGAACAGCCCGACATAAGGACCGCCGAAATTCAGGCCATTGCCGATGCTCTGCCCCTCGCACACCACGATGTCGGCCCCCATGGAGCCGGGGGAGGGCAGCAGGCCCAGCGATACCACCTCCGTCACCACCACGATGACCATCACGCCCTTGGCGTGGGCGGCATCGCACAGCGCGGTGAAGTCGCGCAGATGGCCGAACAGGGACGGGGTCTGAACGACAACGCAGGCCGTCTCGGCATCCAGCAACGCGGCCAGATCCTCGGCATTCTTCCAGTCCGGCGCCTGGGCGCGGATATCCATGCCCATCACGCCGCAGGTGGTTTCCACCACTTCGCGGTAATGCGGGTGCAGGCCGCCGGACAGGATGACCTTGTTACGCTTGTTGACGCGGGCGGCCATCAGGACGGCCTCGGCCGTGCCCGTGGCCCCGTCATACATGGAGGCGTTGGCCACATCCATGCCGGTCAGCAGCGCCACCTGGGTCTGGAATTCGAACAGGTATTGCAGCGTGCCCTGCGTCACTTCCGGCTGATAGGGTGTGTAGCTGGTCAGGAACTCGCCCCGCAGCAGGATCTGATCGACCGAGGCGGGCACATGGTGCTTGTAGGCACCGGCCCCCACAAAGAAGGGCACGGACGATGCCGTGACATTCTTGGCGGCCAGGCGGGACAGGTGGCGTTCCACCTCCAACTCGCCCTTATGGTCGGGCAGGCTGGCGATCTTGCCCGGCAGACGGGCATGGTCGGGCACGTCACGGAACAGGGCGTCCACACTGTCCACCCCGATGGTGGCCAGCATGGACGAACGGTCGGCATCCGTCAGCGGCAGGTAACGCATCACAGCCCCTCGGTGAAGGACTTGTAGGCGGCTTCGTCCATCAGCGCCTCGAACTGCGCCATGTCCTTGATCGACATCTTGAAGAACCAGCCATCACCTTCCGGCGCGGTGTTGACCAGCGAGGGATCGTCACCCAGGGCGGCGTTGCCCTCCAGAACGGTACCGTCGACGGGGGCGTAGATTTCCGAAGCGGCCTTCACCGATTCGACAACGGCGGCATCCTTGCCCTGCTCCAGCACCTTGCCGGCGTCCGGCACCTCGACGAACACCACGTCACCCAGCGCATTCTGGGCATAGTCGGTGATGCCGACGGTGGCGACGCCGCCGTCCAGCTTGATCCACTCATGGTCCTTGGTGAAACGGATGGTCATGGGTCGGTCTTTCGTTTGGGGATAACGTTGGATGGAGGGGCTTAGCCCTTGAAATAACGATGCGGTGCAAAGGGCATGGCGGCCACCTTGGCCGGCAGCGCCTTGCCGCGCACGATCAACTGGACCGGCGTGCCGACCGCGGCGGAACCGGCATCCACATAGCCCATGGCGACGGGGCCGCCGGCGGTGGGGCCGAAGCCGCCGCTGGTGATTTCCCCGATACGATTGCCGGACAGGTCCTGGATTTCGGTATGTTCGCGGGCCGGGGCCTTGCCTTCCGGCAGGATACCCACGCGGCGGCGGGTGGGCCCGCTGGCCAGTTGCGCCTGAACCACGGCCGCACCGGGGAAGCCGCCATCGGTCTTGCGGCGCTTGGAGATGGTCCAGGTCAGGGCCGCTTCCACCGGGTTGGTGGTGGTGTCGATATCATGGCCATAAAGGCACAGGCCGGCTTCCAGACGCAGCGAATCGCGGGCACCCAGGCCGATCGCTTCCACCCCGTCCTGGGCCAGCAGCAGACGGGCCAGCGTCGAAGCATCCGCTGCACCCACGCTGATCTCGTATCCGTCCTCACCGGTATAGCCGGACCGGCTGATCTGCACCGGAATACCGTCGATCGTTGCGGCGCGCGCGCTCATGAAGCCCATCGTCGCCGCCTCGGGCAGCAGGCGGGCCATGACGGATGCCGCTTCCGGCCCCTGCAGGGCCAGCAGGCCGGCATCGTCGCCCAGATAATCGATGGTCACATCGGCGGGCAGACCGGCCTTCAGATGGGCCAGATCCTCGGTCTTGCAGCCGGCATTGATCACCACATACAGGTGATCCTCGAACCGGGTGACCATCAGGTCATCCAGGATGCCGCCTTCATCATTGGTGAACATGGTGTAGCGGATGCGGCCCGGCGCCAGGGCGGCGATATCGCCCGGCACCAGCGCTTCCAGCGCCTGGATGACGGCATCGATGCTGCTGCCGCGCAGGCGGACCTGCCCCATATGGGACACGTCGAACAGGCCGGCGCGGGCGCGGGTATGCAGATGTTCCTTCAGCACGCCCAGCGGATACTGAACCGGCATGTCATAGCCGGCGAATGGCACCATCTTGGCGCCCCGTTCCACATGCAGATCATAAAGCGGCGTACGCAGCAGGCCGGTGTCACCCAAGGTGGGGCACTCCCATCAGGACAGGTTTCACCCGTCACGGGGATCGTCCCCGCGGCGGTTGCCCCCCTCTGTCCTGGCCCCTGAGAGATTCGCGGCGCCATTCGGCGTCCACTTACTCCGTCGGTGGGCTGTCGGCCCGGTGAACCCGAGCCCGCCTGCTTTCCAGATGTGCCTACCCTTCGCGGTCCTTTTGCCTGAGAGTTTCCGGGGGCGGTTGCTCCTTCGGCGCCGATATCCTGTTCCTGGTAAGAGGGCAGGCTACCGGTCTCTCCCGCATGGGGTCGTCGGCTGATCGGCGCCAAACTACGCTTTGCGGCGCCGCTGTCAATGTAAAGTCGCGCAGCCGTGACCCCGCGCGATGCGCTTACCGGCCTTCGTTGGAATTCCGGTTGGTCGCCACCTGTTCCGGCGTCAACTGAAAACCGACCAGAACCTCGTACCAGCGGGCATCCATGGTCTTGGGCACGGGGATGACCTGGGTCAGCGTCTCCTGCACATTGTCGCCTGCGGGCACATTGGTGGAGAAGCTCTTCTTGGAGATGATGTTGCGGTTCGGGTCGGTGACGGCCACGAAATAGGTGACGGGGATTGTGCCGCCCGACGCACCCTCATTGGCGCGACCGGTGATCATCAGGTTGGCGGCGATGGTGACCGACGTATCGTCATACCCGCAATTGGCCAGGATGCCGGACAGGATGGCCACACCCTGGTCGGTGCGCAGGGTCCCGGCATCGCGCAGGATGCCGACATTGGGGCAGCCCGCCACCATGGCATCATTTTCGGCACAACCGGACAGCGCCAGCATACCCATGCCGGCAAGGGCGGCCAGGGTCCATCGGCGGGCGGCTTTCCTGGCGGTCGGAACCGGGCTATGGTTGGGCCGGGTGGTCATCATGGGGCTGGTCATCAAATGTCCGTTCACTTCCATTACCGGGACATGAATGGGCGGCGACCATGTCATAAGAATGGCACCTTCCCACACGCCGGGTTGCGACAATATAGGTGGGCATCCAGCCGCGCAAGCGTGGCACCCGGCACTGACACGTATCGACAGGGACACCCCCATCACCATGTCCGAGAATAACACCCCCACCGCCCCGCTTCCGCCCCTGCATGTGCTGCTGGCGGCGCCGCGCGGCTTCTGTGCCGGGGTGGACCGGGCCATCCAGATCGTGGAAACGGCGCTGAAGAAGTTCGGCGCCCCCGTCTATGTCCGGCATGAGATTGTGCATAACCGCTTCGTGGTGGAAAGCCTGGAGGCGCAGGGGGCCGTTTTCGTCAAGGAACTGGACGAGGTGCCGGACGACCGGCCTGTGGTCTTTTCCGCCCATGGCGTGCCCAAGGCCATCCCGGCCGAGGCGCAGCGCCGCAACATGATCTATGTCGACGCCACCTGTCCGCTCGTCTCCAAGGTGCATCGGGAGGCCGAGCATCATCACGAGGCCGGGCGCACGGTCCTGCTGATCGGCCATGCCGGGCACCCCGAAGTGGTGGGCACTATCGGCCAGTTGCCGGAAGGGGCCGTGAAGCTGGTGGAGACGGTGGAGGATGTGGCGGGGCTGGAGGTTGCCGATCCCGACAATCTGGCCTTCGCCACCCAGACCACCCTGTCGGTGGATGATACCGGCGCCATCGTTGATGCGCTGCGTGTCCGCTTCCCCAGCATTTCCGGGCCGAAGCGGGAGGATATCTGCTACGCCACCACCAACCGCCAGGGGGCGGTGAAGGCCATCGCGCCGCGTGCCGATGCGCTGCTGGTGCTGGGGGCGCCCAATTCGTCGAACTCCGTGCGGCTGGTGGAGGTGGCTCGCGCCCATGGCTGCACCCGCGCCATGCTGGTGCAGCGCGCGGCCCAGATCGACTGGGACCGTCTGGAAAAAATCCGCACCCTGGGCATCACGGCCGGCGCATCGGCACCGGAGGTGCTGGTGGATGAGGTGCTGGCCAGCCTGCGCGAACGCTTCACCGTGACGGTGGAGGAGGTGGTGACCGCCACGGAGAATGTGACCTTCAAGCTGCCGCGTGTACTGGCGGCGGAATGATCCCAATCTGCCGAAGGTTTGACCTTTGGCGGATTGGAGGCTGGCGACCGCCAGCCCGACGCTTGGGGGCCACCTTGATGCTGACCAGCGGTCAACATCAAGGTGGACTGGAATGACATCAGCCGGAGGCGAGACGGGCTCATCTCCGGCTGATGGGGTGACTGGCCAGAACCGGCGCTGTCCGGTCAGGCCGCCTGTCCCCGATCGCCCCGCGTCTTGTAGAGCGAGTAAAGCACGCCCGTGGCCAGCAGACCGAAGGTCACGGAGAGCGAGATGGCCGGGTCCAGCTTGCCATAAATCTGGTTCCAGAAAATCTTGCCCCCGATGAACACCAGCACGACCGCCAACGCGTATTTCAGGTAGTGGAAGCGGTGGACCATGGCGGCCAGTGCAAAATACAGCGCGCGCAGGCCCAGGATGGCGAAGATGTTGCTGGTATAGACGATGAACGGGTCGGTCGTGATGGCGAAGATGGCCGGCACGCTGTCCACCGCGAACACGATGTCGGCGAATTCCACCATCAGCAGCGCCAGGAACAGGGGCGTGGCCCAGCGCACGACCTTGCCCGTCTTCGGGTCCGGCTGCTTCACGAAGAAGGCGTTGCCGTGCAGGCCGTCCGTGACGCGCAGATGGCGGCGCAGGAAGCGGACCATGGCATTTTCGCCCATGGTTTGCTCCTTGTCGCCCATGAACAGCATCTTCACACCGGTCAGGATCAGGAAGCCGCCGAAGATATAGAGCAGCCAGTCGAATTCCGTGACCAGGGCCGCGCCCAGACCGATCATGATGCCGCGCAGCAGGATCACGCCCAGGATGCCCCAGAACAGCACGCGGTGCTGATACAGGCGAGGGATCGCGAAATAGCCGAAAATCAGCGAGATAACGAAGACGTTATCCATGGCCAGCGCCTTTTCCAGCGCAAAGCCCGTGAAATATTGCATGCCCGGCGTGGGCCCCAGATACCACCAGACCCAGCCACCAAAGGCGGCGGCGATGGCGATATACAGCGCGGACAGCACAAGGCTTTCCCGCACGCCGATTTCGTGATCGTTCTTGTTCAGGACGCCCAGGTCAAAGACCAGAAGGGCGATGACGATGGAAATGAAGACCAGCCAGAGCCAGAGGGCCTTGCCCAGAACCGGCTCAAGCATGATCGCGGTGAGAAGCTCCATGGGAGCGCCTCCTTGGGATCAGCCGAGTGCTTGCGTCAGCGACGAGGGTTCTATCCGACATCGCAGCCAACGCCTTGGCTGCCAGAGGGGCCCGGATGGACGCAGATGTAAGACGCGCTCTGTGACCTTCAAGAGGGGCGCTGCAAAATTTCTCGCACCTTGGCGATGCGGGCGAACCGGAAAAAGGCAATGATCGCGGCCAGTTCCAGCCCATACAGGCCGAAGACCCAATAGCCCTTCAGGAAGAAGTAGCGCAACAGGTTAACGGGGAACTCCACCATGGACCGGAACGCCCCATAGCGCCCTCCCTTGCCCCGCGCCACGATCTCCTCGGCCTGGGCCGTGGAATAACGGTTCAGCTTGGCGATCAGGTCGCCATGGCTGCGGATGGAATAATGCACGATGATGGGGGACAGCGCCCCGACGGCACCACTGTGCATCTGCACCGCGTCATGCGTGGCGCTGTCGGCGAAACGGCCATGGCGGCGATCATAAAGCCGGATGTAATTATGCCGGGGCGCAAACCGGTGCGGCCGCTTCTGATGGGGCAGGGCCATCACCGTCTGTATCCGGTAACCCTGCATCGCCGGTGTGCCGCCACCCGCGAACAAGGCGCGGATGGCCCCTTCCAACTCCGGCACCGGCACCTCGTCCGCATCCAGGTTCAACAGCCAGTCATGCCGGCACTGCTCCTCGGCAAAGCGCTTCTGCGGGCCATAGCCGGGCCAGTCATTGTGGATCACCGTGGCACCCAGTGACCGGGCCAGCTCCTGCGTTCCGTCACTGCTGCCGCTATCCACCACCAGCACTTCGTCAGCCCAACCGGACACAGCCTGGATCACGGGGCCGATGCGGTCGGCCTCGTTCAGCGCGATGATGAAGACGGAGAGGGGGAGGGTGTGGGGCATGGGGGAGGTATAGCAGGTCGGGGACCGCAGGTCAGGACACTATGCCTTGGTGGGACAATGCCTATGTAGTAACATGGCTACATGACAGGAAGGAGGCGGATCATGGCCATCACGACCGTATCCAGTCGAGAGTTGAACCAAGATATAGGCAAGGCGAAACGTGCCGCCACGCAGAACCCCGTCGTCATCAACGACCGGGGCAAGCCCGCCTTTGTGCTGCTGTCCTATACAGAGTATCAGCGTCTGAGCGGTGCATCACCGGGCCGCAATCTGGTGGAGGCTCTGTCCATGCCCGGCCTGTCGGGGTTCGATTTCGACCCGCCGAAGGCGGATACCTGGCTGCGTCCAGCGGACTTTTCCTGATGTATGTCCTGAATACGAATGTTATTGCCGAATTGCGGAAGGTGGGTAACGGATCGCGTTAATCCGAATGTCATGACATGGCCGGGTGGTTGCAACGCCGATAGCTTCTTCATTTCCGTTATTATGCTGATAGAACTGGAAATCGGCATCCTTCTTGCGGAACGGCGCGATGTGAGGCAGGCAGCGATCTTGCGTACATGGCTGGACAGCAGCATGGTGAGACCCGAATTCGCCTCCTGTTTGCTCTCCGTCGATGAGGCTGTGGCTGATTTCGCGGTGACTGAAGTTTAGCTGATCAATCCGTGAGGTGACGGATTATGTTGGGCGATGGCGTAGGCGACGGCAACTATATGGCAGGAAGCGGAGGAGGCGCGTTCAGCGCAGAGCGTGCAAAACGGACGTTGTTAGCAGGTAGGATTGGCTGCTAACGCTCCTCATTCGCGTATATGCTTAGGTCTCTACGATCAGCACGCAGTAGCGAAGTATATTGCGCATGCGCTGCCGGACTCGGTTCACAGACTTATTGGCCAGTCTGAGAAGTAGATCCGCCGTCTTTCGGTCAATCGCTGCCGGTCCGTCGCCTGGACGCTCTAAAATTTCGGAATAAATGGCCTTCTTCTTCATCGCGTTATAATGACCCGCGATCACACCCGCGACTGTGCTGATGAAGGAGGACCTGCGCGTATTTGCCTTGACGGCATCCGGCAATTCATCCCCTGCAAGTCCAGCCAATAATTCTGGCAGCTTCTCGGACAAGGAATCTCTATATTCTGTTTCTTCTATGGGACTCAGCTTCAGAGTATATCCATAGTGATCTAAGATGGCAGACACCTCATGTAAATTCAGATCACCAGCAAGGTATTTCCCGATAAATCGGTGTTTCTCTTTATGGTCAATTTTGTTCGAGAGGCCACCATTACAAAACTGCGCCTCGTTCAGTGAGACAAATTTCGCAACTTCTTCAAGGCACAGTACGGTAAAGGCTACGGTCGAGGCGTAACGCCTGTGCTTCCTCAGTATTCGGGCATCTTCGAGTAAGCGCTCCGCATTTTCTATGATATGCACGCCAAGGAAGGTGGGGCTTCCGCTATAGCTCGTCATTTGTCCGCCGCCCCCAAAATCTCAGACATTTTCGACAGTACTCTCAGGGCTGGCGAGTGAGGGGAAATCACTCTACTCCCGGCCCTTTCGCAGCGAGGCACAAAACGGCTGTCTGCTCCAGCGCAAAACAAAAAAAAGCCCGGCGGATCGCTCCACCGGGCCTCTTTCATCCCCGGCCGCCGGGTCACCCCGGCGATGGGTCAAGCAGCAAGCTTACTCCGCCGCCGCCGGGGCCGCGAGGTTGCGCAGCACGTACTGCAGGATGCCGCCATTCTTGAAATAGTCGACCTCGTCCAGCGTGTCGATACGGCAGAACAGATTGACCACTTCCGTCGACCCGTCGGCGCGGGTAATGGTCAGCTTCAGGTCCATGTGCGGCTTCAGGCCGGCTTCCACGCCTTCGATGTCGAAGGTTTCGGTGCCGTCCAGCTTCAGCGTCTTGCGGTTCACGCCGGCCGGGTACTGGAGCGGCAGGATGCCCATGCCGACCAGGTTGGAGCGGTGGATACGCTCAAAGCTTTCGGCGATGACGGCGGACACGCCCAGCAGGCGCGTGCCCTTGGCGGCCCAGTCACGCGAGGAGCCGGTGCCGTATTCCTGACCGGCGAATACCACCAGCGGCGTGCCCTCGGCCTGGTACTTCATCGATGCGTTGTAGATCGGCATGACCTCGCCGGTCGGCACATACTTGGTCAGGCCGCCTTCGACGCCGTCCAGCATCTCGTTCTTGATGCGGATATTGGCGAAGGTGCCGCGCATCATGACTTCATGGTTGCCACGCCGCGCGCCGTAGCTGTTGAAGTCGGCGACGGTGACGCCGTTTTCCAGCAGGTATTCACCGGCCGGGCTGGTCTTCTTGATGTTACCAGCCGGGGAAATATGGTCGGTGGTGATGCTGTCGCCCAGGATGGCCAGCGCGCGGGCGCCCTTCACGTCGGACACGGAACCCGGCGTCATGGTGATGCCGTCGAACAGCGGCGGACGCTTGGCGTAGGTCGACTTGTCGTCCCACTTATAGGTCATGCCCTCGACGGTCTTGATCTTCTGCCACTGCTCCGGCCCCAGGAAGACGTCGGCGTAGCGGCTGACGAACATTTCGCGCGTCAGGAACTGGGCGATCGTGTCCTCGATCTCCTTGTTCGTCGGCCAGATGTCCTTCAGATAGACGTCCTGCCCATCCTTGCCGGTGCCGATCGGGTCCTTGGAGATGTCCAGGTGCAGGGTGCCGGCCAGGGCATAGGCCACCACCAGCGGCGGGGAGGCCAGGTAGTTGGCGCGGACCTGCGGGGACACGCGGCCTTCGAAATTGCGGTTGCCCGACAGGACCGACGCAACGGTCAGCTTGCCCGCGTCGACGGCGGCGGCAATCGGGTCCGGCAGCGGGCCGGAATTGCCGATGCAGGTGGTGCAGCCATAGCCGACCAGATTGAAGCCCAACTGGTCCAGATAGGTCGACAGGCCGGCGGCGTTCAGATAGTCGGTCACGACCTGGGACCCGGGCGCCAGCGACGGCTTCACCCAGGGCTTGGTCTTCAGGCCCAGCTCAACCGCCTTCTTGGCGACCAGACCGGCGGCGAACAGCACCGACGGGTTGGAAGTGTTGGTGCAGGACGTGATGGCGGCGATCACGACATGGCCGTGATCCAGCTTGTAATCGGCGCCGGCAACGTCGGTCGGCTGGCTGACGGGGCGGTCACCCACGTCGGTGGCCAGGAACTCGCCGAATTCCTTGGTGACGTTGGACAGCAGCACGCGGTCCTGCGGACGCTTCGGACCGGCCAGCGACGGCTCGACCGAACCCAGCTCCAGTTCCAGCGTATCGGTGAAGACCGGATCGGGCGACCCAGCGTCGCGCCACATGCCCTGGGCCTTGGCATAAGCCTCGACCAGCGCCACGCGGTCGGCGTCGCGGCCGGTGAAGTGCAGGAAGCGGATGGTCTCGGCGTCGATCGGGAAAATGCCGCAGGTGGCGCCATATTCCGGGGCCATGTTGGCGATCGTCGCACGGTCGGCCAGCGTCAGCGCGTCCAGGCCGGGGCCATAGAACTCGACAAACTTGCCCACCACCTTCTTCTTGCGCAGCATCTGGGTGACGGTCAGCACCAGATCGGTGGCCGTCGCCCCCTCCCGCAGCTTGCCGGTCAGCTTGAAGCCGACGACTTCCGGGATCAGCATGGAGATCGGCTGGCCCAGCATCGCGGCCTCCGCCTCGATACCACCCACGCCCCAGCCAAGGACGGCCATGCCGTTGACCATGGTGGTGTGGCTGTCGGTGCCGACCAGCGTGTCCGGATAGGCCACGGTGGCGCCGGTCTGGTCCGTATCGGTCCAGACGGTCTGGGCCAGATATTCCAGGTTCACCTGATGGCAGATGCCGGTGCCCGGCGGGACCACGCGGAAATTGTTGAACGCCTTCTGGCCCCAGCGCAGGAACTCGTACCGCTCGCCATTGCGCTGGAATTCCAGCTCGACATTCTCGTCGAAGGCCTTGGGCGTGCCGAAGCTGTCCACCATCACCGAATGATCGATGACCAGATCGACGGGGGTCAGCGGATTGATCTTGGTCGGATCGCCACCCAGGGCCACCATGGCCTCGCGCATCGCGGCCAGATCGCAGACGGCGGGAACGCCCGTGAAATCCTGCATCAGCACGCGGGCCGGGCGATAGGCGATCTCGCGGTCGGAGCGCTTGTCGACCAGCCACTGAGCGACGGCCTTGACGTCCTCAACGCTCACCGTGCGCCCATCTTCAAAGCGCAGCAGGTTTTCCAGCAGCACCTTCATCGAGAAGGGCAGGCGCGACACGTCGCCCAGACCAGCCTTCTCCGCTTCGGGAATGCTGAAATAATCAACGGACTTGCCGCCGACGGAAAGCGTGCGGCGGGTCTTCAGGCTGTCTTGGCCGGTGAACGTGGACATCGGGGGGTGACTCCTCCAACGGGGTCGCGGGGTAAACGGCAGACCGTATCTCGCCCCGGCTCCAGCGTCCGGGACCGTTGATCTGCCTGGATGGCATTTTCGGAGCGTGGTTTAGCGCTTTTTGCGGTGCGGGGAAAGGGCAGGTTGGGGGGATCAGCCCCCGATTTTTGTACAGATCGGGCTGTATTTAGGGCTTGTTGCGAAACGATCTTAATTAGCTGTCGGTCACAGCCGTTATGGTGGTCACCGGAACATAGCGTTCCACTTTGATCTCCCCCTCCCGCTGCCGGGCCTGGGCGATGTCGTAACTGTTCTGCATGCGCATAAGCGTGTCCATGGGGACACCAAAAGCCTTCTCCAACCGTAGGGCCATTTCGGGCGAAAGCTGTGTCCGTTCGTTCAGCAGCATCGATAGCGCCGCGCGGGTGACGCCAAGGATGCCAGCCGCTGCCGTCACCGAAAGGTCCAAAGGTTCGATCACCTCGTGCCGGATGAAGCCGCCGGGATGGGCGGGGCTCTTCATGCGGATGCCCTTGATTGCGTTCATGGCCGTCTCCTAATGGTAATCGACATAGTCCAGGTCGATGATTTCGACCCCCTCACGATCAATCGCGAATGTCAGACGACAGTTCTTGGTGACATGCAGGCTCCAGCATCCCTTCCGGTCACCGCTCAATCTGTGCGCCTTCCAACCAGGCACCGACAGAAGCTCCTCTTCCCGCTCCATATCCTGCAGGAAGGACAGTATACGGACGATCTTCGGCACCACAGCGGCGGGCAGTCCGCTGGCATCCTCATCCTGCATCAACCGGCGCAGTCCCTTATGGATGACGTTCCTGATGATCACGGCGTTTCCGTGTGGTGTGTATGCCGTCAAATGACACTATACACTCTTGATAAGGGCGATGCATCAACGGCAATCCCGCCCAAAAATTTCCCAACCCGGCCCGCGGGGATTGGTGAATGGCCCGCCCGCGCCACCGGATTTGAAATAATATCTCTTTTGCCGTGGCACGGTTGACAGGGCGGACTTTTTCACAGAGATGTCATGCCGTCCGCGCGGGATGCGTCCGTTGCATGGCAGATACCATGCGGGGGCCGAGGCGCGATGGAGGGACCCTTTCGATGCTGTCTTACACCGTCCGGCGCCTGCTGGAAGCGATCCCGACATTGCTGGTGATCGTGGCCTTGTCTTTCTTCCTGATGCATTCGGCGCCGGGTGGCCCGTTCGACAGCGAACGTGTCCTGCCGCCGGAGATCGAGGCCAACCTGAAGGCGGCCTATAATCTGGACAAGCCGGTCTGGCAGCAGTTCGTGATCTATCTGGGCAAGGCGGTACAGGGCGATTTCGGCCCCTCCTTCACCTATAAGGATTTTTCCGTCTCCGAACTGATCGGGACGGGTTTTCCGGTGTCGCTGAAGCTGGGCCTGTCGGCCATCACGCTGGCGGTGATCATCGGCTGTACGCTGGGCATCCTGGCCGCCATGCGCCAGAATACCAAGACCGACTATTCCATCATGGGCGTGGCCATGGTCGGCATCACCATCCCGAACTTCGTGATGGCGCCGCTGCTGACCCTGGTGTTCGGCATCTATCTGGGGTGGCTGCCGGTCGCGGGGTTGGGCGACGGATCGTTCCGCAATCTGGTGTTGCCCGTCATCGCCCTGTCGCTGCCGCAGATCGCCATCATCAGCCGCCTGACGCGTGGCGGCATGGTGGAGGTGCTGCGATCCAACTTCGTGCGCACCGCCCATGCCAAGGGCCTGCCCGAACATCTGATCATTACGCGCCACACGCTGCGCGCGGCCCTGCTGCCCGTCATCTCCTATCTGGGGCCGGCCATCGCCGGGCTGGTGACGGGGTCGGTGGTGATCGAACAGATTTTCGGCCTGCCCGGCATCGGCCGCTACTTCGTGCAGGGCGCCATCAACCGCGACTATACGCTGGTGATGGGCACCGTCATTACCTATGGCAGTCTGATCGTGCTGATGAACCTTCTGGTCGATCTGGTCTATGGCCTGATGGACCCGCGCGTCCGGTACGACTGATCAAAAAACAAAATAAAATCAACGACACGCCAATGTTCAGCAGGGAAGGACAGGGTTCCATGCGCATCACCAAACATCTGCTCACCGGCGTCGCCTTTGGCGCCATGATGATCCTGGCGGCCTGTGGCCAGCCGGGCGACAAGCAGGCAGCCGCGCAGCCTAAGCCGACTGTGGAGGAGGCCACCGCCTTCGTCGCCAAGGCCGAGGCCGAACTGGGTGCCGCGCGTGAAAAGGCGTCGCGCACCGCCTGGGTGCAGAACACCTATATCACGCCAGACACGCTGGCCCTGGCCGCCGACAGCAACGCCGCCTACAGCGCGCTGGTGGCCCGCCTGACGGCGGAGAGCAAGCGTTTTGTCGGGCTGGAACTGCCGGCCGATGTGGCGCGCAAGCTGAACCTGCTGCGCATGGAAACGGCCCTACCGTCGCCCGCCGACCCCGCCCTGAACAAGGAGCTGGCCGAGTTGGACGCCAAGCTGGGTGAGCTGTACGCCACCGGCAAGGTCTGTCGCGAGGATGGCAGCGGCTGTCTGACCCTGGACGAGATCGACGATGTCTTCCGCACCTCGCGCGATGAGAAGGAACTGAAGCGGCTCTGGGCCGGCTGGCACAAGGTCGGGCAGGAGATGAAGCCGCTCTACCAGCGTGAGGTGGAAATCGCCAATATCGGCGCCAAGGAACTGGGCTTGCCCGATGCCGGCACCCTGTGGCGGTCGGGCTATGACATGGCGCCGGAAGCGTTCGAGCAGGAGGCCGACCGGCTGTGGGGCCAGGTGAAGCCGCTCTATACGGCCCTGCACTGCTATGCCCGCACCAAGCTGGGCGAGAAGTACGGCACCGACGTGGTGCCGCAGGACAAGCCGATCCCGGCCCATCTGTTGGGCAATATGTGGGCGCAGGAATGGGGCAACATCTATGACATCGTGGCGCCCAAGCAGGCGGCCACCAATGTCGATGTGACGGCCCTGCTGACCAAGGCCGGCTATGACCCGATCAAGATGACCAAGTCGGCCGAAGGCTTCTTCACGGATCTGGGCTTCGAGCCGCTGCCCCAGACCTTCTGGGAACGCTCTCAGATCACCCGTCCGCGCGACCGCGAGGTCGTGTGCCATGCCTCGGCCTGGGATATCGACGACAAGGACGATATCCGCATCAAGATGTGCATGCGGGTGAACGGTGACGATTTTCAGACCGTGCATCACGAACTGGGCCATAATTTCTACCAGCGCGCCTACAAGGCGCAGTCGACCCTGTTCCGCAACGGCGCCAATGACGGCTTCCACGAGGCCATCGGCGATTTCATCGCCCTCTCGGTGACGCCGGGCTATCTGGTGAAGCTGGGCCTGCTGGACAAGGAACCCTCCACCGAGGGCGATGTGCCGCTGCTGCTGCAACAGGCCATGGACAAGGTGGCGTTCCTGCCCTTCGGCCTGCTGATCGACAAGTGGCGCTGGA
>NZ_JAGOGJ010000204.1 GCF_017996735.1 Niveispirillum sp.
CTCGGGGGACAAACACCCGACGAGGCATACAGGCAAGGGGCGGACAAACTGTGTTTGGCGGCGTGAACTGAACAGGACCAAGCTTAACGCCGAACAAAAACTGTCCGCTCACGGGGGACCAGCTCTCCCCCTGCTGGCCCCGCCGATGGCGGCGGACTTCAACTGGTCGCGGTCGGCGATTTTCGGGCTGGCATCTCTGGCATTGGCTGTAGCGGGCTTGGCTGCCTATCCGGTGGGCCGCGCCATCGACCAGGGGTATGGTCGCATGGTCATGGCCGGCGGGTCGCTGCTGGCGACGCTGGCCCTGCTGATCTGGTCGCACGTAGACGCGGGTTGGCTGTTACCCCCGCTGTTCATCCTGATCGGGCTGGCCAAGGCCATGACCCTGTATGAACCGGGTTTCGCCGTGGTTTCCCGCCGCTTTGGCCCCCAGGCACGGCGTGGCATCACGGCGCTGACCCTGTGGGGTGGCTTTGCCAGCACCGTCTTTGTTCCGCTGACCCAGTTCCTGCTGGACCGGCTGGGCTGGCGCGGGACGCTCGAGGTGCTGGCCGCCATCAACATGTTCCTGGCCTTGCCCCTGCATCTGCGGGTGATCGACCGGCGGACGCCGACATTGTCGCACCGGGCGGTGGCGACCGACGACGGTATTGTGCGCTGGGTGCTGCGCCAACCCGCATTCTGGGGCCTGATGGCCGCCTTCACCCTGTACTATGCCCTGTTCTCGGGTATCAGCTTTCACCTGTATCCCCTACTAGGGGAGCAGGGCCTGTCAACGGTGTCGGTCGTGCTGGTCCTGACCTTGATCGGCCCGGCGCAGGTGGTGGGCCGGATCATCGTGGCCGCCATCGCCGAGCGGGCGCCGATCCGACGGGTCGGGGTGGGCACCATCCTGGCCCTGCCGATGGCGCTTGCCCTGTTACTGCTACCCGGCGGCGGGGTCCCGGCACTGGTGCTGTTCGCCATCCTTTATGGCGCTGCCAATGGCATCATGACCATCATCCGTGGTGCCGCCGTGCCAGAGATGCTGACACCCCGCGCCTATGGTGCCGTCAATGGCCTGTTGAGCCTGCCTGGTTCGGTGTGTAAGGCACTGGCCCCACTGCTGGTGGCGCTGATCTGGGACCGGTCCGGGTCCTACCAGCCTGTGCTGTGGCTGGGGATCGCGGCCTGCGTGCCGATCCTGGCCGGCTTTCTGCTGGCCGCCTTCACGCGGCCGCGGGATCGCAGCAGGTCGTCGCCATGACCGGCCGCGAACAGCATTGTTCACGCAGGAAGGCCAGCAGCGCGTCCATCTGCGGATAGATCGGCCGGCAGATCAGGGTGCGTCCGTCCCGCACCTGTTCCACCAGCCCGGCCTGCACCAGTTGCTTGATATGGTGGGACAGGGTGGACAGGACGATGCCCAGTTCCTCGGCGATGGCGCTGACCGGCATGCCCTCATCGCCTGCCTGCACCAGCCGTTGATAGATGGCAAGGCGTGAGGGATGCCCCAATTCGGCAAAGCAGCGGGCGGCGGCTTGGATATCCATGAAGGCGCTCCAGATCCAAATTCACTGTAGAATATGGCGCCAACACTTCTAAATTTCCAGGAATACAAAACCGTAGCCACCGGGGCGGGCGGAAGAAGCGCCGTTCTTCGGACCAATGTCGCATGTCGAGGCCGCCTGCCATAGCCAGTGCCGGTCGATTCCAGGATCGGTGCGCCGAACAAGCTGGTCCGGCTGAAACGCTCAACCACCATGGACGTAAAGGGAAAAAGTGTAGCGGAACCGACGGGCAGAACTGGTCACGGGTGAGGCCACACCAGCAATCGCCAGAACGCAGGCCACGAAGTGGCGGGTCAACTGGCTTGACAGTTCGATACAATTCCATAATTATCGAATCATGGAATCGAAACACGCGACAGAGGCCTTTGCGGCCCTTGCCCAGGAAACGCGGCTCTCCATCTTCCGGCTGCTGGTGCAACGGGGGCCTAACGGCCTGCATGCCAGCGAGATCGCTGCCCAGGTCGGCGTTCCCCCCTCCACGCTGTCCCACCATCTGGGCATTCTGGAGCGGGCGGGCCTGCTGCGGTCCTGGCGTGTGCAGCGGCAAATCTTTTACGCGACCGATTATGAGGGCACGCGCAAGCTGGTGGCCTTTCTGATGGAAGATTGCTGCCAGGGCCGACCGGAGATCTGTAGCGGCATCCCGGTGCCAACCTGTGCCGGCGATTGCCCGGATTGACCCAACCGACGCCCGCCCAAGGAGACATCATGTCCGAGCGCGTTTTTAATGTCCTTTTCCTCTGCACCCACAACAGTGCCCGCAGCGTCATGGCGGAATGCATCCTGAACAAGGAGGGCAAGGGCAGGTTCCAAGCCTTCAGCGCCGGCAGTCAGCCGTCGGGTCGCATCAACCCCTTCGTAAAGGACCTGCTGGAGCATCTGGGCCATGACATATCGGCTGTGCGTTCCAAAACCTGGGATGAATTCGCAGGCCCCGACGCGCCGCAAATGGATTTCATCTTCACCGTCTGCGACAACGCCGCCGGTGAGGTCTGCCCGGTCTGGCCCGGCCATCCGATGACAGCCCATTGGGGCTTTCCCGACCCATCCTCGGCCACCGGCACCGATGCGGAAAAGGCCGCTTTCACCGCCAATGTCTTTGCCCAGATCCAGCGCCGGCTGCAGCTGTTCATGAGCCTGCCGCTGGCCTCGCTGGACAAGCTCGCGTTGAAGCGCAAGCTGGCGGAGATGGCGCAGCAGGGGGCCATGGCATGACCGATATCACCATCTACCACAATCCCGCCTGCGGTACGTCACGCAACACCCTGGCCATGATCCGCAACAGCGGCGTGGAACCGACGATCATCGAGTATCTGAAGACCCCACCCTCGCGCGAAACCCTGATGGACCTGATCGCCCGCATGGGCGTGTCGGTGCGGGATGTGCTGCGCGAGAAGGGCACGCCCTATGCCGAACTGGGGCTGGGCGATCCGGCCTTGTCGGACGAGGCCCTGCTGGATGCCATGATGGCGCACCCGATCCTGATCAACCGGCCCATTGTTGTCACCCCGCTGGGCGTGCGCCTGTGCCGGCCATCGGAACGGGTGCTGGACATCCTGCCCGATGCACAGAAATCCGCCTTTGCCAAGGAAGATGGCGAGGCTGTTGTGGATGCGTCCGGTAACCGCCTGCGGTGAACCAAATCCGCTCTCTGAACCCGTTCCAAGGTCCGCAATCGTGAGCCAAGCCGTACCAGCCCGCCGCCTGTCCTTTCTGGACCGATACCTGACCCTGTGGATCTTTGCCGCCATGGCGCTGGGCGTGGCCTTGGGCAGCCTGTTCGAGGGGCTGCCGGCGGCACTCGACCGGCTGTCGGTGGGCACCACGAACATCCCCATCGCCATCGGCCTGATCCTGATGATGTATCCACCACTGGCCAAGGTCCGGTACGAGGAGTTACATCAGGTCTTCGCCGACAAGCGCATCCTGGCCCTGTCGCTGGTTCAGAACTGGATCATCGGGCCGGTGCTGATGTTCGCGCTGGCCGTGATCTTCCTGTCCGACCAGCCGGATTATATGACCGGCCTGATCCTGATCGGTCTGGCGCGCTGCATCGCCATGGTGCTAGTCTGGAACCAGCTTGCCTGCGGGTCGAACCAGTATGTGGCGGGGCTGGTGGCCTTCAACTCCATCTTCCAGATCCTGTTCTTCAGCGTCTACGCCTGGTTCTTCCTGGGCTTCCTGCCGCCGCTGCTGGGGCTGGAGGGCAGCGTCATCGACGTGTCGTTCTGGACGATCGCTGAGGCGGTGCTGATCTATCTGGGCATTCCCTTCCTGGCAGGCTTCCTGACCCGCAAGGTCCTGATCCGCGCCAAGGGCGAGAGCTGGTACGAGAACCGGTTCCTGCCCCGGATCTCCCCCATCACGCTCGCGGCCTTGCTGTTCACCATCGTCGCCATGTTCAGCCTGAAGGGCGGCGACGTCGTCCGGTTGCCCCTGGATGCGCTTTCCATCGCCGTACCGCTGACGCTCTATTTCTTCATCATGTTCCTGGTCAGCTTCTTCATGGGGCGGCTGATCGACGCCGACTATCCCCGCGCCACCTCGGTCGCCTTCACGGCGGCCGGCAATAATTTCGAACTGGCCATCGCGGTGGCTATCGCCGCCTTTGGCCTCGCTTCCCCCGTGGCCTTCGCCGCTGTCATCGGCCCGCTGGTGGAGGTGCCGGTGCTGATCCTGATGGTGCAACTGGCCCTGTGGCTGGGCCGGCGCTGGTATCCCGCAACCGCACCGGCCAGGGGATGATCCGCATGAACCGTCTTCGCCCCCTGCCCGACCCGACCCTTTTGCCCGCACTCGACCCTGCCTATGCCCATCAGCGGCCAGCCCTGGGCCTGGGGCCGCTGGACCCCAAGCCGCGTATCCTGCTGCTTTATGGGTCGCTACGGGAACGTTCCTTCTCCCGTCTGGCAGTGGAGGAGGCGGCCCGCCTGCTGGAATATTTCGGCGCCGAGACGCGGATCTTCGACCCGTCCGACCTGCCTTTGCCCGACCAGGTGAAGGGCGACGACCATCCGGCCGTGCGCGAGCTGCGCGAGCACTCCATCTGGTCAGAGGGGCAGGTCTGGTGCAGCCCCGAACGCCATGGCCAGATCACCGGCATCATGAAGGCGCAGATCGACCATCTGCCCCTGGCCATGGGCGGCATCCGCCCCACCCAGGGGCGAACCCTGGCCGTCATGCAGGTATCGGGCGGATCGCAGAGTTTCAATGCTGTCAACACCCTGCGCATCCTGGGTCGCTGGATGCGGATGGTGACCATCCCCAACCAGTCCAGCGTCGCCAAGGCCTTCCAGGAATTCGACGAGGCCGGCCGCATGAAACCGTCGGCATATTACGACCGTATCGTCGATGTGATGGAGGAACTGGTCCGCTTCACGGTGTTGCTGCGCCCCCATGCCGACATGTTGGTGGACCGCTATTCCGAACGGCGGGAAGCCGGCAAACCCGTCGATCCTGCGACCGACCTTGCGACCCTGGCCACCGGTGGCGGACAAGGACGGGTCTCGTGACGGAGCGCAAGATTGATGTCGCCATCATCGGCGGGGGACAGGCGGGGCTGGCCACTGCCTATCACCTCCGCCGGGCCGGCATCGACTTTGTCATCCTGGATGGTGAGGTGGCACCGGGTGGGGCATGGCGGCATGGCTGGGACAGTCTGCGCCTGTTCTCCCCCGCCGCCTACAGTTCGCTGCCGGGCTGGCCGATGCCGCCGGGTGGCGATGATTACCCGTCCCGAGACGCCGTCATTGACTATCTGACCCGGTATGAGCAGCGCTATCCCTTCCCCGTTCACCGGCCTGTCCATGTCCAGACGATCGTGGATGGCGGTGACCGCTTGCGGATCGAGACCGATAAGGGGGCGTGGCGGGCAAGGTGCATTGTCATGGCCACGGGCACTTGGCGTCATCCATATATCCCAACCTATCCGGGGCAAGAGCTGTTCGCGGGACAGCAGATCCACTCTGCCCATTATCGCGGGCCCGAGAGGTTTGCCGGGCAGCGGGTACTTGTGGTGGGGGGCGGCAATTCCGGGGCGCAACTGCAGGCCGAATTGTCGCTGCTCGCCGATGCGACCTGGGTGACGGAGCGCCCGCCGGTCTTTCTGCCCGATGAAGTCGATGGCCGGGTTCTGTTCCAGCGGGCGACCGCCCTTATCAAGGCGTTTCAGGAAGGGCGCGCGCCGGATGCACCGCCCGGTGGGCTGGGCGACATCGTCATGGTCGCCCCGGTCAAGGCGGCACGGGATCGCGGCAATCTCGGCAGTGTGCGGCCCTTCGCCCGTTTCACCCGAACAGGCGTCCTGTGGACCGACGGCACGCAGACCGATATCGACACCGTGATCTGGTGCACGGGCTTCCGCTCTGCCCTGGACCCGGTTGCTGGATTGGGGCTGATCGAGGCCGATGGAACTGTGGCGCTGGATGGCACCCGCTGCCACCGCAACCCCAAACTGTGGTTTGTCGGGTATGGCACATGGACCGGCCCCGGTTCCGCGACACTGATCGGCGTGGGCCGTAGCGCCCGCAATACCGCTGCGGAGATTGCCGCGGCACTGACAGACGGCCTTCCCATCAAGAGCTGAAACCATCTGGCGATCAGACCTTTCTTCCTTGTGATACGCCGGACGGGGTTGGATCAACCGACCTGCGGCCCGCCTCGCTGTCGCCCGAAGTTCCAGGTCACGCCATCCCCGCTGATGATCCCCGACACAGGCTGCCCGATATGCCGGTCCAAGACGGCCCGCCAGGGCACCAGGGTGAAGTCCCGGCTGCGCTCGACCAGGGCCAGCTTGTCGCCGGCAAGGACCACCGTCCGACGGTAGATGCCATCAACGGGTTGGCCACGGGAGAGGCTGGCATAGGGCAAGCCCAGTTCGTCGGATAGTTGGCCGGCAAGACGCATAGTCCGCTGCCCCGGCAACCCCGCAATGGCCAGCAGCGCAAAGGCCAGCCCAACCGCCTTCAGCGCAGCCATAGTGGCACCAACCGACCGATGACAGCGGCCCGAAATAGCGGCCATCCAGGGACTCTGCCGCTGGCATCAGGAACAGGATTTCTCCTGCCGACAGGACCCGGCAGCCCTCCCACCAGGGCAACGGACGGCCCGCCCTGTCGGCCTTCTGACGCACGGCGACCATATCGCCATCGATGGTGATGACCCCACCCTTGGCGCAGACATGATCCCCGCCCATGGCCGCCACCTGCTTGATCAGTGGCACATCGCGCGGCAGATAGCCCCGCCGCGCCGCCATGTTGGCAATGCTCTCCGGCGGAGTTACCAGCGCCATATCGCCAGGACGAAGGCGGGTCTCCGGCAGCACCAGATAGAGCCCAAGGGGAGCAGATGCGCTGCTGTTCCAGACCACGATCGGCTCCGGGCGAGCCAGCACCGAAAAGCCCAGCGCCACCAATGCCAAGCCTGCCAGCCACAATGCTCGACGACGTGCCGTTCGCGACAATCGGTGGCGCGATGGGCGGCGGGGCGATTTCTGTTGCGATATCGGAGCGCAATTCATGACGCATCCCCCTTGTCCGAGGTGCTGTCGCGTCGCTCCCCCAATGACCAAGCATCCAGGTCATCAATGTGATAGCGGACATAACGCCCGTGCTTGCGAAAGCGCGGACCACCGCCTGTCAGGCGCATCTTTTCCAGCGTCCGATGCGACAGGCCGATATAAAAGGCGGCCTGTGCCGTGTTGAGAAACGGGCTGCCTTTGCGGGCTTTTGCGGCTCGATTGACCTCATCCTCCATCTCACCACTCCTCGGGTGACGGCGGCGGGGATCGCCGCAGATGGGGCGAGCATGGCGAACGGGGGCGTGGTTGCGGACGCTCGAAAACCGGCCCCCCAAGATTTCGATCCCCCTCCCCCCGAACAGGCGAAAAGCCCCGTCCCGGCGGTGCCGGAACGGGACTGAAAAGGCGGGGATCAGCGGTCGCGGGGCTCCCACAGGGCGATGTGGGTGGTGCCGTCATCAGCCGGATGTTCCAGCTTGACGAGACGGGCACGCACCCAATGGGGACCGAATTCCGGCGCACCGATCTTGAGGTTCAGATAGGTCTCGCCGCTGGATTTGGCGATCTGGGACCAGCCGGCACCGACCTCGTAGCGCTGGCCGTTGCCGGCAAAGACGCGGTGGTCGGGGGCATTGTCGGACAGCTTGGTCACCGGAACGATGGCGAGCGAAGCGGTGACGTTGAGGGTCTTGAGGATGCCCGAGAAGCTGCCGTCGTCGAGCTTGGTGAAGGTGCCGAGGGTGATGGCCATGATCTGTCTCCTACGCTGCGGTCGCGGGACCATCCCCGCGATGTCCCCGGCGTCAGAGACCGCAAAGGTGACCAGCGCCACCCGAGCAAAGCGAAGG
>NZ_JAGOGJ010000205.1 GCF_017996735.1 Niveispirillum sp.
TACGCAGTGGGTGCTGCCCGAGGGCGTGCACACGGTGCTGACCACCGGGGCTGGCGTCACCTTCACGGGCGGCGACCTGTTCCATTGCGCGGTGGTCGGCCAGTTGGTGACGGGCCTGATCGTCTGGATCACCGAATATTATACCGGCACCGGATACCGCCCCGTGAAGTCGGTGGCGCAATCCTCCACCACCGGCCATGGCACCAACGTCATCCAGGGTCTGGCCGTGTCGATGGAGGCCACGGCCTTACCGGCGCTGGTGATCTGCGTGGCGATCATTGTCTGTTACCTGATGGCGGGCCTGTTCGGCATTGCCATCGCGGTGACCAGCATGCTGGCCGTGGCCGGCATGGTCGTGGCGCTGGATGCCTATGGTCCCGTCACCGACAATGGCGGCGGCATCGCCGAGATGGCCGACCTGCCCAAGGAGGTGCGTGTCACCACCGACGCCCTGGACGCCGTCGGCAACACGACCAAGGCCGTCACCAAGGGATATGCCATCGGCTCCGCCGGCCTGGGCGCCCTGGTGCTGTTCGCGGCCTATAACGAGGATCTGAAGTTCTTCATCGCCAATGCCGCCACCTATCCCTATTTCG
Organism: Niveispirillum sp.; assembly: GCF_017996735.1. Classification (GTDB taxonomy): domain Bacteria; phylum Pseudomonadota; class Alphaproteobacteria; order Azospirillales; family Azospirillaceae; genus Niveispirillum. Next base: position 597 of record NZ_JAGOGJ010000205.1, read on the forward strand.
ACGGGGTAACGGTGGATTTCAGCCTGGCCAATCCCTATGTCGTTGTCGGCCTGATCCTGGGCGGCCTGCTGCCCTATCTATTCGGCGCCATGGGCATGACCGCCGTGGGCCGCGCCGCCGGCTCGGTGGTGGAAGAGGTGCGCCGGCAGTTCCGCGAGGACAAGGGCATCATGGCGGGCACGTCCAAGCCCGACTATGGCCGCGCCGTCGACATGCTGACCAAGGCGGCTATCAAGGAGATGATCATCCCCTCGCTGCTGCCGGTGCTGGCGCCGGTGGTGCTGTATTTCATCGTGGCCGCCATCGCGGGCAAGGGGGCGGCGTTCAGCGCCGTCGGCGCCATGCTGCTGGGCGTCATCGTCACAGGCCTGTTCGTCGCGATCTCCATGACGTCGGGTGGTGGGGCCTGGGACAATGCCAAGAAATACATCGAAGAAGGTCACCATGGCGGCAAGGGTTCGGACGCGCACAAGGCGGCCGTGACCGGTGACACCGTGGGGGACCCCTACAAGGACACGGCCGGCCCGGCCGTGAACCCGATGATCAAGATCACAAACATCGTGGCGCTGCTGCTGCTGGCCATCCTGGCCCATGGCTGAGCCGGGCCCGTCCTGAAACTGCAAACCCCGGTCCGGCAACGGGCCGGGGTTTTGTTTGGCCTGATGTCAGGCTTGCGGTTGGCGGGTGCGCCGGCGACCTTGATCATCTCCCACCCCGGCGCTCAATCCCCGATAACCCATCGTGGACAGGTTAACGGAGGGGCATTTAGCCGATGGGGATAAGCGATGAGTTAAATGATGATTGTCGCGATGCGACAAATGCGCGTTGCTAACGATCTGATTGTCTTGGGAGAAAGTGGCGGACCCGACACGATTCGAACGTGCGACCTCTGCCTTCGGAGGGCAGCGCTCTATCCAGCTGAGCTACGGGTCCATACCGGCACCGGAGAGCATTTCCGGGCGGCGCGGACCATAGCGCATCGGTCCGGCCTGTGCAAATGCTTCTTGCAGAAAATGCGAAATGACGGCAACCGCTTGGAATTCATTGGATTTTCAGCCCAGCATCGCCCGCAGGGCCTGGCGTGACAGGTCCTTCAGTGCATCGCGCATGCGCTGAATCTCCTCCGCGGCGGCTTCATAATCCTGGATCAGCCCCCCCACCAGGGTTGCCGGATCGTCGGCTTCGTCGGGATAGCGGTCGCGGGCGCGGGCCGCGCGGCGACGCAGGCGCTCGACGATATCTTCTTCTGACGCCATGTGGCTGTCCTCTCCATGGGGCTCTGACGCCCTTTAAACATGACCACTCCGCCGCGTCACGCCTTTCCTGCGTGGTGGCGTAGGGCCGATAGGGCATTGGCGCGATGGAAATACTGTCGGCACTCGCCTCAGTGCGGCTTCACGCCGGTTGGATGCTCGATGCTGTTCAGCGCCTCGGCCAGCCGGTGGGAGGCGCTGCCGCGCTTGGCCGGCTGCTGCTGCACCGTAGAGTCCGGTGACCATCCGGCCAGGAAGATCACCTCGAACGTGGCCGGCACGGTGCCATCCTCTTCCCGGAACAGTTCCATGTAGCGTTCGGCGGCGCGGATGATGACGTCACGCCGGGTCGGCCGTTTCAGACGCGACAGGGCGGCGTTGGTCTCCCCCATGCCGCGCAGGTCACGCATCAGGCGGAACGGGTCGGGATAGGAGACGGTCAGCGTGTCCATATCGGCCACGGGCAGGGCATAACCGGCGCGTTGCAGCAAACCGGCGGCATCGCGCAGGCCGGCCATCGGGCTGATCCGCGCCGATACGCCGCCCGTCACCTCCATCTCCGCCTCCATCAGCGACCGGCGCAGTTCGAACAAACTGTCGCCCCCCAGCATGGCGGCGATGAACAGCCCGTCGGGCCGCAGCACCTGACGCGCCTGGATCAGGGCGCCCGGCAGGTCGTTCACCCAATGCAGGGACAGATTGGAGATGACCATGTCGAAACTGTCCGGCGCGAAGGGCAGTGCCTCCTCATCCGCCGCCAGGGCCGGGCTGCCGGTATTGCCGCCGGCCAGCCGCGCCATGGCGGGGGACAGATCGGCATGCACCATGTGGGTGATGCCATTGCGGCCCTGCAATGCGGATTCGACCTCGCCCCCGTGGCTGCCCAGGTTCAGGACGCGCGGAAATTCGCGCCGGATCATGTCCAGCCGCTCCCCAAGCCTGTCCGCCACCTCACGCAGCAGGAAGTCATGGGCGGAAAGCCCCGCCGCCGCGCGGTCGCGCCGCTGGCGGATCAAGGGCCGGTCGAACAGAAACATGGTGTCGGCGTCGCTCATGCCCCCTGCCATACTCCCGATCGGTGGATGCTGGCAACCCGTCCCGCCGTGGATCTTCCGCTCCCGTCACACCGCCGTCATCGAAATATGACAGAGCACTTCTTGACAGTCGGGGTCGGGTTGATTAGGTCATTGGCACTCACCGAGCGTGAGTGCTAACAACAGGCTCACGCCCAAACCCTTTTGCCTTTTCAGGGAGAGATCCTATGAAGTTCCGTCCGCTGCACGACCGCGTCGTGGTCAAGCGCGTTGAGTCCGAAAAGAAGACGGCCGGCGGCATCATCATCCCCGACACCGCCTCGGAAAAGCCCCAGGAGGGCGAGGTGGTCGCCGTGGGTCCGGGTGCCCGTGACGAGGCCGGCAAGCTGGTGGCTCTTGACGTCAAGGCCGGTGACCGTGTTCTGTTCGGCAAGTGGTCGGGCACCGAGGTGAAGATCGACGGTGTCGAATACCTGATCATGAAGGAAAGCGACATCATGGGCGTTCTGAACGCCTGAGTCGGATCACCTGATCTAGCCTGACCCATAGAATTCAAAGGATTTGAGCAATGGCTGCCAAGGAAGTTAAGTTCGGTTCCGACGCCCGCGCCAAGATGCTGCGCGGCGTGGACATTCTGGCTGACGCTGTCAAGGTGACCCTGGGTCCGAAGGGCCGCAACGTCGTGATCGAGAAGAGCTTCGGCGCTCCCCGCATCACCAAGGACGGTGTCTCGGTCGCCAAGGAAATCGAACTGTCCGACAAGTTCGAGAACATGGGCGCCCAGATGGTCAAGGAAGTGGCGCAGAAGACGGCCGATCTGGCCGGCGATGGCACCACCACCGCCACCGTGCTGGCCCAGGCCATCGTCCGTGAGGGCGCCAAGGCCATCGCCGCCGGCATGAACCCGATGGACGTGAAGCGCGGCGTCGATCTGGCCGTCGCCACCGTCGTGGCTGACATCCAGGCCCGTAGCCGCAAGGTCACGACCAACGACGAGATCGCCCAGGTCGGCACCATCTCCGCCAATGGCGAGGCCTTCATCGGCGCCAAGATCGCCGAAGCCATGGCCCGCGTCGGCAACGAAGGCGTGATCACGGTCGAAGAGTCCAAGAGCCTGGAGACCGAGCTGGATGTCGTCGAAGGCATGCAGTTCGACCGCGGCTACCTGTCGCCCTACTTCGTGACCAACGCCGACAAGATGATCGCGGACCTGGAAAGCCCGTACATCCTGTTGTTCGAGAAGAAGCTGTCGGGCCTGCAGGCCATGCTGCCGGTTCTCGAAGCCGTTGTTCAGTCGTCGCGTCCGCTGGTCATCGTGGCCGAGGATGTGGAAGGCGAGGCTCTGGCCACGCTGGTCGTCAACAAGCTGCGTGGCGGCCTGAAGATCGCCGCCGTGAAGGCCCCGGGCTTCGGTGACCGTCGCAAGGCGATGCTGGAAGACATGGCCATCCTGACGGGCGGCCAGGTCATCAGCGAAGATCTGGGCATCAAGCTGGAGAACGTGACGCTGGACATGCTGGGCCGCGCCAAGAAGGTGACGATCAGCAAGGACAACACCACGATCGTCGACGGCGAAGGCGCGAAGGCCGACATCGAGGCCCGTATCGCCCAGATCAAGGCCCAGATCGAAGAGACCACCAGCGACTATGACCGCGAGAAGCTGCAGGAACGTCTGGCCAAGCTGGCCGGCGGTGTTGCGGTTCTGCGCGTCGGCGGCGCCACCGAGGTCGAGGTGAAGGAGCGCAAGGATCGCGTTGATGACGCGATGCACGCCACCCGCGCCGCGGTCGAGGAAGGCATCGTTGCCGGCGGCGGCGTGGCCCTGCTGTACGCCACCAAGGCCCTGGAAGCCCTGGCGACCACCGGTCCGGACCAGAAGTTCGGTGTGGACATCGTCCGCAAGGCCCTGCAGGCCCCGGTCCGTCAGATCGCCCAGAACGCCGGCTTCGACGGTTCGGTGATCGTCGGCAAGCTGCTGGAGCAGGGTGACACCAACCACGGCTTCAACGCCCAGACCGGCGAATATGGCGACATGTTCAAGTTCGGCGTCATCGACCCGACCAAGGTTGTGCGCGCCGCCCTGCAGGACGCCGCCTCCATCGCCGGCCTGCTGATCACGACGGAAGCCATGATCGGTGAGAAGCCGCAGCCGAAGTCCGCTCCGGCCGGTGGCCCGGGTGGCATGGGTGGCATGGGCGACATGGACTTCTAAGTCCCGGTCGTTCAGCCGAACCGGCTTGAATGCGAAGACCCCCGGCGGAGCGATCCGCCGGGGGTTTTTGTTTTGTGACCTGACGCCGCCGGGCATTGTTCGGGGCCGGCTGATCTTCAGCACCCGGTTCGATCAGGGCCACATGGATACCCGGCGCTTCAGAAGCCGGCGTCGCAACCCAGCAGCGTCGACAATTTCGGCGTCACGCCCCATTCCTGAACCAGGGCCTGATACTCCGCCAGCGCCTTGGCCTCTGGTGCCGCCCCCGTCTTCACGGCCCGCAGCAACGTGTTGCGTGGTGTGTGTTCCGACGGCACGAATTCGATGATTTCCGCCCGATAGCCGGCCTGCCGCATCAGGCTGGCGCGCAATGCATCGGTCAGCATGTCGGCGAATCGTTCGCGCAGGATGCCATGGCGGGTCACCAGACCATAGGCGGACGGCGCCTCGCTATCCCGCAACTGTCGTTGCAGATCATGATGGCAGCAGGGGGCCGCCAGAACATATTTCGCGCCCCAGGCCACGGCGCGGGCCAGCGCATCGTCGGTGGCCGTGTCGCAGGCATGCAGGGCCAGGACGATATCCGCCCCATCCACGGGGGCCTCGGCGATCGTGCCCTCGATAAAACGCAGCCCGTCCCAGCCCAGCGTGCGGGCCAGTTCCGTGTTGCGTTCGCGTGCCTGTCTTTTTGTGTCCACGCCGGTGAATTCAACCGCCAGCCCGCGCACATGCGCCAGGAACCGGTAGGCGGCGAAGGTCAGATAGGCGTTGCCGCAGCCAAGATCGACCACCCGCAATGGCCGGTCTTCCGGGAATGTCGCGCCCTTCAGCACAGCGTCCAGGGCGCGGACAAATTCCTCCACCTGCCGGTACTTGTCCTGACGGGTCGGCTTGATCCGGCCCTCATGGTCGGCGATGCCCACGGCCTGCCAGAAGGGATCGGCGGGGTCGAGCAGGCGCTGCTTGGTACGGTCATGATCCAGGGCGCGTTCGCGCGGGGCCGCCGCGGCGGTGCGGCTGACCATGGCCTCGCCCTTCTTGGTGATGCGCACCTGCACCGTGGCGTCCAGCGTTTCGACATGCCAGTTGCCCAGCCCCAGGGCCAGCAGATCGTCCACCGCCTTCTCTGCGGCCGGGCCGAAGGCGGCGTTGCTGGTATGGGCCTGACGGTCGTCATAGGCCACGGTTTGAAGGTGGGCACCGGCCTTCAGCGCCACGGGGCGCAGTTCCACACGCCGCCAGGGCGGCGCCATGTTGCGCATGCGCCCGCTGCCCACGGCGCGCACCAGCCTTTCCCCGTCCAGCAGCAGGGCGCGGATATCGGCAAGGGCGGGGGCAAGCGGGCTGGCCATGGCAACAATCGTCAAAGGCGGAAAAGGGCCTGCATCCTAGGCGGGCGGGATCGCGGCCGACCAGTGCTAATCACGGACGCCAGTCCGGATCATAGGGCGGGCGGTCCATCTGCAGGGTTTCCCCGTTGCGCACATACCAGCCACGGCCGTGGGTGCGTCCGATCAGCTTCATGGCAGGCGTGTCCAGATAATGGCTGGCGGCGTCCAGGATGAAACGGTCGGCCACGTGGGCGGCCAAGACCTCGCCCAGCACCAGGGTCTGGCGCGGACCGGTCTCCAGCACCGTATGGCGGCGGCATTCGAAACTGACAGGGGCGCTGGCGATCAGGGGTGGGCGGATCAGGCTGGCCGGCGCCGTCTCGATCCCGGCATAGGCCAGCTCGTCTACGCCCGGCGGCGCGTCGGCGGAACAGCGGTTCATGCGCTCGGCGTCATCCTCCGACACCAGATTGACGGTGAACTCTCCCGTTTCCAGGATATTCGCGGTCGTGTCCTTCAACCGCCCGTCGGGGCGATGCATCAGGCCCAGGGCCACCAGCGGCGGATCGTCGCCGACCATGTTGAAGAAACTGAACGGCGCGGCGTTGCGCACGCCCTCCGCCGACAAGGTCGTCACCCAGGCAATGGGGCGCGGGGTGATGGCGGAGGTCATGATCTTGTACCGCGCCGCTGGCGGCAAGGCGCGCATGTCGAAGCGCATCGGACTGTCATCCTTGGATATTGGGGGATTTGCCGTCGACCATGTCACCCGCCGCGCCGGACGCCCAATGGCATTACGCAGATGCCGTTCTGCGGAAAACGCGGAACGGCAAGCCCCATCTCTACGGTTTGCAGCGCCATCCCAGCGACAAGCGACGTTCTGATGAAATCTCATATTGTGTAATGCCTGCCCACAATATATGAAATTGATGGCCTTCCCGGTTAAAACAGATCGATGCAGGCAGCAGCGATTGGTCCCGCTTTCCCCGGGAACGGCACGCTTGTCGCCTGTCAGGAAATGCCGATGACCCGTTTGCCCATCATCGATCCCCACATGCATCTGTGGGATTTCACACGTCAGCATTATTCGTGGCTGATGGACCGGCCGCTGCCCCACAATCCCGCCGGTAATGTGGAATCCATCGCCAGGCCTTATGGTCTTTCAGATTATCTGGCCGATACGGGCGGGCTTGATATACGCGGTGTGGTGCATGTCGAAGCCGGCCCCGATCCCGACCATGCCCTGTCGGAGACGGCCTGGCTTCAGGAGGTCGCGGATACGGGGGCGCTGCCCATGGCGCTGGTCGCCTTCGCGGCGCTGAATGATCCCGATGTCGAACGGCTGCTGGCGGCCCATGCCGCCCATGGCGCGGTAGGCGTTATCCGTCAAATCATCAACTGGCACAGCGATCCGGCAAAGACCTATTCCAGCCGGGATGGGACGGGGGATGCGGATTGGAAAAGG
>NZ_JAGOGJ010000072.1 GCF_017996735.1 Niveispirillum sp.
GGCGGGCTGATGTTCGTGGCCGAGGATGTGACCCACACGCTGGCGCTGGAAAGTTCCTACAACACCCTGATGGCGGTACAGCAGGAGACGCTGGACAATCTGGCCGAAGGCGTGGCCGTGTTCGGGGGCGACGGGCGCCTGAAACTATGCAACCCGGCCTTCCTGCGTGTCTGGTCGGTGGACGCCGAACAGGTGCGCGGCGATCCGCATGCCGCCCGGCTGGTCGATCACATCAGGCCGTTCCTGGACCGGGGCGGCGATTGGGGGCCCCAGCGGGAGCGTCTGGTGGGCCGCCTGCTGGAACGCGCCGCCGATGCCGGCATCATGCGGCGCATGGACGGGTCGGTGGTCCGGTACGCGCTGGTGCCCCTGCCCGACGGCGCCGTGCTGTTCTCCTGCCTGGATGTCACCGACAGCGACAAGGTGGAAACCGCCTTGCGCGCCAGCAACGAGGCTCTGGAAGCCGCCGACCGGTTGAAGGCCGAGTTCATCGCCAACGTATCGTACCAGTTGCGCACCCCCTTGAACGCCATCATGGGCTTCGCCGAAATCCTGCATAACCAGTATTTCGGGCCGTTGAACAACCGGCAGCAGGAATATGCCAAGGGCGTGCTGGAGGCGAGCCGGCGCCTGCTGTCGCTGGTCAACGACATCCTGGACCTTGCCACCATCGAGGCCGGGTTCATGGTGCTGGAGCATGAGAAGTTCGACATTCCGCAATTGCTGCATTCGGTGGCCGGCCTGACGCGCGACTGGGCCCGCAAGCAGGGGCTGGATCTGCGGGTGGAAGTTTCGGAACAGACCGGCGGCATGGAAGGGGACGAGAAGCGGCTGAAGCAGGCGCTGTTCAATCTGGTCTCCAACGCCATCAAATTCACTCCCGCCGGCGGCCGCATCACCCTGTCGGCCGAACGACAGGGTGATCAGGTTGTGCTGGGCGTCAGCGATACCGGCATGGGAATCGCTGGGGAGGAGCAGAACCGCGTCTTCGAGCGGTTCGAACGCGGCCGGGCCGGCAATGGCGGGCCCGCCGGGGCCGGCCTGGGCCTGTCACTGGTGAAAAGCTTCATCGAGTTGCATGGCGGAAAGGTGGAGATCGACAGCGACGGGCACAATGGCAGCACCATCCGCTGCCGCCTGCCCGTCGTGCCGCCACCCCGGGGCTGACCCTTCACGCGATCCCGCGTCGATGGTTCGTCAAGCGCCGGACCCGCTGGGGTCAAAAGCCCAGCAGCGACCGGTGCGCCCCCACCGCCGCCAGGGCGCCGGAGGCGACGGACAGCGCGGCGCCATGCATCGGCATGCTGGCATCACCGGCCGCGAAGACCCCCGGCACGCTGGTCGCCTTCCAGGTATCGACACGCAGATGCGACCCGCTGAACCCTTCCTCCATCGCGCAACCCAGGTCCAGGGCGATGGGGCTGGCCGGATGGGTGCGGGAGCCGACGAACAAGGCCGCCAGCGGCAGCACCCGCCCATCGGCCAGCCGCACGGCCGACAGGGCCGGCGCCGCGCCCAGCAATTCCACGATGGGCGAGGCCTCTACCACGACACCACGGGCCGCCAGCTTGTGTGCCGTTTCCGGTTCCGGCAGGAACGCATCCTGCGTGAACAGGGTCACCGGCCCCCAATCGGCCACCAGCAGCGCCTTCATATCGGCGCCGGGCATTGTGGCCAGCACGCCCAGCGGTTGGCCCGCCACCTCGTACCCGTGGCAATAAGGGCAATGCAGCGCGCCGGTACCCCAGCGTTCCCGCAGGCCCGGCACGGGGGGCAATTCATCGCGCACCCCCATGGCCAGGATCAGGCGCCGGCCCCGATGCCGGGAACCGTCGGCCAGGGTGGCGCAGAAATCATCCAGGGCGCCCGTCACCGCATCAACCAAGGCTTCCCGCAGGGTGAAGGTCGGATAGGCCGACAGTTCGGCCAGACCACGGGCGCGGATTTCCGCGGGCGGCACCCCGTCCTGCCCCAGGAAGCCGTGGGAATGCGCCGCGAACCGGTTGCGCGGCTGCCCGGCATCGATCAGCAGCACCTGCCGCCGCGCCCGGACCAGTGGCAAAGCCGCCGCCAGCCCCGCAAAACCGCCACCGATGATGATCACGTCGTAAAGCATGGAGTTCTCCGTTATCACGTAACTTCATAAATTACATGATGGCGAAGAGGGGACGCTTACGCAACATGACTTGTTGCGTAAGCCGATCCGCGTTACAGAGCGATCATGCGACCCGACAGCCGCCTTTCCCGCATGCTGCATGCTTTGATCCACATGGATCGGCTGGAACGGCCCGCCACGTCCGAAACCCTGGCCCAGATGCTGAACACCAACGCCGTCGTGGTGCGACGGACCATGGCGGGGTTACGCCAGCACGGGCTGGTCCGCTCGGAAAAGGGCCATGGCGGCGGCTGGGTCCTGGCGCGGCCGCTGGAGGCGGTCAGTCTGCTGGACATCTATCAGGCGCTGGGCGAACCGCAGCTTTTCGCCATCGGCCCATCGGTGGACAATCCCGATTGCCTGGTGGAGCAGGCGGTCAACAAGGCCCTGGAGCATAGTCTGGCGGAGGCGCGAACGCTGCTTCTGTCGCGGCTGGCGCAGGTCAGCCTGGGCGACCTGTCGCGGCAGTTCGAGGAAAAGCTGCGCAGCGGTGCCTGGACGTTGCCAGCCCTGCCGCCGACCGGTGGCGACACCCCGGTCTGAAGCCACAAAGGCTTGATCCCGCCGCATTTTCCAGCCCCCGAGGCACGCCGGATCATGTAGTGTCGCCCAGACAAGACACCAGCCGGAACATGCACGCGCATGGCTTCACCCCACCCGCACCCTACCGGCCTGCTGGTCACCTGCCCGGTGGATCTCTGCTGTCCGTCAGCAGGGTTCACGGCGGTGGAAAGGCTGCGCGCCATGGGCTGCACGGTGACGGTGCCGGCGCAAGGATGCTGTGGCCGCACACTGCTGGAACGGGGTGACCGGCGGGGGGCCGCCGGCATGGCGCACGGCATGATCGGGGCCTTTGCCGGCTGCGGCCCGGTGGCGGTGCCGAACCGCGCCTGCGCCGCCATGGTGCGGGACCAATACCCGGTGCTGCTGGCCGACGATGCCGCCTGGGGCGGCCGCGCCCGCGATCTGGCCGCCCGCTGCCGCGACCTGACGGATCTCCTGATCCGGGCGGGCGATCCACGGACGGATGCATTGTCACGCCAGGTGATCGCCACCCGTGATCGTACCCTGGCCCATCTGGACCGGCATCTGCGGATGGTCGAAGACCGGCTGCGCGACAGCGGCGGTCAGGTCCATTGGGCGACCAGCGCCGGGGATGCCGTGACCATCATCCGGCAATTGTGCCTGAACCATGGGATCGGCCCCGCCATCCTGGACGGCTCCCCCCTGCTGATGGAAATCGGACTGGAGGAAGCGCTGGCCGGCGCGGGCATGACCGGGTCCGGCGCGGATTCCCCGCCGCTGATCGGGATTTCGGGCGCCGGCTTCCTGGTGGCAGAAACCGGCAGTGCCGTGATTATTCCCGATGCGGGGCCCGATGCGGGGTTGGATTCAGGCGCGGCGGATACGCTGTTTGCCCCCTGCCATATCGTGGTGGCAGCCATCGACCGGGTCGTTCCCACCCTGTCCGATGCCAGTGCCCTGCTGCGCCTCTGGTCGGAAGGGGGCGGCTTGCCGCCCCGTGTCCTGTTCGCCACGGGGCCGCGCGGGGCCGGCGATGCGGACGGACCGGATATCTTCCACCTTGTCCTGCTGGACAATGGCCGCACCGACCTGCTGGCCGCGTCCGGGGCGCCGCCGCCGCGTCTGGCGCAACGGGCCGGCTGGGTCTGGCGCCTGCTGTCGCGCCATCCATCCCTGTATCGCCATGTCACCTCCTTCGTGAGCCGCGTCCACGGATATGGCGGAAGCTTCCAGGCCCGGTGGCGGGATGCCGATCATGGATAGGCGCGATGCCATTCTGAACCGGGTGCGCGCGACGGTCGCCGGCATGGCGGTTCTGGCGGATGCCCCGCCGCCCCCGTCCGCGACACGCGGGCTGACCAATCTGGGCCTGATCGAGATGTTCGGGAAACGGGCCATCGCCGCCGGCGCCAGCGTGGAGCGGGTGGCCGACACGGCCCGCGTGCCACATGCCGTCGCCGACCATCTGACAGCGCTGGGGATGGCACAACAGGCGCGGGTGGCGGGCGATCCGTGGCTGCGGTCCATCCCCTGGAACCGGCGGCCGCGCCTGTCCCTGTCCTTCGGCCGTGCGCGCACCGGGGATCAGGTCGGCGTCGGCGCGGCCCTGGCCGGCGTTGCGGAAACAGGGACGCTGGTGATACCCAGCGGGTCCGATCAGGCCGCCGGCCTGCTGTTCCTGCCGCCCATACAGATCGTGATCCTGCCTTTGCACCATATTGTCGGCACGCTTGACGATGCCTGGCGTGGCATGGCCATCCGCCAGCAGGCGCGGGGCCTGGGCATGCCGTCTTCCGTCTGTCTGGCGACGGGGGCCGGGGCCGGGCGGCTGCATGTCATTCTGGTGGGCGAGCCGGACGCCGCCCACCCATGACCAATCATCGCCGCCCCAAGGGGCCGACTGACGCGGAACTGGAACTGTGGCGGACCGTGGTGCGTGACGCCACGCCCATCGCCGGCAAGCGCCGCCCCGCCCCGCCGAAACCGGCCAAGCCAGCCGCCCCTGTGGTAACAGCGGCCCCGGCGGCACGCCCCGCCCCATCCCTGCCAGCCCCCACGGTTCCCGCCGCTGCGGAGCGTCTGGCGGAATTGCTGCGTGCCGTGCCGTTGAAGGAAAAGGGCAAGGTCAGCGTCCAGCTTGCCCCCTCCGCCCTGGGCCGCGTGGCCGGGGTGGACAAGCGCACGGATGAAAAGGTGCGCAAGGGCCGCATGGGCATCGATGGCCGCATCGACCTGCATGGCATGACCCAGAGCGAGGCGCACCACGCCCTGTCCGGCTTCATCCGCCGTTCCCACATCATGGGCCGGCGCATGGTCCTGGTGATCACGGGCAAGGGCCAGATGCCGCGCGGCGAAGGCGTTCTGCGCCTGTCTGTGCCGCGCTGGCTGCGCGAGGCGGATGTGGGGCCCCTGGTCCTGTCGGTCCATCAGGCCCAGCCCCAGCATGGCGGCGGCGGCGCCTATTACGTGCTGCTGAAGCGCCGCCGGGAGGGATGATCCCCTAACGCACCACGATCGTCTGTGCCGATTGCACCAGTTCGGCCGCCGTCACATTCTTCGGCGGTTTCTGCAACCCCGCCGCACAGCCGGGCCGCGCGTCAAGTTGGGCGATCCAGCGCGACAGGTGGGGCAGGTCATCAATGGCCACGCCCGACCAGTCATGCGTGCGGGCCCAGCACCAGTTGGCGATGTCGGCGATGGAGAAATCGCCCGCCAGGAATTCATGATCCTTCAGTCTGCCGTCCAGCACCGTCAGCAGGCGCTTCGTCTCCTTCTGATACCGGTCGATGGCGGCGGGGATCTTTTCCGGGAAATAGCGGTGGAAGACGTTGGCCTGCCCCATCATCGGCCCCACACCGCCCATCTGGAACATCAGCCATTGCAGCACCTGGCTGCGGCCCTTGGCGTCCGTGGGCATCAGGCGGCCCGTCTTTTCGGCCAGCCAGACCATGATGGCGCCCGATTCGAAGACGGTATGATCCTCCGCCCGGTCCACGATCACGGGAATGCGGCCGTTCGGATTCATGGCCAGGAACCAGGGTTCCTTCTGTTCGTTCTTCGCCAGCGACACGACATGGAGGGTATAGGGCAGGCCCAGTTCCTCCAGCGTGCAGGAGACCTTGTGCCCGTTGGGCGTGGCGGCGGTGTACAGGTCGATCATGACGTTTCCTTCCACTGTCTTTGCGCCATCATGCGCCGCCGGGCGCCAGGGGGGAAGCGGGGCCGAACGCCGCCTCCGCCGATCGGACAGGTTTACCTGCCCGGATAATTGCATGACCATGCCCTCATTCTTTGCCTGGGTTGGGGAGGGGTGGATGGTCTGGCGCCGGTTGATCTTGTCCCTGCTGCTGCCGCTTTCCACCCTTTCCGCCCTGGCACAGGAAACAGCGCCGGAGATGCTGCCCGAAATCATCGTGCAGGCACCGGGGGAAAGGGCCGTCGAGAATTTCGTGGGCGATGTTCTTGATCGGGTACATGGCGATCAACTGGCCCGCTGGCATCAACCGATCTGCACCACCCTGCGCGGTTTCAGCGCGGCCCAGGCCCAGGCGTTCGACAGACGGCTTCAGGAGGCGGCGACCCAGGTCGGCATGGAGCCGCCACGCTCCGGATGCAAGCCCAATGCGGTCATCCTGCTGACCGATCAGCCGAACATGCTGATCGACCATATGCTGTCAACCTATCCCGGAATTTTCGCCCCGGCCGGCCCGTCGGAGGTGCGTCGGGAATTGGCAGCCGGCGGCACCGTGCGCGTATGGTCGACCAGCGTCACCAATGGCGCCCAGGGCACAACGCCCGACATCGCGACCAAGGGCAGCGCGGTCTTCACCTCGGTAAAGCTGGCGCCGGGCAATGCCACGCGGTTGGGCAGCGGGGTGCGCGCCGACCTGTTCCGCACCGTCGTCATCCTGGATGTCAACGGCCTGCGCGGACTACCTCTGGATGCGACGGCCGATCATGTCGCCATGCGCCTGCTGGGCCGGACAGGAGAGGCGGAACAGACGGGGGTGCCGACCATCCTGTCCCTGTTCCGGACCGATGGCGGTCCCCGACCCCTGGCCATGACCGATTGGGATCGCGCCCTGCTGCGCGAACTCTACCGGGCGCCCGTCACTGCCAACGCCGACCGCCAGCGCCGTCAGATCGCACGCCGCCTGACCGACACGGCCGCTGCACAGCCCTGACCGGCCCCGCCGATCAGACAGGTTTACATATCCTGATAATTGTACGACCATCCAATCATATCCCGCTGAAGGAGATCACACATGGTCGGTCGCTGGCTCTCCCTTTGCTTTGCCCTGCTGCTGCCGGCGACGGCCCTGGCCGTGACACAGGCTGCACCGCCCGAGTTGTTGCCCGAGATCATCGTGGAGGCACCCGGCGAGATGGAGATCGCGGCCTTCGTGGGGCAGGCCCTGCCGGACACGCGCGAACGGCAACTGGCCCGCTGGCACCGCCCGCTCTGTGTCGCCTACCGCGGCTTCAGCAAGCAGCAGGAGCAACTCTTCCACCACCATGTGCAGGCCGTGGCCGCCCTGGTGGAGATGCCGGCGACGCCGGGGGATTGCCGGCCTAATGTCGTCGTGCTGCTGACCGATCAGCCCGACCGGCTGGTCGATCTGATGCTGGAACGCCAGGAACGGCTGTTCAGGCCGACACCGATCGCCGAGGTGCGCAAGGCGTTGGATCAGGATCGGGCCGTGCGGATGTGGCATGTAACCCTGCTGAACGGCAAGGATGGTAATACGCCCGATGCGCTGGACATGGCCGGTCCCCTGTCCAATGCCAGTTCCATCCGCGCCGCACCCGGCAGCCTTTCCCGGCTGGGCAAGCAGACACGGATCGATCTTTTCCGGACCATGATCGTCATAGACGCCAATGCGCTGCGCGGCCTGCCGCTGTCCGCCGTGGCGGATCATGTCGGCATGCGGGTCATGGGGGCCTTCGCCGCCGATGCCGCAACGCCGCTGCCCAGCATCCTGGGCCTGTTCCAGTCTGGACAAAAAGGGCCCCTGGCCTTGACGGATTGGGACAAATCCCTGCTGCGGGGCCTCTATCAGGCACCGGTTGACACCCATATGAACCGCCAGCGCCGCATGATCGCCCGCCGTCTGGTCGAAACCGCCACGACCGGGGAGCCGTGAACGCGACGCGACAGGCGGCCATCCGGTTCGTTTCCCCCCTCTGGCATGTCACCTTGCGCCTGCTGGACCTTGTCCTGCCGCCGCGTTGTCTGGCCTGCGGGACGGAGGTGGGGGTCGCCGGCGCCCTGTGTCCCACCTGCTGGCAAGGCATCGGTTTCATCGCGGCGCCGCATTGCGCCCGCTGCGGCCTGCCCTTCGATTACGATCCCACGGGTGACGGCGCGACCAATCTGGTCTGCGGCGCCTGTCTGGCCCGCCCGCCGCCGTTCGACCGCTGCCGGTCGGTCTTTGCCTATGACGATGCCAGCCGCCCGCTGGTCCTGGGGTTCAAGCACGGGGATCGCACCGATTGCGCCCCGGCCTTCGCGCAATGGCTGGCGCGGGCGGGGGCCGTGCTGGTGGCCGAACCGGATGTGATCATCGCGCCGGTGCCGCTGCACCGCTGGCGGCTGTTGAAACGGCGATACAACCAATCGGCGCTGCTGGCGCTGGAACTGGGGCGGCTGGCGGGGCGGACGGCCATCCCCGACCTGCTGATCCGCCGCCGCGCCACGCCCAGCCAGGGCGGGCTGACGGCCAAGGGGCGGGCGCGCAATGTACAAGGCGCCTTCGCCATCAACCCGCGCTGCGTGGGCCGCGTCAAGGAAGCCCGTATCCTGCTGATCGATGATGTGTTCACCACGGGGGCCACGGTGGGCGAATGCGCCCGCACCCTGCGCCGGGCGGGGGCACGGGCCGTCGATGTGTTGACCCTGTCGCGCGTGGTGAAGCCCGTAACGCTGGAGGAGGTGGGGGAGGCCGGCTGATCCCCCGGCAAGGGTGCATTGCAACCCCTTGCCCTTTGCCGGCGGTCCCGGCAGGTTCATATTATTGTCAGCAAACCATCACCGATGCAGGGACCCTTCGCCATGTCCGCGCCCAAGGTCGAGATCTATACCAGCCCCTGGTGTAGCTACTGCACCCGTGCCAAGCGCCTTCTGGACGGCAAGGGTGTCCGTTATGAGGAGATCGACGTCATGGCCGAACCGGCCCGCCGGTCGGAAATGACCCAGCGCGCCGGGGGCCGCACCAGCGTGCCGCAGGTCTTCATCGACGGGCAGCATATCGGCGGCTGCGACGATACCCATGCCCTGGATCGCGCCGGCAAGCTGGACCCGCTGCTGGGCATCGGGGCCTGATCCGCATGACCGGCAGCCCCCCCTTTGTCCGCGCCGCCCTGGTCCAGGTGAATGCCGGGCCGGAGATCATGCCCAACCTGGAACAGGCCGGCATCCTGGTCCGTCAGGCCGTGCAGCAGGGCGCGCAGCTTGTATGCCTGCCGGAGAATGTCTCCCTGATGGCGCAGGGGCGGGAGAAAATCCTGGCCCGTGTGAAGCCCGAGGAACAGCATCCCGGCGTGCCTTTCTTCCGCGATCTGGCGCGGGAAACGGGGGCCTGGATCATGACGGGCACCCTGGGCTGCCTGCTGCCCGACGGGCGCGTGGCCAACCGCGCCTTCGTGACCAATCCGGACGGCGAGATCACGGCGCGGTATGACAAGATCCACATGTTCGATGTGGATCTGGCCGGCGGTGAGACCTATCGCGAAAGCGCCACCTACCGGCCCGGTGAACAGGCGGTGGTGGCCGCCACGCCCTGGGGCGGGCTGGGCCTGTCCATCTGCTATGATGTGCGCTTCGCCTATCTTTACCGCGCCCTGGCCAAGGCCGGTGCCAGCATCATCACCGTTCCCGCCGCCTTTACCGTGCCCACGGGCCGTGCCCACTGGCATGTGCTGCTGCGGGCCCGCGCCATCGAGACGGGGTGCTTCATCCTGGCCCCGGCCCAGACCGGCACCCATGATGGCGGGCGCGGCACCTATGGCCATTCCGTCATCATCAGCCCCTGGGGTGAGGTGCTGGCCGATGCGGGGGAGGAGCCGGGGGTGATCCTGGCCGACCTGGACCTGTCCAAGGTGGAGGAGGCCCGCCGCATGGTGCCCAGTTTGCGGCATGACCGCAGCTTTACGGGCCCCTGACCGTCAGCCTCCCATCGGGCCTCAGGCGATGACGAACCAGTCGGCAGCGGCGTCATAGCGAACCGACAGCCCGTCCGGGATGATGATCGTATGGTCCTGTTCGGCGTCGTAACGGCCGTCATTGTTCAGATCGATGACGATATGGCCGTTGATCTGCGCGATATTGGTGACACCCGCCTGGAGGAAGGTGGGCAGGGCCGTATCCGCCGTCAGGGATGACAGGGCGGTGCCGTTGATGCGTAGGACTGTCTCTGCGGCGGCATCGAAATCGACCCGCTCGCCCTTGCCGATATCGATCAGGATATCCCGATCACCAGCCCCCAGGTCCGCCAGGGCAAAGGTGAAACGGTCGCGGCCCGATCCGCCGGTCAGGATGTCGGAGCCGGCCCCGCCATTCAGCACATCATCGCCCTTGCCGCCATCAATGATGTCGGTGCCGGCACCGCCGCGCACCGTGTCATTGCCCCAGCCGGCACTGATCAGGTCATTGCCGGCGGTGCCGTTCAGGCGGTCGGCGAACAGGCTGCCCATCTGGGGCTGCAGATGGAGGTCCCGCACGGCGTCAACCGCACTCTTGCCCAGGCCGATAAACAGATCGCCCAGGGTTTTGATCGTCGCCTCGACCAGGGCTTGCGCTAACCCCTGCCCCAGCGCTTCGGAAAACGAATTGATCTTTGACATGGCCCGGGCCTCCCCGCCCTCAGATATGGACATTGTTCATATCCAGCTTTTCCTTCCACCACTGTGATCGCCGTCATGGGGAAGAAAAGCCTGTTGACGGGGGCCGCTTGCGGTTGCATCGCTGGGGCCGTTCGATGATGAAGGCCCCTGCCCCCAATGTCCCAGCGCTGGAAAATCACAGTCGAGTTCAATGGCACGCCCTTTCTGGGCTGGCAGCGGCAGGATCACGGCCCCTCCGTCCAAGGCTGCCTGGAGGAAGCGGTGACACGCTTTTCCCAGGAGGTGGTGACGGTGCACGCCGCCGGCCGCACCGACAGCGGCGTGCATGCCACCGGCATGGTGGCCAGCTTCGATCTGAACAAGCCGGTCAGCGCCGACAAGGTGCGCGACGCCCTGAACTTTCACCTGAAGCCCAACCCCATCGCGGTCCTGAAGGCGGAGGCGATGGAGCCGGAATTCCATGCGCGCTTCACCTGTATCGGCCGGTCCTACCTGTACCGCATCACCAACCGGCGGGCACCGCTGGCGCTGGATGCCGGGCGGTCCTGGCTGGTCTCGCACCCGCTGGATGCCGACGCCATGCATGCGGCGGCCCAGCGCCTGATCGGCCGGCATGATTTCAGCAGCTTCCGCGCCTCGCTCTGCCAGGCGGCCAGCCCCGTTAAGACGCTGGCCGAACTGTCGGTGACGCGGGTGGCGGAAGAGGTGCGGATTGTCGCCCGTGCCCGATCCTTCCTGCACCATCAGGTGCGCAACATGGTCGGCACCCTGAAAATGGTGGGTGAAGGGCGCTGGACGGCGGATGACGTGTCGGCGGCGCTGGCAGCCCGCAACCGGTCGGCCGCCGGACAGACGGCCCCGGCCGACGGCCTGTATTTCACCCGCGCCTATTATCCGGGAGACGACTTCCCGGACCCCATCACCGACGGGCCCAGCACCCCATCCTCCACCAGCGGATAAGCGGAGGCGCTAGGCAACTGGTAATGCCACCATTCCCAGGCGTAATGCTGCCAGCCCGCCGCCGCCATGATGCCCAGCAGCAGGGCGCGGTTGCGCTGTGCCGCCACGCTGATGCTGGTGTCGGCGTGCCAGGCGATGGGCCGCATGTCGTCGAAATCGGTCCCCATGTCCAGCATCGTGCCATCGGGCAGCGCCAGGGTCAGGTCGATGGCCACGCCGCGCCCATGGCTGGACCCGATGCGCGGATCGGCGATGAAGGTCGCGTCGGGCAGTACATTCCACAGCGCCCATTGCGCGGCCGGTGGCCGGTAGCCGTCGAAGACCCGCAGGCGCAACCCCTGCGCCGCCGCCAGCCGGACGGACCGGGCCAGCGCCGCCGCCGCGTCGGGATGCAGAAGGCAGAGCGGCCGCGCGAAGATCGGCCTTCCCGTCAGATTGTCGGGCGTGGCATAGCGAAGATCGAGATCGACATCGAAATCCGGCGGGGCGATGGTAACGAACCGCATGGGAAACCCTTGTCGTTGCTGTCGGGACCTTGATAGCGGACACGTCCGCGAATGGATATGCGCCAATGATCACGCTTGGCCTGGATACGGCGACCAGCGCCTGCGCCGTCGCCCTGTGGGATGCTGCGTCGGGCCGGACACTGGCCGTGCGGGCGGAGACCATGCAACGCGGCCTGGCGGAAAAGCTGGTGCCCATGGTGCAGGCGACGCTGGCCGATGCCGGAATCGGTTTTGCCGACCTGTCGCGCATCGGGGTGACGGTGGGGCCGGGCACCTTCACGGGCCTGCGCGTTGGGCTGGCCGCCGCGCGCGGCTTCGCGCTGGCCGCCGGCTGCCCGCTGGTGGGCGTCACCACACTGGAGGCGGCGGCCCACGGCCTGGATCCGGCGGCGCGGACGGGGCGGACCCTGCTGGCCGCCATCGAAAGCCGGCGCGACAATCTGTTCCTGCAGCCCTTCGCGGCCAATTTGTCACCGCTGGGCGCGCCGGCTGACGTGCTGCCGCCTGACCTGCCCGCCTATGCTGCCGCCCACCTGCCCGCCGGCCCGCTGCTGATCGTTGGCGATGCCGCCGCACGCGCGGCGCTGGCGCTGGGAGCGTGGGACGGCGGGGTGACCATCGTGGAGACGACGGGCGGGGCGGAGGCGCTGGCCACGGCCCGCATCGCGGCGGCACAGGACGCGGGCGGCATCGCGGCACGCATCGCCGACCCGTTCTATCTGCGCCCACCCGACGTCACCCTGCCGAAACAGGGCTGAGCCATGGCGGACAGTGTGGAGATTGTCGCGGCCGGATCCGCCCATGCGCCGGTGCTGGCGGCCCTGCATGCCCTGGCCTTCGCCGACGCCGCCCTGTCCGGTCCGGCCTGGGATGCGGGGGCCTTCGCCTCGCTTCTGTCCACACCGGGCGTGGAAGCCTTCATTCTGCTGGTGGACGGGACACCGCTTGCCCTGTCCCTGTGGCGCCATGTCCTGGACGAGGGCGAGTTGCTGACCATCGGCACGGACCCGGCCGCACAGGGGCGCGGTCTGGGCACCGCCCTGCTGCGCCAGGGACTGGCACATCTGGCGGCCGCCGGCGTGACACGCTGCTTCCTGGAGGTTGCCGTCACAAATACAGCGGCTATCAACCTTTATGCTTCATGCGGGTTCACGAATGCCGGCCGCCGACGCGGTTATTATCAGCATGCAGGGAAATCGATTGACGCGCATGTGATGGTAACTGATGGGGAACTAGGACGGATTATCTAAGGCTTTTTGATAAAAAGCCGCTGAACTCCCTCGGGACTCTCGGTACTCTCCGGTTGCGGACCGACAACCTCATAGCCGTGTTCGCGCAGGCTGGCGGGAACATTACGCGAGGGTTCACCAAAATTCATACGAACTTCAAGGGTTTGGCCGCTATCAAGCCGCTCCACCGCAAGTTTGGTCCGAACGAATGTCATCGGGCATACAAGCGCGGTTATGTCGAGGAACTGGTCTGATCTGTTTGTCACGAGCATCGATTCCTTTGATAACGTACCAAATCGATATTGCATGGTGTTCGGATAAGACTTATATCACGAACGAGTTTTTTGGTTGGAGCAATGATACATGACCAACGCATCCTCCTCGCCCGAACTTTTGTCTCTCACGACGGAAATCGTCGCGGCCCATGTTTCGAACAATACAGTCGCAATCACCGATCTTCCGGCGCTGATCGATCAGGTTTACCGGACTCTGGCCAACATCGGTACGGAACCGGTCGTGCAGAGCGAGAAGCCGCAGCCGGCCGTTGCCATCAAGAAGTCCGTGACCCCGGAATATATCGTCTGCCTGGAAGATGGTAAGAAGCTGAAAATGCTGAAGCGCCATCTGAAGACGGCTTACAACATGTCGCCGGAAGAATATCGTGAGCGTTGGGGCCTGCCGCCCGACTATCCGATGGTTGCTCCGAACTATGCCAAGCAGCGTTCGCGTCTGGCCAAGCAGATCGGTCTGGGCACCCGCGCCCGCCGCGCCGGTGAAGACGAGTAAAATGCACCTTTCCCGTCCCACGGGGCGGGTGGGTCGAGGGGAAGAGGGGCGGCCCGGTCGGGTCGCCCCTTTCTCGTTCCGGACCCGACGGAATACTCGGCTCAACCATTGTGATTTGTGCATGGCACCGCTACGCACCTACCCGCTGACCCCCTCAGGTCTTTGAAAGTTGCGGGACAAGGGCATGAAACTTTCGTGATCAACCCTTGCCCTGTGACACAGTGGGTTGACCCGCCTGCAGCACTTCGTGTTATGCCAGTGGTGACGGCGGTGACTGCCGCGCCCGCTGCCCGTGAAAGCGGGACAGGTGGCAAGGATGGTCGCTTCCGTCCCGTGCCGGCTACCCAGAATATGTGAGAGCATGGCTGACATCATATCCACCGATGCCCTGATTTCCGGTGAACTGCGCGCTGGCAATCTGGAGGTCCGTCTGGCGGAGACCGCCGCCGAGGTCACCGCGGCCCAGCGCCTGCGCTACCGCGTCTTCTATGAAGAGATGGCGGCAAAGCCATCGGCGGAGATGGCGGCCCAGCGGCGCGACTTCGACATGTTCGATACGCTGTGCGACCATCTGCTGGTCATCGACCGCAGCCTGGGCCATGGCACCGACGCCGTGGTCGGCACCTACCGGCTCATCCGCCGGGCCACCGCCGCCCGCGCCGGTTCCTTCTACTCGTCGGACGAGTACGATATTTCCCGGATCGAGGAATATCCCGGCGAGGTTCTGGAACTGGGCCGGTCCTGCGTGGACCTGAACTATCGCAGCCGCGGCACCATGCAGTTGTTGTGGCGCGGCATTGCCGCCTATTCGGCGCATTACGACATCAAGCTGATGTTCGGTTGCGCCAGCCTGCCGGGCACCGACCCCAAGGCACTGGCCCTGCCGCTTTCCTATCTCTATTACCATCATCTGGCGCCGCCGGCCCTGCGCCCCGTGGCCCTGCCGCATCGCTATGTCGAAATGGCGATGATGGACGAGCATGAGATCGACCCCCGTCGCGGCATCAACGAGGTGCCGGTCCTGATCAAGGGCTATCTGCGCCTGGGCGGTTTTGTGGGTGAAGGGGCGGTGGTGGACCACCAGTTCAACACCACCGACGTTTCCATCGTCGTGAAGACCGACATGATGACCGACAAGTACCTGCGCCATTATGAGCGCCGGGGCTCGTCGCTGATCTGATCCAGGATAGAGGCGGCGGACGGACAGGCATGGAAATCGGCTCCACGATGCTGGGTCTGTCGCGTCTGGTCGTTTACGGCCTGTGGACGCTGGTCTGCATTCCCGTCCAGGTGCTGTTGCTGCGCCTGTCGATGCGGGATGCCACGGCGCGCTTCCCCCGCTTCTACCACCGCGTCTGCTGTCGCCTGCTGGGCCTGCAGGTGGTGGTGAAGGGGGCGCCGGCGTCCGGTGTGGGGCCGGTCCTGTTCATCGCCAACCATTCCTCCTATCTCGACATTCCGGTGCTGACATCGGTGCTGCCGGTCAGTTTCATCGCCAAGTCGGAGGTTGATGGCTGGCCCGTCTTCGGCCTGCTGGCCCGGTTGCAGCGCACCGTGTTCGTGGACCGCACGGCCCGCCACAAGGCCGATGAACAGCGTGACAGCATCCAGGGACGCCTGCAGGCCGGCGACAGCCTGGTCCTGTTCCCCGAAGGCACCAGCAGCGACGGCAACCGCACGCTGCCCTTCAAGACCGCCCTGTTCGCTGTGGCCGCCACACGTATCGGCGACCGGCCGCTGACGGTACAACCCGTCAGCGTCACCGCCACCCATCTGGACGGCATCCCGCTGGGCCATGTCTGGCGCCAGCTTTACGCCTGGTACGGCGACATGGAACTGCCGCCGCACCTGTGGCGCATGGTACGGGCCGGGCGGATGCAGGTGACGGTCGAATTCCACACACCGCAATCGCTGGAAACCGTGCCATCGCGCAAGGCGCTGGCTGATGTCTGCTGGCAATCGGTGGCCAGGGGCGTGGAACGCGCCGTCACTGGCCGCGCGGCGTAATCTATCGGTCAAAATGTTTGACCGATAGTATCCGCGCCGACTGGCGCGGCGGCGGCCCATGCCGCCGAAGCCTTTGATCCCGAGGTGTCGGGATTAAAGGCCGCGCGGCGTAAGCCGTTCCTTCACCGCCGGCCATTCCCGATCCGTGATCGAGAAATAGACAGAGTGGCGCAGGCTGCCATCGGCACGCACGACATGGTTGCGGAAGGTTCCTTCCTCCACAGCACCGATGCCGGCCAGGGCCATGCGGGACTGGGTGTTGTTGCTGTCGGTCTTGAACTCCACCCGGATACAGCCCCAGTGCTCGAACGCGTGGCGCAGCATCAGGTATTTGGCCTCCCGGTTCAGGCCCGACCGCTGAAACCCCTTGCCCAGCCAGGTATAGCCGATTTCCACATGCCGGTTGGCCCGGTCCATGGCCAGGAAGCGGGTGGAGCCGGCGATGTGGCCCGATGCCTGATCGATGGTCACGAAGGGCAGCATTCGCCCCGCCTGCCGTTCGGCCAGGGCAAAGCCGATCCAAGCCGCCATCTCCTCCCGGCTTCGCACCGGGGTGGGATACCAGCGGAAAATATCCCCCTCCAGCCCCACCGCGCACAGCGCGTCCAGATGGTCCGCCCGCAGCGGCTCCAGCCGAGCCACCGCACCGGCCAGGATGACAGGGGCCGTATCGATGCGGTTGAAATCATAAAGCGGATAGGGACGGTCGGTCATGGCACACCGGAATGCTGCGGGGCGAATATGCCAGCTTTCCCGATACAGGCCCCGCATGGTCAACCGGGCGATTGTCCCGGTGACGAGATTCAGCCCCCGGGTGTTCCTCACCAATAATATTCACACACGTGATAGTGAATGTTGACAGCACCCCGCCCATGCCGCATCTTGCCTCAAGCACGCTGGCGATAACGACCGGCGGCCAATAGGGAGAACGCGTCACATGAGGGCCAAGCTGCTCGCGTCCGCCTGCGCGGTCGCGCTGACCACTATTTCGACCCATGTCCTGGCGCAGGAAACCGCGCCCACCCGCAAAGCCGCGACGCAGGAAGACGCGCTGCAGGAAATCATCGTCACCGCCACCCGCCGCGCCCAGAATATCAGCGAAGTGCCGCTGTCAATCACCGCCTTCTCGCAGGAAGACCTGAATATCAAGGGCGTGGTCGGGTATGAGGGGCTGGCGCGCGAAACGCCGGGTGTCGTGCTGAACAAGCCCAGCGCCAATTTCAACAATTTCACGGCGCGCGGCATCGCCACCAACGGCTATGGCGCCAACCTGCAAAGCACGGTGGCGGTCTATATCGACGAACTGCCCATCTCCACCATCGGCAACACCACGGTGCTGGACCCGACCCTGTTCGATGTGGAACGGGTGGAGTTCCTGCGCGGGCCGCAGGGCACGCTGTTTGGCTCCGGGTCCCTGTCGGGCGCCATGCGCATCCTGACCAAGAGCCCGGATCTGCGGAAATTCGACGCCGCCGCGCAGACGGATTTCGGCCTGACCGGGTCGGACAGCCTGCGCCAGCGCTATAACCTGATGCTGAACACGCCCCTGGTAGAGGATGAGCTGGCGCTGCGCGTCGTCGGCTTCTACCGCCATGAGGAAGGCTATCTCGACAATGTCGGGACCGGCATCCACAATTCCAACACGCTGGAAAGCTGGGGCGGACGCGCCATCCTGCAATGGAAGCCGGCCGAACAGATGTCGGTGCGCCTGCTGGCTTCGCGCGAGGACAGCAACCCGCGCGACAGTTCGATGACCAGCCCGTCGCTGGGCCGGGAAAAGCGCATCTCCGACCGGCCCGACCTCTATTCCGGCGTGCTGACCACCTATAACGCCACCATCGATTATCAGTTCGATGGCGCCAAGCTGACCAGTTCATCGACATATTCCACCTTCGACCAGAAATTCCATGTCGATCTGGCCGGCACCTTTGGCGGGGCCATCGCGTTTGGCCTGGATGCCAACGGCTATCAGGACACGTTCGTGGAGGAGGTGCGGCTGGCGTCGGATCCCGGTGGCGACTGGGACTGGACCATCGGCGGCTTCTTCCTGGATCGCCGGCATGACGTGGATTATTTCTACCGCTCGTCGCCGGAATTCCTGGCCGCACGGCGCATCACCGGCCTGCCGGACGAATATTACCAGCGCCAGTATGTCCACACGATCTCGCATGAACTGGCCGGCTTTGGCGAACTGACCTATCACGTGAATGAGAAATTCTGGCTGACGGGCGGTCTGCGTTACGGCCGCCTGGACGCGCAGGGCTTTACCGAGGGCGGGTATAATTCCGCCTATCTGACCTATGCCCTGACGGGACAGTCCGGGCCGCTGGCCATGGTGCCGATTCCGGCGGCCACGGGCGTGAAGGCCAAGGGGTCGAAGCCGTCCTACAAGGTCAGCGCCTCATATCGTGCCAGCGAGGCCATCACCACCTATGCCAGTGTCTCCACCGGCTTCCGCGCGCCTGTGGTCAATGCCTATGCCGGGCGGCCGAGCGTGGTGAATGCCAATGACCTGATCATCCCCTATGGCGCCAGTTCGGACGATCTGACGAATTATGAGCTGGGGCTGAAGGGCCGCTGGCTGAACGGCAAGCTGACGGCGCATCTGGCCGCCTATTACATCGACTGGAAAAACATCCAGATCCAGGCCAACCGCACGTCGGACAGCGTGCAGTTCGCCACCAATATCGGCGCGGCCCGCAGCAAGGGCATCGAGTTCGAAATCGCCGCCGTGCCGGCCACCGGCCTGACCATCGGGCTGAACGGATCGGTCAACACCGCCAAGGTGACGAAGCTGTCAGCGGCAGAGGCGGCGATCTCCGGCGCGGTGGAGGGGGCACGCCTGTCCTCCCCGCGCTTCCAGGGGTCGGTCTTTGCCCAATACTGGTTCAATCTGGCGCCCGAACTGGACGCTTTCACCACCGCCAACTGGCAGCATGTGGGTTCCTTCCCCTCCTCCTTCCCCAATGTGCCGGGCGCGCCGAACCGGGTCAGCCCGACCTATGGCAAGACCGACAGCTACAGCAATGTGAATGCCAGCTTCGGAGTGACCAAGGGGAACTGGACAGCGACCGCCTATGTGGAGAATCTGTTCGACGATCATTCGATCACCTACATCCACCCGGAAGCCTTCATGGCCAGCCGCTTCGGCACGATGCGGCCGCGCACCGCGGGCATCCGCATCGGCTATGAGTATTAAGCCATGACGGCGGCCCCTTCCCCCCTGCAAGCGCCGGCGGCCCACCCGCCGCCGGACGCCCGCGCCTGGTATGTGCTGGGTGCGCTCTGCTTCGTCTATGTGCTGAACTTCCTGGACCGGCAGTTGCTGTCGATCCTGGCCAAGCCCATCCAGGATGATCTGGGTGTCACCGACGGGCAGTTGGGCCTGATCAGCGGGCTTTATTTCGCGCTGTTCTACTGCACCATCTCCATCCCCGTGGCCTGGCTGGCCGACCGGGCGAACCGGGTGAAGGTGCTGTCCATCGCCTGCGCCCTGTGGAGTGCGGCGACGGTGGCCTGCGGCTTGTCCGCGACATATCCGCAACTGGTGGCGGCGCGCATGGCGGTGGGGGTAGGAGAGGCCGGCGGCGTTCCCCCGTCTTACGCCATCATCACCGACTATTTCGCACCGGGACGCCGGGGCACAGCGCTGGGCCTGTTCAATCTGGGCCCGCCGCTGGGTCAGGCCATGGGCGTGGCGTTTGGGGCCTCCATCGCCGCTGCCTATAGCTGGCGCAGCGCCTTTGTCGTGCTGGGGGTGGTGGGCATCGTGGCGGCGCTCGTCGTGTGGCTGACCATCCGGGAGCCCAAGCGCGGCGGGCTGGATCAGCCGGCAGCGGGTGCGGCGCCGGCCCCGATGGAAAAGGCCGGGTTCATGGAAACCGTGTCCATGTTCTTCCGCCGCAAGGACCTGCTGCTGCTGTCGCTGGCCTGTGGCGCCACGCAGTTCGTCACCTATGCCGTCATGAACTTCACCGTCCTGTTCCTGATGCGGGAAAAGGGGATGAGCCTGGGTGAGGTGGCGCTCTATTACGCGCTGCTGATCGGGGTCGGTATCAGCCTGGGCATGTATGCATCGGGCCGCCTGATCGACCGGTACTCCGTGCGGTACCGGCAGGCCTATGCCCTGATCCCGGCCGTGGGTCTGGTGGGGGCGGTGCCGTTCTTCGCGGGCTTCGTCTGGGCACCGGGCTGGGAACTGGCGCTGCTGTTCCTGATCGGGCCGACCTTCTTCAACTATTTCTACCTGTCGCCCGCCGTGGCCCTGGTGCAGGAGGCGGTGCGACCCAACCAGCGGGTAATGTCGGGTGCCCTGCTGCTGCTGGTCATGAACCTGATCGGGCTGGGTCTTGGTCCGACCTATCTGGGGGCGGCCAGCGACTATTTCCGGGCCACCAACCCCGGCAATTCCCTGCAACTGGCCTTTTACACCCTGATCCCCTTCTATTTCCTGGCCATCGGCATGTTCCTCATGCTGGCGCGGGTGTTGAAGGGCATGGCAAACCGGAACGGAGGCCGCTGATGCGCCTTTCCCTTCGCCTGGGCGCCTGTGCGGCGGCTGCCCTTTTGTCCTGGACCGCGATGGCGCAGGACAATCCCACGATCACCGCCCCGGCGGGGGCCGTTGCCGGCCGCGCCAAGGACGGGGTGAATGTCTTCAAGGGCATCCCCTATGCCCTGCCGCCCGTGGGCGACCGCCGCTGGAAGGCACCGGAACCGCTGCCCGCCTGGACCGGGGTGCGCGATGCGGGTGAGCCCGGCCGCGCCTGTGTGCAGCCGCGCCCGCGTCTGGCCAGCATCTATGCCAACCCGCCCAAGGAGATGGGGGAGGATTGCCTGTCCCTGAACATCTGGGCACCCGAAGGGGCGAAGAACGCCCCCGTCCTGGTCTGGATCCATGGCGGATCGCTGACCGGCGGCTATGGGCATGAGGAGATGTATGACGGATCGGCGCTGGCAAAGCAGGGGCTGGTCGTCGTCTCCATCAATTACCGGCTGGGCATCCTGGGCTATCTGGCGCATCCGGGTTTAAGCGCGGAAAATCCCGACGGGATTTCCGGCAATTACGGGCTGCTGGACCAGATCGCATCCCTGCGCTGGGTGCGCGACAATATCGGTGCCTTTGGCGGTGATGCCGGCAATGTCACGGTTGCGGGGGAGTCTGCCGGCGCCCTGTCGGTCATGTATCTGATGGCCGCGCCCCAGGCCAAGGGCCTGTTCGGCAAGGCCATCGCGCAAAGCGCCTATATGATCTCCACGCCTGAACTGAAACAGCCCCGCAATGGGGAATTCGCGGCCGAGGGGATTGGCACTTATGTGGCGGGCAAGGTCGGGGCCGCCGATGTCGCCGCCTTGCGCGCCATGGACGCGGAGACCCTGACGGCGGAAGCGGTCAAGGCCGGCTACATCCCCTTCGGCACCGTCGATGGCAAGGTGCTGCCGGCCCAGTTGGTCGAGATTTTCGACAAGGGGCAGCAGGCGCCGGTGCCCATCCTGACCGGGTTCAACAGCGGGGAAATCCGCTCCCTGCGGTTCCTGCTGCCGCCCAAGCCCGCCGATGCAGCCGCCTATGAGGCAATGATCCGCGAACGTTATGGCGATCTGGCGGACCTGTTCCTGCGGCTGTATCCGGCCAGCAATGTCGAAGAAAGCATGCTGGCCACCACCCGCGACGCGCTCTATGGCTGGACATCGGAACGGCTGGTCCGCAACCAGACGGCCCTGGGGCAAAGTGCGTATCTCTATATCTTCGACCATGGCTATCCGGCGGCGGACGAACATGGGCTGCACGCCTTCCACGCCGCCGAAATCCCGTATGTCTTCGGCACCGCCGACCGCACCCCGCCGCTCTGGCCCAAGGTGCCGGACAATGCCGCCGAACGCCGGCTGTCGGCGGCGATGAACAGCTATTGGGCCAGCTTCGCCCGCACCGGCACACCCCTGGCCGATGGGCAACCGGGCTGGCCCCTCTTCAGCAGACAAGAGGGCTATATGGCCTTTGCCGGCACGCCGAAGCCGGGGGTGCGTATGCGGCCGGGCATGTTCGCCCTGCATGAAACCACCGTCTGCCGGCGCCGCGCGGCGGGCAACCTGGCCTGGAACTGGAATACCGGCGTCGCCTCACCCGTGCTGCCGGCCAAGGGGAATGTCTGCTGATGCTGGACGGAACCATGCAGGATTTCCCCCTGACGCTGGACCAGTTCCTGCGCCATGCCGCCAAATGGCACGCGCATGCCCAATTGGCGACGGCGCGCGAAGGGGGAGAGCCGACCCGCATCGGCTATGCCGACCTGATGGACCGCGCCCTGGGCGTCACCGCCATCCTGGCCGGGTACGGGATGCGGCGGGGTGACCGGGTGGCGACACTGGCCTGGAACAGTCAGGCGCATGTGGAGGTCTGGTACGCCATCATGGGGGCGGGGGCTGTCTGCCACACGCTGAACCCCCGCCTGACGGCCCCACAATTGGCCTCCATGCTGGACCAGTCGCAGGCGCGTATCCTGGTGGTCAGCGCCGACCTGCTGCCCCTGGCCCGGCAGGTGGGGGCGCTGGCGCCCGGCGTCACCCGCGTGCTGGTCATCGATGGCGACGCGCCCGCCGACTGGGAACTGGCCACCGCGCTGGAGCCGTTGATCGGTGGCGCGTCACGGGATGCGGCCTGGGGCGGGTTTGCGGAAACCGCACCCTCGGGCCTGTGTTTCACGTCGGGCACCACCGGTGCGCCCAAGGGTGTGACCTATACCCACCGGTCCAGTTTCCTGCACACCCTGAAACTGCTGCAGACCGATGTCATGGCCCTGTCGGGGCGCGACAGCGTGCTGGTGGCCGTACCCATGTTCCATGCCAATGCCTGGGGCCTGCCCTTTGCCGTGCCGGCGGTGGGCGGGCGGCTGGTGCTGCCCGGCCGGCACACGGACGGGGCCAGCCTGGCCCGGCTGATCGCATCGGAAGGGGTGACGGTGGGGGTCGGTGTGCCGACCGTCTGGCTGGGCCTGGTCGAACATCTGGACGCGACGGGCGGGGAATTACCCAGCCTTGAACGGGTCATCGTCGGCGGCTCCCCTCTGCCCCCGGCCTTGATGGAACGGATTGAGCGGCGGCTGGGCGTGATCGTGCAGACAAGCTGGGGCATGACGGAACTGTCGCCGTCAGGCACCGTTGCCCCCGCCACCGACGCCCCCCGTGACGCCGCCCTGTCGGGGCGGCCATCGGTCGGGGTGGACCTGCTGCTGACCGACGCCGATGGCCATCCCCTGCCGGACCAGCGCGGGGTGGAAGGGCATCTGCGGGTGCGCGGCGTGGCCGTCATCGACCGTTATTTCGGGCAGGAGGCTGCGGCCACCGATGAAGCCGGCTGGTTCCCCACGGGCGATCTGGCCCGCATCGACGCGGCCGGCAATCTGATGATCACGGGCCGGGCCAAGGATTTGATCAAATCCGGCGGGGAATGGATCAATCCGGCGGAGATCGAGGCCCTGGTCGGTGCCCTGCCGCAGGTGTCGCTGGTCGCGGTCATCGGCCGGTCGCACCCCAAATGGGGAGAACGGCCCATCCTGCTGGTGGAGACGCGGGACACGATTGATGATGAGGGGCTGCTGGCCCCGCTGCGCGGCAAGGTGGCCCCCTGGTGGCTGCCCGATGCTATCATCCGGCTGGATGCCATGCCCCTGGCGGGAACCGGCAAGATCGACAAAATCGGCCTGCGGGTTCAATATGGGGACGGTTGAATGGACGGCGGGGCCTTACGCGTCGCCCGTCCTGGTACAGGCTTTGACGGAAAGACGAACTGGTGTCTGAACAGGTGAAATCCCGCCGCCGCTCCACCAAGGCGGAGCAGCGCGCGGAGATGATGGAACAGATCCTCGACGAGGCCGAGTACCTTTTCTCCAAGCACGGTCTCTATGGCGTCACGCTGAAGGATGTGGCGCAGCGGGTGGGGGTTCACCACACGCTGCTGAACTATTATTTCGAGGATAAGAAGAAGCTGTTCGACGCCGTCTTCGCCCGCCGCGCCGCCGTGACCAGCGAGCGGCGGATGACGGTGCTGGAAGAGTATGAGAGGGCCACCGACGGCAAGCCCACGGTGGAAGGGGCGCTGCACGCCTTCCTGGATACCGACCTCGACCTCTATATCGAGGGGGGGGAGGGCTGGAAGAATTATGCGGCCCTGGGCGCACAGGTGGCCAATACCCCGGAATGGGGGGCCGAACTGATGGACCAGCATTTCGATCCGGTCGTGCTGCGCCTGATCGAGTTGCTGAAAAAGGCCCTGCCCGGCTGTGCCGAGGAGGATATTTTCTGGGGCTATCACTTCGTCACGGGCGCCCTGCTGCTGACCTTGGCGCGGACGGGGCGCATCGACAAACTGTCGGGCGGCCTGTGCAAATCCGACGATTTCGCCGCCGTGAAGGCCCGCATGGCCGCCTTCATGGCCGCCGGCTTCAAGGAAGTCTGCAAGGTGCGGGAGGGGTGAGCCTGCCACCGCATCGGGCCTTGGATCATGATGCTTTAAGGTGAACCGCCCTCCCAACCGTCATCCCCGCGAAAGCGGGGATGACGGTTGGGAGCGAGATAAACCCGCTTCCAACTCCATCAGACAGACCTTACCGCTCCACTGCCATGACCGGCTGGCTCCAGCCACTGGCCGCCAGTTCGCGCTCGGCCTGCGTGAAGCCATAGGCCGGCACGATCTCGTCCGTC
Source organism: Niveispirillum sp. (assembly GCF_017996735.1). Classification (GTDB taxonomy): domain Bacteria; phylum Pseudomonadota; class Alphaproteobacteria; order Azospirillales; family Azospirillaceae; genus Niveispirillum. The sequence continues at coordinate 24,711 of NZ_JAGOGJ010000072.1, forward strand.
CGGTCCGTCACCTCGGCCAGCCGCGCCACGACCTGCGCGCCAACCTCCGGCCCGCTGCCGATATAGCAGCCCTGGGTCAGGGTGATGTTGGCCGCCGCGAAATTGCCGCCGCCGGCACACAGGATGGTACGCGTCGGCGCCTCATCGGACACCAGCGGCAGCAGGGCCGGGCTGACCAGCGAGGGGTGCAGCCGTTCCAGGCTGTCGCCCGACAGCACGCCGTCGGTCATCTGCGTGGCCGCCGTGGGGGCCAGACAATTGACGCGGATATTGTATTTCTCACCCTCGATGGCCAGCGTCTGCATCAGACCGACCAGCGCCATCTTGGCGGCCCCATAATTGGCCTGCCCGAAATTGCCATAGAGGCCGGAGGAAGAGGTGGTCATGACGATGCGGCCATGGCGCTGGGTCCGCATGATCTCCCACACCGCCTTGGTGCAGATCACGGCGCCCATCAGATGCACGTCCAGGACCAGGCGGAAATCATCCAACCCCATCTTGGCAAAACTCTTGTCGCGCAGGATGCCGGCATTGTTGACCAGGATGTCGATACGGCCCCACTGCGCCATGGTTCGCGACACCAGGGACGCCACCGCCGCCTCGTCCGTCACCGACCCGGCAATGGCCAGCGCCTCACCCCCGGCGGCCGCGATCTCCGCCGCCACGCCATCGGCCGCACCCTGGCTCAAATCGTTGACCACCACCTTGGCGCCCTGCCGCGCCAGGAACAGGGCATGCTGCCGGCCCAGGCCGCCACCCGCCCCCGTGACAATCGCGATCCGTCCCTTCAACGCCATGTCCAACACTCCCTCCCTTGGTTTTGTGCGGCGCATATATAGCGCAACAAATACTCACTCACAAGATAGTGAGTGTAAGCGAAGAGGAAGCTTGTTCTTTGCCGCACTGCAACGCAGTTTATGGACCCGAGGCAGCGAAGCCGCAACAGGATCAGAGGCAAGGATGACGGCCGATTTCCGTTTTCGCCACCGTGTGCGCTATGGGGAATGTGATCCGCAGCAGGTGGTGTTCAACGCCCGCTATGGCGACTTCATCGATATCGGCATCACCGAGTATCTGCGCCTTCTGGTGGGCGGGACCCAGGGGCTGAACGCGCGGGGGCTGGATATGATGGTGGTCAAGCAGACCAAGGAATGGAAGGCGCCGGCGCGGTTCGACGATGTTCTGGAACAAACCATCCGGACGGGGCGGGTGGGCACCACATCCTTCAGCATCCTGACGGATTTTATCCGGCTGCCCGATGGCGCGCCCGTCATGGCGGCGGAAACCATCTATGTGATGACGCAGTTTGGCGCCGTGGAAAAAAGGGCAATCCCCGCCGATCTGGCGTCACTGCTGCAAACAGGCGTGCCCGGCAGACTGGTGGATCACGCCGGCCCGGTATGAGGGGTGCTGCTGCCCACCGGCGGCAGCCATTCCACATTGGAAACGTCCAGGTAATCCCGCATGTAAACCGCCAGCCGGTCGGCGATACGGCGCAGATTGGCCGCCTCGTCCGGCTTGCTTGCTTCCAGCCGCGCAGCCTCGACCTGCATTTCGTCAGCCTTCACCAGGATATCGCGGCGAAGATCATTCAAATCCTGGATCGTCATCATGGCACCCATAACGCCACCCGCCCTGTCATTCATCATGGCACAAAAAGGCGTCCCGAGACGCCACAACTATGCAAGGTTGCCGTGAAATGATGAAGACAGGCTTAAGGCGCGGGCGGTTCCGCCATGTGGCTTCCCGTATGGGCACAGGGGAGCCATGCATGATCAAGGCGTTAGGCGAAACCGCCTATCCTTAAGAACCGGGCGCCGGCCCCGGCGGAAGCTCGATTTCCGCCCGCACCTTGGCCTCCAGTTGATCGATGCGCGCCTTCAGCGCGTCGATGCGGGCCAGCAGGCCGGGTAGGCCCAGCGCGCTGGCTGTTGACAAGGCGGCAACGCTTTCCGACAGGTCGGCGGCGATGGCGGCCAGATCGGGCGCGGACGCGTCGCCGGGGCCGCCGGTCATTGCCCGCCCGCGTAATAGGTGAACAGCGCGATGGAGGCGGCGACGGTGGCGTTCAGGCTTTCGACATTGCCCGTGTTGCCAATGGTCAGACGCTGCGCCGGCACTTGCGGTGGCACGCCCTGCCCTTCCTCGCCTAAGATCAGTCGGGCATCTTCGGGCCAGGGGAAGGTGGCCAGATCATCCCCGCCGGCATCCAGCGCCAGCAACGGTCCCGCCGCCTGATCCAGCACCGCCCAGCGCCCACCGCGCACGATGTCGAGTGTGAAGACGGCGTTGCTGGCCGCCCGCAGGCATTTCGGGTGGAACGGGTGGGCCGCCTCTTCCAGCAGGATGACCTTGGAAGCGCCGAACGCCGCCGCACTGCGCAGCAACGCGCCCAGATTGGCGGGGTCCCCCAGGGCGCAGACCAGTTCCAGGCCCCTGGGGTGCGCGGACAGGTCGGCCTGACCGATGGTCGGCAGGGTGCCCACCAGGATCGGGTAATCCGTGCCCGACACGTCCAGTTCCCGGAACAAGGGACCGGCCAGCACCACGGGCTGGATATGGTCGGGCAGCGGCCAGTCGGCGATCCATTCGGGATGGCGGATCAGGATGCGCGTGAAATGCTGCGGCCAGCGAGTCAGCGCCTCCGGCACGGTTTTCAGCCCCGCCAGCAGGAACTGCCCCTGCTTACGGATGCCACGGCTTTCCAGCAGCCCGGACCAGGACTTGAATTGCGGGTTCTGGGGGCTGTCGATGTGGTGGAACATGGGACATCCGTTACGCCCCTCGCCCACCGTGGCGGGAGAGGGGCGAAGTGGAACCTTACCCCTGACGGTAGTTAGGGGCTTCGTTGGTGATGGTGATGTCGTGGACGTGGCTTTCGCGCAGGCCCGCATTGGTGATGCGCACGAATTGCGGCTTGGTGCGCATTTCGGCGATGGTAGCGCAGCCCGTGTACCCCATGGAGGCGCGCAGGCCGCCGATGAGCTGATGCACGACCGCACCGATCGGGCCCTTGTACGGCACGCGGCCTTCCACGCCCTCGGGCACCAGCTTCAGCGTGTTGGACACTTCGGCCTGGAAATAGCGGTCGGCGGAACCGCGCGCCATGGCACCGACGGAGCCCATGCCGCGATAGGCCTTGTAGGAACGGCCCTGGAACAGGATGACCTCACCCGGGCTTTCATCCGTGCCGGCGAACAAGCCGCCCATCATGGCACACGACGCGCCGGCAGCGATGGCCTTGGCCAGATCGCCGGAATATTTGATGCCGCCATCGGCGATGACAGGGATGCCATGCTTGTTGCAGGCTTCCACCACATCCAGAACGGCCGTCAACTGCGGCACGCCCACACCGGCCACGATGCGGGTGGTGCAGATGGAGCCGGGGCCGATACCGACCTTGATGGCGTCCGCACCGGCATCAATCAGGGCCAGGGCGGCGTCGGCGGTGGCGACATTGCCGGCGATGATCTGGGTATAGTTCTTCAGGTCGCGGGCGGCGCGCACCTGATCGGCCACCTTCTTGGAATGGCCATGGGCCGTATCGATGACCAGCACGTCGACGCCGGCATCGAACAGGGCGGCGGCGCGCTCCAGACCATCGGGACCCGTGCCGGTGGCGGCGGCGGCGCGCAGGCGGCCGGCGGCATCCTTGGCGGCATGGGGATGGTTCTGCGCCTTTTCGATATCCTTCACGGTGATCATGCCGATGCAGCGATAGGCATCGTCAACCACCAGCAGCTTTTCGATCCGGTTCTGGTGCAGCAGGCGCTTGGCCTCTTCCTTCGACACGCCCGGCTTGACCGTGACCAGCCCTTCCTTGGTCATCAGCTCAGAGACCGGCTGGTTCGGGTTGCTGGCAAAACGCACGTCGCGATGGGTCAGGATGCCGACCAGCTTGCCGTTCTCATCCAACACGGGGAAGCCGGAGAAACGGTAGCGGCGCTGCAACTCCTGGGCGTCGGCCAGGGTATTGTCGGGGCGCAGGGTGTAGGGGTTCACCACCATGCCCGATTCGAAGCGCTTGACGGCGCGCACTTCATCGGCCTGACGGCTGATATCCATGTTGCGGTGGATGACACCGATGCCGCCCGACTGCGCCATGGCGATGGCCAGGGCCGATTCCGTGACGGTGTCCATGGCGGCCGACAGCAGCGGAATGCCCAACTGGATCGACTTGGTCAGCCAGGTCTTGGTATCGACCTCAGCCGGCATCACCTCCGATGCGGCGGGGACCAGCAGCACATCGTCAAAGGTCAGGGCTTCGCGGAAACGGTCACTGCTGGACATGAACCTGGCTCTCCCATGCGCGGGCCGGCGGGGCCGCAAGATACGGGTTATGGGACATCGACCCCGCCCGCACCCGATGGCGCAAGCTGGTTCCATGTCCCAGATCAAAAGGTTCGCCGCACTATACACATGCGGTGCGGCTTGGGAAGCTACCAGGGATGGGGGGCCTGGGTTGCCATTTGGGCAAGTCGGTCTGGTTGCCGGCAGCCCTCACCCTCCCAAACGCTGCCGCGTTCGGGCCCCTCCCTCTCCCGCAAAGCGGGCGAGGGGCGAAGTTTCACTGAACGCCACAGTTCCGCCCCTCGCCCACGAACGTGGGAGAGGGAGGGGCCCAAGCCCGCCAGGGCTTGGGAGGGTGAGGGCAACCGGATCACGTCAGCAGAAGATAGCCGTCATTCTCCTGCGCCACGCCCAGCGCCGACAGGGCCAGACCGGCGAAAGTGACGGCAATGTCGATGCTGCCATTACCGTCCAGATCGGCATGCAGGGTAACGCCCCTGTATCCGGCCGTGCCGTCATCCGCCGCCCAGGTGAAGCGGCTGGTGCCGGGGCGCCAGCCCCAGACGCTCACCTGCTCCCCCTTTTCGAAATCGACGATGGTAGTCCAGGCCACCTGCCCCCCGCGCCCGTCGGCGAAGAAGATATCCAGGCCCGCCCCGCCGATCAGGAAGTTGGACCCGGTGCCGCCATCCAGCACATCATCGCCGGCCCCGCCATTGGCGGCGTCATTGCCGGCGCCCAGATTGATGAAATCATCCTGGTCGCTGCCGGCCACATTGTCGGCCCCGGCCGTCCCCAGCATCTGCCAGTCCAGATGCACCACCGGTCCGCTATAGGCCGTGGGCGTGACCAGGACAAAGCTGTTGGTGCCGCTGTGCCAGGCCAGGAAGGTGACGGGCGCGAACGACGCGGCCCTGGCATCCACGCCGACATTCAGGCCGCTCATGGTCACGGTCTGATAATAGGCACCGTTCAGGCCGGCACCGCTGAAACCCAGGGTCCAGGTGCCGTTGGTCATGGCGATGGCATAGCCGCCGGCGGCACTGGTCTGCCCCACCACGGACCCGTTGACGGTGATCGACACCCCGCCCACGCCTTCGCCCGGATTGTAATAGCCGTCGCCGTTCAGGTCGTTGAACACCACACCGGTGGCATAGCGGGCCTGTCCGGTGGCCGCGAAATTCTGGGTGATCATGGAGGCGTTATAGCCGCTGAACTCCCCCAATTGCTGGCTGATGCCGATCTCCCGATAGGCATCGCCCAGGATGTTGACGCGGTGGCCGGGGCTGAGGAACAGGCCGCGATGCTGCTGTTCGATATAGGCGGTCAACTGCGCCTGCCGGATGGGCCCCGTGCTCCCCCTCCAGGAGACATTCTCCCCCCAGGTATAGGCACCGGTGAACCGATATCCCGCCGCCGCCATCCGGTCGCCGGGGCTGGAGCCATTGACCCCGGTATGGCTGAACGTATCGGTGGCCAGCATCCAGTCGCTGTGCCCCTCCGCCGCTGCGGCCAGCAGGTTGTTGGGCGCGAGTGGCTGCTTGGCCTTGGCCGAGATGGTGCCGGGGTTCAACCCCTGGTTCAGGTCGATGCCAAAGGCGGCGGCCGCCGCCACCGGATCGGCCCGCGCCCGGTTGATCAGGGTCAGCATGTACAGTTCGTACGCATCGAATTCGGCCATGGCATTCCCTCCTCGCCCATACTTATGCGCGTGTCAGTAAATCCAGACTTGTCAGGATTTGCTGACCTCGGCGGCATGGGCCGCCGCCGCGCCAGTCGGCGCGGATACGAAGGTCAATGCTCATTGACCTTCGTATTATTGGACGGGATGGTTATTCCGCGACACAACGGCTCTTTCGGATGAGCCTTGTGACAAAGCCTTGGCACGAAGGTATATCCCCGGCGTGCATTGCAGGGTGGCAGGCTGCGCGTTCGCGCCCCCGGGGCCGGAAACGATAGTTTTGACGGCCAATCTGTTGAGGAAAGCGGCGATGAGACCGGTCCATATGCTGGGCGCGCTGTTCGTGATGGCGCTGTGGGGGACAAATTTCGCCGTCTCGCGCTATGCGCTGCGCGAATTCTCACCCATGCTGATGATGGCCATCCGGTTCGCGATCGTGGCGGCCGTCCTGCTGCCCTTCGTGAAGTTCCCGCGCGATCAGTTCCGCCAGGTCCTGGCCTATTCCTTCGTGCTGGGGGGCGTGCATTTCCCCTTGATGCTGCATGGCATGGTGGGGGCGGAGGCGTCGACGGCCAGCATCGTGATCCAGCTTCAGGTACCGTTTGCCAGCCTGCTGGCCGCGTATTTCTTCAAGGACAGGCTGGGCTGGCGGCGCGGGGTCGGCATGGGCATCGCCTTTATCGGGGTGGCCGTCATCGCGTTGCGCGGCGGCGGGGGCAACAGCGACCCTTACCATCTGGCCCTGATTGTTGCGGCAGCGGCGGCCTTCAGCTTCTCCAACATCCAGGTGAAATGGATGGGGACGGTCGATCCCTATCAGTTGAACGCCTATATGGCCCTGTTCGCCGTGCCGCAACTGCTGGTCTATTCCCTGCTCCTGGAAAGCGGGCAGATGCAACAGATCGCCAATGCAAGCTGGGGGGCCTGGACCGGCATCGCCTATATGGTCATCGCATCGACCATCATCGCCTATGCCATCTGGCAGCCCATGGTGCGCAAATATGATGTGAACCAGACGGTACCCTTCCTGATGCTGGTGCCCGTGTTCGGCGTAGCGTCGGGCGTGCTGTGGCTGGGCGAGGCGATGAGCTGGGCCCTGATCGTCGGTGGCCTGCTGGTGATCGCGGGCGTCGGCATCATCCTGATCCGCCGCCCCAAGATCGTGGTGGCGCGCAATACGGTGTGATGTAGGGTACCGGAATGTCGATACCGCCCATCATTCCCCATCCCAGCCCCAATCACGGTCCCCGTCGCGTGGACGGACCGCCGGACATGCTGGTCATCCATTATACCGGCATGCGGGACGGGCCGTCGGCGCTGGCCCGCATGTGCGATCCGGAGAGCCAGGTCAGCGCGCATTACATGATCGAGGAGGATGGCCGCATCTTCCAGCTTGTGCCCGACGACCGCCGCGCCTGGCATGCCGGCACCTCCTTCTGGGCGGGAGAGATGGACATCAATAGCCGGTCCATCGGCATCGAACTGGTCAATCCCGGCCATGAATGGGGCTACCAGCCCTTTCCAGAGGCGCAGATGCGGGCGCTGGCGGCTCTTTCCGCGCATCTTTTGTCGCTTTATCCCATCCCGTCCCACCGTGTGCTGGGCCATTCCGACATCGCGCCCTTGCGCAAGCAGGACCCCGGCGAACTGTTCGACTGGCTGGGTCTGGCCATGGCGGGGGTCGGCCTGTGGCCCGACCCCCGTCCCGCCGATGGGATGGCGTGGGAAATGGACGAAATCGCCCGGCTTCTGGAAAAATTCGGCTATCAGGTGGCCCCGGATGGGATTTCTTGGGACGCACACATCGCCCATGGGAAAACGTGGGACGAAAGCGCCGAAGCCGCCCTTTTTGCCTTCCAGCGGCACTGGGTTCCGGCCAGCATGGGCCGGGGGGCCGATCGAGACAGCGTGGCGGCCCTGCGTGCCCTAGTCAGAGACTCGGGCTGAATGCCGGTTGCTTTCCATGCCCTGAACGCCTACAACCCGCCGGCCAGACGGTCGGATGGTCGCTCCTATGCAATGGGGAAACCCGCATGGGGGAGGAAAGTCCGGGCTCCACGGAAGTACGGTGCCGGGTAACGCCCGGCGGGGGTGACCCCAGGGAAAGTGCCACAGAGAGCAGACCGCCGACGCCCCTTAATCCCTTGGGATTGCTGGGTTTCGGTAAGGGTGAAAGGGTGTGGTAAGAGCACACCGCGACCCTGGCGACAGGGTTGGCATGGTAAACCCCACCAGGAGCAAAACCGAATAGGGACGGCAC
>NZ_JAGOGJ010000206.1 GCF_017996735.1 Niveispirillum sp.
CATCAATGACATCCTGTCCCAGCAACGGCATGGTCATCCTCCATCATGGACGGGCACACTGTGATCGGGCGCGTGCGCCCTTGGGTGTCGCACCCAAGGGCGCACGCGCCCGATCACAGTGTGCCCGTCCATGATGGAGGATGACCATGCCGTTGCTGGGACAGGATGTCATTGATGTCGGGGTGAGGAAGATTGGTCAGCGATATGTGCTGGGCGCGCGGGTTCCATTGAACAACCCGAGCTGGAACGGCCCGTGGGACTGTGCGGAGTTCGCTTCCTGGTGCGTCTATCAGGCCTATGGCATGATCTTCGGCACCGGTAATGTCGTCAATCTGGCAAAGGCTGACCCCTATAGCGGCCATTGGTACGACGAGGCCAAGAAAAAGGGCACATTGATCGCCCCGCAGGATGCGTTGAAAATTCCAGGTGCGGTGCTCATCCGGGCACCGGCCCAGGGACTTGTCGGACACGTCGCGCTTTCAATGGGTGACGGAAGCCGGACATTGGAGGCGCGGGGGACGGCTTTTGGGGTCGGCATCTTTGACAAGGCCGGGACGCGGCCCTGGGGTATCGGCTGTCTGCTCCCAGGTGTCGATTATGCGATCCCGACCGTGGCGCCGCAGGTCATTCAGCCGTCGCGACAGAAGCGCACCTTGCCAGCGGGCTATTACTGGCTGAAATCTCCGATTTTCAAGGGCGCGGAGATTGTGGCGCTTCAAAGGGCGCTGGCGGGCAAGGGCGTCGATCCGGGATCGATCGATGGTCAATATGGGCCATCGACCAATGCCGCAGTCATCTCTTTCCAGACACTTCAAGGTCTAGAGGTCGATGGCGTCGTGGGGCCGGGTACGGCTCAGGCCCTTGGGCTGGACTTCCCCGTGGTGCCCACCGCTTCCGACAAACAGGCCTATGCCGAAATCCTCAACCCCAAGGGGCCATCCAGTATCGAGCTTCCGTCCGTACACGATGCGTTTGATGCCGTTGTCGATATCAAGCAGTCCGGCAATACGTTCCATGCGCAGACGCGCAAGGGCGGCAGTTTTATCATCGGAACCTCCACGCCATTTACCGATGACATGCACCGCGTGGGGCTTTTCCAGGGGCCGACGGCGATCAAGGACAGTCTTCAGTTCGGAACCTATCGGGCCGACGATTATAAAGGCGCATTCGGCCAGTGGGCCCACTTCATCGAACCCACACTGACTGCGGAGGGAGGGGCGCGGTTTGCCACCCTCAACACCTATGACCGGGCCGCGTTCACCTTCGGCGCACCGCAGCTTGCCGCGCATACGCCGGGCAAGAATTTCATCCTGTATCTGCGCGCCCTGCTGTCATTGCCCGATGCGGACAAGCATTTCCCCGAATTGTCGCTTCGGCCCAACGCCGCCGGCAAGATCACGGTCCATCTTGATAAGCAGGGTACCTATGAAGACCTGGAACACGCACAGGAGGTGACGCGTCCCAACGGTATCCGGGAAAAGCAATTGCCCCGATTGATGTCCTATCTCAACCCCTCACCTACCAGCATCGACGCTATGGAGCTTTCGGCCGCCGCCCGGCTGATGAACTGGCTGCGTCTGGATCCCAAGGCGAAGGAACTGCAGATCGGCATTTTCATCGACAGCGCCAAGGCCAACCTGGCAAACGCGAAGGCCAAGTTGTCGGCGTTCACCGGCACCGATTGGCATATTGCGCTCTGGATCATGGACATCCTGCATCAAGGGCGTGGTAACTATGCACAAATGGCGGCCGCGCTTGCATCGACCACGCCTGAGAAGGACCTGCGGGCCATCGGTTTTTCGAAATACAGGTCGCGTATCGACGCGATCGAAAAAGCTGTCGCGGTGCTTGAACAGGGACAGGATATGAAGGGTTTCGTCGTTTGATGTACTGCGGCCCATCGCAGAGTAATCAATCGCGGCGGCGGTTCTTACGTCTGGAACCCATGCTTTGCCAGCCGTGCGACCATCACCGCTGCAATGGCGTCACCCTTTCGATGAACCGGGTCACCGCCGCGTCCACGCCCGCCGCATCGGCCCCTTCCTGGTTATAATTATCCAGGTCCAGGCGCAGCACGGGAATGCCCGCTTCCTCCAGTGCGCGCAGCACGAACGGGTCTGCATCGGTCAGGGCCACGGCCCCGTGAACGCCGTGGATACGGGCGTCGCGCACATGCCAGGCGCCGGCCCAGGTGGGCATGCGCAATTCATCCCCCATGGTGACGAACCGCGCCGCCAGCGCCCGCATCGGGTCGCGTCCCCGGTCGTGATGGCGGATATAGCCGTCGGCCGCCAGCGACAGATACATGGAGCAGACGAAGACCGCCCCATGGCTTTCCTCCCAGCGCTGGTAGAAACCCATATCGCTCCACAGCCCGCGCCCCACCCACATCAGGCGGACCCGCTCGTTGGGGCAGGCGGCATCCCCCGCCGCCGCGCGGGCCGCCACCTCGTCATACAGCGCCTTGGCCGCATCGCGCGCCCAGACGGAGCCGCGATGCCATTGCGGCACCATGGTGGCCGGCATCGTATCGACGATGCTGACCGGGGCGGGAGATGTCGCGGCGATCAGGTCGCGGGTGCGGCGGTACCATTCCTCCTGCTCGTTCACCAGATCCATGACTTCGGCGAACCGCGCGGGGTCAAAGCGCTTGCCCGTGGCCGCTTCCAGCCGTGCGACATGCGCCCGCAATTCCCCTTCCATCAGGTCCAGGCGTTCGGGTTCCAGATGCCGGTCCCAGTCGCCCGGCAGCCTCTCCCACCATTCCTTGGGAATGGTCCATCGGCTGTCGAAACTGCGCTGATACAGGAACAGGTCGGCCCCCGTCTCCATGGCCCAATGGCGGAAGATGCGGGATGTGGCGTCGGTGCCGGTCACGGCGGCCAGGAAATCCGGCTTGGGCAGCCCGCCCCAGGGGGCGTTTTTCGCGTCATTATCGAACGCGGCGGCCAGCCCCTGGGCGCTGTACGCCTCCACATCCGCCGGATAATCGTGGTCGCGCAGCAGGCGGAAATACCGGCCCGATTGCTGCTTGGCCGCCACGATGGAGGCCCACCACTGGTTCACCACAAAGGGAATGTCCATGGCGCGCAGGATTTCCTGCGGCGCATTGGCGTTGACCACGGCCAGCGGTGCGCCCGCCGCCACCTGTTCGCGCAAGCCCGCGAACCAGTCCCGCTGGAACTGCCCGAAGCTGGCGACGGCCGACAGCGACTTGCGGCTGCGCGTCGGCGGCGTCAACGCCGCCCGGCCGCCCCCGGCGCGGGCCGGGGACGGGGATGGTTTCGGGGCAGGCGGTGCGGCCGCGGCGGTGGGATCGGCCAGGAACGTGGCCAGCGCCGCCGGCATCGCGCCGTCGCCGTTCCAGGTCACGGCCAGGAAGGGCAGGCCCGCAGCCAGACTGGCGGTGCGCAATGGCTTCACATCCCACGGCGCGGCCTCCTCTCCCGGCCGCTGGACATGCAGCAGGGCGGCGGTACCGGCTGCCTTGGCAGCGGCAACGATGGTGGTCGCCGTATCGGGCGCGCGGCGGGCCAGGGGGGCGGGTGTGGTACACCAGGGCCGCCCCCAATCCTGCGCCTCGCCCACCACAAGGGCGCCAGCCGCTTCCAGCCCGTCATAAGTGCGGAAATCCTCCTGCGTGCTGCCGGTCAGGAACAGGGGCAGGGCGGCGGGCACCACGGGCGGGAGATTGGCCAACAGGGCCGACAGCGATGTCTCCACCTGTTCGAACGGCAGAATGGCGGCGGCGGCCACCAGCCTTGCCGCCTCGGCCCCGGTCAGCCGGCCCGCCGGTCGCAGGTCCAGCACCTGGGCCAGCAGGCCGCGCAACCGCGCCTCGTCAGCGCTCGCCTGTGTCCCGTCGCCCGCCGGGGCGCCGATGCCGTGCAGCCATTCCAGCAATTGCGCCTGTCGGACGGTGTTGTACCGCGTCACCGTTTCGGCTTCGCCATACAGCAGGTCCAGGAAATGCACCGGGCCCAGCCGGTCCCCCGCCTCCCGCGCCAGTTCGCGCAGGGCGGCGAAGACCTGCGGCTGTTCATTGTCGGCGCTGGTGATCAGGACAGGGTCGGGCCGGGCACCTGCGCCCACCAACTGTTCCAGCAGCGACTTGCCCCGCACCGACAGGCCGGCGCCACCCATGATGGCGTCCATCATGGGCGTCGGTTCCGTTGTGGGGACCAGCCGGACGGGCAGCAGCCCGGCCGCCCGCATCAGGGCGCGGGGGGCGTCCACACCCAGCAGGCGGATGGGCCGGTGCCCCTGGCCGCGCAATCTCTCCAGCGTACCGGCAGGATCATCGGCGGCGGCCAGCAGCGGGGCCAGGGCGGGGTGGCGGGCCATCAGATCACCCCTTGCCGCTTCAGGCTTTCCAACTGTTCAGGCGTGTAGCCCGTCAGGCGGGCATAGACATCGCCATTATGCTCCCCGATGGCCACCGGCAGCACGGGATCGAAACCGGTGCGGGCACCAGAGAACAGGATGGGAATGCCCGCCGTGCGCAGGTCGATTTCGGAGGTATAGCTGGGATGGGCGATGGGCATCGTCTCCTGCCGCGCCACCACGCGCGGATCGACCAGCGCATCCTCCGGATGGCGCACCGGGGCCACGGGCACGCCCTGCGCCTCCAGTGCGGCCACCACCTCGGCCACGGGTAATGCCCGTGACCAGGCATTGATCCGCGCCTCCAGTTCGGTGGCGTTGGCCACGCGGGCGTCGCGGGTGGCGAATTGCGGATGCTGCAGCAGTTCCACCTGTCCCATGGCGCGGAACAGGCCGGCGGCCAGCTTGTCATGCACGGCCACCAGAGCGATATACCCGTCGGCGCATTCGAAAACGCCAAAGGGCGACAGGCGCTGCACCGTCAGACCCGTGCGCGACGGCATGCCGGCAGCCGCCATGGCCGACCAGTTCTCGATGGCGACGAACGACGTCAGCGCCCCCAGCATCGACACGTCGATATGCTGTCCCTCGCCGGTCCGGTGCCTTTGTTCCAGCGCCGCCAGGATGCCGATGACCGCGAAGACGGGGGCCAGCATGTCGGCCATGGGCACACCCATGCGCACCGGCGGTTCCCCCGGCGCGCCCGACGTGTACATGGCGCCCGACAGGGCCTGGATGATGACATCCATGGCCTTGCCGCCTTCCGACCCGTTGGCCCCGAAACCGGACAGGGAGCAATAGATCACGCGCGGGTTGGCTTCCTTGGCCGCCGTATAGCCCACGCCCAGCCGGTCGGCCGTGCCGCTGGTGAAATTCTCCACCACGATGTCGCAGCCCTTGACCAGATCGGCGAAGACGGCCTTGGCGTCAGGGTGTTTCAGGTTCAGGCTGATGCCATGCTTGCCGCGCGCGCGGGTCAGGTGGGAAATGGAGATGTCGTCCTCATGCCGGCGTTCCACCACCACGCCGTCGCGCCCGACATAGGGGCTGTTCTCCCGCGCCAGATCGCCGCCGACCGGGTCCTCCAGCTTGATCACCTCCGCCCCCAGCCCCGCCAGCAGCAAGGTGGCATAAGGCCCCGCCAGGGCGCGGGTCAGATCCAGGACACGCAGTCCTTCCAGGGGGCGCTGCTGGCTGTTCTCGGTCGTGCTCATGCTTGTGATCCTTGACGGGCGGACAGGGCGCCCTTGTCGCGCAGGGACTGGATGTCGGTTTGGGAAAGGCCGATGCCGGCCAGAATGGCGTCGCTGTCGCCACCCGCCGGGGCCGCCGGTCGCGGCGGGGCGGTGGGCGTGTCGGACAGGCGGATGGGCAGGCCGATATGCGGGACGGTGCCGCCGCCGGGCAGCGGCACTTCGAACACCATGCCGCGCGCCCGGTTATGCGGGTCGGCCAGGGCGTCGGGCAGGTCATGCACGGGCGCGAACTGCGTATCCGCCGCCGCGAGGATCTCCAGCCATTCGGCCAGGGTCTTGCTGCGGAAGATGGCGGCCAGCGCCGCCGCGATCTCCTCCCGCCGGCTGACATCCATCTGAAGGGCGGCGAAGTCCGGGTGGCCCACGGCCACGCAGAAACGCTGCCAGTAACGCGGCTCCATATCGGTGGTGGTGATGAAACGCCCGTCCGCCGTTTCCCAGATGCCGCTGTCGGCCCGCCGCTTGCCGCGTCCGGGGGCTTTCGACAGGTCGGGATTGCGGGAAATGGTGCTGGCGATCAGGGCCAGCGACGCGTCGGACATGGCCACGTCGACATGCTGACCCCGGCCCGTGCCGGCGCGGGCGATGATGGCGGACAGGATGCCGATGACGGCGTTCGACCCGCTCAACAGATCGGCCACGGGAACACCGGGGAAGCTGGGCCGGGCCGGGTCCTCCCCGATGCGCGACAGGGCGCCCGCGATGGCCAGCGCCACCGGATCATGCCCCGGCTTGTCCCGGTACGGCCCCGTCTGCCCGCACAGGGTGACGGACGCATAGACCAGCCTCGGGTTCAGTTCCAGCATGGCGGCGGCACCGTAACCCATGCTCTCCATCACGCCCGGCCGGTAATCCTCCACCAATATGTCGGCCTTGGCCACCAGCGCCTCGATCACCGGCCGGGCGTCTGCGTGACCGGGATCAATGACCAGACTGCGCTTGTTGCGGGCATAGATGTCGCGGGCGCGCAGCGCGGCGCGGGCATCCGCGTCCAGCCCGTCCCAGCCGAACACCTGTGCCTGCTTGGCCAGTTCGCGCGGGTTCTCCACCCGGATGATATCGGCCCCCAGATTGCCCAGCATCCAGGTGCAATAGGGGCCGGGCAGGAATTTGGAGAAATCGACGACCGTCAGGCCGGAAAGCGGGCCGTTCATCGCGCATCCTCCCGGCTGGTGCGGAACAGGGGGCCGGGCACGCGGATGGTGCGACCCGACACGGGATCGGCAAAGTCGGTGAAGGCCCCACGCGCCGCGTGATGCGGGCTGTGCAGCACATCGTGCGGTTCGTCGATGGCCGACAGGCCCATACCATGCCGGTTGGATTGTTCGGCCAGGAAGGCGCGGGTCTTGGTGGCGAAAAACGCCCCCACGATCTTTTCCCATTCCTTCAGCGTTTCCTGCGGCAGGTCGGCGACCAGGATATTCTCCCACTCCACCCCGGCCAGCGGCCCCGCCATATCATCGGCCTGCATCAGGGCGACCATGGCGCGCATCATGCCGGGATTGTCGACCAGGGCCCAGGTGACCCAGCCATCGGCCACCTTCCAGACCTGATTGACACCCGACTTGCCGCGCACCAGCAGATTGCCCTGCCGTCCGCCGACCTTGCCAGCCCAGTCCCACATCACCGGTTCCCGGTAATTGGCCAGCACGGCGGACTGATAGGCGGAAACGGTGACGCGCTGTCCCTTGTCCTGGCGGGCATGCAGCGCCGTCAGCGCCCCAATCACCGCCTGGATGGCGCCCAGCGCATAGGCTTGCTGCCCCGGCAGGCGCAGCGGTTCCCGGTCCGGGTCGCCGCCGATATGGAGCAGGCCCGACCGCGCCATCAAGGTCAGGTCGGTGGCCGGCCGGTCCGCGCAGGCGAACGGCGTCAGCAGCACATCGATCAGCCCCGGATAATCCCCCGGCTCCACGCCCGGCAGCGGCCCGTTGCGCAGCAGGATATCCGCACCCGACAGCAGGGAAGGCAGGTCGGCATCATCC
>NZ_JAGOGJ010000073.1 GCF_017996735.1 Niveispirillum sp.
GGCGGGCGAGGGGTGAAACATCGAGGATATGCCTGTTTTCGCCCCTCGCCCGCCTGAGGGAGAGGGAGGGGCCCATCGCTGCCAAGCGATGGGAGGGTGAGGGACAGCGGGCTGGTTACCCAAAACGAAACAGGCGGGTCCCCCCGGCCCCGCCTGTTCCTTTCCCGGAAGGGTGCCGCTGGCTTAGCGGCGCCACTCCCGGTAATCCTCGCCAAAGGCGCGGGCGTAACGGTCATACTTGGCCGCCGCCGGGCGGTTGGACAGGACCAGGGCCGCCACGAAGTAGGCGATGATGGTGGTACCGCCCAGGAAGATCATCGACAGCACGGCCGCGATACGCACCCACAGGCGGCTGATCCCCAGCCATTCGGCGACCCCGGCGCAGACGCCGAACAGGATGCCGTTGGTGCTGTCCTTGTAGAGCTTCCCACCCTGGAAGCGGCTGGTGAAGCGGTCGAAATGGCGGTTATAGCGGCTCACGTTTCTCTCCATCGTTCCATCTGTTTAACGGGACCCCGTCGCCCATCTGGCGCCAGGGGTGAAAGCAGAGCGTTTCCGGTTCGCCGGGAACGCGACGGCGGCGACTGCCGCCGCGGCACCTCGAAGTGCCGTAAAGCCAAGCCGCGGATGCGGCGCCGGCGTCTGAGGAGTTTAAAAACTCACGCGGCGGACCCGCGCTCGGCCACCCGCTTCTTCAGCGCGGCCAGTTCATCCTCGACCCGGCCCTTGGCCTCCAACGTCGCGAACTCGTCCTTCAGGCTGCGGGGCCGGCCCATGGACAGGGCGTCGCCGGCGGCTTCCACATGATCGATCTCGCGTTCCAGTTCGCGGGACCGGGCCAGCGCTTCATCCAGGCGGCCATCATAGAGGCTGGTTCGGGCCCGTAACCGGTCGACGGCACCGCGGTAGCGGGCGGCCAGGCTGCGGCGGCGGGCATGCGCCTCGGCCAGCTTATCCTCCAGGGCGCGGGCATCCTCCGTCATCCGGCTGATGGCCGTTTCCAGGGCCTTGATCTCGGCCTCGGCTGGGGCGGCGGCGCGGAGGATTTCGTCCTTCGCCGCCAGGGCGGCACGGGCCAGATCCTCGCGGTTATGGGCCAGCGCGATCTCGGCCTTGCGTTCCCATTCCAGCATCTCGAACTCGGCCGCGCGCCAGTTGGCGGCCAGTTCCTTCTTCTCCGCGATCATGCGGACAGTGCCGCAGCGCACTTCGGACAGGGTGTCCTCCATTTCCCGGATCGCCTGGTTCAGCGTCTGCTCCGGGTCGGCCGACCGGTCCAGCAAGCTGGCCAGGTTGGCGTTGATGACATCACCGAGGCGGTCGATCAGGCCCATTTTCGGGGCTCCTTCTGAAACAGGTGGTACAGGCGGGTTGGAGGAAGGGGCGCGATCAGACCAGCAGGTTCAGCGTCAGGACCGCAACCAGGGCGGCCACCAGCACCGGCACCATTTCGGTCAGGCTGGCCAGGTTCAGGTCGCCGGTAACCTTGTTGGTGCGGGCAGCGCGGTCGGCGAAGAAGGTCATCGTGCTCATTGTCGTCTCCATCGGGTTCAAATTTCGGTGGCCGTTTCAGCCATGCCGACATAAAAGCAAACGCCGTGCCAAGTGCTGCGCCAGCCCCGGAAATGGCGGTTTTCCGCCATTCTTTTCCAACCCGCCCAGCAGCGAGCGAGGAGCCGATAGCGCCAATCGCTATTGAGTGGCGAAATCCACCACTCCCCCGACACCAAAAACGAAAAGCCCCCGATCCGGATGGAACGAGGGCTCTTCAACGGGCGGAAGCCGCTAAAAATATGTCGGCAAGCTCACCGGCCGGTGAGACGGCGCAGCAGGTCGCCGATGGGATCACCGCCTTCGCTGGGGGCCGGCTGTTCGGGGGGCGGCGCACCCTCCGCCGTCTGCACCACGGTGCCATCGGCCGGCAGTTCTGCGGCGGGTTCGGCCGCCACGGGGGCGGTCGCCGCATCCACGGCCGGAACGGACCCGCCCAGCCCCGGCAGGTTGCGGGGCGGCAGTCCCTGATGGGCGTCGGCCATGATGGCATGCCAGAGCTTGGCGGGCAGGCCACCGCCCGTCACCTTCTTCATCAGGGCACCGTCATCATTGCCCAGCCAGACACCGCCCACCAGATCGGCGGTATAGCCCATGAACCAGGCGTCCTTGTAATCCTGGGTCGTGCCCGTCTTGCCCACCGTGGGCCGGTCCAGCATGGCGGCCTTGCCGGTGCCATAGGTGACGGGACCGGCCAGCAGGCGGTTCATCGCCTCCACATGCGGGGCGGCCACGGCGAAGCCGGCCGACGACCCTTGCCGCTGATACAGGATGCCGCCATCCATGTCGCGGATTTCCAGGATGCCATACGGGATCACCGCCTCCCCACCATTGGCCAGCGTGGCATAGGCACCGGTCAGGTCCAGCAAGGTTACTTCCGATGTGCCCAGCGCCAGCGACAGGTCGCGGCGCATGGGCGTGGTCAGGCCCAGGCGCTTGGCGGTATGCCGGACATTGTCGATGCCCACCGCCTCCGCCAACCGGATGGTGGCGGTGTTCAGCGAATGGGCCAGTGCATCACGAAGGGTCACATCACCCCGGAACCTGCCGTCATAATTGCCGGGGTTCCACTTGGCCTTGCGATAGGGCGCGTCCAGGATGGTGCTGTATTCGCCCCACCCTTCCTCCAGCGCCGTCAGATAGACGATGGGCTTGAAGGCGGAACCGGGCTGGCGCAGGGCCTGGGTGGCGCGGTTGAATTCGCTGCTGGAATAATCGCGGCCGCCAATCATGGCGCGGATGGCGCCCTCCGGCGTCATCACCAGGGCGGCGGCCTGGTTCACCTTGGCCTCCGCGCCGGGACCGCGCAGCATCTCCGTCACCCGCTGTTCGGCCTGCCGCTGCAAGCCGGGATCGAAGGTGGTGTAGACGATCAGGTCGCCATGGTCGGCGCCGACAAAGGCCGGCAACTGGTCCGCCACCCAGCCCGCGAAATAGCGGCCGTCGCCATCCTCGCTGGCCTTGCGAGCCGGCGCCTGCGGCGCGGCCATGGCCGCGTCGAACTGCGCCTGGTTGATATAGCCCTCGTCCAGCATGGCACGCAGCACCACGCCCATGCGCTGCGTCGCGCGGTTCAGGCTGGCCGTGGGGGCATAGCGGGACGGCGCCTTCAGCAGGCCGACAATGATCGCCGACTCGCGCAATGTCAGGTCACGCGCCGACTTGTTGAAATAAGTGCGGGCGGCAGCATCCACACCAAAGGTCCCGGCCCCCAGATAGACCCGGTTCAGATAGGCGGTAAGGATCTGTTCCTTGCTGTATGTAGCCTCCAACTGCACGGCCAGCAGCGCTTCCTGCGCCTTGCGCTTGAAATTCTGGTCGGGCGTCAGGAACAGGTTCTTGGCCAACTGCTGGGTTAGGGTCGATCCGCCCTGCACCGTGCGCCCGGCGCGGTAGTTGGAATAGGCGGCGCGCGCGATGCCGACAGGATCGACACCGAAATGGCTGAAGAAACGCCGGTCCTCCGTCGCGATCAGGGCATTAACGAAATGCGGCGGCAGTTCGCTGACATCCAGCGTTTCGCCACGCATGTCGCCCAGCCGCTGGAACTCCGTCCCGTCCAGGGCCACCAGCGTGATGGCCGGGCGCCGGGTGGCGCTGGCCACTTCCGAAATGCTGGGCATGTCATGGGCGACATAGGCCATGGTGCCCGCCGCCACGATCACCCCCCAGATGCCGGCGACGATCAGGCCGGACAGGATACGCTTGCCCCAGGTCTTGCGGGGCGACGGCTTGCGCGGGGTCTTCTCCTTGTCCGGCTCCTTGGGCGGACCGCCGGCCCCATTGCCGCCTCCGTTTCCGCCATTGCCACCCGGCGGCGGGCCGGGGGGGCCACGCCGGGCCGGGCTGGCGGCGGCGGGTTGGAAACGTTTCGGGGCGTTCAGCGTGCTCAAGGGACGTGTCCGGCAACGGCGATTTCAGGGATCGGCAGCCAGGATAGGGCCGGGCCACCCACCGGACAAGCTGATGCGCCACCATTAAGGCGATTTCAGGGATGATGCGGCGGCATGTGTGGGGCGCGCCGCCCCTGCGGGAGAGTATTAATCATGGGTGTTTCCCTCACCCTCCCAGGCCTTGACAGGCTTGGGCCCCTCCCTCTCCCCCAAGCGGGCGAGGGGCAGAAACCGGTACATAGCCTGAATTTCCGCCCCTCGCCCACGAAACTGGGAGAGGGAGGGACCCGTTGGCGTCAGCCAACGGGAGGGTGAGGGCAACAAGGGCAGCAGCAAAGCCAGCCACCCCCTACCCGGCGATCAGGGCGGCCCATTCCTCTTCCGACAGGATCTTGACGCCCAGTTCCTGCGCCTTGGCCGCCTTTGACCCCGCATCAGCACCGACGATGACATAGTCGGTCTTGCCGCTGACCGACCCGGCGACCTTGGCACCCAGGGCCTCCGCCTTGGCCTTGGCCTCCGACCGTCCCATGGTGACCAGGGTACCGGTGAAGACCACCGTCTTGCCGGCGACGGGGGAGGTCGTCGCAGCGGCGGGCGGCACATATTCCTCCGGCTTCACCTGTTCCAGCAGGGCTGCCAGCGCGTCCAGATTATGCTGTTCGCGGAAAAAATCGGTCAGGTCGTCGGCGACGCTGACGCCGATCTGCTCAATGGCGCACAGTTCGGCATAGGCCTCCCCCACCAGTTCAGGCTTCTTCTCCTCCGGCTTTTCCGCCCGCTCGGCCGCCGCCGCAACCATGCGGTCGCGCCAGTTTTCCGCCGTGCGATAGGCCCTGGCCAGAAGCTTGGCCGTCGCCTCCCCGATCTGGCGGATGCCCAGGGCAAAAATGAAGCGGTCCAACGCGATGGTCCGCCGCGCCTCGATGGCGGCAAACAGCTTTTCCACCGACTTCTTGCCGAAGCCGGTCATGCTGACCAGCCGATCCAGCCGCTTCTCCTCTTCACGTTCCAGCGTGAAGATATCGGCCGGCTGTCTGATACGCCCCTGCTCGAAGAATAGCTGGATACGCTCGATCCCCAGCCCTTCAATGTCGAAGGCATTGCGCGACACGAAATGGCGCAGGCGCTCCACGGCCTGGGCCGGGCAGATCAAGCCGCCGGTGCAGCGGGTGACCACCTCCCCCTCCTCCCGCACCGCCATGGAGCCGCATTCCGGACAGCATTCCGGGAAGGCATAAGGCTCAGCCCGTTCGCGCTCCGGCTCCGGCACGAAGCCTACGATCTGCGGGATCACATCGCCTGCACGCTGCACGATCACCAGATCGCCGACACGGACATCCTTGCGCTCGATCTCGTCCCTGTTGTGCAGGGTGGCGCGGCTGACCACCACGCCGCCGACATTCACCGGCTCCAGTTCCGCCACGGGGGTCAGGGCGCCGGTGCGGCCCACCTGGATGGAGATGGCGTTCAGGCGCGTGGTCGCCTGTTCGGCCGGATATTTATGCGCGGTCGCCCAACGCGGAGAGCGGGAGATGAAGCCCAGCCGTTCCTGCAGGGCCAGACTGTCGACCTTGTACACCACCCCGTCGATATCGAAGGGCAGTTCGGACCGCAGCCGCCCGATCTCCCGGTAATAGTCCAGCAGGTCATCGGAACCGGCACAAAGGCGGGACGGGGCGGACAGGGTGAAGCCGAACGACTCCAGCCGCTGCCGGCTTTCCGACTGTGTGGCGCCGAGCGGTTCCGACAGGGCACCCCAGGCATAGGCGAAGAAGCGCAGGGGGCGACCGGCCGTGATGGAACTGTCCAACTGTCGCAACGAACCGGCGGCGGCGTTGCGCGGGTTGGCAAAGACCTTGTCACCCTTTTCCGCCTGCGCCCGGTTCAGGTCCAGGAAGTCGGCGCGGGTCATATAGACCTCGCCCCGTACCTCCACCACATCCGGAAAGGGCGCCGTCAGTTCGTGCGGGATGCTGCGGATGGTGCGGACATTGGCCGTCACATCCTCGCCCTCCGCGCCATCGCCCCGCGTGGCAGCCTGAACCAGCCGGCCCTTTTCGTACCGCAGGGACAGGGACAGGCCGTCGATCTTGGGTTCCGCCACGAAGCTGACGGGCGTGTCGTCCGGCAGGTTCAAAAACCGCCGGATGCGGCCCACAAAATCGGCGACATCCCCATCCTCGAACGCGTTGGCCAGGGACAGCATGGGCACGGCATGCTTCACCTTGCCAAATCCGGACGACGGGGCCGCCCCCACGGTCTGGGTCGGGCTGTCCTGTGTCATCAGTTCGGGAAAGCGCGCCTCGATCCCGCCCAGCCGCTGTTCCAGCCGATCATAGTCGGCATCCGAAAGGGCCGGCGCATCCTTTGAATAATAAAGCTCACGGTGATGGCGTATCTCCGCCACCAGGGCCGCATGCTCAGCAGCGGCCTCCTCCAGGCTCAGGGCATCGATATCGGTCAGGCGAAAGGGGGAGGACATGCGGGGGGCGCTCTCGGATCAGCGGGCGGCTCCGCCCCTTTTACGAGAGAGCATGGCGGCGGGCAATGGCCCTGAACCCCATGTCAGCAGGGCAAAAGATTGGCCGGCTCGACATCTCGCAAACCGCCGGCCGGCAGGCTGGCGGTCTGGTAATAGGAGATGGCAAACAAATCCAGTTCCAGCGACAGGCTGCGCCGTCCGCAGCGGCGTGCCACGCCAGCGATCAGGGTTTCCAGGCTGACCCCTTCCTGAGCGCTGATATCCTCCAGCGCGTCCCAGCATTCCTGACTGACGCAGGCACTGACCCGCCTTCCATCGACGGTGAATTCACGCCGCCGCTGTTCGTAAGAGGTCTGGCCCAGGATGCGCAGAAGATTCTGCACCGGTCACGAACCCTGCTGGTTAATTGACTGCACGATTATACAGGCATAAGTGCTGGAACGCAAAAGCCGATCCGGACATTTCGTATACGTTCCGGACGCCTGTGCCCCCCGCTAAACGCACATGTGCATGATATCAGGTGCGGTCCCGGGCCTCGCGCAGGCCTTCGCGGGCCAACTGGTCGGCACGTTCATTCTCCACATGGCCGGCATGGCCCTTGACCCAATGGAACTCCACCTGATGGCGGGCCACCAGATCGTCCAGGCGGCGCCACAGATCCTCGTTCTTCACGGGGTCCTTGGACGCCGTCTTCCAGCCATTCTTTTTCCAGCCGTGAATCCAGGTGGTGATGCCGTTCTTCACATATTGGCTATCGGTATGCAGACGGATGGGCACGGGGCGTTTCATCGCCTCCAGCGCGCTGATGGCGGCCAGCAGTTCCATACGGTTGTTGGTCGTGTCGGGCTCCCCACCCTTCAATTCCTTTTCCGTGCCGTTCCAGCGCAGCAGTACGCCCCAACCGCCAGGGCCGGGATTGCCCGAACAGGCCCCATCGGTGAAGGCATCGACCACATTGCTGGGCACGGCGGCAAGATCGCTCACGACCGGTCCAGCCCGTAATCGGCGATATGGCGGATCTGCTGGTGGAAGCGCAGCTTGTGCAGATATTCCAGCGGGTCCTTGCGCTTCACCATGGCACCCGGTGGCGTGTTCAGCCAGTCATAGAGGCGGGTCAGCAGGAAACGGATCGCGCTGCCCCGGGCCAGGATCGGCAAGGCATCCCGTTCCGCCGCCGACAGCGGGCGGACCCGGTCGTAACTGGCCAGCAGCAGCCGCGCCTTCGTGACGTTGAAAGCGCCATCCGCCTCGAAACACCAGGCATTCAGGCAGATGGCCACGTCATAGGCGAACAGGTCATTGCAGGCGAAATAGAAATCGATCAGCCCCGACAGCGCCCCATCACTGAAAAAGACGTTATCGGGAAACAGGTCGGCATGGATGATGCCGGCCGGCAGATTCTGGGGCCAGTTGGCCTCCAGGAAATCCAGTTCACCGGCCAGCGCATCGGCCAGACCGGGCTTCACCTCGTCCGCGCGCCAGCGCGACGCCTCGAACAGCGGGCGCCAGCCAGCGACCGACAGGGCGTTGCGGCGGGTCAGGTCGAAACCGTCGCCCGCCAGATGCAAGCGGGCCAGCCCTTCGCCCAGGCCGGCGCAATGTTCGGCCAGGATGCGGCGCGGCCACATGCCTTTCAGGAAGGTGACGATGACCGCCGGACGGCCGCACAGGCTGCGCAGCGCCACCCCATCGGTGCCGGCCACCGGCTGCGGGCAGGTCAGGCCGCGTGCCGCCAGATGGTCCATCAGGCCCAGGAAGAACGGCAGGTCCGCCGGGTCCACACGCTTTTCATAAAGCGTCAGGATGAATGGACCCTTGCCGGTCACCAGCAGGAAATTGGAGTTCTCCACGCCTTCCGCGATGCCCTTGCAGGACACCACGTCACCCAGATCATACTGGGCAACGAACGCGCGGACATCTTCGTCGGAAACTTCGGTATAGACGGCCATGCCGGGATGGGTAGCCGGTTCCGCGATCCGGGTCAATCCCGGCCGGTGCGGATGGCACCCCTATTCCGTGCGGCGTCCGCCGATCAAAAACTCCTTGTTGCCCTCCGGCCCTGTGATGGGGCTTTCGGCGATGCCAAGCACCGTCCAACCGGCCTGCCCCGCCAGCCAGGCCTGGATACGGTCACAGACCTCCTGGTGCAGTTCGGGTTCGCGCACCACCCCGCCCTTGCCGACGCGGCCCTTGCCCACCTCGAACTGCGGCTTGATCAGGGCCACCAGATAAGATCCCGGTTTGGTCAGGGCCATGGCGGCGGGCAGGACGGTTTCCAGGCCGATGAAGCTGGCATCGCAGACCACGATATCGATGGGGTCAGGGATGATCGCCGCATTCAGGTGGCGGGCATTGGTCTTTTCCAGCACCACGACCCGCTCATCCTCACGGATTTTCCAGGCCAGTTGTCCGTGCCCGACATCCACCGCATAGACCTTGGCCGCGCCACGCGTCAGCAGCACGTCGGTGAAGCCGCCGGTGGACGCCCCGACATCAATACCGGTCATGCCCGTCGGGTCGATGCCGAAATTGTCCAGCCCCTTCACCAGCTTCAGCCCGCCCCGGCTGACCCAGGGATGATCCTGGCCCTTGACGATCAGCAACTGGCTTTCCGGCACGGTATCGCCCGCCTTGTCGATGCGGCGGGTGTCGGCATAGACCAGCCCGGCCAGGATCAGAGCCTGGGCCTTGGACCGGCTTTCGGCCAAGCCGCGATCGACCAGAGCCTGATCCACTCTGACTTTCGGCTCTTTGACTTTTGGCGGCTTGGACATGTGGACACGCTTTTGCAATAATGGAGTAACTGGAATTGATAGTCCCAGAACCATGGATAAGCCAATGAAACGCGCCCTGATCCTCACCACCCTGGCCCTGGCCGCCCTGTCCCTGTCCGCCTGCAACACCGTCGAAGGCGTGGGCAAGGATATCAAGAGCGCCGGCAAGGCCATCGAAGGCAGCGCCAACGGCGCGAAGTAACAGGGCTTACCCGGCGGCAAAGACGGACGCGATTTCGGTCGTATCCAGCAGCCGCCACTCCCCCTCCGCCAGATCGCCCAGGCCCAGACCGCCGATGGAAACGCGGTGCAGCGTTTCCACATGGTTGCCCACGGCGGCGAACATGCGGCGGATCTGGTGATAGCGCCCTTCCCGGATGGTCAGGCGCGCGCGGGTCTCGTCCAGCGCCTCCAGCGTGGCGGGCAGAAGCGGCGTCTTTTCCGATTTCAGCATCAGGGTGCCAGAGGCGAACACCGCCTCCTCCTCCCCCGTCAGGGGCCGCGCCAGTTCCGCCTCATAGACCTTGGGCACGTCGGCCTTGGGCGAGATGAT
This sequence comes from Niveispirillum sp., assembly GCF_017996735.1. GTDB lineage: Bacteria > Pseudomonadota > Alphaproteobacteria > Azospirillales > Azospirillaceae > Niveispirillum. Next base: position 9,757 of record NZ_JAGOGJ010000073.1, read on the forward strand.
CCGGTGCAGCAACTGTCCGTCATCGGTCAGTAGCAGCAGACCCGTCGTGTCGCGGTCCAGCCGGCCGACGGGGGCGATGATCGGGTTGCGATATTCGAACCGCTCGGGCAACAGCTCATACACCACCCGCCCCGGATCGCTGGTCGAACAGGTGTAGCCCGCCGGCTTGTGCAGCATCAACACGGAGCCTTGCGGGGGGTCCAGTTCCTGCCCGTCGATGCGGATATCGGCATGGTCAACCTTGTCCCCATCGGACAGGACGCTGCCATCGGCCCGCGTGACGCGGCCCGCCTTCAGCAGCATCTTCAAGTCCTTCTGGCTGCCATAACCCAGATTGGCGATCAGGCGGACAAGGCGCATTGACGAAACCCCATTCAATAAACAAGGGCCGGGAATCGCTCCCCGGCCCTTTATCAGCAGAAATGCACCGGGATCAACGTTCCAGCGGCTTGTACTTGATGCGGTGCGGCTGGTCAGCCTCGGCCCCCAGGCGGCGGCGCTTGTCGGCCTCATAGTCGGCATAGTTGCCTTCGAACCAGACCACCTGGCTGTCGCCCTCAAACGCCAGGATGTGGGTGGCCAGACGGTCCAGGAACCAGCGATCGTGCGAGATGACGACGGCGCAGCCGGGGAAGGTGGTCAGCGCCTCTTCCAGCGCACGCAGCGTTTCGACGTCCAGATCGTTGGTCGGTTCGTCGAGCAGCAGGACGTTCGCGCCGGACTTCAGCATCTTGGCCAGATGCACGCGGTTGCGCTCACCACCCGAAAGCTGGCCCAGCTTCTTCTGCTGGTCGGGCCCACGGAAGTTGAAGGCCGACACATAGGCGCGGCTCGGCATGGACTTCTTGCCCAGCTCGATCACGTCCAGACCGCCGGAGATTTCCTCCCAGACGTTCTTCTTGTCGTCCAGGCTGTCACGGCTCTGGTCGACATAGCCAAGCTGCACCGTCTCGCCCACCTTGAAGGTGCCGCCATCGGGCTTTTCAGCACCGGTGATCATGCGGAACAGGGTGGTCTTACCGGCACCGTTGGGACCGATGATACCGACGATGCCGCCGGGCGGCAGGCGGAAGGACAGATCGTCGATCAGCAGACGATCGCCAAAGCCCTTGCGCAGATTCTCGGCCTCGATGACCAGATTGCCCAGGCGCGGCGGCGTGGGGATGACGATACGGGTTTCGCCGATGGCTTCCTTCTGGTTGGCGGAAGCCAGCAATTCCTCGTAGGCCTGGATACGGGCCTTGGACTTGGCCTGACGCGCCTTGGGGCTGGCACGCACCCATTCCAGTTCCTGGGCCAGTTGCTTCTGCTTGGCCCCCTCTTCCCGGCCTTCCTGTTCCAGACGCTTCTGCTTCTGTTCCAGCCAGGCCGAATAATTGCCCTCGTACGGGATGCCCGAACCGCGATCCAGTTCCAGGATCCAGCCGGTGACGGCATCCAGGAAGTAACGATCGTGGGTGACCATCACCACGGTACCGGCATAATCGGCCAGGAAGCGCTGCAGCCAGGCCACGCTTTCGGCGTCCAGATGGTTGGTCGGTTCGTCCAGCAGCAGCATGTCGGGCTTGGACAGCAGCAGCTTGCACAGCGCCACGCGGCGCTTTTCACCGCCCGACAGCTTGTCCACGGCGGCGTCGCCAGCGGGGCAGCGCAGCGCGTCCATGGCAATCTCGACCGTGCGATCCAGGTCCCAGGCGTCGGCCGCGTCGATCTTTTCCTGCAAATCGGCCTGTTCGGCCATCAGCGCGTCGAAATCGGCGTCGGGATCGGCCATGGCTTCCGACACTTCATTGAAGCGATCCAGCAGCGCCTTGGTCGGGGCCACGCCCTCCATGACATTGTCCCAGACATTCTTGGCCGGGTTCAATTGCGGTTCCTGCGGCAGGTAACCGACCTTCACACCCTCGGCGGCCCAGGCCTCGCCATTATAATCCTTGTCCAGCCCGGCCATGATCTTCAGCAGGGTCGACTTACCGGCACCGTTCACACCCAGCACGCCGATCTTGGCGCCGGGATAGAAGGACAGCCAGATATTCTCGAACACCTTCTTGCCACCGGGATAGACCTTGGTCACACCCTTCATTACATAGACATATTGATACGCGGCCATCTTATTGATTTCCTTATATATAACTTCGCCTGATTCCGGGCTGTGCAGGTCCTGTGTAGGCGATTTACGCAGAACCTTCGTTTGAGGCTATCTCATACCCCGATTTGAGGGGCGAACCCAAGCGGTATAACGCGCGGCAAACGCCATGACAGGCTGGCACGGCTGCTTCCTGGCCGCACGGGATCGCAGGCTTGAAGCCCGTCAGATGCATTGATTGCGCCTCACAGGCGGGCATGTCTTGCCATATGGGGGCAGGATCGGCTTATCATCGGCGGCCCTTTCAGGATCGCACCGGAATGACCCAGACGCCCCCCGCCGCCGATGACGTCGCCCATTGGACGGACGTCTATTTCCAGCGCACCCGCGCGATTGTGGAGAAGTTCGGCGACCTGCCCGTTACCTATGCGGTCTTCATGCGCCGCCCCGTGGTGTTTGCCCCCCGGCTGGCGCTGGACTGGCTGCGGTCCGTGGCGGCCGAACGTGGCTTCACACCGGACATCCAGCTTAATTACGAAGAGACAAAATGGGTGGGTGCCGGTGAGCCCATGATGTGGATCACCGGCCCGTTCAGCCAGATGGCCGAACTGGAGACCCTGTTTCTGATGAAGCTGGGTCCCGCCTGTGTGGCCGCCTACAACGCCTACATGATGTGTGCCGGCCTGCCCAAGGTGGCGTTCCTGGCCATGGATGCCCGGCATTGTGCCGGCACGGAGATGGCGGAGATCATGGCCTATGCGGCGTCGGTCGGATCGGCCCGCGCCCGCCGGCGCGACGGGGCCGTCGGCTTCATCGGCAATGCCACCGACGCCACGGCCCATTATTTCGGGCGCGACAAGGGGCTGGGCACCATGCCCCACGCCCTGATCGGCTATGCCGGCTCCACCGTGCGGGCGGCGGAGATGTATAACGAGACCTTCCCCGGCCAGCCCATGACCGTCCTGGTCGATTATTTCGGGCGGGAGGTGACGGATGCACTGTCCGTCTGCCGCCGGTTCCCCGACATGGCGGCGGCGGGCGACCTCAGCTTGCGCATCGATACGCCGGGCGGGCGCTTCCTGGAAGGGCTGGACCCGCCCACCAGCTACGCCGTGCTGGACCGCCACGCGCCGGACGCCATCCGGGGCTATCGGGATGAAAGCGAACAGCGCCACTTGATCGGGGCCGGCGTGTCGGCCGCTGCCATCCATTACCTGCGCGAACAGTTGGACGCGGCCGGCTTCACCAAAGTGAAGATCGTGGCCAGCAGCGGTTTCAGCCCGGAAAAATGCCGCGTCATGGCCGATGCCGGCGCCCCGATCGACGTGGTCGGCACCGGCAGCTACCTGCCCGACAAATGGTCGGAAACCTATGCCACCACCGACATCGTCGAATATGACGGGGTGAAGCGGGTCAAGGTCGGGCGGGAGTTCCTGCTGCGGCGATAATGAGGGGAGAGACCATGATGAAGGCGTCCACCTTCCTGATGTTCAATGGCAAAGCCGAGGAGGCCATCCGCTTCTATGTCGACCTGTTCCCCGACACCACCCTCACATCGCTTATCCATCATCCTGATGGAAAGGGCGTGTATCAGGGTCGTTTCACCCTGGGCGGGCACGATATCATCTGTTTCGACAGCCCGGGAAAGCATGGTTTCACCTTTACCCCGGCCACCTCAATCTTCGTCGAATGCAACTCGGCAGCAGAGGTGGACCGGCTGTCGTCCGCCCTGCTGGAGGGGGGTACGGCCCTGATGCCGCTCGGCAGCTACCCCTTCGCTCCGCGCTTCGCCTGGATCGTGGACCAGTTCGGCATCTCCTGGCAGTTGATCCTGCCACCCGAACCGCAGGCATGAAAAAGGGGGCGGTCGCACGCCCCCTTTCCCATTCCGCCCTAAACCCGGTTCTGTCTGTTAGAACCCGACCCGCAGACCCGCACCCACCGTGTAGTCGGGCTTGTCATCCTCCACGAACAGGGTGTCGCCCGACAGGTACAGGCCGGCATTGTCGGCCACCGACAGCGACAGGCCCAGACCGACGCGGAAACCATCACCCTGCGGATCGGGCAGGATGGTGGTATTGCGGGCCAGGGCGCTGTCGCGGCGGTTGGACAGGACGGTCGTGTAGGTCTGGCCGTCATCCTTGATCAGGTCTTCCTGATACCCCAACCGCAGTTCCGGCACGGCCACCCGGCCTTCCCCCAGATCGATGCTGGTCGACACCTGACCACCGACATTGAACAGCAACTGCTGTTCGGCCAGATCCGGATGATCCAGGTTCAGATGCAGGGCCCCCGCTTCCTTCCAGGCGTCCAGTTCCACCCGGTCGTAATTGAAGCTGACGATGGGGCCGTAACGCAGGGCGCCCGCCGTGGCGACGGACCCGAACTCCACCCCCACATGATGGCCCTTGCCCTCCGTCTCGCCATTGGCGGTCAGGTTGTAGGCGAAGGTGTTGCGGCTGATATCCTCGACCTTCAGGTCGGTGTAACGGTAGCTGGCATCGGCATAGAAACCGCCGGGCAGCGACAGGGTGGCATAGGGGCCGACACCCCAGGCCGTGACCTTGGCCCCGCCCAGATTGCCGAATTTGCCATCCGTGTCAGCATAGTTCAGGGCCAGACCGATACGCACCGTGCCGGACACGGCATAGTCACCCGCAACGCCCGCCGACCAGCTTTCCGGCTTCGACAGGCGCTTACCGTCCTGATCGTCACGCGCCAGGGCGCCCCAGTTGCCGCCGGCGGCCATTTCGAAGCTGCCTTCGGCGCGGTTCGCCATACCGGCACGGATGGCCTGGGTACGGCCCGTCAGGTCGGCCGACGCGGCGGCAGTGGCGGCGAGCGCACTTTCGCCCAGCGCCTGACCGATGGCGGGACCGGTCAGCGCCTGGCTCTCGGTTGCCAGCGGATCGACATAGGTGGGCAGCGTCAGGCGATAGGCCAGCAGCATCGTGTCATTCTCGACACCGGACGCATCGCTATAGGCCTGACCCACCTGGAAACCGTTCTGGGTGACGAAGTCATTGTCATTGCCCACGAACAGGAAAAAATCATCCAGCTTGGCCGCGTCCAGCGCGGGGACAAGGGCCAGCGCCTCCCACTTCTCCGACAGGCACTGGGTCCGGCAATTCACGTTGTTGGTGGCGCCGTTGACCAGACCGAACTTGGTCAGTTGCGCCGCGTCGTTGATGTCCACGAAGCTGGCGAACTGCACCGGCTTGATATCGGCGACCAGAACGCCGTTCGGCGCGATGGAAGTGCCGGTATCATAGGCGGTGCCGGCGATATTGGTGGCGCCTGTCACGTCGATCAGGTCGATCCGGCGGTAGAAGCTGGTCGGGCTGCTGTTGGGCGTGGCACCGCTGCCATAGCCATTGCCATCGCGCGACAGCAGCAGGAACTGCGTGTTGTTCAGCGCCAGCAATTCCGACTGCGCCGCCACACGGTTCAGCGTGCCGGTGGGGTTGCCGTTGTTGTTATACATGGGCAACTGGATGACATACTCGCTCTTCAGCACAGGCGCGGCGCTGTTGGAGACGTCATAGGACAACAGGCGGGTGTTGCGGCGGCTGGTATTGGTGCTGCTGGCATTCAGGTCCTGAATGGCGGCCGACTGCAAGGCGACCCACAGGGTCTTGCCATCGGGCGAAAGCGACAGGCCTTCCAGGCCCTGGTTGTTCTGACGCCCGCGCGTGGGGTTGGCGGGGTTCGCCTCCGCCGCGCCGAAATTCAGCGCACCATTGCGCTGGGGCAGCAGGCTGGCTGGCGGGGCGATGGCCGACAGCAGCTTGCCGTCACCCGTGAAGTGATAGATGTAGGGGCCATATTCATCGCTGACCCAGATGGTGCCATCGGCGGCGCGCACAAAACCTTCCGGGTCCAGCGCCAGCCGGCCCGTGCCGGTCAGCGGCAGGTTGGGCAGGCCGTTGGCCGCCGGACGATAGGTCAGGCCCGTGCCCGTCGTGGCCGGGTCCAGGCCGCTGAACGGCGTGCCCTTGTCGTCAGTGAACTGCACCGTATCCTTCAGGGTCAGGCCGATCTGCGTCTGCGGCGCCGCGGCGCTGCCCGTGTACGGGTTGAAGGTCAGCGACAACACATTGTAGCGCGGGATGTAATTGGTGGTTGCCGCCACATTGTACCCGCGGTCGGGCAGCGCATAGAGCGTACCGGCATAGGAACCGTCGGCGTTGCGGTGCCAGCTATGCAGGTCGATCTGCATGGCCGACATGGACCCGAACGTCTCCCCGAACTTGTCGCGAAGGCCGGCCGAGAGGCGCCCCACGCCCTGCAAGCCCTGGTTCGTGAAGGTCGTGCCGTTCAGCGTCACGCTGGTCGCGGACTGGGCCAGCACCGGCAGTGCGGCAAAGGACAGTGCACTGGCCAGCAGTGCGGCGCGGTATGAAAGTTTCATGATGCCCCCTCAAGATGAAAACTTGATGCGGGCTGTAACGACCGCCCGTGACAGGGGCGTTTAGTTTGCGCGACAGAATTATTGCGTAAAACGGGCGACGAACCGGGCACAGGCGCAGATGCCGACGCTTCCCGCCGGTCCTGTATATTTGCGCATGCGCGTCATGCTGCCCGCGCGCGCATCATGGCCCAGGGCGTTGCACAGCCGCGCCATTCCAGCCGGGCCAGAAGCTGGTTCAACTGGCTGCCATCGCGCAGCCAGTCTGGCATCTCGAACGCATGTCCGCCCGGATGGCGGATATCGATATCGTGGGTATCTGCGAACCGTGCGGGCAGACTGTCCCGTGTGTGCCCGCCATCCGTCGGGTGCATTTCCACCAAGATATCCATATGGGCAAGGGCCGGGTACAGGACGGGGTCCAGCAACACGGCCTCCGCCCCCTCGATATCGCACCAGACCAGGGTACGGTGACCGGCATGCAGGGCAAAATGCTGTGGATCGAAAACGCCGCCGACATGGATATCAACCCCGTTCAGGGCTGCCGCCTGCTGGCACTTGCGCTGTGCCTCGGGATCGATGTCATGGGCCCATACCTCGATCTGCGGCGCCAGACGCTTGATGCCAACGGCATAATATCCTTCGCCGCAGCCGATATTGATCAGGCGTTGATACCCGGCATTGGGGATTGCCTGCACGATATCGTGCAACTCCCCCTCATAGCAGCCCAACAACAGGGGCGCCTGCAGACGGTTCACCGGATCGGGCAAAATCATGCCCGCGAAAGGCCCCCCAAAGACCCTTACCCCATCATGCTGGATAAGCGTGTTGTTGATCAGCAGGCAGCGATAATGCAGCAGGAATTCAAAGATATCATTCATCGCACTTTCTGTCGGCCCGCGTTCGGCCATGATGGCGCTGATCGCGTTGAAGGTGCGCTGATGGATCGACATGCGGGGGTTCACTCGGGTAGCGGGCGTTGACAGCAGAGTAGTCAAAAACCACCCTCCCGAGATCATAAATATCAGCGAAGACCTGGCCCTTGCCCGTTTTTCAGAATCTCAGCTTGGTCGCCAGCTTCAGCGCCGTGCCGCCATCTTGCGACCAGCTCATATCGGCGTTCAGCTTCATGCGGTCCACCCGGATGATGGGGAATGGCGCCTCCAGCCCTACACTGCCACCCGTGTCCGCCACCTGCGCCTTCATGGCCGTCAGGCCGGTCAGATCGGAGACGAGGCTGCCCACCCGTGGCCGGTATTCCATACCCAGGTTCGGCCCCGCCTGTTCCGTGCCCAGCGCCACCATGCCCGCCGTGACGCGCCAGCCCTGCTGGCCGGCGGCACAGGCGCTGCCCCAACTGGTCTGGACACTGCCCGTCAGGGCGCCGAAGCCGCCCGCCATGTCGCCGGAAACGGAATTGGGCAGCCAGGTCTGGTCACAGCCGCGCGTCAGGCGCAGAGACTGGCGCATGCCCTCCGTCCCCATGCGCATGCCGACCTTGCTGTCCAGGCCCAGGGCGCGTAGCTGCGCATCGGCGGCCACGCCCGCCATCTGATAGCTGCGCGGGTTGGCCGCCACACGAAGGGGGGTAGCCCCGGCCACCGGCGGCGTATCGCCGGTAAAGCGGGCCAGCGCCCCGTCATAGATCCGGCCGATCCAGTCGGTTAGCGTCGCCATCATGGCCTTGCGCCCCTCCACCGGGTCAGATGCGACCAGGGGTGCCTCCGTCACGGAGGTGGGAAGGCTGAGCAGCGAGCCGGCCACATATTGGGTAGATGGAGCGGTAATGCCGTTGAAACGGATGGCAAAGATCGTGGGCTGCGTGGCCTCCGCCAGGGCGGGCGCGGTGGACAGCAGCGACAGCATCGCCAACAGACCGGCCTTTGTCCGCATGCTCACCCTCCCCGCTAAATCCCGAACAGCGTACCGGACCGATCCGGCAACACGCTGTGACAAAGCAACCGCCCCCATGGAACAATCGAATAGTAGGATAATAAGGCGATACCAGGGCGGCGCAACCTATCTTGCCCGCGAAACCATGGCGATTTCACGGCCTTATCCGGGGTAGCCCGAATGAAAAAGGGCGGACCCAAAGGCCCGCCCCTGCACCGTTCCAGCCTGTCGGCCGGGATCAGTTGTCACCCATCTTGAGCGCCGCGATGAAAGCGCTTTGCGGGATTTCGACCTCGCCGAACTGCCGCATGCGCTTCTTGCCTTCCTTCTGCTTGTCCAGCAGCTTGCGCTTGCGGCTGATGTCGCCACCATAGCACTTGGCCAGCACGTCCTTGCGCATGGCCGCGATGGTCTCGCGCGCCACGACCTTGGCGCCGATGGCGGCCTGGATGGGAATCTTGAACAGGTGGCGGGGGATCAGGTCCTTCAACCGCTCGCAAAGCTGACGGCCACGATATTCGGCCTGGCTGCGGTGGACGATCATGGACAGGGCGTCCACCGGCTCGGAATTGACCAGAATCGACATCTTGACCAGGTCGCCCTCGCGATATTCCTCAAGCTGATAGTCAAAGCTGGCATAACCGCGGCTGATCGATTTCAGCCGGTCATAGAAATCGAACACGACCTCGTTCAGCGGCAGCTCATAGACGATCATCGCCCGGCCGCCGACATAGGTCAGGTCCTTCTGAATACCGCGCCGTTCGGTGCACAGAGCCAGCACGCCGCCCAGATATTCGTCCGGCAGCATGATGGTAGCCTTGATCCACGGCTCCTGAATATGATCGATGCGCACCACATCCGGCATGTCGGCCGGGTTGTGCATGTCGATGACCTTGCCGTCGGTCATATGCAGCTTGTACACGACCGACGGGGCCGTCGTGATCAGATCCAGGTCGAATTCACGCTCCAGCCGCTCCTGGATGATCTCCAGATGCAGCAGACCCAGGAAGCCGCAGCGGAAGCCGAAGCCCAGGGCCGCACTGCTTTCCGTCTCGTACTGGAAGCTTGCATCATTCAGCGCCAGCCTGCCCAAACTGTCGCGCAGATGCTCGAACTCGGCCGCATCCGACGGGAACAGGCCGCAGAACACCACGGGGATGGACGGCTTGAACCCGGCCAGGGCGGCGGGCGCCAGCCGGCGCTCCTCCGTGATCGTATCGCCGACCTTGGTGTCGCGGATATCCTTGATGGCGGCGGTGATAAACCCCATCTCGCCCGGCCCCAGCTTTTCCAGGGCGATCTTCTTGGGCGTGAAGATACCCACGCGATCCAGATCACGCGTGGCACCGGTGGCCATGAAGCGCACCTTCTGGCCCAGCTTCAACTCGCCATTGACCACGCGCACCAGGATGACAACACCCAGATAGGCATCGTACCAGCTATCCACGATCAGGGCCTGAAGTGGCGCATCCTTGTCGCCCTTGGGCGGCGGCAGGCGGGTGACGATGGCTTCCAGCACGCCTTCGATGTTCAGGCCGGTCTTGGCCGAAATCTCCACCGCGTCCGACGCATCCAGCCCGATCACATCCTCGATCTGCGCCTTCACACGCGGCACATCGGCGGCCGGCAGGTCCACCTTGTTCAGGATGGGCACGATCTCGTGATTGGCATCCAGCGCCTGATAGACATTGGCCAGCGTCTGCGCCTCCACACCCTGGGACGCATCCACCACCAGCAGCGAGCCTTCACAGGCGGCAAGGCTGCGCGAGACCTCATAGGCGAAGTCGACATGGCCTGGCGTGTCCATCAGGTTCAACTGATAGGTCTCGCCATCCTTGGCCTTATATTCCAGGCGCACGGTCTGCGCCTTGATGGTGATCCCGCGCTCCCGCTCGATATCCATATTGTCGAGCAGCTGCGCCTTCATGTCCCGCGCCTCGATGGCGCCGCAGAACTCGATCAGACGGTCGGCCAGCGTCGACTTGCCATGGTCGATATGGGCGATGATGGAGAAGTTACGGATCTTCGACAGGTCGGTCATGGACTCAGTAGCGCCAGGATGAAGGATTGCGGCGCAAGATAGGGGGCCGATGGCGTTCTGGCAATGACTGTGCGGGTTTGCGGGCGGCAGGGGTGGTGTGCAAGGAGGCCGGACAAGCCTGTCGCCGTCAATCGCCACCCGCACAAAGGCTACCACAAGGTCAGAATACACACAAAAGGGGTTAATTCCGCTGGCTTCATCCCTATATGCCCATGGACTTCCCTCCAGACAGTGGATTTTCCGCGATCACGCGGGCTTCACGGATAAGTGAATTTGGAAAGGAATATCCATGGTGCCGGATTATATTCATGATTTCCTGATTGAGTATGATGCATTGCTGCGCACGGGCGGTGGCCTGATCATTCTGATATTGTCGGCCTGGATCACCAATTCTGTGGTGAAGAAGCTGGTACTCAGCCTGATCCGCCGCGGCCTGTCCATGACGCGCTATGGCAATGACGAGGTGCTGGCGCAGCAGCGGCTGATCCCGCGTCTGGCCAATGTCATGCCGGCCCTGGTGATCATGGTCGGGATCAATCTGATCGCCGGTTTGCCCGGGGCGCTGGTCCTGGTCGTGCGTAATGTCTGTGCCGCCTTCATCATCTTGACCTTGGCCATGGCGGTCAGCGCCCTGTTGAACATCGTCATCGTCGTTTATGGCCGCCGGCCGGATGCGCATCGCAAGCCGATCAAGGGCTACGTGCAACTGGTGAAGTTGGTGGTGTTCGCCGTTGCCGCCGTACTGGCCATTGCCGCGCTGATGGACCGCTCGCCGCTGATCCTGCTGTCGGGTGTCGGCGCGCTGGCCGCTGTCCTGATGCTGGTGTTTCAGGATACGCTGCTGTCGCTGGTGGCCAGTGTGCAGATCTCGTCGGGCGACTTGCTGCGCGTGGGCGACTGGATCGAGATGCCGCAGATGAATGCCGATGGCGACGTGATCGACATCGCCCTGCACACGGTAAAGGTCCAGAACTGGGACAAGACCATCACCACCCTGCCCACCCGCAAGCTGATTTCCGAGCCTTTCAAGAACTGGCGCGGTATGCAGGAATCGGGCGGGCGGCGCATCAAGCGCTCCCTGTTCCTGGACCAGACCAGCGTGCGTTTCCTGACGGCGCAGGAGGTGGCAAAACTGCGCCGGTTCCGCGTGCTGGCCGATTATCTGGGGAATAAGGAAAAGGAACTGGCGCAGTGGAACGGCAAGCTGGACGAGGGTGACCAGTATAATGCCCGCCGCCTGACCAACCTGGGCACCTTCCGCGCCTATCTGCAGAACTATCTGCGCCACCATCCGGGCATCCACCAGAACATGACGCTGCTGGTCCGCCATATGGCGCCGACATCGGAAGGCCTGCCGATGGAGATCTACTGCTTCACCAACACCGTCGCCTGGGTCAATTATGAGGCGATCCAGGCCGATATCTTCGACCATCTGCTGGCGATCATGCCGGAATTCGGCCTGCGCGTGTTCCAGAGCCCCAGCGGGTCCGACCTGCAACAGGTCAGCGCCGGCTTCGCCCTGCCGCCCCTGCGCGCCGCCAACGAAGGGGCATAAGTTTGGGGGGGGCACCGCCTCCCCCCGAGCACCTTATTTTGCTTGTTCCTTCAGCATCTGCTTACGTTTTTCCGCCAGCGGGGAGACGTAACCCGGCACCTCCGGCGGTACATCCTCGGCATAGGCTTCCAGGGTGCCGCGCACGCCCTCATCAGGCCCATCGGTCGGTTCCTCAAGAAGGTCGGGCCGGTCGCGTTCCACCCGCTTCAGCACCGATTTCGGGATATCCTCTACCGTGCCGGTAATCTTATAGCTGTGCATGCGGCCCATCAGCACGCCATGCACCCCGCTCTGCCCCATGCGCATCCAGGGCCACCAGGGGGCCTGACGCATGAAACCGGCATGGAAACGCGCGGACGGCAGCGACCGGTCGTCGATCTCCGCCGTTGGCGTGAACAGGGTGAAATGTTCGGACGGGTTGACGCGCTTTCCCGTCGACGCCTTGGGCCAGCCTTCCGGCGTCACCGGGTTGGTATATTCATGCGCGTAATCCCAGCTCAACAGATACTGGTCGCCGATCCGCTGCCAGGGCAGCAGGAAAGGTTTGCCCTTCTGGCTCTTGGTGCCCCCCTTGGTGCCAAGGTCGTTATTCACCGTCTCGCTGTCGCCCACCCGGAACACCTTCTGTTCCAGGGTCAGGGTGCCGCGCCAGCGGTCATTCAGGAAGGGGAAGACCTCCACCCGTTCCCCGGTCCAGGGATTGTCCCAATGATCGATGATTTCGCCCGTCGCCAGATCGGTGAAATAGCCGCATTCCTTGCCCAGCACCTTCAGCGACCCGTCCGGCTGCACGATGTTGCGGTTATTGCCGAAGCCGCAATAGCCGAACAGCGGCACCGCGCGCTTGTCGCCCACGATGGCATATTGCACGCCCTGATATCCCGACAGCACGGCCCTGGGGCCCAGTGTGCCCCACATCTTGCCGAACCCGTACAGGTTCTCTCTGGGGTCCATGATATCCAGGGGACGCAGGCTGCCCTTGGCTTGGCGGGGATCGGCACCAAAGGCCGGCACCGATGCCGCCATCGCGCCCATCCCGGCCATGCCGGAAAAGATCGACCGCCGGCTGAGGGATTTGAACATCGCTTCCTGGATCATGGCCTTACCCGTTTGTGATTGTCGCCAGAACCGGTCATGCCGGTCCGGCCAAAACCATCAGGCCCGATGGTTCGGCGGGTGAAGCGGTGATGTCGGGCCTATCCGCCCGTCGGGGATAGTGCCGGTGACGGATTTTTCTGAAATCGGATGTCGGCGCGCGGCATACTTCCTCGTCCTATGAAAACGAAGGGAGGCCCGATCATGCTGTACGCCATTCTTTGCTATAACGAGGAAGATTATGTCGGCGCCTGGACGCCGGAAGAAGACGCCATCGTCATGGACCGGCTGGGCAAGGTGCAGCAGGGCTGGGCGGACAAGGGCAAGCTGGGGCCCGTCGCCCGCCTAATGCCGACCACCGCCGCCGCCACCCTGCGCAAGGGCAAGGAGGAGCCGCTGATCCTGGACGGCCCCTTCGCGGAGACGAAGGAGCAGCTTCTGGGCTTCTACATCGTCGATTGTGAGGGGCTGGAGGAGGCGCTGGACAAGGCGCGGGAGCTGGCCGCCGCCAATCCGGGCAAGGGCTGCTATGAAATCCGGCCCGTGGCCCTGTTCATGCCGGGGGGGCCGCTGTCGCCATGAGCACGGACACAGGCTGGATCAACGCCGCCCTGGCGGCGGCCCGGCCCCAGGCGGTGGGGGCGCTGCTGCGCTATTTCCGCGATCTGGACCTGGCGGAGGAGGCGTTTCAGGAGGCGGCGATGCGCGCGCTGTTCGCCTGGCCCAGGAACGGGCCGCCGCGCGACACCGCCGCCTGGCTGATCATGGTCGGCCGTAATGCCGGCATTGACCAGACCCGCGTACGCGCCCGCCATGTCGCCCTGCCCGAGGATGACGCCCCCCTGTCCGACCTGTCGGACCGGGAGGCGGACATGGTGGGCCGGCTGGACGAGGCGGATTACCGCGACGATGTCCTGCGCCTGCTGTTCATCTGCTGCCATCCCGACCTTCCCGCCACACAGCAGATCGCCCTGGCGCTGCGCATCGTGTCGGGCCTGTCGGTGAAGCAGATTGCGCGGGCCTTCCTGGTCGGCGACAGCGCCATGGAACAGCGCATCACCCGCGCCAAGGCCCGCATCGCCACCAACCCGGTACCGTTCGAGGCGCCGGGGGCTGCCGACCGGCCGGAACGGCTGGGCCCGGTGGCCGCCATGGTCTATCTGATCTTCAATGAAGGCTACTCGGCAAGTGCGGAGGAACAGCCGGCCCGCGCGCCGCTGTGCGAGGAGGCGATCCGCCTGGGCCGGCTGCTGCTGCGCCTGTTCCCGGCCGAACCGGAGGTGATGGGGCTGCTGGCCCTGATGTTGTTGCAGCATGCCCGCCGCCCCGCCCGCTTCGCCGCCGATGGGTCGGTGATCCTGCTGGAGGATCAGGACCGCACCCTCTGGCACCGGCCCGCCATTCATGAAGGGCTGGCCCTGCTGGACAAGGCCGTACGGCACCGCCGTTCCGGCCCCTATCAGATCCAGGCCGCCATCGCCGCATTGCATGCCCGCGCGACAACCGCCGCCGATACCGATTGGGCACAGATCGACCTGCTCTATGGCGGGCTGGAGACCCTGTCCCCCTCCCCCGTCGTCACCCTGAACCGCGCCGTCGCGGTGTCGAAGGCGCGGGGTGCGGCGGCGGCACTGGCCATGGTGGAACCGCTGGGCGAGCGGCTGTCCGGCTATTTCCATTTCCATGGGCTGCGCGGCGGCCTGTTGAAGCAGTTGGGCCGTACCGCAGAAGCCCGCGACGCCTTTGGTCGCGCCATCGCGCTGGCCCACAGCCCGGCGGAAGCCGCCCATATCCGCCAGATTCTCGACGGTCTGCAGGGACCGTGAATTTTTTCGGAATCGCTGTCGGATCAGGGGCCGGTCAACCGTCCTTGAGGTATCATCCCTTTCCCGAACCACGGAGGAAACCATGACCGACAGACCCGAATATGCGCACAACACGACCGGCGTCATCCCGCATCTGGTGGTCAATGGCGCGCGAGAGGCCATCGAGTTCTACATCAAGGCCTTCGGCGCCACCAAGGTCATGGAAATGCCGGCCGAGGATGGCAAGCGCCTGCTGCATGCGCAATTGATCGTCAATGGCGGCCCGCTGATGCTGTGCGACGATTTCCCCGAATATTGCGGCGGTCAGCCCACCGAATATCCCAAGCGCCCGCCGGTGACCCTGCATATGGCGGTGGCCGATATCGACGCCGCCTTCGCCCAGGCCGTCGCCGCCGGCGCCGCCGAAGCGATGAAGCCCGCCGACATGTTCTGGGGCGACCGTTATGGCCAGGTGCGCGATCCGTATGGCCATCTCTGGTCGTTGTCCACGCCCAGCAAGCCGGGTGCCGTCGTCACCAATGGCTGCTGACCCTACCGTCACCCGTCAATGTCGCGGGTGACGAGCCGCCCCGCAGGGACCGGGAAACCCATCCCCCGGCCCTGCGGGGCGATCCCTGAGCCTTTGCCGATATTGGCCCTGCCCTGCGACGATTGACGGTTGCGGGCCGCCGGGGCGGCGGGAGAAACTGGCTCGGCCCTACAGACCGGAGACCAGGGACACGCCCTTGCAGCATCATTTCGACCTGACCGGCATCGCCATCGTCACGTCCGTCGCCCTGCTCTGCGGGCTGGCCCTGTCACGGCTGAAACAGCCGGCCATCGTGGGCTATATCGTGGCGGGCATCGTGCTGGGGCCAGGCGGCTTCGGCCTTGTCTCTCCCTCGGAAAGCATCAGCGCCCTGGCGGAACTGGGCGTGCTGATGCTGTTGTTCCTGGTGGGCATGGAACTGTCGGTGAAGGCGTTTCAGGCGGTATGGAAGCTGGCGCTGGCCGCCGTCGCGTGTCAGATCGGCCTGTCGCTGCTGGTCACCGGTCTGGCCGGCCTGCTGCTGGGCTGGCCCTGGCCGCGCGCCATTGTCATGGGTTTCGTCATGGCCCTGTCCGGCACGGCGGTGGCCATCAAGATGCTGGACGATGTGGGGGAGTTGAAGACCGAGACGGGGCGCGTGACCGTCGGTGTGCTGATCGCACAGGATCTGGCCTTCGTGCCATTGCTGCTGATCACCAACGGCATGGGCAGCGGGGCGGGCCTGTCGGCGGGCATCCTGTTGAAGCTGGGGGCCGCCATGGCCGCACTGGGCGGGCTGGTCTGGTTCCTGTCGCGCCGCGACCGGCTGGCCGTTCCCTATGGCGACTGGTTCAAGCGCAACCATGAGGTCATTCCGCTGGCCGCGATGGCCTTCTGCTTCACCATGGCGGCGGCGACGGGCGTCATCGGCCTGTCGGCGGCGTTCGGGGCCTTTGTCGCCGGCTTCATGCTGGGCAATTCCGACGGGCGTACACTGGCCCTGCGCGCCACGCACCCGATACAGTCGGTGCTGATCGTGGTGTTTTTCCTGTCCATCGGTCTGATGATCGACCTGTCCTTCGTCTGGACACATCTGGGCGAGGTGCTGTTGCTGCTGTTCGCGGTGACGGCGGTAAAATCGGCCATCAATGTCGGCACCCTGCATCTGCTGGGTGAACCGTGGGAGCGGGCCTTTCCCGCCGGGGTGATCATGGGCAGCCTGGGCGAGTTCAGCTTTGTGCTGGCCGCCGCCGGCCTGTCCATCGGCGCCATCGACCGCGACGCGCAGCAGATGGCGGTGACCATCATCGCGCTGTCCTGGCTGTTCAGCCCCATCTGGCTGGTCAGCGCCCGGCGCTTCCACGTGCTGGCCGAAGGCGGCATCGGCAGCATGCGCGGCGCGCTTTCGCAGATTTATCGCGGTGAGATCGCCCTGCTCAACCGGGTCGCCGCGGCTTTGCTGCAGGGGGCCGCCGCGCTGGTGGACGCGGTGCGTCAGCTATGGACCCGGCGCTGACCTCCCGCCACTGCCCCGGTTCCAGACCCTCCAGGGTCCAGTCGCCCACGGCCCGGCGGATCAGGCGCAGGGTGGGGAACCCGACAGCCGCCGTCATGCGCCGCACCTGCCGGTTCTTGCCCTCGCGCAGCACGATTTCGATCCAGCTTGTGGGGATTGACTGCCGGAACCGGACCGGCGGATTGCGGGGCCACAGCCAGGATGGTTCCTCGATCCGCCTTACCTCCGCCGGCAGGGTCGGCCCGTCCTTCAGGGTCACGCCCTGACACAGGGCCGTCAGCGCCGCGTCGGTGGGAATGCCTTCCACCTGCACGCAATAGGTCTTAGGCCATTTATGGCGCGGCTGGCTGATGCGGGCGATCAGGCCGCCATCATCGGTCAGCACCACCAGCCCCTCGCTGTCGCGGTCCAGCCGGCCCGCCGGATAGACACCGGGCACGTTCACGCATTCGGCCAGCGTGCGCGCGCCCGTCCCTTCGTCCGTGAACTGGCACAATAGGTCGAATGGCTTATTCAACAGGATGATGCGGGTCATCTGAATTGCATTGCGTGGCAGGAGGGTCCAGGGTCGCCCCCCGCTGTATAGGCGATGGCGGTCGCCCGGCGCATCACCAAACCACGAATGGAAGGATCAGACCATGACGCGTTTTGTGAAAGCTTCGCAGGAGCAGGGCTTTGCCCTGGACCGCCGGCAGGTCCTGGCCACCGGCATCGCTGCCGGTGTGGCGGGCATGGTCGGCGCTGTCCCCGCGATGGCGCAGGCGGCTTCGCCCTATGCACTGCCGTCCCTGCCCTATGCCCCGGCGGCGCTGGAACCGCATATCGATGCCCAGACCATGCAGATCCACCATGGCAAGCATCATCAGGCCTATGTCACCAACCTGAACAACGCGCTGGCCGATTATGGACAGCTTCAGAAACTGTCCCTGACGGAATTGCTGGCCACGTTGCCGGAACTGCCGGAAACGGTGCGCACCGCCGTACGCAACAATGGTGGCGGCCATGCCAACCATTCCATGTTCTGGTCCATCATGGGGCCGGGTGCCGGCGGTGCGCCCACCGGTGCCGTCGCCAAGGCCATCGATGGCAGCTTCGGCGGATTTGACGCGTTCAAGAAGGCCTTCAACGAGGCGGGCACCAAGCAGTTCGGGTCCGGCTGGGTGTTCGTGACGCTGGGTGCCGACGGCAAGCTGGTGATCCAGGCCAGGCCCAACCAGGACACGCCGCTGATGGACGGCAAACCTGTCCTTATGGGCAATGACGTCTGGGAGCATGCCTACTATCTTAAATATCAGAACCGCCGGGCAGACTATCTGGCGGCCTGGTGGAATCTGGTGAACTGGCAGGCGGTGAATGACCGGCTGGCCCGCATCACCAAGGGGGAGACGATCTGACCATGCGGGACCGGCCGTGACACGCCTGAAGCCATTGCCCCCCGACTTGGTCCTGCCCGTGCGTTCACCGCCAGCGGACAGGGTCCTGGGTGATTGTGGCCTGTGCGGCCGGCCCCTGATTGCGGGGCCCAGCGTGGAAGAACACCACCTGTTACCCCGCAGCCAGGGTGGCAGGGAAACGGTGCCGCTGCACCGTGTCTGCCACCGGAAAATCCATGCCGAACTGTCGGAAAAGGAACTGGCGCGCGGGTACACCACGCTGGATGCCCTGCGCGCCCATCCCGACATCGCCGCCTTTATACTGTGGGTGGCGCGCAAGCCGCCGGAATTCACCGCTGTCACCTTCCGCGCCAAGGACCATGTGAAGGCTGGCCGGAAATATCGGGACTGACGCCCCCGACAAATCAGTGGCAGAGATCAATAGTTTATATTTACAACTGATTGACTTTCACAAAATCAGCACAAGCGCAGGACTATATCGACCCGAGATTAACCCCTTGCGCAGCGAAATGTAATATCGCATAATCATTATGCGAATATACGATGGCTGACCAACGTGCCAACAGCCACGACCAAGCAAGCATAAAAGCTTCCAAGGGAGGAACTTCATGTCTCACATGCAACGCCGGGCGCACCCGGCGAAGGGAAACCTGCGCGTCCGCTCCGCGCATGGCTTGCTGCTGACTACGGGCCTGATGCTGGCCATGGCCCTTCCCGCCACCGCCCAGACCGCACCCGCCCAGAATGATGGCGGCACGCTGGAAGAAATCGTCGTGACGGCGCGGCGCCGGTCGGAGGCGCTGCAGGACACGCCCGTCGCGGTTTCCGCCTTCACCGCCGAAGCGCTGGAAGCGCGTAGCGTGGAAACCCTGGACAATATCGCCCGTTTCACACCCAACATCCGCTTCGATGGTGCCGCTGCCCTGTCGGGTGGCAATTACAACGCCACCGTCTTCATCCGTGGTATCGGCCAGAACGATTTCGCCATCTTCAGCGACCCCGGCGTCGGCTTCTATGTCGATGGCGTTTATTATGCGCGCTCCATCGGCGGCATCATGGATGCGGTCGATCTGGCCAGTGTGGAAGTGCTGCGCGGGCCGCAAGGCACCTTGTTCGGCAAGAACACCATCGGCGGTGCCGTCCTGATCAATACCCAGCGGCCGACCGACACGTTGTCGGGCCGGGTGGAACTGACCACCGGCCGTTTCGACCGGCTGGACGTCAAGGGGACCGTCAATGTCCCGCTGGCCGATGGCAAGGTGTTGACCCGCTTGTCGGTTTCCTCGCTCAACCGTGACGGCTATGCCAAGCGCCTGTCGGACGGGCAGGACATGGGCGACCGTAATGCCGACAGCGCGCGGTTGCAGATATCAACGAATGTTACGGAAGATATCAATTTTCATCTGGTTGGCGATGTGACGCGCGCCCGCGAACATTCCGCCCCCAACAAGCTGCTGGCCGTGGCGCCAGCACCGGGGCTGACGGGCCAGCCCTTCCTGGTGAACTACAATAATCTGGTGGCCCCGACGCGCGGCGTGACGGCCCCCAATGGGCAGAAGACGCTGAATTCCTCCTTCATCACCGACAGCCCCTTCACCACCTGGGGCACCGGTCCCAATGTCAACGACCTGGACCTGTGGGGCCTGGCCGGCACCCTGACCTGGAACCTGGGCAATGTGGAGGCCAAGAGCATCACGGCCTATCGGGAGCTTCAGGCCACCTTCGCCCGTGATGGTGACAACACCCCCTTCACCTATCGCGAAACCTTCAACGACGATGACCAATGGCAGTTCAGCCAGGAAATTCAGTTGAGCGGCGATGCCATGGATGGGCGTTTCACCTGGATCGGCGGTGTTTATTACTTCACGGAAGAAGGCACCGACGACGCCCGTGCCGATCTGGCCATGGGCCTGTGGCCACCGCTGGGGCCGCCCATGTCGCCCGCCACCATCATCCTGAACCGCATCGACAACACCTCCTATGCCGTATTCGGCCAGGGCAATTTCAAGCTGACGGACGAACTCTCGGTCACGGCGGGTGCCCGCTGGAACCGCGACAAGAAATGGATCTCCGTCTTCAACCGGCGCCAGCGCGATCAGGTCGTGTTCACCGATGTGCAGCGGTCGGGCAACTGGAACGCCTTCACGCCCAAGATCGGGTTGGAATACAAGGCCGGCGACGACGCCCTGCTCTATGCCTCGGCCGGCAAGGGGTTCAAGAGCGGCGGCTACAACGCCCGCCCGCTGGCCGACGAGTCGGAGGTGACGCAGTATGAGCCGGAGACCATCTGGACCTATGAAGTGGGCGCCAAGACCGGCTGGCTGGACAACCGCCTGATCGTCAACGTGGCGGGCTATCTCAGCAAGTACGACAATATCCAGCTTACCGTGAACCAGACGCCGCGCAACTTCGTGGCCAACGCCGCCAAGGGCACCATCAAGGGCGCGGAACTGGAAGTGCGGGCCAAGCCGGCCAAAGGGTTGGATTTCGATCTGGCGCTCGGTTACACGGACGCGAAATATGACGAGGTCGGATCGGGCCTGGGCCCCACCCAGGTCCTGCCCATCACCAAGGCCGCGAAATTCGTGAAGACCCCGAAATGGACGGCCAGCACGGGCCTGCAATATACCCACGCCCTGGGTGATGGCAGCACGCTGAGCCTGCGCGGTGATCTGTCGGCCTATTCCAAGTTCTACAACGACGTGGCCAATACCGAACTGGTGGCACAGTCCGGCTATGGCATCGTCAACAGCCGCCTGACCTATACCGCACCGGACGAGAGCTGGACCCTGGCCCTGTTCGCCACCAATGTGACGGACCGGCGCTACTTCGTGTCGGGCAATGCCAGCGGCGCCTTCGGCCTGGCCGAGGTCTCCTATGGCCGTCCGCGTGAATGGGGCGTGACGCTGGGGGCGAAGTTCTGAAGCGGGTTCCGATACGGCCAACCTTCTAGCGACCCTCACCCTCCCAAGCCTTCCGGCTTGGGCCCCTCCCTCGCCCGCCAGGCGGGCGAGGGGCGACATCGGGGAGAGTCCATTCTCTGCCCCTCGCCCACGAAAGTGGGAGAGAGAGGGGCCCATCGGTGTCAGCCGATGGGAGGGTGAGGGAACAGCCAAAGGTTATGGCCGCCGTTCCAGAGCCCCCCAGGTCAGTTTTCTTCAATACCGGATCGGGCCGGGTGGCGATAAACGGGAAAACATCCCGGAGACACCACCCGTGACCCGATCCTGTTTTATTATCGATCCCACGCTTCCCCTGGGCCTGATCGCCAATACGGCGGCCATCCTGTCCCTGTCGCTGGGCGCGGCCCATCCGCATCTGATCGGCCCCGCCGTCACAAACGGGGACGGTGACCGCCACGAAGGCATCACACAGGTCGTACTACCCATCCTGGCCGCCGATGCCGACGCTCTGCACAGCCTGCGGACCAAGGCCGCCGGGCATCGGGCCGACGGTCTGATGCTGGTGGATGTGACGGAGACGGCGCAGCGGGCCAAGGCCTATCAGGACTATGCCGACCGCCTCTCGGTCATGAGAGGGGATGACATCCGCTATTTCGGCATCGGCCTGCACGGGCCGGCGGGTCTGGTCCGGTCGATGACCGGGCACCTGCCGTTGCTGAAGTGAGGCGGCGATGAACAGCGCCCTGCTGCTGGCCATGGCCAGCTTTGCCCTTGTCGCCTCCATCACCCCTGGCCCCGTCAACAGCCTGGCCCTGGCCAGCGGCGTGCAGCACGGGTTCCGGCGCAGCCTGGGATTCGTCACCGGTGCTACGGTGGGCTTCACGGCCCTGCTGCTGCTGGCCGGCATCGGTATGGCGGAGGCGGTGGCGCGGCTGCCCCTGCTGGACATGATCATGCGCGTGGCCGGCACGGGCTTTCTCTTCTACCTGGCCTATCGGCTCTGGCGGGCCGATGGGGGCTTGCAGCAGGATCGGATTGGGGCACCACCGGGTCTTTGGGCGGGGGCCAGCCTGCAATGGTTGAACCCCAAGGCCTGGATCGCCGCCGTGGCCGGCATGGGGGCCTATGGCCTGCGCGATGGCGTGGCCAGTGTGCTGGTCTTCGCCGCCCTGTATTTTGTCATCTGCTACGGATCAGTGGCGCTCTGGGCCTATGCCGGGGCGCGGCTGTCACGGGCGCTGGCGAGACGCATGCGCGGATTCAACCGGGCCATGGCGATGCTACTGGCCCTGGGGGCGATCGCCATGCTGGCCGGATACTGACTGCGCATACTGGCCCGGCGTGGCGGCGACATGCGCCTTGAACACCCGCTGGAAATGCGCCTGATCGGCGAATCCGGCATCCAGCGCCACATCGACGATGGCCTGTCCCTGCCGCAGCCCCTGTTGTCCCACCCGGATACGCTGGTTGATCAGATAGGCATGCGGGGTCAGGCCATAGCGCGCCTTGAAGGCCCGGATCAGGTAGGAGGACGACAGTCCGACGGACGCCGCCACCTCTTCCACCTTCAGGTCACTTGTACAATGCCGGGTGATATGATCGGCGGCCCGCGCCAGCG
>NZ_JAGOGJ010000074.1:0-29212 GCF_017996735.1 Niveispirillum sp.
GGTCTGGGCGGGGGACGGGCGGGCGGGCGATCCGCGCGCGGCCGCGACCGACCGTCGTCGCAGCCTTGCGCTCAGCCAATTGTCGGCCCTTGCTGCGGTACAGGGCATCAGTCTGGTCAGCCTTCAAAAGGGGCCGAAGGCGGTGGAAATCGCTGACTCGGCCCTGGATATCACCGATTGGACCGACGAATTGTCGGACTTTGCCGATACGGCGGCCCTGGTTGCCGAATTGGACTTGGTCATCGGCGTCGATACGGCTGTCATTCACCTTGCGGGCGGCTTGGGGCGGCCTACCTGGGTTCTGTCGCGCTTTGACGGCTGTTGGCGCTGGCTGCGCCAACGTCCTGACAACCCATGGTATCCGAGTTTACGGATTTTTCGACAGTCCGTATGGGGCGATTGGGAGCCCACAATAGCCGAACTGGTTATTGCTATTGGGGAATGGGTCGGGACAAGAGCAGGTAAAGTCGAATGACGGGTCGGAAAGACAAATCCCGCTCCTGATCATTGTCCGGAAAGTGAAGAAGCCTGGGCCGCGGCACCGGAAACACCGCCGGGACTCTCTGTTGATTCAACCGACTTGGCTGCAATGAAGAATCCGTTTGCGCCCCCCATGAAACTGGGTTAACGTGATGGAGTAGAGATAAAGGCTTCCGGCCATGCAAATCGAGGGGATCAGGAGTGTAGCAACACCCGTTATGACCGCGGTAACGCCCACAAGCGTCGCGGCAACGGAAGCTGCGTCCCCCCCACAGGCCGTTCGAACCACTCAACTCCCTTATATTAGCCCCGTCGTTCAGTATGACAGCGATGCCGCTGTGGCGATCCTGCTGTTCCGCGATGGCGGCAGTGGTGATGTGGAAACCCAGTATCCCTCCAAGCAAGTGGTCCGCGAGTACCAGTTGCGCGGCCGGGAGGTGGGTGTTTCCGAGCCTTCCGATGATCGGGGTGGAACGGGACGGGATAGTGGTAATCGGTTGCTGTCGCTGGCACGTGACAGCATCGGTACGGTTGCGGCCAATGGGTCGCCGGGTTTTGGCGTGTCCCGTGGTGTCGGCGTGTCGCCCACCGTTGCCGCCTCTCCCACAGTGACGATCGCCGGGGGCGGGTCCGTCGTCAGTTCGGTGAATTTCGTCGCCTGAGCGAGTTCTTTTCTGTCCCTCCGAAGGGTCGTTAAGAACAAAGATCTCTGGAATTTTCTTTAATTCGCCCTGTCATTGTTTGGCTGGTCGATTATACTATTGGGTGTCGGATTTATGGCATGACCATGCCGGCGCCGCTTCGGGGCAGACCATTCGGATAGGTGCGATCTTGCGCTGTTCTTAATGGCTTGACTCTTCCGGGATAAGGGTGTTCCCTGGTCTCAACCCGAAAAATTCGGGTAAATCATACCTCCAAAGGAGAGACGCTATGTCTTCGAGTGACGTCAGCCTTACCGCCGGGATGCGTACCAACCTTCTGCTCCTGCAGAAGACGAACAAGCAGGTCGAGTCGATCCAGTCCCGTCTGGCGACCGGCAACAAGGTCAACAGCGCCCTTGATGGCCCCACGTCGTTCTTTGCAGCAAAGGGTTTGAACACCCGCGCAGGCGACCTGTCGAACCTCAAGGAGGCAATGGGCCAGGCTATCAGCACGATCCAGGCCGGTGATAAGGGTATCACCGCGATTGAGGATCTGGTGCAGCAGGCCAAGGGCTTGACCACCACCGCCTATTCCAACCTGGGTAATGACGCTTCCTCCATTGCGACCCGTAAGTCGCTGGCGGAACAGTTCAACCGTATCAAGGACCAGATCGACAAGATCGCTGGCGATAGCGGTTACCAGGGCAAGAACCTCCTGGCCGGCAATGGTTTGACGCTGGACAGCACGGCCGACAGCCGCACTGCGGTCAACAGCCTTCCGGGTATGTCGAACAGCCGCGTGACCAATGTGGTCAGCGCCGATACCTATTCGGTCAAGGTTTCCGGTTCCGGTGCCATCACCGCCGATTTGGAAGATATCGCCAAGGCCGAGAAGTCCCGTGGCATCACCTCGGTTGCGGTGTCCGGTACGCTGTCGTCCGAAGCCGGCAATTTTGCTGACATCAGCATCGAGCTGCGCGGCAACAGCGGTCGTGAGCGTACCGCCATCGTCACGGAAAATGGCGAATCGCGTACCTTCAAGTTCTTCGACAACACGCAGTCCGCCGTTGCCAAGACCACGACGGCCGGCGTGAACAACGGCTCCTCGGGCGTCGCCCAGGTGTCCAGCGTCACCATCGGCGGCGCGGTTGAAGAAGGTGACACCTTCACCGCGACGGTCAACGGTCAGTCCTTCGTTTATAAGGCGACCGCAGAAGACATCACCTCTGCCGATCCGTCCGAGCGCCGCGATGCGGTCCGTGGGAAGCTGCAGGATCTCGTGAACACCGCAGTCGGCGCCTCTGGCACCAATCGGTTCACGATTGCGGATGGCGCTGCGGATGCCAGTGGCTTTATCGACAGCTTCACCATTACGTCGAACGAGACCCAGGGCACAGGTACAAGCTTCAGCATCGGTGCCACCACGACGAATGCCGAAAGCAAGTCGGTGTCGGTTACCTTCTCTTCCGGTACGACCGTGTCCTTCACGATTGACCGTTCGGAGTTGGAGTCGCTGGGCACTTCCGCCAACGGCACGTCCACCATCCAGAAGAATGTCGACATCACCCTCTCGGCCACCAATCTGAATGGTGTCACGGTCGAGCGTTCGGGTAACAATGCCCGCGGCAACGCCAAGCTTTCGGATGGCGAGAACTCGCTGAACTTCGACAGCGGCACCGTGCGTGTCACCATCGACAGCAAGACGGTCAAGCAGACGGCATCGGCTAACCTGTCCGCCAATCTGACGACGGTGCAGCGGACCGATGCCAACACCGAAAATGATCTGGCGGTGCAGTTCAACGCTGACAACACCTCCAACATCCAGGTGGTCAGCCGGAACGTGACGTCGGGTGGTCAGGGCCTGCGCATCGATTACGCTCAGAACGATTTCCTGGATCGTGCGGACATCGATCGCGCTGTGTCCAGCCTCGACTTTGCGACCTCCACCCTGCGTGGTGCTTCGCAGGCGCTGTCCACGAACCTGAACGTCATCCAGACGCGTGAGAGCTTCACCAACGAGTTCTCGAACGTTCTGGTGGAAGGCTCTAATAAGTTGGTCCAGGCCGACCAGAACGAGGAAGGTGCAAACCTGCTGCTGTTGCAGACCCGCCAGCAGCTCGGCACGATCTCCCTCTCGCTGGCCAACCAGGCTCAGCAGTCGATCCTGCGGCTGTTCTAAGCCCAGGCGCCGTAAGGCAAGGGAAACGGCGGGCCAAAAGCCCGCCGTTCCTGATTCCACCCCGTGCCTTTCCAGCCATGGAATCGGACCGGGGGTAAAAGTCGCAATCCCCGCGTTCGTTTTTTTCGTGACCCGCAAGGGGCTGGTGGCTTACTTCCTAGTTGTTGTCCAAAGTGGTTCCTGCTGCTTGCGGGCATGCCGAAACGGGAAATGATGCCGTGCCTTTGAAACTCGTCCTCAGACCAGGGGAAAAGCTGATCGTCAATGGCGCCGTTCTGGGCGTCGGCGATCATCCCGTGTCGCTGTTCTTCTACAACAAGGTCAATTTCCTGCGCGGACGGGAAATCCTGAAGGAAGAGAACTGCGATACCATTGAAAAGAAACTCTATTTTATCATTCAGCTCATCTACATCTTCCCGGAGGATGCCGAGCTGAACCTGATCAAGTTCGGGATCATCCTGGAAGAGGCGCGTCTGTCTCAGCCGGCTGAGAACGCGACGTTTGACGATATCCAGGCCCTGGTTAAGTCCGGCAATTATTACCGCGCCTTGAAGAATTGCCGGAAGCTGTTCCCCGCCGAGTCGCCGCAGTCAGCAGGCGAACGGCCGGAAAAGACCCCGGTGGTGGTAACCAAGGTCCGTCGCCGGCCTGTTCTTAACCAGCCGGAATGACACTGCCGTCCTGATCGACCAGAAGGGTGCGGCAGGTCGCTATGGGGCCTGTCTGCCAGATGGCGGTGCCCCAGGACCAGCCGACGCCGAACCCGGATAGCAGCAATTTGCGCTCGCCCGTGGCCAGGGAGACCGACAGCATGTCGGTCATGGCCAGGGGGATGGTGGCGGAACTGGTATTGCCGCGCGCGGCAAGGGCCAGCACCAGTTGATCTTCCCGCGCGCCGATCTTGGCGCCCAGCCGGCGCAGCATCATCTCGTTCGCCTGATGCAACACGACATGGTCGATTTCCGCGATGCCGATACCCGATGCGTTCAGCGTCGCGGCGATGGTTTTCGGTACCTCGCGCAGGGTGAAGGCAAAAACCTGCGTGCCGTCCATGAACAATAGCGGGCCGTCTGGTTGCCGTGTTCCACCGCCGGCTCGGATAAGATAGGGCGCGCCGGCGCCGTCCGTGCCCACGTCGATGGTAAGCGGACCGGCCGACGCGTCCCATTCAATCGCGGTGACGGTGGCCGCATCGCCGAACAGAGGGGCGACG
Source organism: Niveispirillum sp. (assembly GCF_017996735.1). Lineage (GTDB taxonomy): Bacteria > Pseudomonadota > Alphaproteobacteria > Azospirillales > Azospirillaceae > Niveispirillum. The sequence continues at coordinate 4,514 of NZ_JAGOGJ010000074.1, forward strand.
GAGCGGTTGTCGGGGGTCAACGTATGGCTTGTCGTATCGCCCGCCACCAACAGCGCGCGTCCACGCCCCATGCCGGCCAACAGTGAAGCGACCAGCCAAAGCCCATAGACATAGCCCGAACAGCCCAGACCGACATCGAACGCCGCGCAATGCCCCGCCAGACCCAGCCGGTTCTGCAGAAGGCAGGCGGTCGCAGGCAGCGGATGGTCGGGCGTCTGGGTCACGCAGACCAGCAGATCGATGCTGTTGTCCGCCCATCCCAGCCCGTTCAGCAACTCCCGCGCGGCGGGCAGGGCCAGATCCGACATGCATTGTCCGGGTGCCGCGATATGGCGGCGCCGGATTCCGGTGGCACTGGCGATGCGTTCGGCATAGTCGGCGCCAAACCGGGCGGCCAGATGTGTCACATCCTCCACATTGGCGGGCAGGGCGGAAACGATGCCGCGAAGTGCGATGCCGTCGAGGCGGGCCAGGGCCATGCGCGGTGCCTTTCATTCAGCAGGTGATGCCGCCATCGATGGTCAGTGTCTGCCCGGTGATGAAACGGGCGCCGTCGCCAAGCAGGAACAGGATGGAGGGAACCACATCGTCCGCCGTGCCCAGCCGGCCCAGGGGCGTGCGCCGCACGATCTGATCACGCTGCCCGCCGGACAGGGTACCCGACATTTCCGTGTCCAGATAGCCGGGGGCCACGCTGTTCACGGTAATCTGGCGGCGCCCCACCTCACGCGCCAGGGCGCGGGTCAGTCCGTCCAGTCCCGCCTTGGTGGCGGCATAGGCGGCCAGCCCCGTATAGCCCCGCTGTCCGATGATGGAGGAGATGTTGATGATGCGTCCGCCGCCGGGGCGCGACAGCATGTGGCGCAACACGGCACGGGCTACCTGGATTGCGCCCGACAGGTTGGTCTGAATCAACAGGTCCACCTCCACCAGGGGCAGGGTGGCCAGGATGCCCTCGCGCGCGATGCCGGCATTGTTGACAAGGCCCCATGGCGCGCCGAACCGCCGCACGGCGGCATCGATGAAGGCCTGGCTGGAGGCGGCATTCCCGATATCCGCCTCTTGCCAGAACAGGCGGTCGGGGCAGGCCTCCATCATGGCGGGCAGGGCCTCGCCTTGGCTTCGGCTGCACGTTGCCACGCTGTATCCCGCCTCCAGCAGGGCACGGGTGATGGCGAGACCCAGGCCGCGGCTGCCGCCGGTGACAATGATCAAGCGGCTCATGCTTCCTCCGCGATGCGTCGTTTCTTGCCGGCGGTTGACAAGGGCAGGGCGTCCAGCAGCCGTACCCGGCGGGGCCGCGCCGGGGCGGGCAGGTCGGTGAAGGCCTGGGTAACCCGTGTCCGCCAGCCCTCGTCTTCCCGCCAATCCGGTGCCACGATATCGGCGGCCAGGATGGACCCTGTGATCGGGTTGGCGATGCCATAGACAACCGCATCCCTGATCCCCGGCAGGGAAAGCAGGCGCGTTTCGGCCAGGGCCGGGTTGACCTTCTGGCCGCCAATATTGACAATCATATCATTCCGTCCCCGGAATAAAACCCGATCCTCAACGGCTTCAACCAGATCCCCTGTATCGATCCAGTCGTCCGACCGCTTTACCTGCAACATATCATTCCATATCCGGAATGATATGTCTGCGGGGGGCTGCGACAGCCAGACGGCGGGAAATCCCTCCCGCCCGTCGGCCACCGTGAACAGCCTGCCGCCTTCGGTCGAGGCATAGATGCAGCGGACGGGCACCCCCGGAAAGTGCCGGACCAGCATGTCGAGCAGGGGCTGGTCCACGGCCTCTCCCCCGATGGTGATCCGGGCCAGAGGGGGGCGGATGCCGGAGAGAAGCAGCACGCGCCAGAAGCTGGGCGTCGCGCTGATATGGGTGGCCCCCTGTTCCGCCGCCATCCGGACCAGACGGGTCGCATCGACGCCAGGATCCGCCAGCAGGACGCCCCCACCCGCCATCGCGGTCAGCAGCACCTGAAGCCCCGCATATCCGCAGACATCATAGGTCAGCAGCCAGCGGCCGCCATCGCCCCCGCGCGGCACCTCCACCCCTGCCAGTATCGTGTCGAAAGGGCGGATGATCCGTTTGGGCGTGCCCGTGGTGCCGGAGGTTTCCAGCAGCAGCAGGCGTCCGGACAGGCCGGTATCTTCCGGCGGCGGCAGGCCGCCGCGCAGCATCGCGATGGGTACCGCCCGGTGCCAGCCCGCGACCAGGGCGGCAATCGTTCCCGGCAAATCCTTGCCATCCGCCACCAGCGGGCCGTCGGCCACCATCTCCGCCCTTGCCGCCAGATCGGCCCATGTCCAGTCACGGCCGCCTGTCACCAGCCGGAAGCGGGGATTGAGCCAGGGGGGAGGGGTATTGTCCTGCATGGGGGCATCATGCGACAGGGCGTGCCGGCAATCCAAGGGTTTCAGCCGCCCTTGACCTTGATCCAGGCCCAGATGACGCCACCGATGAAGCCGATCAGTCCCGCGACGATGACCAGCCCCCACAGGAACTGCTTGAATTCCCCCTGCTTCCAGGCGCTGCGGGCCAGCAGCAGCAGGTAAAGAACAACGCCGCCCCCGATCCATTCCCAGATGCCGGGCATGGTTTCACGCCGCAGCGTAGAGGGCGGCCAGTTCGGCGGCCGTGTTGAACTGCCGGAAGCCCTGGCGGAACGGGTCCTTGCCCGTCAATTCCTCCAGCGCCACGATCAGTGTGGCCAGATCCAGGCTGTCGAAGGGCAGGGGACCCTCCAGAAAGGCGGTATCGGCCGTGACGGCGGCCGCCGCCTCCCCCTTTTCCGACAGGATGCGGGCGGTTTCCCGCGCGATCAGGTCCAGCATGGCGTGGGTGTCGGTCAATGGAAGCTCCCGATCAGGGCGTTGACGCGGCTGGCCGCTTCCACATGCGGCATGTGGCCGGCGCCGGACAGAAGGTGGAAGGCAATGCCGGCGGGGATCAGATCGGCCGGCGGCGGTGGCACGATGCCGTCATCGGCGCCCCAGATCAACTGCACCGGCACCGGCGGCGCCCAGTCGCGGGTGACCAGCCGTTCCGACAATTCGGCCCGGTTGGCATCCAGCAGCGCCTTGATGGCAGCCCGGTTTGCCGGCACCGATTGGCGCAGGGTCAGGGCGCGGGCCATGGGTTCGACCAGGGAGCCCGGCGCGGAGAATAGTTTGGCGGCCGCCAGCCGCGACTGGTCCAGGTCTGACGCATCGGCCAGCCGGTCCAGGAATTCATGATCCAGGTCGCTGCCCAGCCCCGCGCAGGCGATCAGGGTGGCGCGTGCCACTACCCCTGGCCGCTGATGCGCCAGCGACAGCGCGACACGGGCGCCCAGTGAATGCCCCACCAGATCGACCTTGGGCACGCCCCAGGCATCGATCAGGTCACCCACCCAGCGGGCCAGATCGTCGACGTGACCGGCCCCTACCTCCAGCGTGCTGGACCCGTGGCCCGGCAGGTCGGGGGCCAGCACGGCGCGGTCCGCGCCCAGGGCGGCCAGGTTGAATTGCCAGGTCAGGGCATCGCCGGCCAGACCGTGCAGCAGGACCAGGGGTCGCTGCAGCCCCTCCCCGATGCCCAGGCGCCCGCCATTGATCCAGGCGGCCGGGCCGCCGGCCAGGGTGATCACCTGCCGTCTTGTGCGGCCGACGGGAATGGCGGGACGGGGCAGTGCCGACATGGGATCAGGCGAGGTCCGCACCGGTCAGGGCCAGCAGATCGCCGATGGTCTTGGCCTTGGCCAGATCCTCGCCCGCCACCACATGGTCGAAATGTTCATCGACCAGGGCGATGAAGCTGATGACGGCCAGGCTGTCCCAACTGTCCAGGCTGTCCAGCGCCATGTCGGGCGACAGGCTGCCGGCATCCAGTTCCAGCATCTCTTCCAGGGCGGCCAGGAATTCAGCGCGCGTCATGGCAACTCTCCTCACATCAGGTCGGGGGAAGCGGCTTCTGCACCACATCCCGGTTGATCAGCGCCCAGTCGGGATGGGCGCGCATGGCGCCATCCGCATCACGCCAGCCGAATGCTGGCTTAACGGGCAAAAGCGTTTCCAGCAAGTACCGTACCAGGATGAAATCCTGTTCGGTATCCACACACCAGCGCCAGGGCGCCCGTATCGCGGGATCGCTGAGCCAGGCCAGCCGGAACCGGTCGGGGCGGCGCCAGAGGAAGGGCATGACATGTTCGCGCTCGAAATCCTCCCGCGCTTCCTCCCAGGCGGTGCGCAGATCCGTCATCCCCACGATCTCCGCGTCCAGGCCGCGCGGATAGCACGACACGTCAATGGCGGCATAGGCGGGCGGCGGATCGGTGTTGCGGTAAAGCGCGATCAGGTCATCGACAAGTGCCGGGTCGATCAGCGGGCAGTCGCCGGTGAAACGCACGGCGATATCGGCCTGCTGGGCAAGGGCTGCCCGGTAGAAACGATCCAGCACATCGCTTTCGCTGCCCCGGAAGACGGGAACGCCCTGCCCCTCCACATGGGCGGCCAGCGGATCGTCGCCCGGCAGATCGCTGGTCGCCACACACAGCCCGTGCAGATGCCGGGACCGCCGCAACCGGCCGATCTGGTGGGCGATCAGGCTTTGGCCCGCCACGGGGAGCATCACCTTGCCCGGCAGGCGGGTGGAGCCCATGCGGGCCTGGATGATGCCGATGATGCGCGGTGCCATCAGGGCGCCTTGCCCAGCATGGTCCAGTCCACCGGTTCCCCCCGCTTCAGGTCGCGGGCGGCGGTAAGGCCCAGAATATCGGGAAGATGTTTGGGCGCCAGGCCCAGGCCGGGGCGGATCGACCGCACATCGGCCCCGGTCAGCACGGTGCCCGCCGGCACGTCGCGGTTGACATAGAGGGAGCGGCGGAAGGTCCGCCCGCCGGCCTCCGACGGTTTCAGCGCATAGGAGATGTCGCCCAGGGCCGCATGCGCCACGCGGCACGCCTCCGCCATCGCCTTGAACTCCGCCGGTTCCAGGGAAAAGGCGCAGTCAGGGCCGCCATCGGCGCGGGCCAGCGTAAAATGCTTTTCGATGATGACGGCGCCCAGCGCCACGGCGGCCACGGGTACAGCCACCCCCATCGTATGGTCCGACAGGCCCACAGGAAGGCCGAAAGCCTGCGCCATATGGGGAATGGTGCGCAGATCGCAATCCTCCACCGGCGTCGGGTAACCGGACACACAATGCAACAGGGCGATATTGTCGTTCCCCGCCTCCCGCGCCGCAGCCACCGCCTCCGCGATCTCCCCCAGCGATGCCATGCCGGTGGACATGATCAGCGGCTTGCCCGTGGCCGCCGCCTTGGCGATCAGGGGCAGGTCGATCAGCTCGAAACTGGCGATCTTGTAGGCCGGAGTATCCAGGCTTTCCAGAAGGTCGATGGCCGTTGGGTCGAACGGGCTGCTGAACAGCGCGATGCCGGCGTCGCGGGCGTGGGCAAACAGGGCGCCGTGCCATTCCCAGGGGGTGTGCGCCTCCCGGTACAGTTCATGGAGCGTCTTGCCGGCCCACAATCCGCCCTCAAGCCGGAATTCGGGCCGGTCGATATCCATGGTGATGGTGTCGGCGGTATAGGTCTGGATCTTGACCGCGTCGGCCCCGGCATCGCGGGCGGCATCGATCAGGCGCCGCGCACGGTCGATGTCGCCATTATGATTGCCGGACATCTCCGCAATCAGGAACGGGCGCTGGCCGGTCTGGAAACGATCTGGGAAGCGGTTCATGCCTGACGCCGGAAAGGATCTCTCTGCCATCATGGTAGCATCGGCAAAGGGCAAAGCGGAAGCGGGGCGGATCGGACAGGCCTAACAAGCCGCCCGATCCGTCCCCGTCCCCGTCACTTCTGCCCGAACACCTTCTGGAAGAACTGCGCCTGCGCCATCATGGCCACGAACTGGTTGGACTTCTTCTTGAAGCCGTGACCTTCGTCCATGGCCAGGACATAGCCGACCTCGCCGCCATTCTTGCGGATGGCGGCCACCATCTGCTCCGCCTCGCCCACCGGCACGCGCGGGTCGTTGTAGCCCTGGATGATCAGCATGGGCTTGGTGATCTTCGACGCATTGGTCAGGGGGGAGATTTTCTGCAGGAAGGCGCGCATCTCCGGATCGCGCTCATCCCCATATTCGGGGCGGCGCAGGTCGCGGCGATATTCCGCCGTGGCCTCCAGGAAGGTGATGAAGTTGGAGATGCCGACCGTGTTGGCACCGCCCGCCAGCTTGTCATTGTAGTGGGTCATGGCGGCCAGCGTGGCATAGCCGCCATAGGAGCCGCCGGCTACGACGATCTTGTCCTTGTCCAGGTCGGTCTGGGTCGCGACCCAGTCGATCAGGGCGCCGATATCCTTGATGCTGTCCTCGCGCTTGAAGCCATTATCCAGGCCCAGATAGGTCTTCCCGTACCCGTCCGACCCCCGGATATTAGGCAGCAGCACGGCGGCCCCCAGCTCATTGGCCCAGAACTGGACCGTCGAGCTGAAATTCGGGCGGCTCTGCCCCTCCGGCCCGCCATGGATCAGCATGATGACCGGCAGCTTGCCCTTCGCATTCCTGGGCTTGAACAGGAAGGCCGGGATCTGGCGCTGGTCGAAGGTAGGGAACTGCACCAGGGTCGCATCGGCGAAATTCCCGGTATTGAGACCACCCACCTCGCTCTTGGTCCATTGTTCCACCTTGCCCTTGCCCAGATCGACGACATGCACATCGGCGGGGGCCGTGGGCGTGGTCAGGGACAGGGCCAGCCTGGATCCATCGGGGCTGAAAGAGACGCCGGCGATTACGCCTTTGGGCAGGGCGGGTAGCTTGACCGGCTTCAAGGTTTTTGTATCGATGACGCGCAGGGTGGACCAGCCGCCTTCGTTCAGGACATAGGCCAGGCGCTTGCCATCGGGCGACAGCACGGCCTCCTCCACATCCCAGGGATCGTCGGCGGTGATCCAGGTCGTCTTGCCCGACGCCAGATCATGCAGGCCCAGGCGCTTGAACTCGCCCTCTTCATCCGACGTCAGGAAAACGCCCTTGGCATCGGTCGTGAAGCCGACGCCTGTCAGGGCGATGGTGTCCTTCTCCGGCTTGATCCGGGTCAGGGCGCCCGTGGCGACATCTACCACCGACAGATAGGATTTGGTGATGGAGATATACTGGCCGACCAGCAGCCTTGCATCATCCTGGGAGAAGGCGACCGCGCCCCAGGAACCCGCCTGTGCCACCAGCGGCGCCACGGTGGCCGCATCCTTCAGACCGCCGACATAGACATCGGTGTTCTTGCCGTCGCGGCGCGTGCTGGAAAAGGCGAACCGGTCGCCCTTATGGTTCCAGACCAGACCCTGGTTGCGCGACTTGCCGTCGGTGATCAGTGTCGTCTTGCCGGTTGCAACATCCAGGTGGAAGAACTGGAAATTCTCCGACCCGCCCTTGTCCCAGACATAGACGAGATCGCTGGACCCTTTGGCCGGGCTGAAGGCGGCGCTGGTGATGGGTTCGGCGGCGAAGGTGAGCTGCTGGCGCGCCATCATCGGGCCGCCCACAAGATGAAGCTGGAACGTTTCCCCGAAACGGGTGGTGATCAGGATGCCCTTCCCGTCGGGCGTCCAGTCCAGCATGCTGGCGGACCGGGCGGCCAGATAGGCCGACAGTTTCTCGCCCAGGGCCGTGTCGACAGCCGGGATGTTCTCCGTGACGATATTGCCGCTCTGGACCCGCTCCACCTTGGCCGGCGTGGTCTGCGCCGGGGCGGTGATGGCCGCCAGGGCCAGCACCAGGGCCAATGCGCTGCCGCGCATGAAATGTCCGATGATCCGCACGATACCCGTTCCTTGGATGATGATGCCCTTTGGGGCTTGTTGGATTGCGCCCGTGACGGTAGCGCATCCACCATGCATCGCAAGGGTTCGCCCCTGCCTGAAATCATCCAGAAACAATTCTGCGCTATGCCGCGTGCGACCACAGCACAGGACCCATCCCATGATTGTGCCCCGCGAAACTGCCCTGATCGTCATCGATGTGCAGGAAGGCATCCTGCCGGCCGGCGACGGGCCGCGCCACCTGGCCGCCGTTACGGCGCTGGACGGGGTTGTTGCCCGTCTGGCGGACCTGCAGGCCCGTGCGCGCCAGGCCGGCGTGACCCTGATCCATGTGCAGCATGACGCGTCGGATGACCACCGGCTGGCCAAGGGCACGCCGGGTTGGGAAATCCGCCGGGAACTGACGCCGCAGCCGGGCGAGCGCGTGATCCACAAGACCACCTGCGACAGTTTCCTGGACACGGGTCTGAAGCAGGCACTGCTGGATGGGGGTATCCGCCATGTCGTCATCGGCGGCTGCATGACGCCCTTTTGCATCGACACATCGGTGCGCAGCGCCATCGCCCATGGTTTCGACGTCACGCTGCTGTCGGACGGGCACACGACCTGCGATATGGGCGGCCTGACCTTTGAACAGATCATCGACCATCACAATACTGTCCTGGGCTGGTTCGGCACCGCCACGAACAAGGTCGTGCTGAAAAAGGCGGCCGACGCGCTCTGACGCTTTACGGCCGCGACCTACTGCCGGCTTGCGGGGCAGGGGGCGGACGATGCAGGCTGTGCCGGTCACGATCTCCGGTGTTTTCCCATGCTGGCCCGTCCCGCCCTTCTGACCGCCGCCGATTACCGCGACCCTGCACGGCTCGCGGCGGAACGGTGGCTGTTCGCCCGCCATTGGCAGTTCGTCGGCTTCAGCGATGAACTGGCGGAACCGGGGGCCTGGCTGACGCGGGAGATCGCGGGCGAACCGGTCCTGGTCCAGGATTTCGATGGTGAACTGCGTGCCCTGCGCAATGTCTGTTCACACCGTTTTGCCCGTTTGCGGGCGGGCGATGCGGGCGCTGCCTCCGGTCCCCTGCGCTGCCCCTATCATGGCTGGACCTATGATCGCGACGGGGTGCCGGTCGGCATTCCGGGCAATGGCGATTGTTTCGGCCTGGATCGGGAGGGCAAGCGCGCCCTGGCGCTGAAACGCTATGAGCTGGAGCGGGTCGGCCGTTTCCTGTTCGTGCGGATCGAACCCGGCGGCCCGTCGCTGGCCGACTGGCTGGGGCCGCATGCCGCCCTGTTGCAGTCTCTGTCCGATGGCATGTCCGCCCCCTTCGCCCAGGAGGCGCAGCCCTGGGCCGCCAACTGGAAGGTGGGGGTGGAGAATGTGCTGGAGGTCTATCACGTCGATGCCGTGCATGCCGACAGCTTCCGCACCGTGGTGGACGGGTCCTGGCGCGTGGTGCCGTCGGGCCTGCATTCCATCGGTTATGCCGGTATCCGACCGGAGGCACAGCGCTGGTGGGAGGGGGCTGGCAAGCGGCTGGGTCTGACGCCGGTGGAGGCGGTGGCGGGTGTGGAGGGCTATGTCCACCTGCTGCTGTTCCCCAATCTGGCCATCGGCATCACGGCCGGCCGCATGATGAGTGTGCAGACCCTGGAACCGACGGGACCGGAAAATTTCACGTTGCGGTATCGCCTGTGTCTGGCCAAGGCGCGGGACGGGGCCAGCAAGGCGGCGCTGGCTGCCCTCACCAGCCACCTGTCGGCCCTGAACAGCCAGCTTCTGTCCGAGGACCGGGCCGTCTGCGGCGAAGTCGGCGCCGGGTTGCGGCATGTGGAGGGGGCGGCCTTGCTGGGTGTCAATGAGGATCGCCTCCGCCACTTCCATGACATGATCCTGGCGCAGATGGGCGGCGGTGCCGCCTGATCGCAGCCCTGTCCCCCGCGAAACGGGGGATGCGGCGACAAGGCGGCTCCCCTACATCCGTGCCAGCACGAACCTGTCGCCCCCTGGAAGAACCATGACGCCCGAGAAAGACCCCGCCCTGACCGCCGCCGCCGACCTGCTGCGGATTGAAGCCAAGGCCGTGCTGGCCCAACTGGACAGCCTGGACGCGGATTTCCTGGCCACGGTCGCCCACATTGCCAGCGGATCGGGCAACACGCTGGTGGCCGGGGTGGGCAAGTCGGGCCTGATCGCGCGGCTGCTGGCCTCGAAACTGGCCTCGGTAGGGGTGCCCTCTTTCTATTATTCTGCGCTGGACGCCCTGCATGGCGAACTGGGGGCGCTGCGGGAGGGGGATCTGGTCATCCTTCTGTCCAATAGCGGGCAGACCCAGGAACTGGTCGACCTGGGCAAGGTGGCGGCGCGGCGCGGGGTAAAGGTGGCGGCCATGGTGTCGCGCGTGCCGTCGGGCCTGTCGCGCATCGCTGACTGGACCTTGCGTTGCCATGTGGAGCGGGAGGCGACGGAAACCAAGCTGCCGACCGCCAGCACCACGGCCATGCTGGCGCTGGGCGACGCGCTGGTGGTGGCGGTGGCCAAGCGGCGCGGTTTCACCATCGCCCATTACGGGGAAAACCACCCCGGCGGCACGCTGGGCATCGTGCTGGCCGGCAAGGTCGGGGACCTGATGGTGAAGGCGCCGGAGCGGGTGGCCCTGGTCAAGCCGGGTCAGCCGATCTTCGAGACGCTGCTGGCCATGACCCGCTTCCCCAACGGGGCGGCCCTGGTCGTGGATGGCGACAATCGTCTGTCCGGGATCGTGACCGAAGGCGATATCCGCCGCGGACTGGCAGACCATGGCAAAGGCTTCCTGGAACGTGACACCGCTGCCTGTATGACCGCCCCCGTCCGGCGCACCTGCGGCCCCGATGCCACGGCGCTGGAAGCGCTGGAGATCATGGAAACACCCCACCAGATCAATGTGTTGCCCGTGGTAACCGAGGATGGCTCGGTCCTGGGCCTGCTGCGGCTGCACGACATCGCGGGGCTGGAAGTCGAAAAATCGCTGGGTTGAACGGCTTGTTCCGGCCTAAGCTCCTGCAAGGAACCGTTGCGGAATCAAGAAGGGTCACCGCGTGAAAGAGATGCGCACGCTGGGCTTTACGGAACGTGAAGCCATCCAGGCCATTGTCGACCTGATGCGCAAGCAGCGCCTGCAATTGCCTGTCGGTCAGGTGGTGGGGCTGGAACTGCTGGAAGAACCGGTCAGCGCCACGCTGATTATCGAGGATAACGAAGGCAAGCAGCACCGCGTTACCCGCAATGTTGCGGAACTGGCTGCGTCGCTGGTCAATTACTGCATTGATCGCAGAATCCGCCTGCCTTCCATGGCGAACAAGTTCGTGGAAGTGATCGGCGGTTCGCTGAACCTCGTCATCTATATGGACGATGTGGAAAACGCCACGTCGAAGAAGGGCCCCGCCCGCCGGGGCTGATCCCATCCTGGTCAGCGCCAGGCGTAGTTGAAGCTGATGGAGATGCGTTCACTCTCCGCCTGATTGAGCACCACCTCGTGCCGCAGCCAGCTTTCCCACATCATCAAGGTGCCGGCCTTGGGGGAGACGGGGATGCTGGACAGCAGTTCGCGCGCGGCCTTGGGCTTGCGGGGCGGGGCGGCCATCATCAGCGCCAGACGCGGATCCTCGAACCGGATGGCGGAGGCGCCGTCCGGGATTTCCACATAATAGGTGCCGCTGATCACGCTGTTGGGATGGATATGCGACCCGTGAAACCCGCCGGGGTCCAGCACATTGATCCAGAGGCTGTCCAGTTCCAGCTTCTTGTCGCCCAGGTTCCATTCCTGCTGTTTCGCGAAGGCCTTGGCATGCCGGTCCAGATGCGATTTCAGCGTCTTGACGGCGGGAAAACGCCAGGGCAGGTCGTCCAGCGAGGAATAGGATGTGTAGCCCGTATAGCCGTTCTTTGCCGACCATTTCTGACCAGCCACGTCATCCTCTGCCGCCGACCGGCAGCAGGCGGCCAACTCATCGTTCAACGCCTCCATCCCGTCCAATTCGGCACGGTAAAGGCGGGTCACGAACAGGGTGTCGATCTGGGGGGCGCTGGGCTCGGTCATAATGGGAAAGGCTTTACGGCGTGGCGACGGGGGGCGTCAATGGGGCGCTATGACTTAGGTTGAAATATACACGCCACAGTGGCAAAGCTTGTGGTCGGGCAACAACATCACGGGTGAGGCGCAGATAGTGGCGAAGGATCAGTACAAGCCCGACGCCAGCGCGCTGGCCGGTCTTTTCGACAGGCTGCGTGATCTGCCCTTTCCTGCCGAGGCCGGTGCGGGCAGCGCCGCCTTTAGACTGGATGCCGGGGATCAGGCCGGTTTGGCTGCTATGCTGGCGGCACTGGGCCCAATGTTCGTTGAAATGAAGACAGCCGGAGCTTTTGCCAACCCCTGGACCGTCGGGGGGGGCGCCGCGACGAGCTTCGCAATTCCGGCGTGCTGGCCTGGTTTCTGGACCCGCAGGGTGATCATGGTTGTGGGGACGGGTTGCTGAGGGCGCTGCTGTTGCGGTTAAGAGCTCGGTTGGGTGACGGATTTCCACCGGCCCCGGCCACCGGTTGCAGCGTTCAGGTGGAGGAGTGTGCGCCCGGCGATCGATCGAACCGCATGGACATCACGGTGGATGACCCCGGCTTTTTCCTGATCATCGAGGTCAAGATCGATGCAGGGGAACAGAGTTGGCAAATGGAGCGCTATTGTGACATTGCGGTGGCCAGGGCGGCTGGCCACCGCCCCTGGGCGGCCATTTACCTGACGCGGGACGGTCGGGCGCCTGACACCGCCGGCCGGTATAAGGACAGAAACGAGATCGTCTGCTTCTCCTGGTGCGATCTGTCAGGTGACCTGCGCCGTGTCGCCCAAGGGGTTACCCCGATTCCGGCATTTCTGATCAGGGGCTATGCGGACCATATCGCCACTCTTTGACCCTGGAGGAACACGCCATGTCCAATGCCGATGATATCCGCGCCGGCTTCACCATCCTGAACGACTTCAAGCTGTTCAATAAGACAGTCGTCTATTACGAAACCCATATGGAGCCCCGGGTCTACGCGGAAATCGCAGAATTTCTGTCAGGTTGGCTGCGCGCCAACGGGTGGCAGAGCACTTATAAGCCCAAGCAGGAACTCACGGCCCTGTGGGTGCGCCCACTAGCTTGGGATGGCCATGCCTGGTTCCAACTGGAACGCCGACGCAACGCCAGCAACAGCTATCAACTCGCTGATCTGTGTGGAGTGGGTGAGGACCGTTTCGGCTTCCGTTTCCGGTCGGAATATGACTGGAAGGGTGGCGCTGACGAATGGATCGCCCTTCTTGTCGGGCACGGCTGGGAGCACGAGGGCAATGGCGTCTATTTTCTGCCGGTAACGCTGCCGGCTGGGCAGTTGGCTTTGGCGTGGCAGCGAGATGATTTGCGCCCCGCCTTTGAACCTCTGGAACGGGCGCTGGATCGATTGAAGGAGGACATTGTCCATTTCGATCGCATGCTGGCGATGCTCAAGCGTTGATGCCTGTGGCCCGAGGCGTGCCGGGCCACGGCTCGCAGGCATGCCACCCGCGCGCCGGGCGCCCGTTGCGTGAAGGCCCCTTCGACCTTAGGGTCAAGGCCCAAGGGGGGCGCCTTGGGACGGGCAGCCCGGAAGATATAGGTGGGCCATGCCATTCACGGCGAAGATCCTTCTGCTCGGCTCCGGTGAGCTGGGGCGCGAATTTGTCATTTCCGCCAAACGCCTGGGCGCGCAGGTCATCGCCTGCGACGCCTATGACAATGCGCCGGCCATGCAGGTAGCCGACGGGCGCGAGGTCTTCCCCATGCTGGATGGCGACAAGCTGCGCGCCGCCGTGGAGAAGCACCGGCCGGACTTCATCGTGCCGGAGGTGGAGGCCATTCGAACCGAGATGCTGGCCGAGTTGGAAGGCGAGGGGTTCACGGTGGTGCCGTCGGCCCGCGCCACGCAGATGACCATGAATCGCGACCGTATCCGCGAACTGGCGGCCGTCGATCTGGGCCTGCGCACCAGCAAGTACCGCTATGCCGAGAGCTTCGACGAGGTGAAGGCGGCGGTGGCGCATACCGGCCTGCCCTGTGTGATCAAGCCCGTCATGTCGTCATCGGGCAAGGGCCAGAGCACGGTGAAGGAAGAGGGCGCGCTTGAGGCCGCCTGGAATTACGCCGTCGCCAACATGCGCGGTGACCGGGCCAAGGTGATCGTCGAGGAATTCATCCCGTTCGAGTACGAGATCACCCTGCTGACCGTGCGCACCAAGGACGGCATCGTCTTCTGCCCGCCCATCGGCCATCGCCAGGAACGCGGCGATTACCAGGAAAGCTGGCAGCCCATGGGCATGCGGCCCGACCTGTTGCAGGATGCGCAGGACATGGCGGCCAAGGTTGTCAACGATCTGGGCGGTCACGGGATTTTCGGGGTGGAATTCTTCGTGACCAGGGACGAGGTCATCTTCTCCGAACTGTCCCCGCGCCCGCATGATACGGGCATGGTCACGCTGACCTCGCAGAACCTGTCGGAATTCGACCTGCATGCCCGTGCCATCCTAGGCCTGCCCATTCCGGTGGTGGAATTGTATGGCCCCTCGGCCAGCGCCGTGATCCTGGCCGACCGTGACGCGCAGGAATTCGCCTTCACCGGTCTGGCCAACGCCCTGTTCACGGGGCGTCCGGATCAGGCGGTCGATGTGCGCCTGTTCGGCAAGCCGACCACGCGGCCCTATCGCCGCATGGGTGTGGCCTTGGCGCGCGGGACCGATACGGACGAGGCGCGGGCCACCGCGCAGGAGGCCGCGTCCCGCATCCGCATCGATTACATGTGATGATGGACGCCCCGTCGTGGTTCAGCGTCCTGGCCGGCGTCCGGATCGGAACGCCGGAATTCCGCCGGGTCTCCCTGGCGCTGTTCGCGGCGGGCTTTGCCACCTTCGCCCTGCTGTACCATGTGCAGCCCCTGTTGCCGCTGCTGGCCGACAGCTTTCAGGTCGCACCGGCGGAGTCCGCTCTGGCTCTGTCTCTTGCCACCGGTTTCCTGTCGTTCTCCCTGCTGCTGTCCGGTGCGCTGGCCGATGTGTTCGGGCGCAAGCCGGTGATGGTGGCATCCCTGGCCCTGTCGGCGCTGCTGACCGTGGTGACGGCCGTCATTCCGTCCTGGCACGGGCTGCTGCTTGCCCGCGCCCTGTTCGGGGTGACGCTGGCGGGATTACCGGCCGTGGCCATGGCCTATCTGGGGGAAGAGATGCACCCCACGGCGCTTGACCGCGCCATGGGGCTGTATATCGCCGGATCGGCCATGGGCGGCATGGCGGGTCGGCTGGTGACCGGCGTGGTGGTTGATTTCCTGCCCTGGCAGGCGGCAACCATCGGCATCGGGGCGCTGGGGCTGGCCTCTGCCTTCGCCGTCTGGCGGTCCTTGCCGGTGTCGGCGGGATTTGTCCGGCGCCCGGCAAGGCTGGGGTCGATGCTGCGGGCCCTGACGCTGCCGCTGGGACGGGGGGACCTGAGCCTGCTGTTCGTCCAGGGCTTCCTGCTGATGGGCGGCTTCATCACCATCTTCAACTATCTGGGTTTCCGGCTTCTCCTGCCGCCCTTCAACCTGCCGCAATCGGTGGTGGCGCTGATTTTCAGCGCCTATCTGCTGGGCATGGGCTCGTCTTCCTCCGTGGGCCGTCTGACGGCGCGATGGGGACGGCCACGCGTGATGGCGGCCGGGGTGCTGGTCATGGCGGCGGGTGTCGGACTGACTCTGTGGGACAGTCTTTACACGGTCGTGCCCGGCATCGGCCTGATGACCTTCGGCTTTTTCGGTGCCCATTCGATTGCCAGCGGCTGGGTCGGCGCCCTGGCCCCGGCCACCGGCAAGGCCCAGTCATCCTCCATCTATCTGTTCTCCTATTATCTGGGGTCCAGCCTTGTCGGCGCGGCGGGGGGCATCGTCTGGGCGGCGCTGGGCTGGGGCGGGCTGGTGGCCGTGGTGTCGGGCATGCTGGCCCTGTCGCTGATGTTCATCGCCCTGCTGGCCCGCCGGGGACGGGAGTGACATGGACACGATCCTGAATATCATCCTGCCGGTCTTCGGGTTGGTGGCTGTCGGGTTCATCGTGGGACGGCCGCCGGTCTTTCCGGCGGATTTTGCCAAGTCGCTGTCGAACTTCATCTTCTATCTGGCGTTGCCCTGCCTGCTGTTCCGGTCCATGGCTGCACGCGGGCTGCCGCATGGCGATGAGATGAATCTGGTCGCCGCCTATTATCTGGCGCTGACCGGCGTCATGGTGGCCAGTTTCCTGTATGCCCGCTGGGTCTACCGGGAAACGCTGGGCGGGGCTGCGACCCTGATGCTGGGGGCCTGCTTTTCCAACACGGTGCTGGTGGGGGTGCCGCTGATGCTGGCGGCGTTCGGGCAGCCGGGGTTGCAGCAGATGCTGCTGCTGGTCACCGGTCACGCCGCCTGGCTGATCGGTATCGCCACCGTGCTGGCCGAGGCGTCCAGGGCAGGGCAGGGCGGCGGCCCCCTGCGCATCGCGGGGCAGACGCTGATGGCGCTGGTGAAGAATCCCGTGATCATCGCCATCCTGTCCGGTCTGGCCTTCGGTGCCGTGGGCCTGCGCATTCCCGCCCCCGTCGACAGCGCCATGCGTATGCTGGGCGACGCGGCGGTCCCCTGTTCACTGTTCGCGCTGGGTGCGAGTCTCGTCGGTTTGACGGTCACTGACCTTCTGGGGCGAACATTGTTCATGACCCTGGTGAAACTTTTCATCCTGCCGGCGGCGGTGTTTGTTTCAGGCCGTTACATATTCGACCTGCCGCCCCTGACCCTGGCCGTGGCGGTCACTACGGCAAGCATGCCCAGCGGCATGAATGTGTTTCTTTTCGCGCAGCGTTACGAGACCCATGTGGCGCGCACCGCCAGTTCCACGATGTTGACCACTTTATTTTCAGCCCTGACCACCGGTTTCATCATCGATATTTTCCGCGGCCCCTGAAATGCTGGCTTTCTGCAGGGATGCAGGCCAGTGCCCGCAATAATTCGTTACATCCGTGAAACCATGTGTGACTTTCCGCCACAATCTTCCGCATGTAATGTCCGGCGATAGGACGGGGGGAACGTTGTTCATCGCAGGGGGCGATGAACCGCGATGGATCGCCCTCGCCCGGAAGCCGCGCCCGCTGTCGCGGCCCGACGATGGTGAACGATATGACGGTGCAGCCTCTTCACACCCGCCCTGGCCCTGACGGTGGCGATAATCGGCCCAATCTTCCGGGTGGCCAGCGCTGGACCCCGCCGGGCGGCCGCCGCCCGTCGAAGCTGAAATGGATTCTGCTGGGCGCGGTTGCCGTGGCTGTGATCGGCGCCGGTGCCTATATCGCCTTGAAGCCCAAGTCCGGTGCTGATGGCAAGCCGGTGGCGGGGGCCGAAGGCGAAAAGGACAGTTCGTCCATCCTGACCGTCACCACCGTGAAGGCCACGCCCAGTGATGTGCCGCGCCTGTTGATGGTGACGGGGTCGCTGGCTGCCTGGGACGAACTGCCGATCGGTACGCAGACCTCCGGTCTGGCCATCACTGAAGTGCTGGTGGATGAAGGCGACAAGGTCAAGGCTGGCCAGTTGCTGGCCCGTTTCGACGACAAGGTGCTGCGCGCCGACCTTCTGTCGAAGGAAGCCTCGCTGCGCGAGGCCCAGGCGCTGGCCACGGAGGCCGATGCCAATATCCGCCGTGCAGAAGAACTGGCCCGCACCGGCGCCATCTCCACCCGTGACCTGGATGCCCGCCGGTCCAATGCCCTGACCACCAAGGCCCGTGTCGGCGTGGCCGAGGCCGCGAAGGTCCAGGCGATCGCCCGTTTGGCCCAGACGGAGGTGCGCAGCCCCACCGACGGCACCATTGCCAAGCGCAATGCGCGCCTGGGGGCGGTCATGTCGGCGGGTGGAACGGAACTGTTCCGTATCATCCGCGACGACCGTGTGGAATTGCTGGCCGAGGTGCCGGAGATCGACCTGCGCCAGTTGGTCGTGGGGCAGACGGCGGAACTGTCGGCGGTCGATATCAATGGCAAGCCCTTCATCGGCACCATCCGCATCATTTCCCCGGTCGTGGACACCAAGTCGCGCATCGGCACGGTCAAGATCGATGTCCCGCATGACCCGTATCTGCGCCCCGGCATGTTCCTGACCGCCAAGGTCCGCACGGGCATGCAGAGCGCGCCGGTCCTGCCGGAAGAGGCCGTGGTCTATCGCGACGCCAAGAGCTGGGCCGTCGTGGTCGATGCGGCCAAGGACGACAAGGGCCACCACACGGTGACAGCCCGCGAGGTGCAGACCGGCCCGCGTGACGGCAGCCGCCTGGCCATCCTGTCCGGCGTGAAGCCGGGTGAGGATGTGGTGCTGACCGGCGCCGGTTACCTGAAGACCGGTGACAAGGTGATCATCACCGAAGCCCCCACGGACAAGATCAACCCGCTTCCCGCCAACTGACGACCGCCAGCAGAAAGGCACCGGACATGAGCCGTGGCAATATTTCGGCGGTCGCCATCCGCCACCCCGTTCCACCCATCGTGCTGTTCATCATTCTCACGCTGGCGGGTCTGATCGCCTTTGTGAAGATGGACATCACCGGCAATCCCGACATCGACTTTCCCATCGTCAATGTGGGCGTGTCGCGTCCGGGTGCCGCCCCGTCGGAACTTGAACAGGAAGTGACGAAGAAGATCGAGGATGCGGTGTCCAACATCACGGGCATCGATCACGTTTCTTCCAACATTACCGATGGCTATTCGAATACCACCATCGAATTCAAGATCGGCTACAACACCGACCGCGCCGTCAATGACGTGCGCGACGCGGTCAGCCGCATCCGCTCCGACCTGCCGCAGGATATCTACGAACCGCAGGTGCAGCGTCTGGACGTGACCGGCGACGCTATCCTTTATTATGCCGTCACCTCCACCCACCGCACCGTCGAACAGCTTTCCTGGCTGATCGACAGCGATCTGGCCCGCACCCTGAAGCGCGTGAATGGCGTGGGTGAGGTGGAGCGCCTGGGCGGGCAGAGCCGGGAGATCCGCGTCAATCTCAGCCCCGAACGCATGATGGCGCTGGGCGTCACGGCGGGCGAGGTCAATTCGCAGCTCATGCAGCTCAATGTCGACATGCCCGGCGGGCGTGGCGAGATCGGCGCCGCCGAACAATCCATCCGCACCCTGGGCCGGGCCCAGAGTGTTGAGGAACTGCGTAC
Organism: Niveispirillum sp.; assembly: GCF_017996735.1. Lineage (GTDB taxonomy): Bacteria > Pseudomonadota > Alphaproteobacteria > Azospirillales > Azospirillaceae > Niveispirillum. The sequence continues at coordinate 23,567 of NZ_JAGOGJ010000074.1, forward strand.
TATTGAAATCGCCGTTGCCGGCGGGCGCAAGGTGCGCCTGTCCGACATCGCCGACGTTGTGGATGGCACCTCTGAACTGCGCGGCGTGTCCCGGCTGGACGGCGTACCCACGGTCGGCTTCGCCATCAGCCGCTCGCCCAATTCATCGGAAGTGACCATCGCCAAGGGCGTGGACGCGGCCATCGAGCAGTTGAAAAAGGACTATCCGGACCTGACCTTCACGCTGATCATCTCCAACGTGAAGTTCACGGTGGACAGCTATTACGCCTCAATCGAGGCGCTGGTGGTCGGTGCCATTCTGGCGGTGGGCGTGGTCTGGTGGTTCCTGCGCGATATGCGGGCCACGCTGATCTCGGCGCTGGCCATGCCGCTATCGACTATCCCGACCTTCCTGGTCATGAACTGGTTGGGTTTCACGCTGAACGGCGTCACCATGCTGGCTCTGGCGCTGGTGGTCGGCATCCTGGTCGATGACGCGATCGTGGAGATCGAAAATATCGTCCGCCACATCCGCCAGGGCAAACGCCCCTATGAGGCGGCGCTGGAGGCGGCGGACGAAATCGGCCTGGCCGTGGTGGCGACCACCATGACCATCGTTGTCGTGTTCCTGCCCGTGTCCTTCATGCCGGGCATTCCGGGCCAGTTCTTCAAGTCCTTCGGCATCACGGTGGCCGTGGCGGTGATGTTCTCGCTGCTGGTCGCCCGTCTGCTGACGCCGCTGATGGCCGCCTATTTCCTGAAGCCGTCGCAGCCCGAGGATCATGAAGCGGGCCCCTGGACGCACAGATACCTGAGGCTTCTGGACTGGTGCATCACCCACCGCTGGAAGACCATCATGGCGGGCTCGGGTTTCTTCATCCTGTCGGTGATGCTGACCTTCACCCTGCCGTCTGGCTTCATGCCATCCCAGGATATCGGTTTCTCGAATCTGCAGATGGAAATGGCGCCGGGCGTCAATCTGGAACAGATGGATGCCGCCGTGCAGCGCGCCGCGACCATCCTGAAGGCCCAGCCGGAGGTGGAAACCACCTGGGCGCGCGCCGGTCGCGGCGGTCAGGTGCGTCGCGGGTCGATCATTGTCCTGCTGAAGGCGCGCTCGACCCGCGTCCATCAGAAGGATTTCGAGACCCGCATCCTGCCCGAATTGCAGAAGATCCCCGGCGTGCGCTTCTCGTTCAACTCCACGGGTGGCTTTGGCAATCGTGACGTCTCCATCATGTTGACGTCGGAAAACGGCCCGCTGCTCGACAGTCACGCCAACAAGGTGCTGACGGAGATGCGGTCCCTGCAGATCCTGAAGAACGTTACCTCGACGGCGGCCCTGCAGCGTCCCGAAATCCAGATCAGGCCCATGTTCGAACGGGCCGCCGAACAGGGGGTGTCGGTGATCTCCATCGGTCAGGTGGCCAAGGTGGCCACGCTGGGCGAGATCGATACCAACTCCGCCAAGTTCAATCTGGGTGACCGTCTGGTGCCGATCCGCGTGCAACTGGAACAGAACGCGCGCGGCGACCTGGATACCATCTCCAATCTGCGGGTGCGCACTAATACTGGCGCCACCGTTCCGCTGTCGGCCGTGGCCAACCTGGAGATGGGGTCGGGCGCCGTACAGATCGACCGCTTCGACCGCGCCCGCCGCATTTCCGTACAGGCCGACCTGAATGGTGCCGAACTGGGTGAGGCCATGAAGGCCATCAACGCCCTGCCGTCCATGGCCCATATGCCCTCCGGTATCTCCAAGCCGAACTATGGCGGGTCCGAGCAGTTGGAGATCATGATGATGGGCTTCGCGGTGGCGCTGGGGACCGCGTTCCTGCTGATCATCGCCGTGCTGGTCCTGCTGTTCCATAACTTCTTCCAGCCGGTGACCATCATGACGGCGCTGCCCCTGTCGCTGGGCGGGGCGGTGGCGGGGCTGCTGTTGGGCAACATGGCCCTGTCCATGCCGGCCCTGATCGGTATCCTGATGTTGATGGGTATCGTGACCAAGAACTCCATCCTGCTGGTCGAATATGCCATCGTGGCCATGCGCGACCATGGGATGGGCCGGCGTGAGGCTCTGCTGGATGCGGGTGCCAAGCGCGCCCGCCCCATCATCATGACCACCATCGCCATGGTGGCCGGCATGGTGCCCATCGCGGCCGGCTGGGGCGCGGATACGGAGTTCCGTCAGCCCATGGCCGTGGCCGTGATCGGTGGCCTTATCACCTCGACCGCGCTGTCCCTGGTGTTTGTGCCGACCATGTTCACCCTGATGGACGATATCCAGAAATGGATCGGGCCGAAACTGGGCCGGATGCTGACCAACCGGGAACCGGAACTGCCGCTGCGGCCGCAGGCGGTGGACGGCGAATAACCCCAGGCATCGAGATATTGAAAGGATTACGCCCGGACGGCCCCCGTCCGGGCGTAATCTTTTTACGCATTTCGGGGGCGATCTTGTAACAAGCGGCATGGGCTGCATGACTGGCATTTGCCGCGATCGCTTGCGGGGCGTGCCGCTTGCCCCTATCCCGGCATCTGCCGGCCGCCATTGCGAGCGGCCCTGACTTAAGAAGGAACCTGATCGGTGAGCATCGTCCGTCTGCATCCCGGCCGCCGCATGAGCGAAGCCGTCATCCATGCCGGCACCGTCTATCTGGCGGGCCAGGTGGCCACCGATACCGGCGCCGACATCAAGGGCCAGACGGCCCAGGTCCTGGCCCAGATCGACACCCTGCTGGCCGAGGCCGGTTCGTCCAAATCCAAGATCCTGTCGACCACCATCTACCTGTCCTCCATCGGCAACTTCGCCGCCATGAACGAGGTGTGGGACGCCTGGGTCGACCAGTCTAATCCCCCGGCCCGCGCCACGGTCGAAGCCCGCCTGGCCGCCCCCGGCTATTTGGTGGAAATCGTCTGCATCGCCGCTGTCTGATGCATGATCGCTCAAGCGCCGGGCGCCACCGTCCGGCCGCTTGGCGTGCGCGACCATGGGGTCGCGGGCCGGCAGCCGCCGGCCTTTGGCAGTCATTTCCCTGACGGCCACCCGACGCGACCAACGGCCCTCTGGCGGGGGCTGTTGGCTTGCGCTATCTGAACGACCATCAACGGCGGACCCCGGCCCGCCGCCCCCGAAAGCCCCGGAGCCAGAAATGCCCGATGATGTTGTGAAGCAGAGCTTCAGCCTGTTCCCCCTGGGTGCCGACACCACGCCCTATCGCAAGCTGACCAGCGATTATGTCTCCACCGTCGAATTTGATGGAGAGACCGTGCTGAAGGTGGAGCCGGAAGGGCTGCGCCTGCTGGCCGAAGCCGCCTTCATGGACATCAACCATTTCCTGCGCCCCGGCCATCTGGGCCAGTTGCGTGCCATCCTGGAAGATCCCGAGGCATCGCCCAACGACCGTTTCGTGGCGCTGGACCTGCTGAAGAACGCGTCGATCGCCGCCGGCGGCATCCTGCCCATGTGCCAGGATACGGGCACGGCCATCATCATGGGCAAGAAGGGCCGCAAGGTCTGGACCAAGGGCGCCGATGAGGCCGCCCTGTCCGAGGGGGTGGCGGATGCCTACCGCAAGCGGAACCTGCGCTACAGCCAGGTGGCCCCGCTCTCCATGTATGAAGAGAAGAACACCCGCACCAATCTGCCCGGCCAGATCGAGATCTTCGCCGAGGGTGAGGACGCCTACAAGTTCCTGTTCATGGCCAAGGGTGGCGGGTCGGCCAACAAGACCTTCCTGTTCCAGGCCACGCCCTCGGTACTGGCGCCCGACCGTCTGATCCCCTTCATTGAGGAGAAGATGGCCTCGCTGGGCACCAGCGCCTGCCCGCCCTATCACCTGTCGGTGGTTATCGGCGGCCTGTCGGCCGAACAGAATCTGAAGACGGTGAAGCTGGCCTCGGCCCGCTATTATGACAGCCTGCCGACCCAGGGGTCGGAGAGCGGCCACGCCTATCGCGACCTGGAGATGGAGCAGGCCCTGTTCAAGGCCGCCCAGGGGCTGGGCATCGGGGCGCAGTTCGGCGGTAAGTATTTCTGCCACGATGTGCGCGTCATCCGCCTGCCGCGTCACGGTGCCTCCATGCCCATCGGAATCGGCGTTTCCTGCTCGGCCGACCGTCAGGCGCTGGCCAAGATCACCAAGGACGGCATCTATCTGGAACAGTTGGAAACCGATCCCGCCCGCTTCCTGCCGGAAGTGGATGAGGCGGCGCTGTCGGGTGAGGTGGTGAAGATTGACCTGACCCAGCCCATGGATGAAATCCGCAAGGTGCTGAGCCAGTATCCGATCCGCACACGCGTTTCGCTGACCGGCCCGCTGATCGTGGCGCGCGACAGCGCCCATGCCAAGCTGCGCGCCCTGCTGGATGCCGGCCAGCCGCTGCCCGACTATTTCAAGAACCACCCGATCTATTATGCGGGTCCGGCCAAGACGCCGGAAGGCTACGCTTCGGGTTCCTTCGGGCCCACCACGGCGGGCCGCATGGACAGCTTTGTCGATCAGTTCCAGGCGGCGGGTGGCTCCTTCGTCATGCTGGCCAAGGGCAATCGCTCGCCTTCCGTCAAGAATGCCTGTCAGAAGCATGGCGGCTTCTATCTGGGCTCCATCGGTGGCGCCGCGGCCCGTCTGGCCCAGGATTGCATCAAGAAGGTTGAATGCATCGCCTATCCCGAACTGGGCATGGAAGCCATCTGGCGCATCGAGGTGGAGGATTTCCCCGCCTTCATCATCACCGATGACAAAGGTAACGACTTCTTCGACGCCGCGAAGTGACAACAGACCGCGCCCCATCCACCCGGATGGGGCGTTTTGTATTTCAGGGCATTCAGTCCGGTGGAGGGGACAGCAGCGCCAGCGCCTGTTCGCAAAACGCGGCTCGATGCCGCTCATACTCAATGCCGGCTTTCAGGACCAGATGGCGCAGTTGCTGGGCGCGGTCGGTCGGGGGTGGCGTGAAGTCCCGCTTCTCGATGGCCTGGTAGGTTTGCAGCCGGTCGCGGTGATGCCGGGCCAGTTCAGCCAGATTGTCCGGCAGGGCGGTCGGGCCGATGACTGCGTCCGCCCGTAGCCTGACCATCATCTCGTCGCGGATGGGCAGGGGGACTTGGCTCTCGGCCGTCCAGCGCGCCAGTTCCGCGGATCCCGCCGGTAAGACCCGGTAGGTGCGTTTGCGTCCTCGTGCGCCGTCCACGGCCTTGCCCTCGATCCAGCCCGCCGCCTCCAGCCGCGCCAGCTCGCGATAGATCTGCTGATGCGTGGCCTGCCAGAAATAGCCGATGGAACGGTCGAAGCGTCCCGCCAGTTCGGACCCGGCGCAGGGACGTTCGATCAAGGCGGTCAGCAGGGCGTGGGGCAGAGACATGCGGGTGTTCCGTTTCAGATGGCGGGGCCGTGCTTACCCTCACCCTCCCAAGCCCTGGCGGGCTTGGGCCCCTCCCTCTCCCACTTTCGTGGGCGAGGGGCGAAATCCGGCACAATTGCAAGTTCCGCTTCCGCCCCTCGCCCGCCTGCGGGAGAGGGAGGGGCCCGCCCGCGTCAGCGGGTGGGAGGGTGAGGGAGACCAAGGTACCCGCCCGCATCAGCGGGTGGGAGGGTGAGGGAGACCAAGGTACCCGCCCGCATCAGCGGGTGGGAGGGTGAGGGAGACCAAGGTACCCGCCCG
>NZ_JAGOGJ010000074.1:29312-32359 GCF_017996735.1 Niveispirillum sp.
CAGCGGGTGGGAGGGTGAGGGAGACCAAGGTACCCGCCCGCATCAGCGGGTGGGAGGGTGAGGGAGACCAAGGTACCCGCCCGCATCAGCGGGTGGGAGGGTGAGGGAGACCAAGGTACCCGCCCGCGTCAGCGGGTGGGAGGGGGAAGGTGAGCATGGTCCCCACAACCGCCAGCAGCGGCGGCCAAAGGCTGTCGGGATCAGGCTTTCGCCTTGAAGGTCGTCATTTCCTGGCCGACGCGACGCCCCATCTCGGCCGCCAGGGCCTGCAGGCCGCTCAGGGGCCGGATCATCACCTCGAACTCGCAGATCAGGCCCTGTTCGTCGAAGCGGATGAAATCAATCCCCTTCACCTGCTTGCCTTCCACCGTGGCGGCGAATTCCAGCACGACATTCAGCCCGTCCGCCGTTACGGCGGTGCGGTGATAGGTGAAGTCGCCGAAGACCCGCATGACGGTGCCGATGGCCAGCAGCAGGGCATCCGCCCCTTCATAGGCTGTATGGGCCACCGGCGACCGGAAGATCGCCTGTTCATGGGTGATGCCGCGCAGGGTGTCGATGGACTGATTGGCAACGATCTCGTGCCAGATGGCCAGAGAAGATGCTGCGGCCGGGTGTAGGCCGGACGGCTGGGTCATGGATTTTTCCTTTTTCCGTCAGGTGGATCATACGAAGGTCAATAAGTATTAACCTTCGTATCCGCGCCGACTGGCGCGGCGGCGGCCCATGCCGCCGAAGTCAGTAAATCCTGACAAGTCAGGATTTACTGACACGCGTATCAGAGGGTGGCGGCCAGGCGCGTGCCCTGGTTGATGGCTCGCTTGGCGTCCAGTTCGGCGGCGACATCCGCCCCACCAATCAGGTGGACAGGGATGCCCCACGCCTCCAGATCGGCCTGTAGTTCCCGCAGCGGCTCCTGCCCGGCACAGATCACGACATGATCGACATCCAGCACCTGATTCTGAGCGCCGATGGTCACATGCAGTCCGGCATCATCGATCCGGCGATAGGTGACGCCGCCGATGGTGGCCACCCCATGCATTTTCAGGACAGTCCGGTGGATCCAGCCCGTGGTGCGGCCCAGATTCTCGCCCAGTTTGCCTTCTGTGCGCTGCATCAGGAAGACCTGTCGGCCATTATGCTCGGGTTCCGGCTTGGTGCAGCCGCCCGCATGGCGGTAATCGGGATCGACACCCCATTGTTTGAAGAAGCGGTCCGCCGAGGGCGCCTCGTGCCGCTCCACCAGATAGGTGCTGACGTCAAAGCCGATGCCACCGGCCCCGATCACAGCCACCTTCCGGCCCACCTGCACCTCGTCGCGCAGCACATCCAGGTAGCCCAGCACCTTGGGATGATCGATGCCCTCTATCGCCGGCTTGCGCGGGACCACGCCGGTGGCCAGTACCACGTCGTCAAACCCGCCCTCGGCCAGCATGGCGGCATCGGCGCGGGTGTTGAGGCATACCGTGACGCCCTTCAGCTCCAGTTGCCGGCGGAAATAGCGCAGGGTCTCGTTGAACTCCTCCTTACCGGGGATTTTCCGGGCAATATTGAACTGCCCGCCGACCTGTGCCGACGCTTCGAACAGGGTCACCTTGTGCCCGCGCTCGGCAGCGGTGACCGCAAAGGACAGGCCCGCCGGGCCGGCACCGACCACGGCGATATTCTTGGGCGATGCCGTCGGGGTGATGATCAGCTTCGTCTCATGACAGGCGCGAGGGTTAACCAGGCAGGAGGTGATCTTGCCGCTGAACGTATGGTCCAGGCAGGCCTGGTTACAGGCGATGCAGGTATTGATCTCATCGGCCCGGTTCTCGCGCGCCTTGGTCACAAAATGCGCATCGGCCAGGAAGGGGCGGGCCATCGAGACCATGTCGCAATAGCCTTCAGCCAACAGATTGTCGGCCACCTCGGGGGTATTGATGCGGTTGGTGGCGATCAGCGGGATCGACACCTTGCCCTTCAACTGCTTCGTCACCCAGGCAAAGGCCGCGCGGGGCACGGAGGTGGCAATGGTGGGGATGCGCGCCTCGTGCCAGCCGATGCCGGTATTCAGGATGGTGGCCCCGGCCGCTTCGATGGCTTGTCCCAGTTGCACCACCTCCTCCAGCGTCGATCCGCCCTCCACCAGATCCAGCATGGACAGGCGATAGATGATGATGAAGTCGGGGCCGACTTTCTCCCTGATACGGCGAACGATCTCGACAGGCAGCCGGATACGGTTCTCATAAGATCCGCCCCATTCATCGTCACGATGATTGGTACGGGCTGCGATGAACTCGTTGATCAGATAGCCCTCGGAGCCCATGACCTCGACCCCGTCATAACCGGCCCTCTGGGCCAGGGCGGCGCAGCGCACGAAATCGTCGATGTTCTCTTCCACCTCCTCCCGCGTCAGGGCGTGGGGGACAAATGGGTTGATGGGCGCCTTGATCGCTGACGGGGCGACAAGGTCCTGCTGATAGGAATAGCGGCCAAAATGCAGAATCTGCATCGCGATCTTGCCGCCTTCCCTATGGACGGCCTCGGTGACGATACGATGATGCTCCGCCTCTTCCTCCGTCGCCAGTACCGCGCCAAACGGGGCGGGGCGCCCGCGCTCATTGGGGGCGATGCCGCCGGTGACGATCAGCCCGACCTCGCCGCGCGCCCGTTCGGCATAAAAGGCGGCCATCCGCTCAAAGCCGTTTGGCGCTTCCTCCAATCCCACATGCATCGATCCCATCAGCACGCGGTTGCGCAGGGTCGTGAACCCCAGGTCGAGCGGCTGAAGCAGGTGGGGGTAGGCCGTCATGTCGTTATCCTTTATGCAACTGGTTGAATAAAACATGATCGCCCGCGTGACCATCCGCAACCTGTTTCAGAACATGGCCGGACCGTTACCGCCTGCGTGCCCCTCATGGCCGGTGTTTCGGGCCTATTTCAAAAAAGTGACGATTGTCTGCAGAAAGGTGTTGCGTTGTTGTGAGGGGGTGTCCTATACCCCGGCTCCCGCAGCGAGGCGGCCCTGGTGGTTGTGGCGCGGCGGACGGATCTTGGTGGTGTAA
>NZ_JAGOGJ010000075.1:0-12611 GCF_017996735.1 Niveispirillum sp.
GGCACAGGCCTGCGTGAGCCAAGCTGCCGGAGGCAGCGCCCGGCGCCTGAGGGAACAGCTAAATGCCAGGACGCATGGGCCATGCGCCTTACTTCTTGCGGAACGCGTCCAGGGCGACGACGGTGCCCGTGGGCTTGGGCTGATCATCGCCCGGCTCGTCGCTGGCCACGGGGGCGTTTTCCGGCTCCCCCTCCGATTCCTCCTCGTCGACCAGCAGGTCGGGCAGGTCGTCGGGCTGGAACTGCAAGACAAAATTCACCGACGGATCGGCGAAGGTGATGATGTGGATGAAGGGGATCACCAGACGGCGCAGCACGCCGCCAAAGGACAGGGTGACGGAGAATTTGTCGTTCTCCACCGTCAGATCATAGAACTGATACTGCAGAACGATCGTCATCTCCGTCGGGTACTTGGCGCGGAGATAATCGGGAATATCCACACCTTCCGCATCGGTGCGGAAGGTGATGTAGAAATGATGTTCGCCGGGCAACTGTCCGCCACGGCTCAGAACCTCACGCAGGGCCTGTCTGACGACACCGCGCTTGGCGGCCTCGACCATGCGGTCATAGCGGAGCATTTCCTCAGACATCGGTACGCGAACCCCTGGCATCGAACGCGACGGACCCATCCGTCCCCCATTGGGCCCAGACAAGCCTATTACGGGCGGATAATCAAGCCTCGGGCGCAAATGTCAGGGTTCCCGTGTACAGCCATGCGGGAATGGGGACCATGCGCGGGGCGGCGCCGGGGGCAACGGCCATCCATCGGCCCTATCCGCCATCCATCGCATCCCACCCCCATCCATCCGCCGGGCCGGGCAGCATGACCCGACACCCAGATGGAGGAACCCCATGGTGCCGACCGCGCCCCTGCCTGACACCGAACCCCCGCATTCCGCATCGGCCCGCCGCTGGCTGGGCCGTGCCGGTCTGTCCTGGCTGCTGGTGGCGCTGACCGGGCAGATGATCTTCGCCCTTTATGTCACCGCCACGCATGGGCGGGAATGGCTGACGGGCCGGGGCCTGCGCGGCGGGCCGGTGCAAGGGCAGATACCGGGAGAGATCCTGACCAACGGGCTTTACGCGCTGCACATGCTGTTCGCCGTCATCATTATCGTGGGCGGTGCCGCACAGCTCTGGCCGGCGCTGCGGCGGCACCGGCCGGCCCTCCACCGCTGGCTGGGGCGCACCTACATGCTGGCCGCCGCCATCCTGTCGGTCGGCGGCATCGCGCTGATCCTGCTGCGCGGCACGGTGGGCAGCACCCTGATGCATGTCGGGATCAGCCTGAACGGCCTGGTCATCCTGGCCTGTGCCGGCATGGCGTGGATGCGGGCCCGGCAGCGGCGGTTCGATGCGCATCGCCGCTGGGCCCTGCGCCTGTTCCTGGCCGTCAGCGGGGTCTGGTTCTTCCGCATCATGTTCATGCTGTGGATGCTGATCTTCCGGGCGCCTGTCGGCTTCGATCCGCAGACCTTCTCCGGTCCCCTGCCGGAAACCCTGTCCTTCGCACAGTTCCTGCTGCCGCTGGCCGTGCTGGAACTCTATTTCCGCGCCATGGACCGGGGCGGGTCGGTGATGCGGCTGGGCGTGGCCGGATTGCTGACGGTGCTGGCGCTGCTGACGGCGGGTGGTATCCTTGGCGCCGTCATGGGCATGTGGCTGCCCCGGCTGTGACGGACAGGGACGGGCGGATGGAAAGGGCAATGGCACCGGACGCGACGGCGGGCAGTATCGGGCAGCGGTTGCTGGCCGTCATCCATTGGCGCCGGCTGCGGGCGGCGGGGCTGCTGGCGGTTGTGTTTTCGCTGCCGCTGCTGCCCGTCTGGAAGGCGAACAAGGCCGGGCTGCTGCTCTGCATGTTCATTGTCTGCCTGATGTGTGTGCTGGCCTTCGGCTTCTGGGAACGGTTTCCCCGCCGTCTGCCGCGCTGGATCGCGCGCTGGGTGGTGCAGGTGCTGGCCGTGGCCCTGACCGTGCCGCCCACCATGACCGTCATCTATGGCCTGTCCAGCCGCCCCGGTGCCCAGCCCCTGTGGCAGGACAAGGAACGGCTGGAAGGTCTGGCGCTGATGATCTTCCTGGGCCTGCTGATCGCCCCCTGGCTGGCGCTTGGCGCGCTGGTGCGCCAGAAGGAGGCGCTGGCCCGCACCCAGGCCCTGTCCTTCGCCCTGGAACGCAGCGAGCTGGAGCGAAGCGCCGCCGATGCCCGCCTGGCGCTGATGCAGGCACAGGTGCAGCCGCATTTCCTGTTCAACACCCTGGCCAATGTCCGCGCCCTGGTGGAAACGGGATCGCCGCGCGCCCTTCCCGTGCTGGACAGCCTGATCGCCTATCTGCGCGCCGCCGTGCCGCGCCTGACCGGCGGGGCCGCCACCATGGCGGATGAACTGGCCCTGGTGGGGGCCTATCTGGACATCATGCAGATGCGCATGCCCGACCGCCTGTCCTTCCGCATCGATGCCGCACCGGGCACCGGCACGCTGCCCTGTCCACCCATGGCCGTGCTGACCCTGGTGGAAAATGCCGTGCGCCACGGCATCGACCCGGCGGAGGAGGGCGGTGATATTCAGGTGGCGGTGGACGTGACCGACGGCATGTGCCGGGTGCGGGTGGAGGATGGCGGCCTGGGCCTGCGCCCCGGCACGGGGGGCCTGGGGACCGGCCTGTCCACCCTGCGCCAGCGTCTGGCGCTGACCTTCGGCCCCCGCGCCGGCCTGTCGCTGGTGGAGCGGGAGACGGGCGGGGTCAGCGCCTGCCTTGTCTGGCCCGTGACGGCGGTGCCGGCATGACCCGCCCCACCGCCCTGGTGGCAGAGGATGAACCGCTGCTGCGCGACACGCTGATCCGGCAGCTTTCCGCCGCCTGGCCGGATCTGGCGGTGGTGGCCGAGGCCCGCAACGGCCGTCAGGCCGTGGACCTGTTCGAGAGGCACCGGCCCGCCATCTGTTTCCTGGATGTGCAGATGCCCGGCATGACGGGGGTGGAGGCGGCACGCCTGATCGGCCGGCGGGCGCATCTGGTCTTTGTCACCGCCTTCGACCAGTACGCGGTGGAGGCGTTCACCCAGGGCGCGCTGGATTATCTGGTGAAGCCGGTGGCCGCCGAACGGCTGGCCGATACGGTGGAACGGCTGCAGACGCGGCTGCGCCTGGACCAGCCGTCCCTGGTGGCCGACGACCTGCTGGCACGGCTTGCCGCGCAGTTGCGCCCGGCCCCCGCGGCGCCGCGCCTGTCCTGGCTGCGCGCCTCCACCGGCCCGGTTGTGCGCATGATCGCGGTGGAGGAGGTGGAGTTCCTGCTGGCCGGCGACAAATACACCCATGTCGGCTGGCGCGGGGCGGACGGAATCCCGCAGGAAGCGGTCATCCGCACCCCCATCAAGGATCTGGCCGAACAGCTTGACCCCGATCAGTTCACCCAGGTGCATCGCGGCGCCATCGTGGCCCTGCGCGCCGTCAGCCATGTGGTGCGGACGGAGAATGACACGGGCACCATCCACCTGAAGAACCGGGCGGAAACCATTCCCGTCAGCCGGGCCTGGCTGCCCCGGTTCCGGGGCATGTGATGCCCCGGTCAAAATTCCGGGCCGATAGTGTCCGCCCCGGCCGTCGCGGTGTCAGCTTATCGTCACCGCATTGTCGATGATCAGTTCCGCCCCGTTCACGAACCGGCTTTCATCGCTGGCCAGATAGACGACCATGGAGGCCACATCTTCGGGGCTGCCGATGGGGGGCAGGTGTTTTTTTGCCTCCTCCGCGCTGCCGAACAGGGCGATGTTGGCGGCGCGCACCATGGGCGTGTCCATGGCGCCGGGATGGATGGTGTTGACGCGGATATTATAGCCGTTCATCTGGCAATGGATGGCGATGGACTTGCTCATCCCGCGCACGGCCCCCTTGGCCGCCGAATAGGCGAAAAACACCGGATAGCCCAGATGCGTGGCGACGGAGCACATATTGACGATGCTGCCGCCGCCATGGCGCTTCATCAGGCCGATGGCATGCTTGCAGCCCAGGAAGGTGCCTTCCGCGCTGACGGCATTGACCTTGCGGAACTGTTCAAGGGTCGTGGTCTCCACCGTTTCCACCACCACGGTGCCGGCATTGTTGACCAGCACGTCCAGGCGGCCGAACCGTTCCTCGATCGCGGCCATGGTGGCGGCCCAGCTTTCCTCGCTGGTCACGTCATGACGGATAAAGATCACATCGGCCCCGGTTTCGGCCCGGATCTCCGTCGCCGCCTGTTCACCGGCATCGGCCGCCACATCGGCCAGCACGACGGCCGCCCCTTCACGCGCCAGCGCCAGCGCATCCGCCCGGCCCAGCCCCATCGACGCCCCGGTGACCAGGCACACCTTGCCCGCGACACGACCCATGATGTCCTCCCTTGGTTTTGTGGTTGTGGGGGGCGTGGTTCCCTCACCCTCCCACCGTTTCACGGCGGGCCCCTCCCTCTCCCGCTCACGCGGGCGAGGGGCAAAAACACGTCAGCCGCACCCCTTACCGCCCCTCGCGCGCGAAGGTGGGAGGGTAAAGGTGAGGGCAAGCCCGCCTCAATCCTCCGGCGCCAGCGTCACGCGCAACCCGTCCAGCCCGTCCGTCACCCGGATCTGGCAGGACAGGCGCGAAGGGCCGTCGCGGAAATGCGGGCTGTCCTGCACCAGTTCGCGTTCGTCTGGCGCCTGCGGGTCCAGGGCCGCCAGCCAGTCGCCGTCGACATAGACATGACAGGTGGCGCACGAACAGCAGCCGCCGCAGATGGCCATCACATCCATGTCATTGTCGCGCAGCACTTCCATCAGTGACAGGCCACTATCGACGGCAAGCCTGTGTTCATGGCCGTCCCGATCGACGGCGATGATGGTCGGCATGGGTCCTCCCGGATGATTTTCGTTGTTGCTGCTTAAAATATACATTTTCCATCGACATGCATACAGGATTTTGCCCATATTGATACAAGACGCCGGGAGAAGGGTGAAACCAGCGGATTTCGGCGCCCGGCGGCTGAGGCAACAAAAAGACGGGGGAGGGGCTTCCATGGCCGGCTGGCGGTTCTGGGAAGATATCGTGATCGGGGAACGCACGCAAAGCCGGGCCTTTCCCGTGACCGCAGCGGCGATGACGGAATTCGCCGTGCGGTATGACCCGCAATATTTCCACACCGATGCCGCCATGGCGGCGCAGTCGCCGTTTGGCGAACTGATTGCCAGCGGGCTTTATAACTGTGCCCTGTGGCGCGTGCTGGATCATGAGGAAAATGGCGATATCGCCTGGGTCTGCGGCATCGCCTGGGACAATGTCCGCTGGGCCGCCCCGCTGCGCCCCGGCGATGTGGTACACGCCACCTCCGTCGTCCTGTCCAAACGGCCATCGGGCAAGCGCGTCGATGCCGGCATCGTCACCCTCCATCACGAGTTGCTGAACCAACAGGGGGAGGTGGTGATCCGCTTCGACAGCACCTCCTTCGTGCGGCTGCGCGCCACCGGCAGCCCGGCGCCCGATCCCGTGCCCTCTCCCTCGCGCAGTTTCCCGACGCAAGGAGATGCGGCATGAGCCGGTTTGTCGGTCCCATCATGCAGAACGGCTATGTGGTCCGCGACCTGGAAGCCGCGATGCGCCATTGGGTGGAGGTGCTGGGCGTCGGCCCCTTCTATGTGCTGCCGCGCGTGGATTTTGCCGAAACCCTGTTTCGCGGGCAGGCCGTTGATATCCAGATGGCGGTGGCCACGGCCTATAGCGGGGATTTGCAGATCGAACTGGTGCAACAACTGAACGACGCGCCCAGTGTCTATAAGGAATTCCTGGATGCGGGGCGGGCCGGGCTGCACCATGTCGGCGTCGCCACCGGCGATTACGCCACCGACCTGGCCCGTGCCACGGCGCACGGCCTGACGGTGGCGCAGGGGGGCCGCACCCGCGCCGGCACCGGCTTTGCCTATTTCGACAATCAGGGCGATTTCCCCGGCACCATGGTGGAATTGTTCGAGGCGACGCCGCCTTTGATGAAATTCTTCGCCAAGGTCCGGGCGGCCAGCCAGAACTGGGACGGCAGCGACCCGATCCGCCGTCCGCGCGCGGCTGGGTGAGCGGGAGGCTGGTTCATTCATACTGCCGCCCCAGCTGACCTATAGGCGTTAAGCTAGACGGTTGGTGTGGAATTGGTTTGCTCCATCCGTCATCCCGGCCTTCGCCCATAGGCGCTAAGTTAAGATCTAGACGATGACGGATCAGGCTGTTTTTCCCGTCATTCCCGCGAAAGCGGGAACCCAGCGAGAGCGGCGATAGCCGCGATATGACTCATATCGGCGCTAACCGCGCCTTACGCTGGGTCCCCACTTTCGTGGGGATGACGGAAGAGAAGGGGGATATCGAAGCCGTCAAACATTTATCTTGGCGCCTATGGGCGAAAGCCGGGATGACGAAGAAAAGCGGGATTTCAGTCAGAAGGATGACGCTCTAAGGGAGCGGGAGGGAAACCATGTCCAGACGCATCGATGTCTGCCTGATCGCCGGCGGCAAATATCACGATATCGACTTTGCCCGGCTGGAGCTGCTGAAGCTGCTGGCCGAGCATGAGACGGTGCGCGTGACCGTGCTGAACGATTACGCCAACGGGGCCGCCATCCGCGCCGCCGACATGCTGATCACCTATACCTGTGACATCGTGCCGGATGCCGACGGGGTGGCGGCGCTGCGGGATTTCCTGGGCCGGGGCCGGCGCTGGTTCGCCCTGCACGGCACCAATTCCATCCTGAATTTTCTGGAGGGCGGCAAGGTCGACTGCCCCGACTGCGCGCCCGACTTCATGGAGATGTTGGGCAGTCAATTCCAGGCCCATCCCCCCATCGGCCGGTTCAAGGTGAAGGTGGCCGACAAGGACCATGACCTGACGCGGGGCCTGCGGGATTTCTTTGTCGAGGATGAACAGTATCTGTGCGACTTCCACCCCGGCAACCACGCCCTGCTGACCACCCGTTTTGCGGGCGCCACGCCGGAATTTGTGCGGGATAACTGGCCCGAGCAGGACCATCTGGTCCTGTATACCCGCCCCAGCCATGGCGGGCAGGTGCTGTACCTGACGCTTGGCCATTGCCGGGGCCGCTTCGACCTGCGGCCGCTGGCCGATTTCTATCCCTTCGTGGAACGCGGCGCCTGGTCCCACCCGGTCTATTACGAGCTGCTGCGCCGGGGCATCCGCTGGGGACTGCCCGGCGCCTAGAGCGTGTTTCCGGTCAACCGGAAACAGCCCTGGCCGCCCCGCCCTACCGGGCCGCCTTCATTTCCACGATGAAGGCGTCGAACCCCCGGCGCAGGCCTTCCGCCTGCTGCGACAGGCCGGCGGACGCGGTGCCCACCTCCCCGGCGGCGGCCCCCACCGTATCGGCCGCCCCCGCAACGCCGGAGACACTTTCCCCCACTTCCGCCGTGGCCATGGCGGCCATCTGCACATTGCGGGCGATCTCCGACGTGGCGGCGCCTTGCTGTTCCACGGCCGCCGCGATGGCGCCGGAAATCTGGTCCATTTCGCGGATGGTGCGGTCGATGGTGGCGATGGCCTCCACCGCCTTGCCCATGCGGGACTGCATCTCCGACACCTGGCGGGCGATATCCTCGGTGGCGCGGGCCGTCTGGTTGGCCAGTTGCTTCACCTCACCCGCGACCACGGCAAAGCCCTTGCCGGCCTCTCCGGCCCGTGCCGCCTCGATGGTGGCGTTCAGGGCCAGAAGGTTGGTCTGTTCGGCAATGTCGGCGATCAGGTCGACCACCTGATTGATGCGGCCCGCCGCCTCGGCCAGGGCGCCGATGGTGGTGTCGGCATTGCCCGCCTCGACCACCGCGTCGCGGGCAACGGCGGTGGAGCGCCCGACCTGGGACACGATCTCCCCGATGGAGGCGGACAGTTCCTCCGACGCCGACGCCACGCTGGACACATTGTCGGCGGCGCGGTCGGCCGCATCATGGGCCGACCGGGCCAGATCAGTGGTTGCCACCACCGACTGGCGCATCTGGCGGGCGCTGTCGTCAAGCTGTTCGGCCGCCTGGGCCACGCCGTCCACCATGTGGCGGACATGGGCGTCAAGCTGTGCCGCCATCTCGGCCAGGCGCTTGTCATGCCGGGCGGCGTTCTCTTCCAGATAGACGGAAATGACCAGATCCATATCCAGCATCACGGCCAGATTGACCGCCCGCATCGTGTCGGCCAGCCGTGCCTCGGCCTCCGCCGGGCGCCAGCGGCTGCCCGACCCGGTCACCAGCACCTTGTACAGGCGCGACAGGGTGGTGGCATAGCCGCCCATATACCAGCGCGGCTCCAGCCCCAGAACCGAATGCACGCGGCCGATGGCCTTCACACTGGTGAAATAGGCCTCGTCGAACCGGCCGGAGAACAGGTTCAGCCAATGTTCCAACTGCCGCTCGCGGGCATGGCGCATCACGGCATCGGTGCGGAACATCTTCACCATCGCCGGCCAGCGCTTCAGATCGGCATAGAAGGCGTCAATGATGGCCGGCAGGGCAGCGGCGATTCGGGGCCGTGCCGCAGCCAGCGTGGCGCGCACCTCGGCATCGATGCCAACAAAGGCCAGGCGTTCTTCCCGTTCCGCGGTGGTATTTTCCATCACAAAGGCCCCTCCTCAGTTCTTGCACCCGTTTGATCGATGAAGATTAATAAAAAATTAAATCAATTTAGATCTGAACGATTGGTACAATGAATCGTGGCATACACGACAAAAGTTGCTAAGTACAAGCCCGGTTTTTTACCGATATCGATAGCATTCATGCTGGATGCCTATTGGGTTCGGTCTGGCTGCCCGCAGCGCGGACGGGCGCCGTTCCCGTGTGAAGCGGCAGCCGCCCTTGACAGACGCCAGATACACGCGCCTTAATAACTGACCATTCAGTCATTAAGGCGCCCATGGAAGACACGATCCCGCCCGTCCGGACACGCCGCAAACAGGCGCGGCCCGGTGAATTGCTGGCTGCCGCCCTGGATTGTTTTGCCGAAAAGGGCTTTGCCGCCACGCGGATGGAAGAGATCGCCCGCCGGGCCGGCGTCGCAAAGGGTACGTTTTATCTGTATTTTCCGTCCAAGGAGGCGGTGTTCGAGGCGCTGGTGCGCGAGAATATCCTGCCCCGGCTGGAAGCGATGGAGGCGGGGGCCCGCATGCCGGGTGCCGGTGCGGCCGACCGGCTGCGCGCCATCCTGGCCGGGGTGTCGCTGGTGGTCGGCAATCCGTGTCTGGTCGCCATTCCCAAGCTGGTGATGGCAGAGGCCGGAAACTTCCCCGATATGGCGCGTTTCTACCGAAAAGAGGTGGTTGAACGCGGCCTTCGCCTTCTGGGCGGCATCCTGCGCGATGGCATTGCGGCGGGGGAATTCCGGCCCATGGCGGACCCGGAAATCACCGCCCGCCTGTTCATGGCGCCCGTCCTGCTGGCCGCCATCTGGCGCACCAGTTTTGCGGCGGTGGAGGAACAGCCCCTGTCGGTCGACACGCTGCTCTCCACCCATGCCGAGCTTTTTTTGCGGTCGATACAGGCTGAACCCGGCATGGGAGGTGCCGCATGATGCGATCCATTCTGACCCTGGCCCTGATCCTGCCGCTTCTGTCCGCCTGTGGCCCGGCGCCCGACCAGGGGCCGTTCCAGGGCTATGTGGAGGGGGATTACCTGCGCATCGCCGCGCCGGAGGCCGCCTGGATCGGCGCGGTGCCCGTGGCGGAAGGCGCGCGGGTTACCAAGGGCCAGCGCCTGTTCACCCTGGACGACACCGCCGCAACGGCCGCCCTGGCCGAGGCGCGGGCCGGGCTGGCCCAGGCGGAGGCGGCGCTGGCCGACCGCCGGCTGGGCGCGCGGGCGGAGGAGATCGCGGCCGTGGAGGCACAGCGGCGGGAGGCCGACGCCGCCCTGAAACTGGCGCGGCAGGATCTGGAGCGGCAGAAATCGCTGGCCGCCGACAGTGTCACGGCCCGCGCCCGCCTGGAACAGGCGCAGGCGGCGGCGTCACAGGCGACGGCCCGGCTGGAACAGGTGAAGGCACAACTGGCCACCGCCCGGCTGCCCGCCCGCCCCGATCAGGTGGCCGCGGCAGAGGCGGCGGTCGCCGCCGCGAAGGCCAGCATGGCCCAGGCCGAATGGCGCCTGTCGCAGCGCCATGTCGACAGCCCGGCCGACGCCATGGTCGATGACATCGTGCGCCGCCCCGGTGAATGGGTGCCGGCGGGCGGCGTGGTGGTCAGCCTGCTGCCGCCGGGCCATGTGAAGCTGGTGCTGTTCGTGCCCCAGGCCCGCCGGTCCGCCCTGTCGCCGGGCGGGCGGCTCAACGTCACCTGTGACGGCTGCAAGCCCGGCCTGACCGCCCGCATCACCCGCATCGCATCCGACGCCGAATATACCCCGCCCGTGATCTATAGCCGCGACACCAATGCCAAGCTGGTCTTCCGGGTGGAGGCGGCGCTGGACCCCGATCCCGCCGCCCTGTCGCCCGGTCAGCCCGTATCGGCGGAGCCGGCGCCATGAGTGATATCGCCATCGACGTGCGGGGCCTGACCAAGCGGTTCGGGGAGCGGGTGGTGGTGGACCATGTCGATCTGCGGGTGGCAAAGGGCCGGATCCACGGCTTCCTGGGCCCCAATGGCAGCGGCAAGACCACCACCATCCGCATGCTGTGCGGCCTGCTGGTGCCCGATGCGGGGGAAGGCACCTGCTTAGGCTTCGATATCCGCCGCGATGCCTGGGCCATCAAACAGCGTGTCGGCTACATGACCCAGAAATTCAGCCTCTATGAGGATCTGACGATCCGGGAGAACCTGGATTTTGTGGCCCGTCTCTATGCGCTGGCCGACCGGCCCGCCCGTGTGGCGGCGGCGCTGGACCGGCTGGGCCTGGCCCACCGCAAGGATCAGTTGGCGGGCACCCTGTCGGGCGGCTGGAAACAGCGGCTGGCGCTGGCCGCCTGTATCCTGCACGACCCGGCCCTGCTGCTGCTGGACGAGCCGACGGCCGGCGTGGACCCCAAGGCGCGGCGTGAATTCTGGGACGAGATCCACGCCCTGGCGGCGGAGGGCATGACGGTGCTGGTCAGCACCCATTACATGGACGAGGCGGAGCGCTGCCACCGCATCGCCTATCTGGCCTATGGCAAGCTGCTGGCCGATGGCACCGTGGAGGAGGTGGTGGCGGGGTCGGGCCTGACCACCTGGCATGTGGGCGGGCCGCCGGCGCGCATCGCGGCGCTGGCGCGCGACCTGTCGGGCCGGACCGGGGTCAGCATGGTGGCGCCGTTCGGCAACAACCTGCATGTCAGCGGGCCGGACCCCGCCGCCCTGGATGCGGCCGTGGCGCCGTGGCAGGGGCAGGATGGCCTGGACTGGCGGCGTGGCGACCCGACGCTGGAGGATGCGTTCATTCATCTGATGGGCACCACGCCCGATAATTTCCAGCCCACGGGGGCCTCATGACCGACCTCTCCCCCCGCTTTTCGCCCGCCCGTCTGGTGGCGCTGGTCATCAAGGAATTCATCCAGATGAAGCGCGACCGCCTGACCTTCGCCATGATGGTCGGCATCCCGCTGATCCAGTTGACCCTGTTCGGCTTTGCCATCAATGCCGATCCCAAGCATCTGCCCACGGCCGTGCTGTCCCAGGACAACAGCGAGTTCAGCCGCGCCATCGTGTCGGCCCTGCAGACCAGCAATTATTTCGAACTGGCCCGCACCCTGGACAGCCCGGAACAGGCCGACCTGCTGCTGGATCAGGGCAAGGTGCAGTTCGTGGTGGAAATCCCCACCGGCTTCGGCACCGACCTGCTGCGCGGCGAACGGCCCGCCCTGCTGGTCATGGCGGACGCCACCGATCCGGCGGCCACGGGCAATGCGGTGGGTGCCTTGCAACGGATCATCGACAGCGTCATGACGGCCACCCTGACGGGGCCGCTGGCGGGGCTGGCGCCCGTTCCCGGCCCCGTGGAGCTGCGCGTGCATCGCCGCTACAACCCGGAGGGCCTGACCCAGCACAATATCGTGCCGGGCCTGATGGGCACCATCCTGACCATGACCATGATCATCATGACCGCGCTGGCCGTCACGCGGGAGCGGGAGCGCGGGACCATGGAAAACCTGCTGGCCATGCCGGTGCGGCCGACGGAGGTGATGCTGGGCAAGCTGGCGCCCTTCATCCTGGTCGGCGGCGTGCAGGTGACGGTGATCATGGTGGCGGCCCGCCTGCTGTTCGGCGTGCCCATGCTGGGCAATCCGCTGGCGCTGGCCTGTGGCCTGATGGTGTTCATCACCGCCAATCTGGCCGTCGGTTTCCTGTTCTCCACGCTCGCCCGCAACCAGCTTCAGGCCATGCAGATGAGCTTTTTCTTCTTCCTGCCCTCGATCCTGATGTCGGGCTTCATGTTCCCGTTCCGGGGCATGCCCGCATGGGCGCAGATGGTGGGGGAGGTGCTGCCGCTGACCCATTTCCTGCGGGTCGTGCGCGGGGTGATGCTGAAAGGCAGCAGCTTCCCCCAGGTCTGGCCCGACCTGTGGCCCATGGCGGCCTTCCTGCTGGCCGTGTCGGTGCTGGCCGTCAAACGCTACCGCCAGACGCTGGATTGATACAAAGGG
>NZ_JAGOGJ010000075.1:12711-32098 GCF_017996735.1 Niveispirillum sp.
TCATGGAACATGGCCCTTGAAGGCCAGCGACCGCTGGCCCGCAGGCGCGTGCCTGCGTGAGCCAAGCTGCCGGAGGCAGCGCCCGGCGCCTGAGGGAACAGCTAAACACCAAGGGTCATGGAACATGGCCCTTGAAGGCCAGCGACCGCTGGCCCGCAGGCGCGTGCCTGCGTGAGCCAAGCTGCCGGAGGCAGCGCCCGGCGCCTGAGGGAACAGCTAAACACCAAGGGTCATGGAACATGACCCTTGAAGGCCAGCGACCGCTGGCCCGCAGGCGCGTGCCTGCGTGAGCCAAGCTGCCGGATGGCAGCGCCCGGCGCCTGAGGGAACAGCTAAACACCAAGGGTCATGGAACATGACCCTTGGAATTACAGCCGCACCCGCAGCCCCAAGAGCCATTGCTGTTCCGGGCCGATATTGGTCAGCCCGTCGCTGCGCCGGCCCGTTTCCACCCGTTCGCCGGTGACATTTTCCGCCGTGGCATAGAATTCCAGCGTGCTGTCCAGCTTCCAAGCCGCATAGAGGTCGCCCACCACATAACTGTCCAGCGTGCCCAGGTTGCGGCTATCCTCGAACTGCCTTCCCGCCGCGCGGATCTGCACGCGCAGGGTCAGCGGGTCCAGCGGGGTCCAGGTGGCGTCAACCGTGCCGGAATGGCGGGGCGACTGGCCCAATTGCTTGCCCTTCAGGGCCGTGATGCTGCCGGGGTCCTTGATCTCGCTGTCGCTGAACAGATAGGCGGCCCCCAGGCGCAGCCTGTCCGTCACCTGCCAGCCAAGGTCCGCCTCCACCCCCTGCACCGCGACACGGTCCAGCCCGCGCCGCTGCGCCAGGCTGCCACCGGCCGGCACAAACACGCCCAGTTCGGCATTGGTGCCGGTCGTGGTCTGGATCACGACATTGTCCACGGCGTTTTTCAGGCGGACATGAAACAGGGTGGCGCTGGCCGTGACGCCGCCGCCGGGGGTCAGGCGGACGCCGCCTTCAACGCCGCGCATCCGTTCCGGTTCCAAACCGGCATTGGCTTCAGTTATATCATTGCCAACCCGGAACGGACGATACAGCTCGTTCAGGGTGGGCAGGCGGAAGCCTGTATAGGCCGCCGCCCGCAGCGCGACGCTATCACTCGCCTGCCAGTCGATGCCGGCGCGGCCATTGGCGACGGTGCCGTCGCGCGTGGCATAGCGGTCATTGCGCACCAATGCCCCCGTGGCGCTGTCGCTTTCCACCCGGTGGCCATCCTTGTTGCGCCAGCCATCCAGCCGCCCGCCGGCCGAAACGGTCAGGCCCGGCACCCCGGTCCAGGCATGTTCGATGAACAGGCCGCCCACCTGCTGTTCCCCGCCGGCATCGCGCAGGCGGGTATAGCGGCCGGCACTATAGGTGAAGCGTTCCCGGGTCCGCCCATCGGTCACCCGCACATCGGCGCCGATATCGGTTTCATGGCCGGGGGCGGGTGAGAAGGCGATCTGCACAATGCCGCCCTTGGCCGTGGCCGGCACGTCATACTGGTCCAGCGACGGGGTTTCGGCGGTACGCGTGGCATTCACCCCGGAAAAGGTGCTGGCAAAGGACCAGTCGCGCCAATAGGCCACGGCCTCCCAATCCACCGCCTCCCCATCGCCGACCAGGCGCAGGCTGGCCTCCGTCGCGTCGGTGGCATTGTTGGTATAGGGGGTGCCATTGCCCCGGCTTTCCTTGAAGCCGGAGATTTTGGCGGTGGCGGAGACGCTGCCGAAGCGCCGGGACAGGGTGCCATCCACGGCATAGGCATCGCTGTCGGCCCGGATATCGATGGGGCCGCGCCGGGATTTTTCCACCAGCATCACGCCGTCGGTCTGAAAGGCGCTGCCCGACAGGCCGACATGCCAGCCATCGGCGCTGCCGCCCAGGGCCGCCTGCGCCAGCAAGGTGCCGTCGCTGCCGCCGGCCAGTTCCATATCCACGCCGTCGCGCTGTTTGGTGTCGATGCGGATGGTGCCGGCCAGGGCGGCGTTGCCCCAGGGGCCGGCCCCGCCGCCGCGCGTGATCACCACCTTGTCCACCGACGATGTGGGCAGGCGCGACCAGTAGACCCAGCCGCCGAACGGATCATTGACCGGCACCCCATCCACCAGAACCAGGGTGCGCCCCGCCCCGTTGGGGCCGATGCCGCGCAGGGACACGCCCTGTGTCGTGGGGTTGGCGGTACGCGATCCTGATCGGCGGAACAGGCCGAAGCCCGGCACGGCGCGCAACGCCTCGTCCAGGCGCCGCTGCGGGGCGGTGGCCAGGGTGGCGGCGTCGATCACGGTGGGGCCATAGGCACGCTCGAATGCCGGCACCCCGTCGCGCCGGCCCGTGACGATGATCTCCGCCACCTGCGTTTCCTGCGCTGCGGCCGTGCCCGCCAGCAGCAGCGCCACAAGGGCGGCGGCGGTCAACGGGCGGGCAGGGCGGGCGAACAGGGGGCGGGACATCGAAACCATCTCCGGACAGGGATTTCAGGGACATATAGACAAGTACGGCGCCGGGGAAACAGGCATCTGCTGCAGGCGGGCGATGCGCGACAGGATGTCCGACTGTTGGGCGGGGCCCCGCTGCCCCCGCTGCCCGTCGGGCCGCACCTCCCCCACCAGCCGGGACGGATGCCCGCCCAGCAGCAGGATGCGGTCGGCCATCTGCGCGGCCTCCATCAGGTCATGCGTGACGATCAGCAGGCCCAGCCCCGGACGTTCCGCCATGCGGCGCAGCAGCAGGGCGCGCAACCGGCCGGCCAGCCCCGCATCCAGCGACACCAGCGGTTCATCCAGCAGCAGCAGGTCGCCATCGGCGGCCAGGGCGCGGGCCAGGGCGGCGCGGCGCTGCATGCCCAGGCTGACCTCTGCCGGGAACTGCGCCTGTGCGGCCGCCGGCAGTTCCACCGCCTCCAGCCAGCGCCGGGCCGTATCGCCACCGCGCCGGGCGGGCGGCAGGGCCAGATCGATATTGTCGGTCAGGCAACGCCAGGGCAGCAGGCAGGGTTCCTGAAACTGCACCACCAGCCGCGCACCGGGCGCCAGATGCCTTTCGCCCGTGAAATCCCGGTCCAGACCGGCGGCCAGCATCAGGGCGGTACTCTTGCCGCAACCGCTGGGGCCGACCAGGGCCACCACCTCTCCCGCCGCCACGGTCACCGACAGGCCGGCCAGGATGGGGGCGCCGTTGAACCGCTTTTCACCGATGGCAAGGCGCAGCAGCTCAGCCATGGGCCACCCCGCGCCAGCGCCCGGCCCGCCGTTCCAGCGGCGCCACCAGCGCCAGTTCCAGCGCCTGCGCCACCGCCACGAAGGACAGCGTATAGGCCAGCAGCGTGGCGACATCGAACATCTGGAAGGCCAGATGGATCTTGAACCCCACGCCATTGCCCCGGCCCAGCAATTCCACGACCAGCACGATCTTCCAGACCAGGGACAGGCCGTTGCGCGCGGCGGCGAACAGATAGGGCGTCAGGTGCGGCAGCAGCAGATGGCGCAGCCGGTCGGCCCGTCCGAAGCCATAGGCATCGGCCATGCGCGACAAGGCGGGGTCCAGACAGCGCGCACCGGCCCGCACCTGCACCACGACATTGGGGATCTTGTTGACCGCCACCGCCGCGATGGCCGCCGCCTCCGTCAGGCCGAACCAGACATAGGACAGCACGATCACCACCAGCGCCGGCACGTTCAAGGCCAGCATCAGCCAGGGTCCCAGCAGCCCGTCGATCACCGGCGACCGGCCCATGGCGATGCCAAGGGCCGTCCCGATGGACAGGGCCAGAACAAAGGCCGCCGCCACCCGGACCAGGGTGACGCCCAGATGCAGAAAAAGCTGGCCGCTGGCCGCCTCGCGCGCCAGGGCCGCAACGACGGCGCCAGGGCCGGGCAGGGTGGGGCCGCCGACGGCCAGCGCCGCCCCCTGCCAGACCAGCAGGATCAACAGGATGGACAGACCGGCCCGCGCCATGCTCTCAGTTCCAGGTGACGGGCCAGAAGGTCCCGTCAGGAATGGCCGTGGCATCGCCCACCAGTTCACGCCCGCCCAGCCCCGCCAGGATGGCGAACAGCCGGGCGGCATCGGCGCGTTCCGCCTCGGTCCAGCGGGTGGGGATGCCGTGGCGGAACCGGTCGCGCAGGACCATGGCGGCCCGGTCATCATCGGCGCCCAGCAGGGGGCGCAGCGGGGTCCAGGCCGCGTCCTCCATCGCCAGGATGGTCTTGGCCTGCCGTGACAGCGCCGTGAAACCGGTCAGGGCAGCGGCGTTGTCCGCGGCCCAGTCGGCGCGGAAGACATATCCCAGCGCCGGCACGGCCGTGGCCAGGCCCAGATCGCGGGCCAGATCGGACACGCCGACCAATTGCCGCAGGCCCGCCGCCTCCAGCCGGGCCGCGAAATGCCAGTAGGTCAGGACGGCGTCCAGTTTGCCCGCCTGCACCTGCTGCGACAGAAGCGGCGGGGCGGCGTAAAGCGCTGTCGCCTCGGCGGCAAGGACGATGCCATGGCGCCGCGCCGCCTGGGCACGCAGCAGCAGCCAGCCCTTGTCCAGCGGACCGCCGGCAATGCCGATACGTTTGCCGGCCAGATCGGCGGTGCTGCGGATGGGGCTGTCGGCGGGCACGATGACGGCGCCCACGGCACAGGAATAGGGGATGAAGGACAGGTCGATGCCGGCCGCCCGCTGCCGCGCCACCCACAGCCAGTCGCTGGCGATGATGTCCACGCCGCCGGCCAGCAGCGCCACCTGTGCCGCCTGGGTGCCGGCCAGTTCCTGCACCGCCAGCGCCACCCCGTTGGCCCGGTCCAGCCCCCGCGCCCGCGCCGTCTCCACCTCCCACTGCACCGTGCCGAAGGGCAGCAGACCCAGGCGGACGGGCACGGGCGCGGTATCCGCCCGTGCCGGCAGCGCCGCCAGCGTGGCGAGGCCGGCCAGCAGGGCACGGCGGCAGACAGGAATGCCCATCATATCCTCCCCGGGGCGCATGGTTCTTTTGCGCCATGCTACGGAACGGGGCGGAACCGCCATATTAGACCATGGAAGGATGGCGAACGATGTGGCGCCTAACCCACTGTCGTCATGGGGAATTCCGGTTGACCCGACGTGAAGGCGCTTCTGCTTCGTCGCGCACCGCTGTACAATTTGTTTCAGGATGGGGTTCCCCCGTCCGGCACGGGGGTGAACTTGACATATCGGGTCGCGATTACTCTGGGCCTGACGGGCCTGTTCCTGATGACGGGAACGGCGGCGGCGCAGGAAGGCCCGGCCTTCGATTGCCGCAAGGCGGGGCGCGAGGTCGAGCTCATCATCTGCAAAGACCCGGCCCTTGCGGCGCTGGACCGCAAGGTCGCCGC
Organism: Niveispirillum sp.; assembly: GCF_017996735.1. Lineage (GTDB taxonomy): Bacteria > Pseudomonadota > Alphaproteobacteria > Azospirillales > Azospirillaceae > Niveispirillum. The sequence goes on from NZ_JAGOGJ010000075.1 coordinate 18,058, forward strand.
CATCTACACCGCCGCCCAGGCCAAGGCCACCGCACAAGGCAAGGCCGCGTCGGACATGCTGAAGACCGAACAGCGGGGCTGGGTGAAGGGTCGCAATGCCTGCTGGACCGCCGATGACAAGCGCCTGTGCATCCAGGAAGATTATGTCTGGCGCATTGCCGAGCTTCAGGCGACCTTCGATCTGGTGCCCGGCACCGCGCCCGTGCGTTTCACTTGTGCCGGCAACCCGGCCGGGGACATCACCATCCGCTTTTTTCAGACAGAGCCGGCCAGCGCGCTGGCACAGCGGGGCGACCAGACATCGCTGATGCTGGCGGCGCCATCGGGCAGCGGCGCCCGGTATGAAGGACGCAACGAAAGTTTCTGGGAACATCAGGGCGTGGCACGGGTCACCTGGGGCGACACAGCCCGGGAAGAGACCTGTCGTCCGGCATCATAAGGAATAACAAATGGAACGGCAGGCCCGCACCGGCTACGGTGTCGCCGTCTTGTTGATCCTCTCGGGCTGCGCCCTGTTCGTGGCGGGGGCGTGGAGCATCGTGCCATCCCCCGTCCGGCCGCTGGCCATCGGCACCAACCTGTGGATCGGCTATGAACCCTTCCACCTGGCCCGCGCGGCAGGCACCCTGCCGGCCGATGTCACGCTGGTGGAGGCGCGGTCCTCGCCGGCGCTGATGGAGGCGGTGGCATCGGGCAGCCTGGACGGCGCCGCCCTGACCCTGGACGAGGTGATGCGGCTGGAAGCGGCGGGCCGGCCCATGGCGGTGCTGGCCGTGCTGGACATATCCAACGGCGCCGACGTGGTGCTGGCGCGGGACGCGGCGGCGGTGGCGCGCGGCCCCGCCGGTGCCCGCATCGGGGTAGAGACGGAAGGGGTGGGGTCCTTCGTGCTTTACCGCTTTCTGGAACGCCATGGCCTGACCCTGGGTCAGGTGCAGGTGCAGCCCGTGTCGGTGGGCGACCATGCCGATGCGCTGCGCCGGCTGGACCTGGATTATATCGTCAGTTACGAACCGCTGGTCAGCCACCTGGAACAGGCCGGCGCCGTCCGCGTCTTTGACAGCGCCGACATGGCGGGAGAGGTGGTGGATGTGCTGGCTGTGCGCCGCGACCGGCTGGCGGGACGGCGGGCCACGCTGTACCGGCTGCTGGCCGCCTGGTATGGCGGGGTGGACGGGCTGACCCGGGGCGACGCGTTGGCGATCCAGCGGGTCGGCCGGCGTCAGCACCTGTCGGACGCGCAGGTGCGGCAGGTGCTGGCGCGGCTGGATTTCCCCAACGCCGCCACCAGCCGCGCCATGCTGTCCGCCCACGCCCCGGCAGTGACGCAGGCACAGCGCTGGCTGGTCGCATCGGGGGAGGTGGGTCGGGCGCCCGACCCCGTGCTCGACCCTTCCTATCTGCCGGAATAGGGGGTGGCATGCGCAATCCTACCCTGCTGACCGTCCTGCTGCTGCCGCCCCTGCTGGGTGTCGCGGTCATGGCGCTGTTCGCCTGGCTGGTGCTGTATCCCGACCTGATGGCGGAGGTGCTGGCCGAGGCGCGGCTTGAATTCGCCCAGACCGGCGCCAATACCGCGTCGGAGATCGGTGCCCGCTTCGCCCATCATGACGGGCCGGAGATCGACGCCATCGACCGCGCCGCCCTGCGCTCGCGCGCCGATCTGGTGCTGCTGGCCGATCCGGGGGGCAAGCCCGTCTTCGCCAATGACGTGATGCTGCAAGGCACGGATCTGGACACGGTCGCGCAGGTGCCCGCCGCTCTGCGCCGGGCGGCGGCGGACCGGGCCTGCGGGCGCGGGCTGGTGGTGGCCGAGGGGGACCGGCTGCTGGCCGGCTGCTGGACCATCAACAGGGGCAACCGCCTGCTGGGCGGGGCGGACGCCGTGGCCGGACACCTGCTGCTGGTCCAGCGCATCGACTGGGCCATGGATCAGGCGCGCGCCGACCTGCTGAATGACAGTCTGCGGCTGGGCGGGGCGCTGCTGGCCCTGCTGGGCCTGCTGGTTTTCCTGTCGGTGCGGCTGATCGTGGCGCCCGTGGCCACGCTGGCGGGGCGGCTGCAACGGGTGGGCGCCAATGACGAACCCGTGCGCCTGCCCCGCAACGGCATCCGCGAATTGCGGGATTTCGCCCGTGTCCTGAACCAGGCGCTGACATCGCTGCGCCGGCGGGAACGCGAACTGCAATCGATCCTGGATACGGCGGTGGACGGGATCGTCACCATCGATACCGGCGGCACCATCCTGCAGGCCAACCGCGCCGTCACCACGCTGTTCGGCCATCCGGTGGGGGCCATGGTGGGCCAGTCCATCACCATGCTGATGACCGACACGGATGCCGGACGCCACGCCACCTATGTGAATGCCTATATCGAAACGGGGCAGGCCCGCGTCATCGGCAAGGGGCGGGAGGTGGTGGCCCGGCGCGCCGACGGGTCCACCTTCCTGGCCTGGCTGTCGGTGGGGCGGCTGGAACTGTCCACGGGCCTGCATTTCACGGCCCTGATCCGCGACGTGACAGCGGAGCGGCAGGCCGAGATCGAGATGCACCGCCTGGCCCATCGCGACCCGGAACTGGACCTGCTGAACCGCCGGTCCTGGGAACGGGAGTTGGAGGGGCTGCTGGCGGCGGGGCGTGAAGGGGCGGGTTTCTGGGTGCTTCTAGCCTATGTGCGCAATCTGGACGATCTGGCCGTCACCTTCGGCCCGCAGGTGGAAACGGCCATCATGGGTGCCGTCCACCGGCGCATCCACGGCATGCTGACCGGATGCGAGCTGACGGCGCGGCTGGCGCGGCGGCAACTGGCCTATGCCATCCTGTCGCCGGGCGGGGAGGCGCCGCCCTATCTGACCACAGCCCTCTCGGCCTCCTTCCGCGACGGGGTCGATCTGGGCGGCCTGTCCATGCTGCCCGATGTGCATTTTGTGGTGATGCCGCAGGCTCAGGAATTCAGCGACCGCGAAGCGCTGATCCTGGCCCAGGATGCCGGCGGAAGCTGGGCCGCCCAGACCGCCGACCAGCGGGCCAGCCCCATCTTCACCTATGACGACCATGTGGCCCAGTCCATCAAGGAACGGACGGAGGTGGCGGCCGATCTGCCGGGCGCCATGGCCGCCGGCCTGCTGCACCCCGTATTCCAGCCGCAGATCCGCCTGAAGGATGGCAGCGTGCGCGGGGTGGAAACGCTTGTCCGCTGGCGCCGGCCCGACGGCCGGCCGGGACCCGGCCCCGCCCTGTTCATTCCCGTGGCCGAACGGATCGGGCTGGTCGGCGATATCGACCGGCTGGTGACGCGCCGCACGCTGGACCATCTGTCGGCCGGGCGCCTGCATTTGCCGCGCGACGCCGTCATCTCCATCAATGCCTCGGTCAAGGAACTGGCCGATCCCGTCTGGCTGGACGGGCTGCTGGACATTGTCCGCGCGGCGGGCGTGCCGCCCGGCCGGCTGGAGATCGAGGTGACGGAAACCGCCGTGATGGAAAATCTGGACCGCACGGCCGGCGTGCTGGCCCATCTGCGGGCCGGCGGGGTGAAGGTGGCGATTGATGATTTCGGCGCCGGCTATGCCTCTCTCTCCTATCTGAAGCACCTGCCGGCCGACCTGATCAAGATCGACCAGGGCTTCATCCGCGATCTGGCCGACAGCCGCCGGTCCCGCCATATCGTGGCGGCCGTCATCAACCTGGCCCATGACCTGGAGATGGAAGTGGTGGCCGAGGGGGTGGAGAATGCGACCACGGCCGACATCCTGACGGAGATCGGCTGCGATATCGGCCAGGGCTGGCATTTCGGCCGCCCGATGGAGGCGGACGCCCTGTCGGCCTTCATGCGGGAACGGGAAACAGGCCGGGCGCCGTGAGGGAACGGCGCCCGGCGGTTGGCTGCATCAGCCGCCCACGGTGATGGAGATGTACTTGATCTCCAGATATTCATCGATGCCGTAGCGGCTGCCCTCGCGGCCCAGGCCGGACTGTTTCACCCCGCCAAAGGGCGCGATCTCGGTGGAGATCAGCCCGTCATTCACCCCGACCATGCCGCTTTCCAGCCCTTCCGCGACCCGCCAGATACGGCCCATGTCCCGGCTGTAGAAATAGGCGGCCAGACCGAATTCCGTGTCATTGGCCAGCCGCAGCACCTGTTCCTCGCCCTGGAAGCGCTGGATGGCGGCGACGGGGCCGAAAATCTCCTCATGCGCGATGCGCATCTCCCCCGTCACGCCGGTCAGGATGGTGGGCTCATAGAAGCAGCCGCCCAGCGCATGGCGCTTGCCCCCGGTCACCAGCGTGGCGCCCTTTTCCAGGGCGTCGGCCACCAGTTCCTCCACCTTTTCCACGGCGGCCAGGTTGATCAGCGGCCCCTGGTTGACGCCCGCGTCGCGGCCATTGCCGACGCACAGCTTCTCCACCTCCTCCTTCAGCCGGGCGACGAAGGCATCATGGATGCCATCCTCCACGAACAGCCGGTTGGCACAGACACAGGTCTGGCCGGAATTGCGGTATTTGGACGCCATGGCACCCGCCACGGCCGGCCCGATCTCCGCATCGTCGAACACGATGAAAGGCGCGTTGCCGCCGAGTTCCAGCGACAGGCGCTTCACCGTCGGCGCGCTCTGCGCCATCAGCAGCCGGCCGACGCGGGTGGAGCCGGTGAAGCTGATCTTGCGGACGGTGGGCGACGCGGTCAGCGCGCCGCCGATGGCGATGGGGTCACCCGTGACGATGTTGATCACCCCCGCCGGGATGCCCGCCCGCTCGGCCAGCACGACCAGCGCCAGGGCCGACAGCGGCGTCGCCTCGGCCGGTTTCAGCACCACGGTGCAACCGGCCGCCAGCGCCGGGCCCAGCTTGCGCGTGATCATGGCATTGGGGAAGTTCCAGGGGGTGATGGCTCCCACCACGCCCACCGGCTGCTTGATGGCGAACAGGCGCGATCCCGGCTTGTGGCTGGGGATCACGTCGCCATAGGCGCGGCGCCCTTCCTCCGCGAACCAGCTTATGAAGCTGGCGCCATAGGTGATCTCGCCCTTCGCTTCCGCCAGCGACTTGCCCTGTTCCTGGGTCAGCAGCAGGGCCAGATCATCGGCGGCTTCCAGCATCAGGTCGCGCCAGCGCAGCAGCAGGCCGGCCCGGTCCTGGGCGGTACGGGCACGCCAGGCGGGCAGGGCGGCCGCGGCCGCATCAATGGCGCGGGCCGTTTCCGCCGCCCCCATCATCGGCACATGGGCCAGCACGGCGCCCGTGGCCGGGTTGCGCACGGGGAAACGCTCCCCGCTATCCGCGTCCAGCCAGGCCCCGGCAATCACACCCTTGTCGCGCAGCAGGTCGGCATCGGAAAGTCCCAGCTTGTTCTGCGTCTCGGCACCCATCTCACACCTTCGCCATCTCGTTCCGTCGCGGGTTCGTTTCCCGCATCGCGTCTGGAAAAACTGGGCACGCCGCCGCACCCGGCCAAGTCCGCCGCGATCATGGCCGAAATGCCGCCCGCGCGGAACGGCAAGCTTGTCGGGAGACAATCACTTGCTCATCTGCCGGTCAGGGAAGTGGACGCGAAAGCGGCCCCCGTCCTGGCCGTCCCTTCAGCGCCGCCGGACGGCCAACAGTCATTTATCCTTGACCAATCTACGAATTCAGGGAAGATTTTCGCCAAAAGTATCATATAAATTATAAAATCCATCACGATCGCCATATAGTCAATTATAAATGACCAAACATCATTAGCGAACCATCATAAACCCATAAATCTTACCAAACCGGGTTATTTTCGGCTATCCTCCCCTCAAGGTATCTTATTCCTGACCATGGCCGGAGGTCCGGGTGCGCACCGCACAGGTTCTTTTCAAGGGGCAAAGGGCCGGTCTGCTGCGGGAAACGGCGGCAGGGGGCAGCCAATTTGTCTATGATCCGGGCTGGACACAGGATATCGGCTGTTGCCTGCCCGTGTCATCCGGGGCCCATCCCTGGCCCGCCGGCCTGCATCCGTTTTTCCAGCATCTGGGGCCGGAAGGCTGGCTGCGCGAACGTCAGGCCCGCGCTGGCCGGATCGAGGATCAGGATGATCTGGGCCTGCTGCTGCGCTATGGCGCGGATTGTATCGGGGCGGTGTCGGTCCTGCCGCTGGACGGGGCTGCCACCCCGGCGGACCCGGCCACCTGGCCCGACGACATCCCGCCCGGCCGCACCGTCAGCGGCGTACAGCGCAAGCTGCTGGCCTTTCACGAAGGCCGCCACTTCCATCCGGCCACCGCCGACAGCCCCGCCACCCATATCGCCAAATTCAACCATGCCAGCAATGACGGCTTGGTGCGCAACGAGTTCCTAAGCCTGTCGCTGGCCGCCCATATCCTGGGCATCGATCAGGTGACTTCGTTCAGGAACGGCTTCGTCGAAGGGTATGATGAGCCGTGTCTGCTGATTACCCGCTTCGACCGCGCTGATGACGGCACCAAACTGCGGATGGAGGATTTCGCCCAGATCCTGGCCCGGCCGCGCGGCAATGATAATCGCGGCAAATATGACGGCAGCTATGAGGAGGTAGCAGAGGCCATCAGCCGCCATTCCGCTCGTCCGGAGATCGATCTCGACCGGTTCTTCCGGCAACTTGTCACCTCGGCGCTGATCGGCAATGCCGACGCGCATCTGAAGAATTTCTCGTTGCTGGAACGGCCGGAAGGGATGCGCCTGTCCCCCGCCTATGACCTGCTGAACACGCTGATCTATGGTGGACGCTATGACCGGCACACAGCCCTGGCCCTGGCGGGTGTCCGGCAGTCGCTGGACCAGATCGACGCCGCCCTGCTACTGACTTTCGCCAAAAACATCGGCCTGCCGAAGCGCGCCGCCCGCCGGGCGTTGCGCGAGTTGGCAACCCGCGCGGCCAACAGCGCGAAACTCATCCCACCGGCGGGGGAGGGGGCCGATGGCTTCGTCCATCTCTACGCTGACATCGTCCACGCAGCTTGCGCAAGGGTGACCCTATGATCCAGCCCCTCGACTGGCCGCAACTGGTGGCCGAAGCCCACCGCCGCCGCAAGGCGGAGGGACTGACCCAGCAGGCCCATGCTGATCTGGCCGGCGTCAGCAAGCCTGTGATTATCGCCTTTGACAGGGGGGAGACCACCTTGTCCCTGGGCCGGGCGCTGGCCATCCTGAAGGTGGTAGGCCTAGTGGAGGAGGGACCGCCCCCCGGCAGCCATGCCGCCTTCGTCGCCGCAGCACAGGCGCGCTGGCGGGAATTGGTCGCAGACCTGCCGGTCGATGATCCTGCCCGCCATCCCTTGGGCGGGTACGAGGTGGATTATGAAATCGCGGGGGCAAAAGCCGTGCCGGATGCTGAGTCATTGTTAGGAATGCTGAACGATATCCTGCCACTGGTCGATATATTTCGCGTCCAGTTGAGATGGCTTCCCTTCTGGATTTCATCTGGCATCGAGCTCAATCCCGTAATCATCGACAAAAAGATGATCGAGTGCTGGCAAAATCCGCCTGGCGCATCAAAGCGGATATCCAGCCCTGCTGATCCCGACTTCTGGCGTCTATCGACAACGGGAAACGCTTATTGGAGTCGGGGATTCGAGGAAGATGATCCCAGCCTGAAGAGACCCGGTGCGTTCTTTGACATAACTTCGCCTATTCAAAGTGCGATCCTAGTCATGCTCCACGCCGCCAACTTTGCCAAACTTCTGACCGTCGACAATGCACCAATCACAATTCAGGCTAGGTATCGCGGTCTTGCCCACCGGGAATTGGCCTCCTTCTCGGATCCAAGCCTGCGGGACTTAATTGGCTCACCGCGTTCTCTGTCAGACACGGCAACTCTGTCGATTCAGACAAACGCGGAACAAATCAGTTCGGATCTTTCCGCTCTGGTTCACCGCTTTCTGTCACCGCTTTATACTCTCTTCGACGGCTTCCAGCTTGAAAGGTCGTTCGTCCAACAGGAAGTCATGCGGTTGACCCGGCGGGGACAGGCCAGCCCAGGGTGAGCCCACCATTGCATCATTCATAGTCCTATTATAGGATCACAGTCTCTTCATGGGGCCGGTGATCATGTCAATCATCCCAACAGTCTGCATCTTACAAGTTCTGACCAGACCGGACTCGCCCTGGCCAAAACTCCGAATCCCCAACCCTGGCAAAAACTCCGAATGGTGCATGCCCTGGCACCAACTCCGAATCGTTGCCTCTGAGACCCTTGGATTTGCTTGGAGTCGGGGCGGGCTGGCTAAAACTCCGAATGGGGTGGAACATCATGGATGATCTGTTGCACGATGTTTCACAGGCGGGCTTCGATCCTGCCCGCATCCCTGGCGAAATCTCCGAATGGCGGCACTATTCCGTGTCCCGATTCGTGGAAGGCAAGGGCCGCAAACGGGGCATCCGTCCGCGTGAAACCGCGTTGCCACGCCTGAACCCTGGCAAAAACTCCGAATATGCCCGGCTGAAGGCGATGATTCTGGCCGGTCCCGTCCCTGGCGAAATCTCCGAATCCCTTGAAATCCCAGCCTTTCCTGAAGATCCTAAGATTCCTTACAAGATTCCTAAGGCCGGAATCACCCAATCATTCCAACGGCTTGTACCCCCCATTCCGGAGGTTTCGCCAGCCCCAACGGGAGGTTTCGCCAGCCCCGATCGGGAGGTTTCGCCAGTCCCGAACGGGAGTTTTTGCCAGGAGACGGCCGGGGAATTCGGAGTTGCCGGCCTTTCACCTCCGACCTACACTCCCGCCATGGCAGCCAAACCACCCAGCACGGCCACGACGCCCCGCAAGACCCCCCTCACGCTGGTGAAGGCCACGGGTGCGGTGGAGATCAAGGCCGATGCTGACCTGACGCTGGCCGACCGCCGCCTGTTCAACCATCTGCTGGCCCATGCCTACGAGAATCTGGGCAAGGTGGAAAGCCATTCGATCGAGCTGGCCTCCATCCGCCGGTTCGCGGCGGAGGTGCGCGACGGCACGGCCGATGTGAACAATACCCGCCTGAAGGCCAGCATCGAAACCCTGCAGAAGGTGCTGTGCCAGTTCAACTATCTGCGGTCCGACGGCACGGCCGGGTGGGAAAGCTCACAATTGCTGGGTCCCTGCCGGATCGAGGGCGGGACCCTGACCTACACGTTCCATAGCTGGGTGTCTGAACGCCTGCGCGAACCGGCCCTTTATTCCTATCTGTCGCTGCGTATCATCTATGAGTTCGAGAGCAAATATGCCCTGACCCTGTATGAGGTGCTGAAGCGCTATGCCGACCGCAACGCGGCCGAACCCTATTGGCAGACCAAGGTGGACGAGTTGCGGGCCATCCTGGGCTGTGTCGACAAGCTGAAGGATTGGAAGGACCTGCGCAAATATGCGCTCGACCCGGCGCTGGAGGAGATCGGCCGGCTGGGTGAGTTCAAGGCCGCCCTGCATGAGATCCGCCAGGGTGGCGGGCGCGGCGGCGGGCGCGTTGTCGGCTGCGTCTTCCGCATCCACCGCAAGACGGCCGAAGATGCCGAGCGCGCCGCCAAGGAAATGGCCAAACCCAAGACCCAGCGCCGGGGCGAACGCATGGCCGCCAAAGAGGACGGGGCCTTTGCGGGCAAGGCCGACGCCGCCATCCGGTTCCTGGAAGGGGCGGAGGTTGGCAAGCGCATGGAATGGGCCAAGCGGGCCGAACAATTGGGCATGACCCTGCCGCCCGCCGCCACTGCCAAGGAAAACCTTAAAAAATGGGTCCCCCCCCTGGCCGAGGTGATCGTGGAAGAAGAACGGCTGCGGGTACGGGTGCCGCGCGGTGAAGGCTGACCGGGTGGGCGGTTGCCCCCTCATCCGTACAGCGGGCGAGGGGGGAAAACGGGCTCAACGCCAAACCTCGCCCCTCGCCCACGCAGGTGGGAGAGGGAGGGGCCCAAGCCGCAAGGCTTGGGAGGGTGAGGGCAAAACAGCGGACCGCAGCGACAACCGGCCCCCCGCCCCATGTCCCGATTGGACCCATGCCTGCCGCAAATTTCGGCACCCGCGCTTAACCAGTTGGTAAGGTTTCCGGTCTCTGTTATGGATCGTATACGAAATCCAGGGAGCTTCAATCGGACATGAAGTATCTACTGCTGGCCACGGCCGCCCTTACCTCCACCTTGGCCTTCGCGGCCGACCCGCAATTCGACATGAAGCGTGTATCGGAAGATATCCGCGTCATGTCCGCTGATGATTTCCAGGGCCGCGCGCCCGCGACCGTGGGGGAAACCAAGACGGTCGCCTTCCTGATCGAGCGTATGAAGGCGGCCGGGCTGGAGCCGGGCGGCACTATCGGGGCCGATGGCAAGCGCGGCTGGACGCAGGATGTGCCGCTGCGCATGTCCGACATCGTGGGCAAGCCCGCCCTGTCGCTGACGTTCGGCGGCAAGAGCCACGCCCTGAGCCAGGGCAAGGACATCGCGGTGCGCGCCGCCCTGACGGGCCAGGACAGCGTCACGATGAAGGACGCGCCGCTGCTGTTCGTGGGCTATGGCATCAAGGCGCCCGAACGCGGCTGGGATGATTTCAAGGGCCAGGACGTCAAGGGCAAGATCCTGGTCGTTCTGATCAATGATCCGGATTTCGAAGGGCCGGAGGGCAAGTTCGGCGGCAAGGCCATGACCTATTACGGCCGCTGGACCTATAAATATGAAGAGGCGGCCCGCCTGGGTGCTGCCGGTGTCATCATCGTGCATGAAACCGCGCCGGCTTCCTATGGCTGGGCGACGGTGGCCAGTTCCAATCCCAACACGATGTTCGACATCGTGCGCGATGATCCCAAAACCGCCCATACGCCGTTCGAAAGCTGGATTCAGCGCGATCTGGCGGTCGAGATGTTCAAGGCCTCGGGTCTGGATTTCGAAAAACTGCGGGCCGAGGCGCGCAAGGACAGTTTCCAGCCGGTGCCGTTGAAGGCCACCCTGTCGGCCGATTACAAGGTGAAGACCGAAGTCATCACCTCCAAGAACGTGCTGGGCCGCATCACGGGTGCCAAATATCCGGACGAGACGGTGGTCTATTCCGCGCATTGGGACCATATCGGCGTGGGTGAACCCGACGCCAATGGCGACAATATCTTCAACGGTGCGCTGGACAATGCATCCGGTACCGCCAGCCTGCTGGAACTGGGCCGCGCCTTCAAGGCGGCGGGTCCGGCTGAACGTTCCGTCCTGTTCCTGGCCGTGACGGCAGAGGAAAAGGGCCTGCTGGGCTCCACCTATTACGCCAGCAACCCGGTCTATCCGCTGGCCAGGACAGTAGGCGTCATCAATATGGATGGCACCATCGGACCGGGTCCCGCCAAGGACTTCACCATTTCCGGCACGGCCAAGCTGGGCCTGCTCGACATGCTGATCGAAGAGGGCAAGAAGGCCGGCCGCACCTACACGCCCGATCCGCGCGTCGAGGCCGGCGGCTTCTTCCGCTCCGACCATTTCCCCATGGCCAAGGTCGGCGTGCCCGCCATCTCCTTCGGCGGTGGCATTGATCTGGTGAATGGCGGGGTGGCGGCCGGCAAGGCCTGGCGCGATGCCTATATCAAGGACAAGTACCACCAGCCCGACGATGAATGGTCGCCGGATTGGAACCTGGACGGCGCCCGGCTGGACATGGGCCTGCTCTACAGCCTTGGCCGCCGTCTGGCCGATGGCCGCGACTGGCCCAACTGGAGCCAGGACAGCGAATTCCGCGCGGCACGTGACGCGAGCGCGGCCGAGCGGAAATAGGCTTGCGTTGCTCCCTCACCCTCCCGACCGCTGGCGCGTTCGGGCCCCTCCCTCTCCCGCACAGCGGGCGAGGGGCGAGAAAAGGCCCAGAGCCAAGTTCCGCCCCTCGCCCACGAAGGTGGGAGAGGGAGGGGCCCAGGCCGGCAGGCCTGGGAGGGTGAGGGCAAGCCCATCTCCCCCCCGACAACCCTGTCAAAACCCTGGACAGCCCGCCGCTGTTTCCTCATGATAACGCTAACAATAGGCGTTGGGAGGAAAAATGCGCAGGATTTGGGCGGTGCCGTTGCTGGCGCTGGGATTGGTCATGGGAATATCCGGCGTCGGATATGCTGCCGATACGGCCCGGTTCAACTGGCTGGATTATCAGGGGTCGGACCCGTCCGACGCGGTGGTGAAGGCAAAGCGCGGCGAATATCGCAATCCCATCCTGACCGGCTATTACCCCGACCCGTCGATCACGCGGGTGGGCGATGATTATTATATCGTCACCTCGACCTTTTCCTGGTTCCCCGGCATCCCGATCTTCCATTCGCGCGATCTGGTGAACTGGACCCAGATCGGCAATGCCATCGACCGGCCGGACCAACTGGATTTCAAGGCGCTGGGCCTGTCGCGTGGTGTGTTTGCGCCCGCCATTGATCATCATGACGGCACCTTTTACATCCTGAATACCTGTGTCGATTGCGGCGGCAATTTTATCATCACCGCCAAGGACCCCAAGGGCCCCTGGTCCGACCCGATCTGGCTGCCCGATCTGGAGGGCGGGATCGACCCGTCGATCTTCTTTGAGGATGGCCGCGCCTGGATCGTCAATAACGGCCCGCCGGAGGGCGAACCGCTGTACCAGGGCCACCGCGCCATCTGGGTCCAGGAATTTGACCTGAAAACCATGAAGACCATCGGCCCGCGCAAGGTGCTGGTCAATGGCGGCGTCGATATCTCGAAAAAGCCGATCTGGATCGAAGGGCCGCATATCTTCAAGAAGGATGGCGCTTACTACCTGATCTGTGCGGAGGGGGGCACGGCCATCAATCATTCGCAGGTCGTGCTGCGCGGGTCCTCGCCCATGGGGCCGTTCACGCCCAATCCGGCCAACCCGATCCTGACGCAGCGCGACCTGGACCCGGCCCGCGCACACCCCATCACCTCGGCCGGCCATGCCGATTTTGTGGTGACGCCCAAGGGGGAATGGTGGGCTAGCTTCCTGGCCATCCGCCCCTATGGCGATGATCTGTACAATACCGGGCGGGAGACGTTCCTGATGCCGGTGCGCTGGGTCGATGGCTGGCCGCGCCTGACCGATCCGGGTCAGCCCATCCCCCTGACCCATGCCAGGCCCGACCTGCCGGCCCAGCCTCCTGCCAAGGTGCCGACCGCCGGCGCCTTCCAGGTGCGTGACGAGTTCGATGGCGACAAGCTGCCGCCTTATTGGATGATGGCGCGCAATCCCAAGGGCGACTGGTATCGCCTGTCCGATGGGGCGCTGACGCTGAACCTGCAGCCGGTGGGCCTGTCCGACCATGGCAACCCGGCCTTCTGGGGCCGCCGGCAACAGCATCATCAGGCGGTGATCACCACCGAAATGATCTTCACCCCCGATCAGCCGGGGGAGCGCGCCGGCCTGGCCGCCGTGCAGAGTGACGAGCACTGGTACCGTTTCACCATCGAGCGCGATGGCGGGCGGCTTGTGGCCAAGGTGGGCATGCGTGACGGCAAGCAGGTGCCCGCCGCCGGCAAGGTGCTGGCCAGCCTGCCGGTGACGGTGTCAGCCTCCTACCGGCTGCGCATCACGGCGCGCGGCGGGGAATATGATTTCGACGTGGCGTCGGCGGGGGGTGACTGGCAGAGCGTGCTGAAGGGCGCCGATGGTACCATTCTGTCGACCCGCAAGGCGGGTGGTTTCATCGGGGTCATGGTCGGCCCCTTCGCCAGCCGCGACGGGCAATAGGGGCCTATCGCGCCGGTCAGGCAGGGCGGTGGATGGCGTAGATCTTGGCCACCTGTTCCCGGCTTTCCCAGGAACAATCCGCCCCCTGCTCGACCAGGAAGATATCGCCTTTGCGGAAGGTCCCTTCGCGGCCGGTCCCGTCCACAAAGGTGACGGACCCTTGCAGCAGCAGCATCAGCTCAAAGTGCCGGTACCGCATGGCGCGGCGGTGATAGGGCGTGCTGTCCCAGGTGCCTGCCATGAACACGCCGCTGCCGGATGTGTAATCCGTATGGTTGCGGCAGGACGGGGTGGGGGACAGCACGCCCTATCACCGCCGCGCCATGCGGTACCGGCACTTTGAGCTGATGCTGCTGCTGCAAGGGTCCGTCACCTTTGT
>NZ_JAGOGJ010000207.1 GCF_017996735.1 Niveispirillum sp.
CAGCCGCCCTGTGTCGAAGGCCAGTTCCGCCAGATCTGGCGCCAGCGCCGCTTCCGCCGCCCGCCACTCTGCCGCCGCAACCAGCCCGCCGCGCGGTGCCGCCGGCAGCGGCAGGTCCGCGATCCCGGCCGCGGTGTCTTCGTCCGGCTGTCGCTTTTCCTTCACGATTTCACTGCGTGGTTTTCACATGATTTCCGCAAGGTACCTCCGGAAGTGGCGCGGGTTTCTGCTTTGCGATTTCAATTTCATTATGGACTTCAATAGGTTTTGAAGGGCACGGCGGCATGACAGCGCTCAGCAAAGATCGGCCTTTGGAGCGGGCAGCTTACCGCGCTTCAGACGAGGCTTGGTCGAAGGCGGTTCGGATCGCTCGCGAACTTGACCGGGTTCTCGATGGCGACTTGCCGATGCGGGAGGCTGTCAGCCGGGCAGCGGTGGAACTGCGCCTTTCGACGCGTCAGGTCTACAATCACCTCGCCCGGTATCGGGAGGACCGCCGTGTCTCGTCGCTTCTTCCTCGGACGAATGGCGCGCGGCGTGCGAGGATATCGGCCAGCGTGGAAGCCATCATTTCCGACACTTTGCGAAAGATGTGGCTGCAGCCAGAGCAACCCGATCTCGCGCCCATCGTCGACGAAATCCGTGCGCGCTGTGACAGCGAAGGGTACAAGCCCCCGTCCTATGTCACTGTGGCCAAGCGGATCCCGCGCGTGTTCACCCCAGAGGAGATCGCGCGGCGGCGGCTTTCCGGTGGCAAGCATCTTCACCGCCTGAAGCCGCGTCCGGGATACATCCGTGCCGCCCACGCCCTTGAGGTCGTCCAGATCGATCATACCCCGGCCGACATCCAGTTCGTCGAGGTGATCGACGATCATGGCATCTTCGTTGGCAGACCTTATCTGACCATCGCCGCCGATGTGGCGACGAGTGCCATCATCGGCTTCTGTCTGACCCTCGAGCGTCCGTCCCGGCTCTCGGTCGCCTTGTGCCTTGCCCACGCGATATGCAGCAAGGATAACTGGCTGGCCGAACGCGGGATCGCGCACCCGTGGGTGATGCATGGCCGCCCTAAGCAGATCGTCGTGGACTCCGCCAAGGAATTTCAGAGCAGTACCTTTACGAAAGGATGCGCCGACTTCGGGATCACCGTCCGAACCCGGAACAAGGGCACAGTTCACCGAGGTGGGGTTGTCGAGCGCCTCCTTGGAAAAGTGAACACGGTGCTTCGCTCTCTTCCTGGCAAGACCGGACGGTCGATCGCGGATCGCGGCGACTATTCGTCCGATGAGAGGGCAAGTCTGACCTTCGCGGCCCTCGAGCGTTGCATCGCCCTGGCAATCGTCGATCACAACCAGACCCAGAACGCGCGCAAGCTGACTGTGCCTCGCCTCGAATGGGAGCTGCGACTTCCACCGACGGACCGGCCGATCGATGATCCTGACCAAGTCCTGCTCAACTTTCTCCCCCGCACAACACGCCGCATCTCTCCCCAGGGCGTCAGCGTGTTCGCCATCGACTACTTCGAGCAATGGCTTGGGCCTCTCGTCGCCCGCCGTGACCGGTTGCCACCTCTGGATCTATGCTACGACCCCCGGGACATCAGCCGGATCTACATCGCCGATCCCGACACGCGGATCTGGCGTCCGGTAAAGCGGCGGGATGGGATGACCATGCCAATCACCCTTTGGCAGCATGAAGCCGACCGAGCGCGCACGCGAGAGAGCCAACAACGACCGGCGCAGGAAAAGACGCTTCTGCGCCGGGAAATCGCGGCGACCGTCGCCGGGGCCAAATCCAAGAAGGCTCACCTGCGGGAAATGACCAGGGCCCGACACGCCGCAGACGCGCCGAAGGCGTATCAAAATGTCGGGCAGGTTTCGGAGGCGACCCATACCGGACCAGAACCTGACCGACCCCGCCGCGTCTTTCCTGTGGAGACCTGGTAGCATGGCCGACCATCTCCTACCATCAACCTCAGCGTTGCTCGATGCGGATGCTGCCACCCGCATTGCTCATATTCGGGCGCCACGCTGGATAGGCCATCCCGGTGCCTCTGCGGCACATGATGCGATGCGGCAGCTGTTGGAACGCCCGCCATCACTCCGTCCACGCGGCTTGTTGATTGCTGGTCCCTATCACAACGGCAAGACCATGATCGCCGAACGCTTCGCCGTCGAACATCTGCGCCGTGCCGACCGGCAAAGGGTCTGGGTGATCCAGACCCGGGAGGGGGCAGGCCTGTCGCATTTCTACGCCAGCATTCTGTCCGGACTGCGCGCCCCGCAAGCTGCCGGCTGGCGTAGTCTGTCCCGCGCCAGCGAACAGGTCGATCATCTTCTCGACAGCGTCAAGCCGCGCCTGCTCATCTTCGACGAATTCCACAGTGTTCTGCGCGGACGCCGACAGGATGTGAAGGCAATCTTCTCGTTCCTGCGGCGGATCGCACGCGTGCATGACATCTCGCCCGTGCTTGTCGGCGAAATCGCTGTCTATGATGCATTGCACGACACTGAAGAAATGGGCTCGCGGTTCGATACGGTCGCAGTGTCACGGTGGGGATTCGACGAAGACTTCGCCACGCTTCTCGACAGTCTCGAGGCCAGCATGCCGCTTGCGCATGCCTCAAACCTCTCACGACCTCCCCTGGCCAAAATGATCCATGATCTGTCGGAAGGGCTGATTGGCGAGGTGGTCGACATCGTCACCCGGACGGCGGTGGCAGCTGTTGAGAGCGGTGAGGAAAGGATCACGTCCAGCACCGTCATGGCCCTCGGCTATGTACCGCTGTCACGGCGACGGAACTCGGCCTTGCGCCATTCAATGACATGACCAGCAGTGCGCAGAGGATCACCGTCTCCCCGGCCCGCCGCTATAGAGTGGCCGCGGGGCATCGCTGGCCGGTGGACGTCCGGCCAGCTCCTGGGGAGCTTTTGTCAAGCTGGCTGCATCGGCTTGCACATGCCAATGGTGTGCCGCCGCGCTATTTTGGAGCGGTGCTCGGGGTGGCCGGCGAGACATGGTCGGCGCAACTTGACCGGCATCTGCCGGATTCTGTTCGTCGCTTGCTGCTCGACCATACGGCGATCTGCCCCGACGAGATCGACGGTCTTTGTCTGGCCAACAGTCCACTCTCGACCCTGCGCTTGCGGCTGCGGACCCGGCCGCAAGATGCAGGGACATCGACGGCGCAGTCCTGTTGGTTGCAGTTCTGTCCCTCCTGCCTGGGGGAAGACGAGGTGCCCTATTTCCGGCGGAGCTGGACCTTGGCAACCCGCGTGTCCTGCTTTCGCCATGGCTGCCGCTTGCGCGACCGTTGCCCGTCTTGTGGGCAGAGCCTTGCGCCATTTCGTCAGGCTCGCCTCGTGCCACAACAGTACTGCGCCTTCTGCGACGCCCCTCTCGCAAAACC
Source organism: Niveispirillum sp. (assembly GCF_017996735.1). Lineage (GTDB taxonomy): Bacteria > Pseudomonadota > Alphaproteobacteria > Azospirillales > Azospirillaceae > Niveispirillum. The sequence goes on from NZ_JAGOGJ010000207.1 coordinate 3,410, forward strand.
GACTGGCCCGGCAAGCACGGGCGCCCGGCGCCTCGAGCGGCTGATCGACGATCTGCTGCGCCTTGATTCCGCTGAGCGCGCGCAGGACGACCGGAAGTCTCTTGCCGTGCAGCTTATGAAACACCCAGTGCCCGTCAGAACGGCGACATCAACGGTCCCATTCTTGTCGCATCGGGTTCGCTACAATTTCTTCCAGCGGTTGTCAGAGCGGCAGATCGAGGTAAGAGACCCCACAGAACGCGGCCCGCTGACCTTCTGGCTCGGGCTGGCCCGCGCCTCCGAAAACCACAAGGGGTTGGTCGGGACGCTCAGAGATCGGCTTGGCGAAACTGCCGGGCCGGGGCCGGCCTCCTCCTCCAGAGAGCCTGATCTGGCCGCCTTGCTGCGGGCAGCAATCCGGCTTCACCAAAGTCGCTGATTTCCTGCTGAAGCCTGGCCGGTCGCCTAACCTTCCATGGCCCCCGATGGGCCTGCCAGGCCTGCATCGTCCAATTGCTCGGGGTCTGGCAGGTCGCGCAAGGACTCCATCCCGAAGGCAGCCAAGAACGCCTCGGTGGTGACGAAGGTATGAGGCGCGCCACGGCGGGGTTCGCGAGGGCCGGTGCCGATCAGGTCCCGCTCGGCAAGTCGGCCGATCAGGTCACGGCTGATCTCTTTTCCGAAGATGTCCTTCAACCCGTCGCGGCTGATCGGCTGGTGATACGCAATCGCCGCCAGCACGGCCAGATCGTATTCCGACAGGTTCAGCGCTTGGCCGTCCACATCCGCCGCGGCGCGGATCGCTGGGGCATAGGCCGCGCGCGTGCGCAGCATCCACGCCTTTCCCACCTGTGCCACCTCATAGGGTCGGCCTTCCAGATCCACTGCCAGATCCTCGATCAACAGATCGACTGAGGCCCCCTGCCCCACGACCCGCGCCAGATCCTCGCGCGCCACCGGGGTCGTGCTTGCGAACAGCACCGCCTCGATCCGACGCATCCATTCCCGCCAGCGCAGCTCAGGGGGAAGAACGGCCAATTCGCGGTCAAGTTCTGTGTCCTCGCGCCGCCCCATGCTCAGACCCCGTAAAGTCGGAACGTGTCCCGCCCTGTCAGTTCGCGCACGGCGCCGAGCGCCACCAGTCGGTCGCAGAGCCGTCGCGCGGCCCGATCCGACATGAAGGCCAATGCCCCCGGCACCAGCGCATCGCGCGACAGGAACAGATCGACCGCCCGGCCCGCCGCCTTGGCGCGCAGCTTCGGGGCCACTGCCCGAAGGCGGGCCGCCGCACGGGCCAGATCGCCGGCCAGCGGCAGCGCCTGCCGAACGGCAGAGACAACGGCGCGGTGACAGGCCAGCCGCAGATCATCGCCCCGCAAGCGTATATCGCGGGGCTTGAGCGTCAGCGCCAGAAGCGGCAGCACATGCGTTGCCCCCAACGCTTTTGCCAACGCGGCATCGGACAGGATCAGGGCGGCGGCCTCGGCTCGCGGACTATCGGTCAGCACCGCCTCGACGACCTGCGCCGCGCGGTCCACTGGGGTCGGTCCGGTGGCATCAAGGCAAAGCGCGATCCGCTCTGCCGTTACTCCGTCCAGCGTATTGACCAGATGCGCGACCGAAACCGGCCGCGCCGCCGCGCGTGACCACTGCCGTGCGATCCGCCCCGCCGGGCCGGGGTCGTCGCCCGGTCCCGTCAGGTGCAGGGCATCGCGCAAGGCGCCCTGCCCTTCCCTTCGCCCCGCCATCGCAGCGCAGTTCTCGGCCGCCGTCAGGGCCAGACGATCGCGCCACAGCGCCAGAGGCACATCCCCCGACGCCATTGCCTGACCCAGATGCGCCAGCGCGGCCCCGGACCGGAAGGCCGCAGCCTCCGGCGGCTCGGACGGCGCAGAGACGATCCAGCCCGGCAGCGGGGGCAGCATCGGCAAGGTTTCCAAAGGCTCGGCGCGCGGTTTTCCCATGTCGGCAGCTTATATTGTGACGGCGCTTTCTGCCAGAGAAATGCACCTATAGCGCCGCAGCTTTGTCGGCTCCACAATGTCCAATAAGATTGCATTATCGGACGCAGAGAGAGTATGCTCAACGGTATGACCGAAACGTACCAGAAACTGGTCTTGTCACGTATTTGTGCCGGTCCGAGTGCTCGTTTAGGCCACTTGGCGCTCGAAGGCCAAGGGGCTTTTGCCTCCCAATGCTGAATGTCGACGGCGTGGATTATAGAAGCCGTTGATGTATTGGAAGATGGCGGTTTCGGCCTGGCGTCGGGTCTCCCACGTGCGGCGCCAGATCAGTTCGGCCTTGATCGTCTTGAAGAAGGTTTCGATTGCTGCGTTATCGTAGCAATTGCCTTTGCCGCTCATCGACGCCTTGAACCCATGCTCACGCAGGACCTTCTGATAGTCGTGTGAACAATACTGGCTGCCGCGATCGCTGTGGAAGATGCAGCCGCGCGGTGGGGATCGCAAGGCAATGGCCATCTTCAACGCCCGGATCGCCAGATCGCGTTTCATGCGATTACTGACGGCCCAGCCGATCACGCGCCGGGAATGCAGGTCCAGGATCACCGCCAGATACAGCCACCCCTCGCGGGTCCAGATGTAACTGATATCTCCGGCCCATTTCCGATTTGGCTCGGGTGCATGGAAGTCGCGATCCAGCAGGTTCGGGGCGATGTTGAACGTGTGATCGCTGTCCGTGGTCGCTTTGAATTTCCGTGTTCTTTCAACGACGATCCCATTCTCGCGCATCAACCTCCCGACACGGCGGTGCCCGACATCGACACCGACTTCCTTCAGTTCTTCGGTCATCCGTGGGCGGCCATAGCTGCCTAGACTCAGGCGCGATTGTTCCTTGATATGGGCCAGAACGACCATGTCCATGTGCTGCCTGTGGCTGGCAGGGCGGCTACGAAATGCCCGCAAGCCACGAGGGCTTACGTTCATCACCTGACATAACCGCTCGGCTGGGAACGCCCCGCTGTGTTCTTCGACAAACCTGAACCTTACGGCTTTTGGCTCGCGAAGAACTGGGTGGCCTTTTTTAGGATATCCCTCTCCTCGCGCAGTATGCGGTTTTCGCGCCGAAGGCGTTCGTTCTCAAGCGCAAGTTCGCGATCCTCATGCGACACCACATCCGTGTCCCCCCTCTCATGGTTTGCCTTGCAAACCATTGCCGGGCAACGGGTGTGCCGTGATCCACTTGTTCAGAGTCGACATGCCGACACCCAGCCTTACGGCGATTTAAGGAAATCGCCTACCGGCCAAAGGATCGTCGGCAATCTGTTTGCGTGAAAGCCCGCTGGTCAGTGCGATACGCACCGCGTCCTTGCGAAATTCATCCGTCCTGACTGTGCCCATGGTTCATCTCCTTTGCTGCACATTACGCTATCAAAGGACCGGCACCAAACCGCGACAAGACCACCTAGGCTTGAGGCAACACATAGGTGCGCGGCAGTCAGAGGTGCTACATTACCGTGCCCTGAGCGATACGAAGAGGCTGGCCGCTTGCGAGTACTTGGCAAAAACCCCTGCTAGAGCATTTGCGGTGTGCTCCTACAAACGGACGCTTCATGGCTATCGAAATGACCGAGTTGTTGCTGCAACCGGAGGGTCTTCTCAGTTTCTCTACAATTGGCTGAGTCGTATGCTTCTGGAGCGAGCTTCGGACTTCGTTGCAGAGGATGGAAAAGCCAGACAGAATCGCGGGTTTATGAAGGTCATTTTCTCGCATCGAGGCGGGCACAGATTTGGACAAATGAAGGCTTATGTCGAGCAACTCAAGGCTCAGGCAATCGGCAAGCAGCATTCCGTTCCCTGGTACGACGACTACCGCGTCATGCTGGAGAAGATGCCCGAGATCGATGCCCTGACGATCTCGACGCCGGACCACACCCACGCGCCGGCGGCCTACATGGCCATGAAGCTCGGCAAGCACGTGTACGTGCAGAAGCCCCTGACCCACACCGTGGCCGAGGCGCGCCTGCTCACGCTGACGGCCCGCGAGATGGGCGTCGCGACGCAGATGGGCAACCAGGGCCACTCCGGCAACGGCGTGCG
>NZ_JAGOGJ010000076.1 GCF_017996735.1 Niveispirillum sp.
CAAGATGTGCGGCGCCTCGGTCGAGTTCGACAACAACCTGCACCTGATCTTCCTGCGCAACCCGGCCAAGCGGGTGCAGATGGTGCTGGGCATCCCCGGCGCACAGATGCCCACCGGTCAGCGGGCGGCCCTGAAAGTCTCCATCGACGGCAAGATCAACCGTGAACCGGGTGCGGTGGTCAGCCAGCCGAACGCCCTGGCCATTGGCTTGGGTGACGACGCGGAGCTGCTGAAGGGGCTGACCACGGGCAGCGTGCTGACCATCGAGGTGCCGGGCGATACGGCATCGTTCCAGTTGAAGGGCACGACCAAGGCCATGAACGACCTGACGACCTGCGTCGATCAGGGCGTGGCCGGCACCCTTAAACTGCCGGCCCCCACCGAACCCGTGATCGCGCCGACCCTGGCCAAGCTGCTGGTCGATGCGGGCCTGTCGAATGCCCGCGCCATCCCGATCGACAAAATCCCGCCGCAGCAGCGACCGGGCGACTATGCCTGGCAGATCGGCGACAAGGTGCTGGGCGCCGTTCGCAGCTTCCCCATGGGAGAGGCCGCCGGCGACTTCACCAAGGTGGCCGACACCTATATGGAACAGTTGAAGAAAAGCTGCGAGGGGACCTATACCCCGTCCCTGGGCGCGGCGGAGAAATTGCCGGCCTATCAGCTTCGTTCCGGCTCCGTATCGTGCGACAGCAATGGCAACAAGATCCATGTCGCCATTGTCATGCAGCTCATTGAGATACCGAAACAACAGGGACAGGAACAGGCGATCCGAGTCCTGAACGTGTTCTCGCATGAATCCACCGACGCCGAGAAGGCGCAGGCCGACGCCGCTTCGGCCGGCATCGTCAAGGTGTTGAAGGAAAAGGGTAAGGAGCCGTTGGCCACCCCCGGCGCTGCGGCACCGGCAGCGGCACCCAAGGGCAACTGACGGCCGGCACACCCGCCGGACGGATCGTTCAGAAAGGCCGGGCCAGTCGCCCGGCCTTTTTTATTGCGATAACGCAACTATTTCCGCCGCCTTTGGTTCCCCACCCCTCAATAAAGCGGACCTTCACAGGCCCAGCCATGCCGTGATTAATGGAATTACCAGCGGCATTCTGGACTAGACTGTCCGCAGTGACCGGTATCCATCCCAGAAGATGCCGGCAGCAAGGGAGGGACGGCCATGACACGAACGGTCCCGAGAATACGCGGCCTGACCCGGCGGCTCGCCGGGGCGGCGGCCCTGCTGTTGCTGGGTTCCGCCCCCGCGCTGGCGGAGATGTCGCCGCCCCCGCCGCCGCAACCACCCGGTCCCATTTACGCCATCCCCACCCGGCCGGACCGCGCCGGGCGCGTTCTGGCGCCGGTGGTCGTGGATGGTTATGGTCCCGTCCGTTTCCTGGTCGATACGGGCTGTTCGGGCACCATGATCGGCATGGATATCGCCCGTGCCCTGGGCTTCACTGCCCCCCCCGCCATACCCGGCATGGCGGTCGGCGCCGATGTCACGGTCACCGGCAACCTGATGCGGGTGCATGATGTGCTGGGCCCCATGATCATGCCGACCATGAAGGTGGGCCGTATCGATATGGGACGGTTCGTGGCGACCGACATGGTAACGCCCGTCCTGTCCTTCGGCGACATGTCCGGTGCCGGCGGGGTCCTTGGGACCAACAGCCTGCAGGGCAAACGCCTGTCGGTGAATTTCCGGCGCGACGAGATCAAGATCGAACAATCGCGTCGCTACGCCCCCACCGGTTATGATTCGGTCAAGGGCCGCGTCCATGCGACGGGACTGGTGATCGTCCCCCTGGAAATCGGCGGCATGATAGTCAACGGACTGGTCGATACGGGGGCGGAACGTTCCATGTTCAACCCGGTGCTGCTGGAGGCGCTGAAGGAACGCGGCAAGCCCGCCAGCCTTGTGGGCCAGATCGAAGTGGTGAACCTGGCCGGAGAGACCCGGATCGGTCAGGTTTTCCTGCTGCCGCGCGTACGCATCGGCCCCATATCGATATCGGGCCTGCCTGCCACGCTGGTCGATGCCCATGCCTACACGGCCCTGGGGCTGGAGGATGAACCGGCCTTCATCCTGGGCATGGATGTGCTGGGAATCAGCGACGGATTCGCCATCGATTTCGGCACCGGATCCCTGCATGTGCGTATGCGCGTCGCCGCCAGCGGCGCCCCGCCCGGTCCGTCCCGGCTGGGCGATCGCGGCACACGGGGCGGGAGTTGAGCGCCCATCGGCGACAGGTGGGAATAAAATTCCGTGTCGGGACCGACACACATGACAGGGGATCGGGAATCAAAGGAGCGTTTACCCCGGTCTACACATGACTTCACCGGCAACGTCGGTTATTAAAAAAGAAGTCGGAGTAATGTCATGAAGTCACTGAAGACCGCCCTCTTCGCCGTTTGTTTCGGCCTCGTCACCGCCCCTGCCCCGGCGCAGGATGCGGGCTCCGCCGATTCCGAACTGCCGAGCGCTTATCTTCAGGGACTCTCGGGCCGCTATGTCGGTGGTGCCGCCGGTAATACTACTACATATGGTCTGGGGGCCGCCAATCCGGGACTGTCGGCCGGTGCCGGCGACTGGCATCCGATGGAAAGCTTCCGGATGGAACTGGAATATGCCTACCGGGACCGCGATTCGGCATTGCTGACGGCGCCCAGCGTCGATGGCGCCATCGGGTCGCTGGGCACCATGGCCAAGGCCCGCGTCAATCTGAAGGTGACGGACTGGCTGACCCCCTATGTCGGCATCGGCATGGGCTGGACCCGGACGGAGGCGGAACGCCTCGCCATGGGGTATACCGACGCCCGTGCCGAAAACTTCGCCTATCAGGGCATGGTGGGCCTGTCGGTACCGGTGGGCGGCAGTTTCTCCTTCTTCGCCGACGGCCGCTATGTCCGCGGCAGCGAAGCCAACTTCGCCGCCACCGATGATTTTGCCACCCATGGCACGGCCCAGACATGGTCCGCCCTGGCCGGCGTGCGCTTCACCTTCGGGAAATAATCACCCCTTTTCCACCGGTTCGCGGGTGGCCTTGCCACCTGTGGCCGGAAGACCGCGGCCCTTGGAAATGGCCTGCCCGCCCAGCTTGGCCCGCACCGCATCGATGGCGCGTTCCACCTTGGCCCGCTGCTGCTGTCCCGGGTCGGCCAGATCCGGCGGGTCGGCGTCGCGCGGATCGGTCAGGTCGTGACAGCCGATTCCCAACAGCCGGAACCGGCGCCCGTCACATTCCGCCCGCAACAGATCGCGCCCCGTGCGGAAGATGCGATCGGCCAGTTGTGTCGGCGATGAAAGCCGCTGATTGCGGGTGATCAGCTTAAAATCCGGCGTCTTCAGCTTCAGCGTAACGGTCAGGCCGGCATGGTCGCCCGCCTTCATGCGTTTCGACACCTTTTCCGCCAGCGGCCACAATTCCCGCTCCAGATCCTCCAGGGTCCAGAGATCCTGGTTGAAGGTCGTCTCCGCCGAAATGCTTTTCATCGGGCTGTGCGGCGTGACCCGCCGGTCATCCTGCCCGCGCGAGAAATGGTAGAGCCGCATGCCCATGGAGCCATAGCGGCGGACCAGTTCCTTCATCTCCATCTCACGGATCTGGCCGATGGTGCGGATACCCTCCGCCGCCATCTTGGTGGCCAGGGCCTTGCCGACACCCCAGATCATGCCGACCGGCTTCGGCGCCAGAAAGGACAGCGTCTCCGCACGGCCGATGATGGCGAATCCACGCGGCTTGTCCAGGTCGCTGGCCAGCTTGGCCAGGAATTTGTTGTGCGACAGACCGATGGAGGCGGTCACCCCGATCTCCGTCTCGATGCGGCGGACCAGCCGCACCAGGGTCCGCGCCGGGCTGCCGCCGTGCAACAGCTCCGTTCCCGACAGGTCCAGGAACGCTTCGTCGATGGAGATGGGCTCCACCAGCGGCGTCGTTTCCTGCATCAAGGTCCGCACTGCCCGCCCGGCGGTGACATATTTGCGCATGTCGGGCTTGATCACCGTGGCCTGCGGGCAGAGCTGCAGCGCCTTGAACATGGGCATGGCGGACCGCACACCATAAAGCCGCGCGATATAGCAGCAGGCTGACACAACGCCGCGATGCCCGCCGCCGACAATCACCGGCTGGTCGGCCAGTTCCGGCCGGTCCCGCTTCTCCACACTGGCATAGAAGGCGTCGCAATCGATATGGGCGATGCAAAGCCCATGCAGTTCGGGATGTTTTATCATGCGTACCGATGCGCAGACGGCGCAGCGCCGCGCCGCCGCCTGCGGTTCCCCGCAATCACGGCAGAGCGCTTCGGGCATGGGGTCGGACAGGGCTGTTGGCGGATCGGGCGGCATGATGGATGATGACAGGCGCTAACGAATGGTTAAGGGTTACAGCCCTCTAATGGCAAAGTGGCCAACGGGGGCTGGCTGCCGACGACCGCTGGAATGCGGCGACGGCGGCTGAACAGGGACAAGGCGGAGCGTTGCCTATGAGTGTGGACAAGGTCCAGGATGGCGAAACGGCCACGCAGCGCCAACGCCGCATCCTGATCGTGGAGGATAATGAGCTGAATATGAAGCTCTTCCACGATCTTCTGGAGGCGCACGGCTATGCGACCCTGCAGACCAAGGACGGAATGGACGCGCTGCGCCTGGCCCGATTGCACCGCCCTGACCTCATCCTGATGGATATTCAGCTTCCGGAGGTATCCGGGCTTGAGGTTACCAAGTGGTTGAAGGAAGATGATGAACTGAAGGTGATCCCCGTGGTCGCCGTCACCGCCTTCGCCATGAAGGGGGATGAAGAGAAAATTCGTGAGGGCGGTTGCGAGGATTACATCGCCAAGCCAATCTCCGTCGCGAAGTTTCTCCAAACGGTGCAACGTTTCCTTTGATGGCCCGGTTCATCCGGGCTGGTGGGTGTGAGAACCATGTCGGCTCGGGTCCTTGTCGTTGATGATGTTCTTCCCAATGTGAAACTGCTGGCAGCCAAGCTGACCAGGGAATATTTCGACGTCGTCACCGCCAATTCAGGGCCGGAGGCCCTGGAACGCATCCATGCGCAGCATCCGGACATCGTCCTGCTGGACGTGATGATGCCCGGCATGGACGGGTTCGAGGTGTGCGAGAAGATTCGCGCCGACCCGGCCACCATGCACATCCCCGTCGTGATGGTCACCGCCCTGTCGGATGCGTCCGACCGCGTTCGCGGGCTGGAAGCGGGTGCCGACGATTTCCTGACCAAGCCGGTCAATGACGTCGCCCTGTTCGCCCGAGTCCGGTCCCTGGTCCGTCTGAAAATGATGACGGACGAATGGCGCCTGCGGGAAAGCACGTCCGGACAATTGGGCATGCTGGTCTCCACCGATTCGGTCCATACACAGACGGCGGAGGCCGCCCGGGTCCTGGTGGTGGAGGATAGCGCCATCGATCTGGACAAGATCACCGAGACGCTGGCCCGTGACCGCAATCTGATCACCGACACCGATACCTGCGCCGGCGGCTTGGAACTGGCCCTGGCGGAAGAGTTCGAGTTGATCGTCATCTCCCTCACCCTGATGCGGGAGGACGGTCTGCGTCTGTGTTCCCAGTTGCGCAGCCACGAAAAGACCCGCCAGATCCCCATCCTGCTGCTGGCGGATGAAACGGATATGGACCGGGTGGCCAAGGGGCTGGAACTGGGGGCCAATGATTATCTGATCAAGCCCATCGACCGGAACGAGTTGCTGGCCCGCACCCGCACGCAGGTGCGTCGTAAACGGTATCAGGACAAGCTGCGCGCCAATTACGAAGCCAGCCTGTCCATGGCCCTGACCGACAGTCTGACGGGCCTGTTCAACCGCCGCTATCTGTCGGCCCACCTGCCGCGGCTGCTGGACCGGTCGGGCGGCAACAACAAGCCGGTGTCGGCCCTGCTGTTCGATATCGATCATTTCAAGGTGGTGAACGACACCTGGGGCCATGGTGTGGGTGACGAGGTGTTGAAGGAGGTGGCGCAGCGCGCCAGCCGCAACCTGCGCAATTTCGACCTTGTGGCCCGCCTTGGGGGCGAGGAATTCGTCGTGATCATGCCCGACACGGACGGGGCCCAGGCCATGGCCGTGGCCGAACGCCTGCGCCGTCGCATCGCGGAAGAACCGTTCGCCGTATCGGCACCGGTGGGCAAGATCGATGTCACCATTTCCATCGGCGTCGCGCTGGCCGACTGGACGCTGGACGGCGAAGGCAAGCCGGAATCGGGCGACGCCCTGCTGCGCCGTGCTGACACCGCGCTGTATCAGGCCAAGCGCAGCGGCCGCAACCGGGTGGTGATGGACGGGGAATAGTACCAACAGCCATTAATCCCGATGAGTCGGGATTAATGGCTTAGGGGGTCGCCCCCCTTACGGCATCCGGTTATAGCGAACCACCGCCTCGCTGCGATCGACCAGGATGATGGCATAGGGGCTGGTCAGCACCTGGGCGGTGATCAGTCCTTCCGGCGGCGTCACCTCCCGGTACTCCACCACCAACCGGTCACGCTGCCCGTCCCGCCGTTCGGGCCGCAGGCGCAGGATATCCACCGAATAGCCCGTGGTGGTGCGGGTGCCCAGGAACACGCCCAGCGCCATCTGATCCGTCGGCAGACGCCCCGGCGGCGGCCGGCCCGCCAGATCCCACAGGGCCGACCATTCCGCATCGCTGCGCGCCACCAGAAAGGACTGCGACTGTGCCCGGGCATTTTCCGCCCGCCACATGGCGCGGGCGGCCAGGGGCGGCGGCGCGTCACCGGACATGCCGGACACACCCCCGCCGGCTTCTCCCGCCAGCCAGGCGCCCGCCCCGCCCCCACAGGCGGACAGGACCAGCGGCGCCGCCAGGGCCAGGGCGGACATGGCGGCCCGCCCCATCTTGCCAACCCGCAGGCTCATGGGATCAGGCCGCCGCCGGCAGCGCGGTTTCCACCAGCCGCGCCCAGTAGCTGGTGCCCAGCGGCAGGATCTCGTCATTGAAATCATAGGCCGGGTTGTGTAGCAGGCAGCCCAGGGCCGCCCCGCCCTGCCCCATCCAGACATAGCAGCCGGGCCGTTCCTGCAGCATGAAGGCGAAATCTTCCGCCCCCATGCTGGGGCCGACATTGTCATAGACCTTGTCGGCGCCCACCAGTTCCGCTGCCACCCGGGCGGCCAGGGCCGTAGGCGCACCAGGATGATTGACCGTGGGCGGATAGCCACGGCGATAGATCAGCGTAGCGCTGGACCCGAAGGCGGCGGGCAGCGTCTCCACGATGCGGCGCAACCCCTGTTCCAACTGATCGCGCACCTCATGGCTCAGCGCCCGGACGGTGCCGCGCATGATCACTTCCTGCGGAATGACGTTATAGGCGCTGCCCGCATGGATCTGGGTGATGGAGATGACGCCGCTTTCGATGGGGCTGACATTGCGGCTGACGATGGTCTGTGTGGCGGTCACGATATGGGCGGCGATCACCACCGGGTCGATCGTATGGTGCGGCAGGGCCGCATGTCCGCCCTTGCCCGCCACGCGGATTTCGAACTGGTCGGCGCCGGCCATGATCGGGCCTTCCTTGACCACCATCTCGCCTGGCGGCAGGTCGGGCCAATTGTGCATGCCGAAGACCATGTCACAGGGGAATCGGTCGAACAGCCCCTCCTCCACCATCTTGCGCCCGCCACCGGCACCTTCCTCGGCCGGCTGGAAGATAAAATTCACGGTGCCGCTGAAATTGCGCGTCTCCGCCAGGTAGCGGGCCGCCCCCAGCAGCATGGTCGTGTGCCCATCATGGCCGCAGCCATGCATCTTGCCGGGCACCTTGCTGGCATGGGCGAAGCTGTTGCCCTCATCCATGTTCAGCGCATCCATGTCGGCGCGCAGGCCGATGGACTTGCCATTGGGCCCGCTCTTGCCATGCAGCACACCCACCAGACCGGTGCCGGCGATGCCGCGATGCACCTCGATGCCAAAATCCTTCAGCTTCTCGGCCACGAAGTCGGAAGTCTTGAACTCCTCGAACGCGGTTTCGGGATTCTCATGGATATGGTGTCGCCACGCGGTCATGTCGGCGTGGAAGTCGGCAATGCGGTTGATAATGGGCATGGTCGCTGAAACTCCGGCAGGCGACAGGTGTTGTTCCCTTTGAGGACATATCCTGCCGCCTTAGTCACTTGAGGGTCGAGAAACGACGTTGCAGTCATTTTATCGGCTAACCCCTCGGCAGGGAACGGTGAAACGGAGGGAAAAACATAAAGATGAGGGTAACCCGACATGCAATCACAGCCGCCTGCACCCTGGCCGCCCTTTCGATGCTGGTCACCGCCTTGCCAGCGAACGCCCAGCCGGACGAGGAAGACACGGGATGGAGCGCGCGCATCGGCGCCCTGGCCATGGCGGTTCCCCGCTATGAGGGTGCGGACAGTCATCGCCTGCGCGTCCTTCCGGTGCTGCGCGTCACCTATGACGACCGCTATTTCTTTTCCCACCATGGGCTGGGCGTCAATCTGCTGACGGATGAGGGCCTGGATCTGGCGGTGGCCGTCGGATATGACGGGGGCCGGGGATCAGGCAAGGATGATGCGCTGACCGGCTATCGGTCGGTACGCGACACGGCCGTGGGCCGGTTGCTGCTGGATTACCGGTTCGGCGCCATGAAACTGCATGTCGATATCGCGACCGACCTGCTGGACCGCGGCCATGGCGGAACGCAGGCGACGGTGGGGCTCAGCGGCCTGCTGGACAATGGTGCGGGCACAACCCTGATGGTGGGGCCATCACTGACCTGGGGCAGCGGCGACCTGATGCACAGCTATTTCAGCACGACACCCGACCGCCTGAACCGTGCGGCACTGGCCGGTGAAGTGCTGCCCGGTTCCCGCCCCGGCTATGCGGCTGGTGCGGGCGTAAAAAACATCGCCCTGACCGGCATCCTCATCCATTCGCTGAATGATGAATGGTCGATCATCGGCCACGCCGCCTATGCCCGCATGATGGGGGATGCCGCCGACAGTCCCTTTGTCCGTGATCAGGGCAGCCGCAACCAGCTCAGCGGCGGTCTGGGCCTGTCCTATTCATTCTGACCCACTGCACCCGATCTCTGCTCGCGATAATGGTTAATGACGAGTTGAAGAAATTTTGATCACTGTTCATTTTGGTGATCTGCATCACATCAAGCCCCCATCCCCTTTGTCACAGTGCCGGCGCGGCAAGGGCTGGGGCAAAGGGCCGGGGCCGCGATCAGAGGATCGGAGAGAAACTGATGAACACCCGTTCTAACGGGCGGTCGCGCATGGTGGCAGCCATGTCCGCCCTGTTTTCGCTCACCTGTGCCACGGGCGCCCAGGCCCAGATGGACCGCCCCGATGATGGCTGGTACGTCCGGCTCGGCACGTTCGGCTTCGTCACGCCGGAATATGAAGGGTCCGACCATTACAAGGTCACGCCGGCTCCCGATGTGGAAATCACCTACGATAACCGCTTTTTCCTGTCGCGGCAGGGGCTGGGCGTCAACCTGCTGACGACCGACGACCTGACCCTGGGGGCGGCCGTGGCCTTCGATGGCGGGCGCAAATCGTCGAAGGATGAGGCGCTGTATGGGTATCGCAATGTCGGCAATACAGCCATCGGCCGGGTTTTCGCCGAATATACGATCGACCGGCTGATGCTGTCGGCCGATGTGGCGACCGACCTGCTGGGCGACGGGCACAAGGGCACGGAGGCGACGCTGTCCGCCACCTGGATGTTCAATCCCGTCGGACGCACCATGGTGCTGTTCGGGCCGTCGCTGACCTGGGCCAGTGACGATTACATGAACTCCTATTTCAGTACGACGGCCGACCGTCTGCGCCCCGTGGCGCCGAACGCGCTGGTCGTTCCGCCGGGCTCACGTCCGGGATACAAGGCGGAAGCCGGGTTCAAGAATGCCGGCCTGACCGCCATCGCCATCCATCCGCTGGATGACAATTGGTCGATCACCGGTTTCGCCGGCTATTCCCGCCTGCTGGGTGATGCCGCCGACAGCCCGTTCGTGAAGGATAATGGCAGCCGTGACCAGTTCATGGGCGGCCTGGGCCTGTCCTACACATTCTAAGGTCGCTGGTGCGGGTCGGGGCATGTCCCGACCCGCACTGGTTCTCAGGCCGACGGTTCCACCGGCAGGAGGATCGTCACGCGCAACCCGCCCTCGGGCCGATTCGACAGACGGATTTCGCCGCCATGCGCCCGGATGATGTCATTGGCCACCGACAGGCCCAGGCCGGTACCGCCCGTGTCGCGGGACCGCGAGGCTTCCAGGCGGAAGAAGGGGCGGAACACATTCTCGAATTCCACCTCCGGAATGCCAGGCCCCTGATCATCGATGGTGATCGTGACATTTTCCCCCGTCACGGCCAGGGCGACCTGCGCCATCTGACCATATTTCACGGCATTTTCCATCAGGTTGCCCAACGCACGGCGCAGGGCCATGCGCCGTCCCGCGATGGGGATGGAGAAGGGAGCCGGGGAAACGCCGACCGGTTTGCCCGCGTCGCGCATATCCTCGCCCAGCCTGGCCAGCAGCGCGTTCAGTTCCAGCGGCTCGATGGCTTCCTTGGCCGCCTCGTCCCGGGCGAAGGCCAGGGTGGAGCCGATCATCGCCTCCATCTCCGCCAGATCCTCCAGCATCTTGTCGCGCACGACATCATCATCAATGAATTCGGCGCGCAGGCGCAGGCGGGTCAGGGGGGTGCGCAGATCGTGACTGACCGCCGCCAGCATGCGGGTGCGATCCTCCACGAAGGCGCGCAGGCGGCGCTGCATCTTGTTGAAGGCCGACGCGGCCAGCCGCACCTCACGCGGGCCCGCCTCGTCCAGGGAGGGGGCGTTCATGTCGATGCCCAGCCGGTTGGCCGCCGCCGCGAACCGGCGCAGCGGCCGGGTCGTGAAACCCAGGACCCAGGCCGACAGCAGGATGGCCACCGCCGCCGATCCACCCAGCGAGGCGATGAAACCCGGCTCCCGCAGGGCATCGGTCGCGGTCACCGGTGCGTGGAACCGCATCCAGGTGCCATCCTTCAACTGCCGCGACACTTCGATCACGTTGGGTTCCGGCGGCGGGGGCACCGGCATGCCGAAGGGCGGAATGGACACGGCGGGCGACATTTCGGGCTTGCCCGGCGTCTTGGGCTTCTTCTCGTACACGTCCAGCAGCACCGTATGCCCGGCACTGGTGCGCACAGTCAGTTCCCGTTCCTTCAGGCCGCGCAGGACCGACAGGCGGACCTCCGTGGGCTGGTCCTCGATCACCTGGGCGAATCCGGCCAGGCAATTGGCCAACTGCCCGCCTTCTGCGTCGGCCACGGCTTCCGCCCGGTCGGACCGGTACAGGCCCAGCGCGATGGCCTGCGACAGGAGGATGCCACCGACCAGCACGGCAAAGATCGAATAGGACATGCGGTCGGTGAGCGCCCTCATGGTGCCTGCACCTCGGGTGAGAAGATATATCCACCGGATCGCACGGTCTTGATGATGGTGGGTTCGGCGGGATCGACCTCGATCTTGCGGCGCAGGCGGCTGATCTGCACATCGATCGACCGGTCGAAGGGACCGGCCGACCGGCCCCGCGTGATCTCCAGCAGATCATCGCGCGACAGCACCCGGCGGGGCCGGGTGGCCAACGCCACCAGCAGTTCATATTCCCCGGCGGTCAGGGTCACTTCCTCACCCTTGGCGTCGGTCAGGCGCCGCTGCGCCTGGTCCAGCACGAATCCGGCGAAGTTGACGGCGCCGGCCGTCACCTGTGCAGTCCCCGACGGCGTCGCCGCCCGGCGCAGCACGGCCTTGATCCGGGCCACCAGTTCGCGCGGGTTGAAGGGCTTGGGCAGGTAATCGTCCGCCCCGATCTCCAGCCCCAGGATGCGATCCGCATCCTCCCCCATGGCCGACAACATGACCACGGGCGGGCCGCCCTCGGCGCGCACGGCGCGGCAAAGCGACAAGCCATCTTCGCCCGGCATCATGAGATCCAGGACGATCAGGTCGATATTGCGGTCGGCGAGGTAGCGACGCATCTCCTGCCCGTCCTTGGCCGCCGTCACACGGTAGCCATGGCGCGTCAGATAGCGCGTCAGCAGATCGCGGATTTCACGGTCGTCATCGACGACAAGGAGGTGTGTGCTGCTCTCGGTCATGGCGCAATCATAATCGAAGGGCAGGCGGGCTGCCGATGGGCATGTTGTTACCACAATGTAACGTCTGGGGCCCTTGGAAACACAGTGTTTCACAAGTCCCCTTTCATCGTCATGCATCGGTAAAGCTGGGATGTTCAGATGGCTTCGTCGCCGGAAAACACCGGTGACCCGAAATGCAGAGATGAAAGAGGAAGCACCAATGCGCACCCTGATCGCCCTCGCCTTTGTCGCGGCCCTTGGCGTCACCGCCGCCCATGCCAGCGACAGCGCCCAGGTCGCGGCAAAGGAGCCCGCCGCCACCGTTGCCCGCACCGAACCCGTCAGTTCTGCCGAAGCCCGCGATATCGCCCGGACCTGGATGAAGACCAACAATTACCGGTTCGGCCGGGTCGGCGACGTCCGCAAGAAGGACGATGTGTTCCTGGTGGAACTGAAGTCCGCCGACGGCATCCGCTTCGCCACCCTGAAGATCGACGTGGCCACGGGCCAGATCGTCAGCTAACCCGCACCTTATCCCCGATCATCGCCGGCAAGCCCCGTCGCCGGCGATGGTGGAGCGGCCTTCCCCGGTGTCCGGCCGCTCCAAGGTTGGCCGGCGGGCCGTCGGGCGACCCCATCGCGCCCGGCCCGCCGGCTTAACCCACATCCTTCCGTCATCCACGGAATGTCAGCGGGGCGACTTCCGCCCGAGGTCCGGAATGAAGCCCGGTTGATCACCCGAGGTATCCGCGCATGAAACTGAGCCAAGGCCCCCTGCTCTCCCTGTTCGACGGTTCCGACAGCACGCCGCTGCAACAGCGCCTGTTCGACCGGCTGCGCGGCGC
Organism: Niveispirillum sp.; assembly: GCF_017996735.1. GTDB lineage: Bacteria > Pseudomonadota > Alphaproteobacteria > Azospirillales > Azospirillaceae > Niveispirillum. The sequence continues at coordinate 12,969 of NZ_JAGOGJ010000076.1, forward strand.
CATCGTCAATGGCGCCATCCGCCCCGGCGAAAGGCTGCCCTCGACCCGGACCCTGGCCACCGACCTTGGCGTATCGCGGAACACCGTGGTAGCGGCGATCGATCGATTGACGTCCGAAGGATATCTGGAGGCGCGGATCGGGTCCGGCACCTTTGTCTGCCGCAGCCTGCCCGATGATGCCATGGCCCCGGCCGTGCGCCTGGCGCCCAGCGCCGCGACCCGCGCGCCCGCCACCCCGCCGAAACCGGCCGTACCGGTACCCGCGGCCGGCGCCGAACTGCTGCCTTTTGAACCCGGCGTGCCCGCCTATGACCAGTTCGACATCGACACCTGGCGCCGGCTGCTGGCCAAGCGCTGGCGCGATGCCGGCGGCCTGCTGCTGGGCAATGATACGGCCGGCGGCTGGATGGCCCTGCGCCGCGTCCTGGCCGGGCATCTGCAAACCAGCCGGGGCATCGCCTGTGACCCCGAACAGATCCTGATCCTGCCTGACCGCCGGTCCGGCCTGGAATTTGTCGCCACATTACTGCTGACGACGGGTGATACCGTCTGGCTGGAAGAGCCGGGCTGCCCGTTACAGGCGCTCACCTTCACCCATCGCGGGTATAATGTCGCCCATGTGCCGGTCGATGCGGATGGCATCGATCCGGAACGTGGCGCACGTCTGGCCCCCGACGCGCGGCTGGCCCTGGTCACGCCGGGCTGGCAGTTCCCCATGGGCGGCACCATGCCGCTGCGCCGTCGCATGGCGGTGCTGGCCTGGGCGCGGCGCAGCGGCGCCTGGCTGCTGGAGGATGACCGCGACGGCGGCTACCGCTACACGGGCCGCCCCCTGCCCGCCCTGCAGGGGCTGGACGAGAATGAACGCGTGCTGCATCTGGGCGCGCTGGACAATACGCTGGTCCCCGCCCTGCGACTGGCCTGGCTGGTCGTGCCCTCGTCCCTGGTCGGGGCGGCACAGGCCCTGCGTGCCCGCATGGGCCTGCATGTCCCCCTGCCGGAGCAGATGGCCGTCCATGACTTTCTGACGGAAGGCCATTATGCCAGCCATCTGCGCCGCACGCGGCGGCTTTATGCCGAACGGCAGCAGGCGCTGCTGTTCGCTGCCGACCGTCACTGGTCCGGCGCCATCGCGGTGGAGGCGGCCGGTTCCGGCCTGCATCTGCTGGGGCGCCTGATGCCCGGCGTCGGCGTCGATGATACCGGCCTGTCGGCCCTGGCCGCACAGGCACGCATCGCCCTGCCGGCCGTCTCGGCCTGCCGCCGCGGTCCCGGCATTGCCGGCGATCCCGGTGCCGTCATCCTCGGTTACGCCGCCTTCACGCCGGAGCGCCTGACGCGTGCCGCAGAACGGCTCGCCAGCGTCATCGACAAGGCCCGCAGCACACAGACCCACCGTGTGATGGCTCCACGCCGGCTGGTTCCGGCGGAGTGAAGAAGGCAGTAATGAAGCCCCCGCCCCCGTGATTTCAGAGACCCGGCATCAACTCATACCATCGGTCAAAATTCTTGACCGATGGTACGGCGGCGACTGCCGCCGCGCGGCCCATGCCGCGTAGCCAAGGGCGCGGATACCGGGGGTCAAAACTTTTGCCCCCCGGTATCACACCACCTCTGCCACCACACCCCCGACAATCCCGGCCAGGGCATCGGGGGCGATGGGGAAGACTGTGTTGGGTGTGCCGGCGGCGGCCCAGACGGTGGTGAAGTTCAACAGGTCGCGGTCGAACAGGGTGATGGGCGGGACGTTGTGGCCCAGGGGGGGAACGCCGCCGATGGGATAGCCCGTCTTCTGGCGCACAAAATCGGCATCGGCCTTGGCCAGTTTCTCACCACCCAGGGCGGCACCCAGGTGACGGATCACGGTCGCCTCGTTCACGCGGTTGCTGCCCGATGTCACGACCAGGACGGGCCGGCCCGTGTCGCGGGTGCGGAACATGATCGACTTGGCAATCTGCGCCACCTCGCACCCGATGGCGGCGGCCGCTTCGGCGGAGGTGCGGGTGGAAGCGGCAAATTCCAGGACATGGATGGGATGGCCCAGATCATTCAGCAGATTCTGTATTTTCTGCGCACTGGGGCTTAACGGTCCAGCCATCCCATCCACACTCCCTGTCTTTACCAATCTGCCCTCAGGCGCCGCACGAGCGGCCCCGCGCCCGTCGGCACCCTACCGACGGTCAAAAATATTGACCGTCGGCAGGAGATCATCAGCCGGCCAGTTCGCGCGACCGTTCCGTACCCGCCGCGATGGCGCGGGTCAGCAGGTCCTGCATGCCGCCCGGCCCGTCGACCATCAGGACATTCAGTGCTGCCTCGGTCGTTCCCTTGGGGCTGGTGACGTTGCGGCGCAATTGCTCGGCCGATTCGTGGCTCTGCCGCAGCAACTCACCCGACCCCATCACCGTCGCACGGGCCAGTTGCATGGCAAGGTCGGGCGGCAGGCCGGCCACAACACCGGCCTTGGCCATGGTTTCCACCAGCAGGAAGACGTAGGCCGGGCCACTGCCCGACAGGGCCGTCACGGCATCCAGCAGCGTCTCGTCCGCGACCCAGGTCACCTCGCCAACGGCCGACAGCAGGGTACGGGCCAGAGCCTTCTGCTTGTCGCTGGCATTGGCGTTGGGCACGGCGGCGCTGATGCCACGCCCCACGGCGGCCGGCGTATTGGGCATGGCGCGAACGATGGCGGCGTCACTGCCCAGATGTTTCTCGAAATAGGAGATGGGTTTGCCGGCCGCGATGGACAGGAACAGGGCCGACCCGGCATAGCGGGCATAGAAGGGCAGCGCCTGATCCATCATCTGCGGCTTCACGGCCAGAATGACGGCATCGGGCACAAAATCGGCCGGGATTTCGGACGATTCCTTGACGACCAAAATATCGGCCGGCAGGCCCCTGGGCGCGCCGAAAGGCTCCACCACCACCACGGAACCGGCGGCAGCGGCGGCTTTCCAGCCGGCCAGCATGGCCCCGCCCATCTTACCGCACCCGACCAGCAGCAAACTCGCACTCATCCGGTGTTCCCCCTTGTGTCCGGCGGGGACGCGGGGTGTATCCCCGGCATGTTGGGACCCCGCCCGGTTGATCAGGCCTCGCCCACAGTATCCAGGATGGCGGCGGACACGGCCTCTGCCGGTGTCTTGCCGCCCCAGATCACGAACTGGAAGGCCGGATAGAAACGCTCGCATTCCGACATGGCGATGTCCATAAGGTCTTCCAACTGCTCGGCGCTGGCGGCACGGGCACCGCGCAGCAGCGTGGTCTGACGGAACATGGGCGTGTGCTGGTCATGGCAGACATCGAAATGGCCCAGCCACATCTTGGGATTGATCTCGGCCAGCAGTTCGGCGACGGCCAGCTTGCGGCCCGGCGGCACCTTCATGTCGTACTGGCAGGAGAACTGCATCGCACTGACTTCCGTCTGCCACATGAAGAACAGCCGGTATTCGCACCAGCGGCCATTGATCTCCACCACCATCTCCTCCTCGGAGACGCGGTCGAAGGGCCATTCATTGGCGACAACCATCTCTTCCAGCATGTCCAGCGGATTGTGCGTCGACCCCTGGGTCTCAATATTCAAGGCCGTCATGCCGTCCCCCTCACTCCCAAATGACTGCCATGGCACCTTCCCCCAGGTGTCATGGCGGCCACATATCGGGGTATCCAGATATTGTGGCCCTGTCGGCGTTGGAACCACCAGGAATACGGTGCCAGCGCCATTTCGCAGGCGCAACCGGATTCCGGTTCCTTGCCGTTTCATGAAACAAAACCGGTCTGCTGCCCGGCCGTGGCCGGGCAGGTGTCAGCCCTCGGAAGCCTTGGAAAGCTTGGCCTCCAGGGCCGCCAGCTTTTCCTCCAGCGCCTCCTGCCGGGCCCGCGCCTCGGCGGCGACGGCCTTCACCGCCTCGAATTCCTCCCGGCTGACAACATCCATCTGGGCCAGGATACGTTCGAACTGCTGGCGAATCTGGCCTTCGACCTCGCCCCGGATGCCGGAGATGGCGCCCATGGCACCGCTGGCGACGCGGGCCAGATCATCGAACAGCTTGTTTTCCACCTGCATGGCGGGTCCCCTTCAAAAAAGCGCCGCATTATGGGGATAGGCCACCGGCCTGTCCATGGCGTTGGTCGGGTATCTGGTCATCGGAAAACCGCCCCGCGCCTTGCCGCCATCGTCCCCAACCCTCTATATAGTCACGCCATCCCCGCCGGGGATGGAACGTGACGGGATTTCGCATGATTTTGGCCATCCCCTTCCCCGATCTGGACCCCGTCGCCCTGGCACTGGGACCGATCTCCATCAAATGGTATGGGCTGGCCTATGCCGCCGGCATCGCGTTTGCGCTCTGGTACTGCAACCGGCTGGCACGCAACAGCGGGCTGCGTCCCACCGAGGATGACCTGGGCGATTTTGTCGTCTGGGCGGCGGGCGGCATCCTGATCGGCGGGCGGCTGTTCTCCATCCTGTTCTATAATCTCGACACCTATATCCAGGACCCGCTGGAGGCGCTGCGCGTCTGGCATGGGGGCATGTCGTTCCATGGCGGGCTGACGGGCGTCATCGTCGCTATACTGCTGTTCTCCTGGCGGCGCGGCTTCTCTCCCTTCGCGCTGGGCGATCTTGTGGCCTGCGCCGCGCCGGTGGGGCTGCTGCTGGGCCGGCTGGCCAATTTCGTGAATGCGGAATTGTGGGGGCGGCCCACGGATGTGCCCTGGGCCATGATCTTCCCCACCGACGATGCACAGTTGCCCCGTCACCCCAGCCAGCTTTATCAGGCCGGGCTGGAAGGCGTTCTTCTGTTCATCGTGATCTTTTTCCTGGCCCGCATCCCCGCTGTCCGGACCCGGACCGGCACCCTGTCGGGTATCTTCCTGATCGGCTATGCCATCGCCCGCCTGATCGGAGAGTTCTTCCGGCAGCCCGATGCACAGTTGGGCTTCCTGGCCTTCGGCACCACCATGGGCCAGATCCTGTCCGTACCCATGCTGATCATCGGTGTCTGGATGGTACTGCGGGCACCGTTCGGCAAACCGGTGCCGGCCCCGGCGCCCGCCGTCACAAAATGACCGGCGCGCTGCACGACCTGCTGGTCCGGCGCATCGCACTGACCGGCCCGATCAGCATCGCCAGCTTCATGGGCGAGGCGCTGGGCCATCCGCAGCATGGCTATTACATCACCCGTGACCCGCTGGGCGCCGAGGGCGACTTCACCACCGCGCCCGAGATATCGCAGATGTTCGGGGAGATGGTGGGCGTCTGGCTGGCCGATTGCTGGATCAACCAGGGCTGTCCCGAGCCTGTGCATCTGGTGGAACTGGGGCCGGGGCGCGGCACCCTGATGGCCGATGCACTGCGTGCCACCGCGCGGGTCCCCGGCTTCCATGCCGCCATCCGCCTGCATCTGGTGGAAACCAGCCCCACCTTGCGGGACCGGCAGGCGGCGGCCCTGGCGGCGTTCAACCCCACATGGCATGACAGCCTGACGGATGGGCCCGAAGGCCCCATGCTGCTGGTCGCCAACGAATTTTTCGACGCCCTGCCCATCCGGCAGTTCATCCGCACGCCCGCGGGCTGGGCGGAGCGCAAGGTGGGGTTGAATCCGGCCGGGCAGCTTGCCTTCACCTTTGACCCCAGCCCCGGTGGCGCCCTGCTGACGCCGTTGCACCGGGAGGCGGAGATCCCGCCGGGCGCCATTGCCGAGACCTGCCCCGCCGGCATCGCCGTGGCGGCGGAGATCGGGCGGCGCCTGTCGGAACAGGCAGGGGCGGCCCTGGTCATCGATTACGGTTATGACGGCCCGGCCATCGGCGACACGTTGCAGGCCCTGCGTGCCCACCGCCCCGTCTCCGTGCTGGACGATCCCGGCAGCGCCGACCTGACGGCCCATGTCGACTTCACGGCCCTGGCCCAGGCGGCGCGACAGGCCGGGGCGCGGGTGCATCCCGGCGTCGGGAACAGTGTCGAACAGGGCAGCCTGCTGCGGGCCTTGGGGATAGAGGCCCGCGCCGCGTCACTGTCAGCCCGCGCAACACCGGCTCAGCAGGCGGATATCCACGCCGCCCTGACCCGGCTGACCTCAACAAAGAGCATGGGACGCCTGTTCCGCGCCATTGCCATCACCCATCCGGCGGCCCCCGTGCCGGCCGGTTTCACGGCCCCGACGGGAGACAGCCCATGATCACCCTCGACCATCTGTCCGCCGTTCCCGGCCTTCGGCACGGGTTCTTCACCCGCACCGACGGTGTGTCCAGCGGCATCCTGGCCGCCATGAATTGTGGCTATGGGTCGAACGATGACCCCGCCAATGTCACGGCCAACCGCGCGCGCGCCATGGAACTGCTGGGCGTTCCCGCCCCGGCGCTGACCACCGTCTATCAGGTTCACAGCCCCGATGTGGTGACGGTAACGGAACCGTTCCCGCACAGCGCCGCGCCCAAGGCCGATGCGCTGGTCACTGATCGGCCTGGCATCGCGCTGGGCATCCTGACGGCGGATTGTGTGCCGGTCCTGTTCGTGGACCCGGTCGCCCGCGTCATTGGCGCCTCTCATGCCGGCTGGAAGGGCGCCGTGATGGGCGTGCTGGAGGCTACGGTCGACGCCATGCTGGCCCTGGGCGCCCAGCGCGACCGCATCCTGGCCGGTATCGGGCCCCATATCGGCTGGGACAGTTACGAGGTGGGGCCGGAATTCCGCGATCGCTTCCTGACGCTGGATACCGGTCACGCCAGCCTGTTCCGACCGTCCACCCGGGCCGACCATTGGATGTTCGACATTGGCGGCTATGTCGCCGGACGGCTGCGCGCGGCCGGCATCGGGCAGGTGGAAACGACGGGGCTGGACACGCTGGCCCGAGAAGACCTGTTCTTCAGCTACCGCCGCGCCTGCCTGCGCCAGGAGCCGGATTACGGGCGGGGGCTGTCGGCCATCTGTCTGGAGTGATCAAACCGGCTCTTCCAGGCTTTCCCCCGGCTTCAGCCACCAGGACGCCTCGGCCAGCTTGCCCTCGAACAGTTCCAGCATGGGGCGCTTGATCTTGTCGATCAGGGGCCAGTCGTGGGTGGCGACGATGACAGTCGTGCCCTGCTTGTTCAGTTCGATGAACAGCCGCATGATCTTCATCGACATGTCGCGGTCAATATTACCGGTCGGTTCGTCCGCCACGATCAGGGACGGGCTGGTGATGACGGCGCGGGCGATGGCGATCAACTGTTTCTGCCCGCCCGACAGGGTCGCCGGCAGGGCGTTGATCTTGTCCGACAGGCCGACCCATTCCATCAGCTCGGTAACGGCTTCCTTGATGTGTTTTTCCCCATGGCCCGCAATGCGCAGCGGCAGGGCGACATTGTCATAGGCACTCATATGGTCCAGCAGGCGGAAATCCTGGAAGACCACACCGATGCGCCGCCGCAATTCATGCAGCCGGTCGCGCGGCACCTTGGACAAGGGTTCCCCGAACAGGGTGATCAGCCCACGTGAAGGCCGTTCGGAAAGATAAAGCAGCTTCAGCAGGCTGGACTTGCCGGCGCCCGTGGGGCCGGTCAGGAACTGGAAGGACCCGGGTGCCAGCTCGAAACTGAGGTCGCGCAGCACCTCCGGCCCGTTGCCGTAGCGCAGCCCGACATTTTCGAAACGGACCAAACCGTGATCCTCCTTCAGAAATTGGCCCCGTCCCAGTGCGGGAAGCGGGGCCTGCTTCATCTCCGGTGCTTCTTCTTATGCCGTCCCGCCGGCTGCGGTGGGTGCCGTGGCGGCACCGGTGCAGGCGGCGGTGTGACCGGCGGCAAAGGCTCTGGCGCCGGGTCCGGTTCCTTTCAGGAACAGCCGGCCCCCACGGCCTCCACCCCGTCATGATGGCCGCTGTCACGCACGGGCACCAGACCCACCTTTTCGAACGAGGCCAGCGTCTCGTCGGCCCAGGACTTCAGGTCGGTCAGGCCGCCATGGCCGGTCCAGACATCGATGCCGAAGCGCTTTTCCAGATCGACCTCGGTCATCTTCAGCGCCTCGCGGACGGAGATCAGCTCACGTTCCAGCAGGGTCCAGATGTCGCTTTCACAGCGCTTCATGGTGACGACATGCACACCCATGCCCTGATAGGCCTTCAGGCGCTTGAAGTTGGGGTCGTTCTCATACGCGCCGAAGCCGCCCGACACCTCGTTCAGCACGACATAGCGGCGGCCGATGGGCAGCCACTCATTCTTGTCGAAGCTGTACTGGATCAGGCCGCGTGCATCTTCAATCGCCTGGCTTTCGGCCTTGGTGGTCACCACCAGATCGATGGGCGGGGAATTGCGGCGTCGGAGCAGGGAACCGGCATTACGCGCCTCGGCCCAGGCGAACAGTTCCGCCGCGACATTGGCGCCCACATCGATGATGTAGCCACCTTCCAGCACGGTACGGCCGAACTCGTCCCAATATTTGATGGCCAGATTCGGGTCGGTGGAGCTTTTGACCTTGGTCAGGTCCTCACCGATGCCCAGTTCCTTGACGTTGCGGAACAGGCGACCGAACTTGGACCGCTGGTTCAGGCTGTCGCTGTCCGCGGCCGCCAGCTTGACGGGCACGCCCTTCTGCTCGTGCTGAAGCACCAGCATCTGGGCCGTCAGGGTCTTGCCCTGCCCACCCGTCTTCGCCATCGAGATGAAGGTCCGCGTCATGCCAGTTCTCTCCTGCGCCCAGCCTTGAATATCCCAGTGCGAAAACGGGATCGGGAACGCATCCGACCCACCGCCTTCGCAGCGGCGGAATCGTTACCCGTTTTCGCCTCCACCTTCAATGCCGCCGGGCGGTGACACGGTGATTTTAGATGAAATCGGCGAAAAACAGGAAAAGCCGCTCCCGCTCACTTCTCCTGCAGGCGCGGCATCAGTTCGACCAGATTGCAGGGGCGGTGGCGATTGTCGAGCTGCCACTTCAAGATCAGGTCCCAGCCGTCGCGGCAGGCGCTGGGGCTGCCCGGCAGGGCGAACAGATAGGTGCCCTTGGCCACCCCGCCCGTTGCGCGCGACTGCAGGGCGGAGGTTCCGATCTTCTGATAGGAGAGCATGCGGAACATCTCCCCGAAGCCGTTGATCGTCTTCTCGAACAGGCTCTCGAACGCTTCCGGCGTCACGTCGCGGCCCGTCAGGCCGGTGCCGCCGGTGGAGATGACGACATCGACAGTGGGATCGTCGATCCAGACACGCAACTGATCGACAATGGCGCGCACATCATCGCGCACGATGGCGCGGCCGGCCAGGACATGGCCATCGCTGGTCAACCGCTCCACCAACGTGTCGCCGGACTTGTCATCCGACAGGCCACGCGTGTCCGACACGGTCAGCACGGCGATGTTCACGGGCAGGAAACGGCGGGATTCGTCAATGCGGGACATGGTGTTGTCACTCCTCGGCTCATGAATGCAGCGGTCATCGGATGACCGCTGCGGGCTGCCGACGGGCAGCCCGCGCCCCGTGGCGCGCAAGCCCAAGCCGCCGGATGGCGGCGCCCGGCGCCTGAGGGCAAAATGGTCATTACGGCCAGTCCAGAAGGGTTGCGCCCTCCTCCATTTCCAGGCCTGACAGATCGTTCAACAGGGCGGCCGGCTGCACCCACCAGCCCGGCCGCAATGCCGACAGCAGTTCGGCCGCCGCCACGGCATGGTCGAAATCCACATACAGGCCAAAACAGGTGGCCCCGCTGCCCGACATGCGGGACAGAAGGCAGCCGGTCGTCGAATCCAGGGCCGCCAGCACCTGGGTGATGACGGGGCTCAGCCGTTCGGCGGCCGGGGCCAGATCGTTGCGCCGCCCATCCTTCAACAAGGCCGCCAGTTCGCGGACATCGGTAAAGGATGTGGTCAGCCGGGCGGGGCTGGAAAAGGGGCCGTTGCGTGCCTCGAACACGGCAGGCGTCGGCATGGATACGCCGGGATTGACCAGAACGACCCAGCAATCCTCCGGCAGTTCCGGCGCCGGCGACAGCTCCGTGCCCGTCCCCCCGAAATAGGCGGTGCGGGAACCGACACAGACAGGCACGTCCGCCCCCAGCTTCGCGGCCAGCGCCGTGACCTCCGGATGATCCACGGGCACATCCCACAAGGCGCACAGCGCGCGCAGCGCCGCCGCCGCATCAGCCGATCCGCCGCCGATGCCGGATGCCAGCGGCAGGTTCTTGGTCAGCTTGACCGTCACATGCGGTTTCCGGCCCAGCGCGTCCGCCAGCCGCTTCACGGCCTTGGTCACCAGATTGCTGTCCGTATCCTCCAGCAGCAGCGGCAGGGAATTGGGGCCGTGAAGCTGCAGGCTGAAATAGGGCGTGCTTTCCACCTCCACCAGATCATGTGCGCTGGCAAAGGCCACCAGGCTGTCCAGCAGGTGATACCCATCCTCGCGCCGGCCCAGCACATGCAGGTACAGGTTCAGCTTGGCGGCGGCATAGGCGCGGATGACGGTCATGATGGCGGCGTCCGAAGGTTACGGCCGTGGCATTCTGGCAGAGGCCGCGCATTGAAACCACCCCGTTACAATTTTCCGCCGGGCCTGAATAAGCCGCCGATTTATAACAGTCCCGCCAACGGCCGGCGCCACATCGCGACACGGCCCCCGAACGGACAGGGACAACATGAAGCAGCATCACCATCGTTCCCATCTCGCCCGCCTGCTGGGCGCCTCTGCCATCGCCCTGGTGGCCGCCCTGGCCCCGATGGGGGCCGCTATGGCCCAGGACGCAAAGCCGGCAGCCAGCGCCCCGGCCCAGACCGACCCGCGCAATGTCTGGGACCTGACGCCGATCTTCAAGGATGACGCCGCCTGGGATGCCGGCCGCAAACAGGCGCTGGCCGACCTGCCCTCGCTGGAAGCACTGAAGGGCACCATGGGCAAGGACGCCGCCACCCTGCGCGCCGCCATGGACCGCATGTCGGAGGTTGGGCACGCGGTGGAGAAGGTGCTGGTCTACGCCTATCTGCAATATTCGACCGATACCCGTAACGATGCCTATCAGGAACGCTGGAGCCTGGCCCAGGCCCTGTCGGCACAGGCCCAATCGGCCACCGCCTGGCTGTCGCCGGAAATCCAGGCCGTGGGGGCGGAGAAGATCGGCGCCTTCATCAAGGCCGATGCCGGCCTGTCCAAGCATGCATTCCGCCTCAACGACATTCTGCGCCTGAAGGCCCATACCCTGACGCAGGAGACGGAGGCAGCGCTTGCCGCCTATGGTCCGGTCCTGGGGGCCGCCAGCAACACCTATTCCGCGCTTGCCAATGCCGATATCGACTGGCCGGAAATCACCCTGCCGGACGGCAACAAGCGCAAGGTGAACCAGTCCGGGTACCAGTCGCTGCGCCAGCATGCCGACCGCGCGGTACGCAAGGCCGTGTTCGACACGTTCTGGACCAAGTTCGGCCAGTACGCCACCACCATGGGCAACACGCTGGGCGCCGCCATTCAGGCCGGGACCATTGATGCAAAGCTGCGCGGTTATCCCACCGCCGTGGCGGCGTCGCTGGCCAATAACGACATCCCCGAAACGGTTTACCGCACCCTGGTGGCCGAAGCGAACAAGGGTCTGCCGACCCTGCACCGCTATTTCAAGCTGCGGCAGAAGATGCTGAAGCTGCCGGACCTCTATTACTACGACATCTATCCGTCGGTCGTGGAACTGGACAAGAAGTTCACCCTGGACGAATCGCGTACCACGACGCTGGCGGCCGTGAAGCCGCTGGGCAAGGACTATGTCGATATGCTGGCCGACCTGACGTCGCAGCGCAGCATGCATGTCTACCCGTCAGAGGGCAAGGATAGCGGCGCCTATCACTGGGGCACCTATGGGGTTCACCCCTATGTCTTCCTGAACCATCAGGACGACTATAACTCCATGTCGACCTATGCCCATGAATGGGGCCACGGCATGCATTCGGCCCTGGCACAGAAGACCCAGCCCTATGAACTGGCCAATTATTCCCTGTTCATGGCGGAAATCGCGTCGACCACGAACGAGATGCTGCTGACCGATTATCTGGTCTCCAAGGCCAAGACCCGCCAAGAAAAGCTGTTCTATCTGGGCCAGTCGCTGGAGAACCTGCGCGGCACCTTCTTCCGCCAGACCATGTTCGCCGAATTCGAACTGGCCACCCATGACGCGGTGGAGCGTGGCGAGGCCCTGTCCGGTGCCAAGATGAAGGACATCTATTGCGGCCTGCTGAAAAAGTACCATGGCGACGCCGAAGGCGTGATGAAGATTGATGAGAAGTACTGCGCGGAATGGGCCTTCATCCCGCACTTCTATCGTCCCTTCTATGTATACCAGTATGCCACGTCGATTTCCGCCGGCACCTATTTCGCCGAGCAGATTTCCAAGGGCGGCGCCAAGGCGCGGGACAATTACCTGAATGTGCTGAAGGCCGGCGGGTCCGAATATCCCTATCCGCTGCTGAAGAAGGCTGGGCTGGACATGGCCACCCCGGCCCCCTATCAGGCCCTGGTGCGCCGCATGGACGCCACCATGGACCAGATGGAAAAGCTGCTGGCCGAGTAACACACTCTGGCGGCGTCGGTGCCAGGCCGGCCTGAACTCCGGACAAATAGTCAGGAGTTCAGGCCGCCGGCATCATTCCGCCGTCCACCCGCCATCGACCACCAGGCTGGTGCCCGTCATCAGGGCCGAGGCGTCGGAGGCCAGGAACACCGCGGCCCCCATCAGGTCCTCGACCGTGCCCAGACGGCCCAGCTTGATCTTTGACAGGACGCTGTCCCGGAAGGCCGCATCCTCCAGGAAAGGCCGGGTCATCGGCGTTTCGATGAAGGTTGGGGCCAGGGTGTTGGAACGGATGGAATAACGGGCCAGATCAAGGGCGAACGCCTTGCTCATGCCCTCCAGCCCCCATTTCGACGCGCAATACAGGGACCGGTTGGGTCCGCCGACATGGCCCATCTGCGACCCGACATGGATCAGACTGCCGGCAACCCCTTCCGCAATCATCCGCCGGGCCGATGCCTGGGCCACGAAGAAGGCGGATTTCAGGTTCAGATTCAGAACTGCGTCATAATCGGCTTCCGATACCTCCATCATGGATTTCGGCCGGTTGGTGCCAGCATTGTTGACCAGCACATGGAAGGCGGGCCTGCTGTCGAAAAAGGCGGCGACGGCCGCGATGTCGGCGACGTCCAGCGTCGCCGCCCGTGCCGTGCCGCCCGCCGCACAGATGGCGGCGGCGGCGGTTTCGACATCCTGCGCCGTTCGGGCCACCAAGGTGACATCGGCACCGGATTCAGCCAGGGCCGCCGCCAACGCGACCCCGATACCCCGGCCGGCGCCCGTTACAAGCGCGCGCCGACCATCCAGACGAAAACCGGGCATCCTGGGCAGTTGCATGTCATTCCGCCGCCAATAGGGGTTCAGCACGGCCGGCATAAGGCACCTCGCGGTGGCCATAGCGGCGGACGCGGACATTCGCCTGCTCCCCATGGCCGGCAAATCCCTCCAGCGCGCAGAGCCTGGAGCAATATTCGCCGATCATGGCCGAGGCCTCATCCGACGTGACCCGCTGGAAAGTGCAGGTCTTCAGGAATTTACCGACCCACAGACCGCCGGTATAGCGGGCGGCCTTCTTCGTCGGCAGGGTATGGTTGGTGCCGATCACCTTGTCGCCAAAGCTGACATTGGTGCGCGCGCCCAGGAACAGCGCGCCATAATTCGTCATGTGCGTGAGGAAATAGTCGGGATCGGCCGTCATCACCTGCACATGTTCCGACGCGATCTGATCGGCGATGCGCACCATCTCCTCGTCGCTGTCGGCGACGATGACCTCGCCGAAGGCTTCCCAGGATTTGCGGGCATAGTCGGCCGTTGGCAGAATGGTGAGCAGCCTTTCGATCTCCGCCATTGTCTCGCGCGCCAGCTTCTCCGATGTGGTCACCAGCACGGCGGGACTGTCAGGGCCATGTTCGGCCTGTCCCAGAAGGTCGGTGGCGGCCAGTTCGGCGTCACACCCCACCTCGTCGCAAATGACTAGCGTTTCCGTCGGGCCGGCGAACAGGTCGATGCCGACGCGGCCGTAAAGCTGACGCTTGGCCTCCGCCACAAAGGCATTGCCGGGACCGACAAGGATATCGACCGCCTGGATCGACGGGGTGCCCAGCCCCATGGCGGCCACGGCCTGGATACCGCCCAGGCAATAGATCTCATCCGCACCCGCCAGGGCCTGCGCGGCCACGATGGCGGGCGCCGGCTTACCCTGGAACGGCGGCGCGCAGGTGACCACGCGCGGCACGCCCGCGACCTTCGCGGTGATGACGCTCATATGCGCGGACGCCAGCAGCGGATATTTGCCGCCTGGCACGTAACAGCCGGCGGCGTTCAGCGGGATGTGCCGATGGCCCAGGACCACGCCGGGCAGCGTCTCCACCTCGACATCCTTCATGCTGTCGCGCTGGATCTTCGCGAAATTGCGGACCTGCGCCTGCGCGAATTCGATGTCCTTGAGGTCCTGGCTGCTCAATTGATCGATGCAGCCCTGGATTTCATCAGACGTCAGACGATAGGATTCGCGATCCCACTTGTCGAATTTCACCGACAATTCGCGCACCGCCGCATCGCCGCGCGTTTCGATATCGGCCAGGATCGTTTCGACCGTATCCCTTACCGCCCGGTCATGGCTGGCCTTCACCTCGGCCGCCGCCCCCCGTTTCAGATAATGGGCCATCACGCCGCTCCCTGTTTTGCATACGTATGCAAAACTCCATAGCGCTATGCGGTGGCGGGATCAAGCGCTTTCGCGCAGGACCAGTTCCCCGCCCACAACGATATGGCTGGCGCCGGTCGCATCACCGGATATGAAGGCCACGGCATGAGCCACCATCCGTTCGACCGGTTGGCTGTAGGTGGTGAGGGAGAAACTGGGCCACGCGGCCATGGGGATGTCGTCGAACCCGGCAACGGCACAGTCCCGGCCGATGACCACCCCGAATTCGGCACGCATGGTCTCGATCGCCGCGATGGCCATCAGATCATTGGCACAGAACAGGGCGTCCGGGCGGTCGGCGGTGGTTCTGAACAGACTGCGCGTCGCCTCCATCGCACCGGCCCGGCTGTAATGGCCGACCACACGACGCGGCGCCGGCATGCGCAGACGGGACAGGGTGTCCCGAAAGGCCGCTTCCCGCTGCCGGCTCGTGGAACTGTCATCATATCCCGCCATGAAGGCGATCCGGTGCCGGCCCGTGGCAACGAACCGTTCCGCGATGGCGGCAGCCCCGGCGGCATTGTCGCCCGTCACGGCGAAGGCGGCATGATCATCCTCCACCGTGCGGTTGAACATCACCACCGGTATGCCGGACCGGGCACATTCGGCCGCAAGCGTGGAGGACAGGTTGACGGCCATCAGGATCACCGCGCTGACCTGATAGCTCAACAGCTCGGAAACCTGTTCGTCGACGGTGGCGTTGGGCCCTGCCGTGAAAAGCAGCATGCGCAAACCGTTGAGCGCCAGTTGCTCGGCGAAACGATCCAGGGCCAGGGTGAAGAACGGATTGTCGAAATGGCCGAACACAACCCCGACCACATTGGAACTCTGCTTGTTGAGCGAGCGCGCCAGGATATTCGGCCGATAGCCCAGTTCATTGGCGGCGGCGACGATCTTCGCCCGCATCTTGGCCGAAACACTGGCCCCTTCGGTAAAGGCACGCGATACCGCCGATTGGGAGACGCCGGCCAGACGCGCGACATCATGGGCCGTGGGCGGGCGCGGTGGGGATGAGTTGACCATCGTCGTGTCGTGATCCTGTTGCCGACAGTGGAGCTTCACCATTGCAACTTAAGCTCAAAGCTGCCCCGGATCGACGCTCTTCATGGACACGGACGGCGGCGCCGGCCGGGCGGGGACGACGCCAGACACACAAAAGCCGCCACCGGCCGGATGGCCGATGGCGGCTTTTGTCGGAAATCATGGGCGCCGGGTGCCCGCTACTTCAAGCAGCGGGACAGCGCCCCGTGGGGAAACTATGCAGCTTCCTTGGGGGCTTCCTTCGGGGCTTCTTCCTTGGGAGCGCCCTTGGTGGCGGCACGCATCGCTTCGAACTGCGTCCGGAAATAGGACTGCGCCTTTTCCGGATCGAAATCCAGGAAGGTGCCGCCCTTTTCAAAATGCTGGATGAAAACCTTGCCCAGGGCCCAGGTGGTCGCGCTGGCCAGCGCCGGCTGCCAGAAGGCGGCGGCAATGGTGCCGACGACCGGGATGTGCTTGATCGCCGATCCGGTCACCTGTGCGGCGACAACCGATCCAAAGCTGCCCACCAGGGAACTGACCAGTCGCTTGACCTGTTCGCGCCGGAAAGTAACCCCGTAAACCTTGCCGATCTCCGACAGCATCTTGAGCTGCACGCCGAAAAGGGCGGCCACATCAAGGCCGGGGATGGGCACCAGACCGCCCGCAACGGACCAGCCCATGTAATGGCGGACCTTCTCAAGGGCCAGCAATTCGTTCGCCGAAGGCGTCACGACCGTCTCCGTCACCGCAGAACCGGTATCCGGTGCCGGAGCGGTGGATTCGGCACTATTGTCGGCTTCGTTATGCACTTCATCAGCCATGACCACCTCCGAACTACGACATTGCAATACTCATGATTGCAGCAGGTACATCCGTCAAGGCCTGATCCAGGTCTCGACACGACGATTGGCGCGACGGCCCGCGGATGTTGCGTCGCTGGCAAGCTTCAGGGTCGCCCCGAACGGCACAATCTGACCCGCCGTGAAGTTGGCATCTTCCAACGCCGCCGCGAAAATCTCGCCCAGACGTTGAGAGATCACCGTGTTGGCTTCCGGATCGCCCGTGTCCTGACAATAGCAGACATGGACCAATTCCCGGGTCGAAATCGACAGCCGGCGAAGATAACGGATCAGATGGTCCAAATCCTGGCGGGCCGCCGGATCGAATGCATCCTCATCCGCCTCGAAATGGACCGTTATGTTGACGCGGACACAATTCGTCGTCGTCTCGGACATGCCGGACCGGGCCGGAAGCTGAGGATGATTGGTTGGCCATAGCAGGCGGGGGCCGGCGGCCTGGAACCGCAAGACGGACAGGATATATTCCGACCGCGGCGACAGGGCTTCCCGGACCAGCGCTTCGGCGATATCCATGCCTGGCTTCTCGATCCGGTACAAGAACACCGAATTGGCCAGGGGGTAATCCTCGGTTCCCAATCCGTAGGCGTCGGGCTGCGAGGTCACGTGGCCATCGATGGTCAGGGGAATCGGCTTCACCCCATGTTCATAATCATGGGGAAGATATCCGATGCCATACCTGTCACCGGCAAGCGCCTTCTCCAAATCCACGAACAGCGGCATCTGCCGGACCTGGGGTAACGATGGGTCCTGGCCATAGAAGAAATGGGAGAAGGTGGCGGTGAGGGCCGATCCGGAACTGCCGCCATAGAGATTGATAGGCCCGGCGGGGCCGCCCACCTGCCGCCAATCGGTGATGCGGCCAGTGTAGATCTCTCGCAACTGGTCATGGGACAGGGATGAAACGGGGTTTTCCGGGTGAACCGCCACAATCAGAGCGGAACGGGCCACGCGGTTGGCCATGACTTTGCCGGCAGCGGACAGCGCGCTGATCTCCGCGTCGGCGGCAGGGCGGGCGGCCATCCAGATGTCGATCTTCTGCGCCAGCAGCCATTCATAGCCCTCCTGGGTGGTGGAACCCCGGATCAGGATGGACACCATGGTGTCGGGCAGCATCAGGCCGCGCACCTTGATGGTCCAGGGCGCTTCGGCGGGAAGAATTTCGATATCATTGGCGCCGCGAAGCTGCAGCAGATTGACGGCGATCCGTGGCAAGACAAGGTTGCCGAACGCCTCGGCCCCACCGACTCGCAGCAGCACCTCCTCATGCATGTCCGCCGTATGCAGCCCCCGCCTATGGTTGGGCTGTGCCCTCGCCGAAATGGCACCCAGCGAGGCCAGAAGGCCGGTGACGATGGTTCGACGGTCTATCCGCATGCCATGGGCCTCCCTCGCCTATGGCCCGGTGCGGTGGTCGGCCGGCGGCGGAGATACCGCCATTTGCGGCAGAACGGCCGGCAGTTTGGCCGGGACAGCATCATGGACTTCGGCTTTCTTGGCGCTCCCCGCGTCACCCGCCGCCTTGGCGGGCGTTCCCGGCTTGCCATCGTCCAGATTGCCCAGAATGACGGGCAACCCGCCGGCACCGCCGCCGATGACGATGACCTTGCTGTTCTGGGAATTGGCCAGATGCCTGGTGGCCTGTATCCCTTCCCAGCGCAGGTAATTGTCGGTCAGGCCCGGCGCCACCTTGCGCTGGAATTTGTCGATGCCTTCGGCTTCGATCAGCTTGCGCTGCGCTTCCTTGGCCTCGCTCATCAGGCGGTAATCATAAGCCTCGTTGGTGTGCTTCGCCTCGTTCTTATGCTCAATGGCCTTGGCCACGGCCGGCGGCAGGGTGATGCCACGGATCAGCACGTCCCACACCTTCACGAACGGTACGGCCGGACCCTCCCGCCAAGCCGGCTTGAACATCGTGTCCAGCCGCTTCTGCACGTCGGCGGTCAGCGTATCCTCTATATCCTGGCGCCGCGCCGAGAATATCTCCTCCGGCGAGTTGTCGGAGAAGATGTTGCGGGCCAGCGAGGCGACCTGCGGCGACACCAGCTTCTTCTTGTAATTCGGGCCGACATATTTGGCGAGATCGCCGATCTGTGGCGGGTTCAGGCTGAAACGGTAGACAACATTGACCACCATCTTCAGCCCATCCGAGGACAGAACGTCGAGATTCTCCTCCTCCACCTGGATCTGGCCATCGAAAATGTACATCCGGTCCAGCGGCGAGATGACGTGAACGCCTTCGCCATAGAGCTGCGTCGTGTCCGTGCCGCCACCAA
>NZ_JAGOGJ010000077.1 GCF_017996735.1 Niveispirillum sp.
CGTCTGGGCCACGGGCGGCTCGGGCTTCGGTCCGGGCTTTGGTGCCGGGGCGGGCTTGGCCTGCGTGGGGGTGGGGCCGGCATCGGCGGTTGCCGTGGGCGGCACCAGCGGTTGGGAAACCCGCTCCCGGGCCTGTCTGATCTGTTCCGGCGTGGCCTTCGACTCGATTTCCTTTTCCAGCTTGATGGCGGCGACCAGACGCTTGGCGGAAGCGCGTTTGGCCCAATGCAGGGCGTCCACCAGATCGGGCTTGGTGCCCAGCCCGAAATAGAGCAGGGCCGCCAGGTTGTTCTGGGCGTTCATGTCGCCGGCCTGCGCTGCCGGCCGGAGATAGGTCAGCGCCTTGGTGTAATCGGCCGGCATGTCCTGTCCGAAGGCGTAGAGCGCGCCGGCCAGGCTCTGCGCCCCAACATGTCCGCTGGCGGCGGCCGCCTCCAGCAGGGCCATGCCACGCCGCGCATCCTTGGGAATGCCGCGCCCCTGCACCAGCATTTCGCCCGCCAGATACTGGCCGGAACTGTCGCCCGTCTCCGCCGACGCGTTGAATTCCTTGAAGGCCGTTGCATAGTCACCGGCGAAAAACGCCAGGCGTCCGGCCTGCAGGTCCGCCAGGGCCGGCGGCGCGGACAGCAGCGTCAGGGACAGGAGCAGGGCGGCGGGGCCGGTACGGTGGAAAGGTTGCGGCATGCGGGGCGAACATCCGTCGAAAGCGTGTCGCTTCTTCATAGCCGACGCGGGCGCGCTTGACGATGCCCGTCAAACGGGCTTCAACCTGCGGCAACAAACATTGATGGAGTGCGCCGCATGGCCGCCAAGAAGAACCCGTTGAACCTGAACCCGTTGCAGTTGAAGACGCTGACCCTGTTCCAGGCCCTGGCCGAGTTCGAGGATATTGCCCGCCCGGTGGGTGACGGCGCCGTGGAGGTCATGGAACTGCCCTTCACCAGCCATGGCAACCATTTCCATCTGGGTCCCTGGCTGGTCTATGCCCAGGACGCCACGGGCCTGCGCAACATCGCCCCCTGGACGGCGCTGGAACGCAAGGGCCTGATCGTTGGCAATTTCCCGATGTCGGTGACGCTGACGCGTGAGGGGCTGGAATATGAGACGGGCATGCGTCGTCAGATTCTGCAGGGCTCCGATCACTGAGGATAAGGCCGGGCGGTGCGGACGCGCCCGCCCGGTGCCGGCGCGAACGTATGGCCAGTCAAAACAAAACCCGCCGCGCCAATAAAGGCGGGCGGGTTTTTGTTTGATCCGGGGGATGGTGCTGCCGATTGGAATCGAACCAACGACCTCGTCCTTACCAAGGACGCGCTCTACCGACTGAGCTACGGCAGCGCCTTCATCCGGGTCACCGCTGCGTCGCCGCTGCGGTGGGCGGCTATGTGCCACTCCAACCCCCGGACCGCAAGCAAAAAAATCCCGGACCTGTCGATTTTTTCCGCATACTTGACGTGCAAGCGCAAAAAGGCCAGCAATCCAGCCGTTTCCACCCGATGGACATCGCACCATGACCAGCAGCCCCCCCAAGAAGGATGACCGCAAGGACCGACTGGCCCAGGCGCTGCGCGATAATCTGCGCCGGCGCAAGGACCAGGACCGGGCACGCGACGCGCAGGAGGCAATGGAACGCGCGCTTGGCCCCGACCCAGCCGAAGGACAGATGCCCGACACCACGGCTTGAGTGGGCGGGGCCGCTGGGCTACAAGGTCTTGCGCGCCGCGCCTTGGACAGGCGGCGCCCGACATTGGGAAGTGGGGAACCGAATATGCCGATCATGCCCGATAGCTGGATACGGGAACAGGCAACCAAGCACGGCATGATCGAGCCGTTTGTGGAGGCGCAGAAGCGTGAGGGCGTGATCTCCTACGGACTCTCTTCTTACGGCTATGACGCGCGCGTCGCCCCGGAATTCAAGATTTTCACCAATATCGACAATGCCGTGGTCGATCCCAAGAAGTTCGACGCCACCAGCTTTGTCGACCGGGAGACGGATGTCTGCGTCATCCCGCCCAACAGCTTTGTCCTGGCCCGCACGGTGGAATATTTCCGCATCCCGCGCGATGTGCTGGTCGTCTGCCTGGGCAAGTCCACCTATGCCCGCTGCGGCCTGATCGTGAATGTCACGCCGCTGGAACCGGAATGGGAAGGGCATGTGACGCTGGAGATTTCCAACACCACGCCGCTGCCGGCCAAGGTGTACGCGAACGAGGGCCTGTGCCAGTTCCTGTTCTTCCAGGGGGCCAGCCCGTGCGAGGTCTCCTACGCCGATCGCGCCGGCAAATATATGAAACAGCGCGGCGTGACACTGGCCCGCCTCTGACCGGCCCAAACGCCGCCATCATCGCGGCCCATGGTCCGGGCCGCCCCTCTACCGACTGACGAAACGAATATTCCATGGACAAGCTTCGCATCCGCGGCGGCAATCCGCTGAAGGGCCAGATCACCATTTCCGGCGCCAAGAACGCGGCCCTGCCGTTGCAGGCGGCCTGCCTTCTGACGGATGAGAAGCTGACGCTGACCAACCTGCCGCTTTTGGCCGATATCACCACCATGAACCGCCTGCTGGCCCAGCATGGGGTGGAGGTGCATATCAATGGCCGCGATGCGTTCGGCTCCAGCGGTCGGTCGGTGGAACTGTTCGCCAACGACATCTTCAACCTGACCGCGCCCTATGATCTGGTGCGCAAGATGCGCGCGTCCGTGCTGGTGCTGGGCCCGCTGCTGGCCCGGTTTGGTCAGGCCAAGGTGTCCTTGCCCGGCGGCTGTGCCATCGGTACCCGCCCCGTCGATCTGCATATCAAGGGCCTGCAGGCCATGGGTGCGCAAATCGATATCGAAGGCGGCTATATCCTGGCCAAGGCGCCGGAAGGCGGGCTGGTCGGCGCGGAATTCGTGTTCCCGCAGGTGTCGGTGGGCGCCACCGAGAACCTGATGATGGCGGCCACCCTGGCCAAGGGTGAAACCATCCTGATGAACGCCGCGCGGGAGCCGGAGATCGGCGATCTGGCCCGCTGCCTGATCGCCATGGGCGCGGAGATCGAGGGCATCGGCTCCGACCGCCTGGTGATCAAGGGCAAGGACCGGCTGCATGGGGCCACCTATGCCGTGCTGCCCGACCGGATCGAGGCCGGCACCTTTGCCATGGCCGCCGCCATTACGGGCGGGGAGTTGGAACTGGTCGGCGCGCGCATGGACGATCTGAAGGCCGTGGTGAAGACGCTCGCCGGCGCCAATGTGAAGGTCACGGAAACCGCCAACGGCCTGCTGGTGGCGTCTGCCGGCGATCTGGTCGGCGTGGATGTGATGACGGAGCCGTTCCCAGGCTTCCCCACCGACCTGCAGGCCCAGATGATGGCCCTGATGTGCGTGGCCAAGGGCGCCTCGATGATCACGGAAACGATCTTCGAGAATCGCTTCATGCATGTGCCGGAACTGACCCGCATGGGCGCCAACATCACCGTCCATGGCTCGTCCGCACTGGTGCGTGGTGTGCCGAAGCTGACGGGTGCGCCGGTGATGGCCACCGACCTGCGGGCATCCGTGTCGCTGGTGCTGGCCGGTCTGGCGGCGCAGGGGGAGACCACCGTCAACCGCATCTACCACCTGGATCGCGGATACGAGCGGGTGGAGGCCAAGCTGGCCGCCTGTGGCGCCGATATGGAGCGGGTGAAGGAAGAGGATTGAGGGCGCGTTTGGCGCTGTTGTTCCCTCACCATTGCGCAAGAGGCGCTGTTGTTCCCTCACCCTCCCAAACGCTGGCGCGTTTGGGCCCCTCCCTCTCCCACCTTCGTGGGCGAGGGGCGGAACAAAGGTGAGGTCAGTTTTGCCCCTCGCCCGCTTCAGCGGGAGAGGGAGGGGCCCGCCGGCGTCAGCCGGTGGGAGGGTGAGGGTAAAACCGTTCCCGTCACGCCGCCTGATCGGCCAGACCTTCCGGCGTAAACGGCCGCAGATTGGCCAGAAACTGCTGTGCGCAGGCCCGCCAGGAAAAGCCCAGCGCGTGGTCGCGGCAGACCTTCGGATCGATCCCCACGGCCTTCAGGCAGGCCGCACGCAAATCCTCGCTCAGCACCCCCGCCGGACTGTTCCCGATGACATCCAGCGGACCCGGCACGGGGAAGGCCGCCACCGGCAGGCCCGACGCCAGCGCTTCCAACAGGACCAGCCCGAACGTGTCGGTGCGGGATGGGAAAACGAAGACGTCGGCGGCGGCGTAATGCCGGGCGAGATCCTCGCCATGTTTGGCACCGACATAAGTGACGCCCGGATACCTGGCCTTCAGTTCCGCCAGTTGTGGTCCGTCACCGACCACCACCTTGGAACCGGGAAGGTCCAGCGACAGGAAGGCCTCGATATTCTTCTCCACCGCCACGCGCCCCACGGAGATGAACACCGGGCGCGGCAGATGGGCGAACAGGTCCTTGTCGCGCGGGCGGAACAGCTCGGTATCCACACCCCTCGACCAGCGGCGGATATTGGTGAAGCCGCGTTGTTCCAGGTCGGCCTCGATGCTGGCGGTCGCCACCATCACCGAATGGGCGGGCGCATGAAACCGCCGCACGAAGGCGTAGGACAGCGACAGCGGCACCGGCGCCCGATCCCGCACATATTCGGGAAACCGCGTGTGATAGGCGGTGGTGAAGGGCAGCTTGCGTTTCAGGCAGTAGCGCCGTGCCGCGAATCCCAACGGGCCTTCGGTGGCGATATGGATCGCGTCAGGCTGGGCCGCGTCGATCATCTGCCGCACCCGCCGGCCGGGCGCCAGGGCCAGCCGGATTTCCGGGTATGTCGGCATGGGAATTGTGCGGAACCGGTCCGGCGAGATCACCTCCACCTTATGGCCCAGCCGTTCCAGTTCGGCCCGCGTCGTCGTCAGGGTGCGCACGACGCCGTTGACCTGCGGATGCCAGGCATCCGTGACGATCAGCAGCTTCACGCCGCCACCTTCACCGCCTGTCGGGCGGCGACAATATCCGCCCAGCGCAGGATCTCCAGCCGTCCATCGGGATGTTCCACCAGTGCGGTGCATGATTCGACCCAATCCCCATCGTTCACGTAAAGCACGCCATCCATGTCGCGTATCTCGGCATGGTGGATATGGCCGCAGATGACGCCGTCCACCTGCCGCCGGCGGGCCTCGTCGGTCAGCGCGGTTTCGTAATCGCCGATGAATTCGACGGCCTTCTTGGTCTTGTGCTTCAGGTAGGCGGACAGCGACCAATAGGGGAAACCCAGTTTCCGCCGCGCCTTGTTCAACAGGGTGTTGAGCCAGAGCAGGAACGTGTAGGCCGTGTCGCCCACGAAGGCCAACCACTTGGCGTAGCGCACCACCGCGTCGAACTGATCGCCATGGATCACCAGATAGCGCTTGCCGTCGGCGGCGGTGTGGATGGTGTCCTCCAGGATGGTCACGCCGCCGAATTGCAGGCCGATATAATCCCGGAACGCCTCGTCATGGTTGCCCGGGATCATGAAGACCTGGGCGCCCTTGCGGGCGCGGCGCAGGATCTTCTGCACCACGTCGTTGTGCGCCTGCGGCCAGTACCAGCTTTTCTTCAGCCGCCAGCCATCCACGATGTCGCCGACCAGATACAGCACATCGGATTCGGTATGTTTCAGGAAATCCAACAGCATGTCGGCCTGGCATCCCCGTGTCCCCAGATGGATGTCCGACAGCCAGATGGCGCGATAGCTCCGCACGTCCCCGTCGCCCAGCATATGTTCCCCCATCGCCGGTCAACCCCAACCACCAATCGTCCGCCAGAATTTAAAGACTAGCTGTAGCGGATCGCATGGTTCTATACCGCTCTATCTGGTATATTGTCAGCGTAAGGATGTTATTGTCTGCTGCATCCGCGAAAACTTCTTCGTCTTGTCGTCTTTATTACATCGTTGGTTCATCAATCCATCACAGGGATGTTTTGGAAATGTCACATGCGCTCGACCGGCGGCTGGCGATCATCTTCAATCCTGTCGCGGGGCGCCGCCGGCCCGGGTTGGTGGAACAGGTGATGGCGGCGGCCACCGATGCCGGTGCCGTGGTGTCGCTGCACACGACCGATGCGGCGGGCCATGCAACCACCATCGCGCGCGATCTGGCCCGGTCAGGCACGGCCGATGTGATCGTGGCCGCCGGTGGCGACGGCACCATCAACGAGGTGGTAAACGGCATGGCGACGGCGGGCGTGGTGGAACCGCCCCCGCTGGGCGTGGTGCCGCTGGGCACCGCCAATGTGCTGGCGCACGAACTGGGACTGATCGGATCACCGGAGCGAATCGGCCGGCAACTGGCGCTGGGGCCGCCCCGCGCGGTGCATGCCGGGGTGGCCAATGGCCGCCTGTTCACCATGATGGCCGGTACCGGCATGGATGCGCGGGTGGTGGCCGGAATCGATCCGGTGCTGAAGCGCCGGATCGGGAAGGGGGCCTATGCGCTGGGCGGCCTGCGGGAGATACTGGCGGGGCCGGCGCTCGACTATGATGTGGTGCTGACCGCGCCAGACGGCGGGATCAGCCGTCACAAGGCGGTAAGCTGCATCCTGTGCAAGGGCCATTATTATGCGGGCACCTTCGTGCTGGCGCCCGATGTGCGGCTGGAACAGCCGGTGCTGCATGCCGTTCTGTTCACGCGGGCCGGGCGGCTGGCGGCCCTGACCTATGCGACGGCGATGACGCTGGGCCTGCTGGCGGGGCGGTCTGACGTGCGGGTCCTGCCCGCCGTCTCGGCCCGGATCGAGGGGCCGGTGGGTGAGCCGGTGCAGGGCGATGGCGACATCATCGCGCGCCTGCCGGTGGATATCGGCCTCTGGAGCGGCCGGCTGCGCGTGGTGGGGATGTAGGTCAGTCGGCCTTGCGGGTGGTCAGGCTGGCCTGCGCGTCCGGCTCGACCCGGGCCAGGCAATCGATGATGTGCGTTCCCTGGCGGAACTGGACCCAGCCATGGTCGTCATGCACACTCAGCCGGTAGATGCCCTGCTGATCCCGCTCCAGGCGCAATCGTGGCTCCTTAGCGCCCGGCAACCAGATCAGGATGCTGTCGCGGTCACGGCTGGTCGACCGTTCCACCTTCTGCCACAGGCCGCGGCGGCGTCTGTCGGCCAGGATGGCGTTCCAGGCCATCAGGTCGGTGGGGGTGAAGCGCTGACGGGCGAAGGGCAGAATGACGCACATGGCATGGCCTCGGACTTTGGTGGCACAGATCCCTGCCGCGCCTGGGGTCAGCCTCACGCCCGCACCCTTAATGGCGCCTTAACCGCCACAAGTGCAAAAGCATAGGGCGGTGGGCGCCCGGCGTGCCCCTCATCACGAAAAAGCCATCTCGCACCTGCACAGCGTAATGATGCGACGAAGGTCGTAAACAGGCGCGCTTCCTTGGCAAATCCAAGGGAAGCGGTGCAAAACCGCATACCCCCAATCCACAGGCGCGCTGTTGCGTAGGGGCTATGGCTGTGTTACATGCTCGCTCGCTCGACACCGGAGGGTCCTCCTCCGGGATGGCCGATCATTGCTAACGTCCTGAAATTATTCAGGTCCACGGACTTTAACCGAGGTTACCAGTGGCAACCGAAGGGACTGGCGTCTCCGAACTCGCCTCGCGCTATGCGAGCGCCCTGTTCGATCTCGCGGATGGGCAGCAGGCCCTGGACCAGACGGCCCAGGATCTGACGTCCATCAAGGCTCTGCTTGCTGAAAGCGCGGACCTCCGCCGCTTGATCGGCAGCCCTCTGCTCGCCCGCAACGACCAGGAACGCGCGATGGAAGCCGTTCTGGCAGCGGCCGGCGTCAGCGATCTGGTGCGGAAGTTTGTGGGCCTTGTTGCCCGCAACCGCCGCCTGTTCGCGCTGCCGGGCATGATCGACGGCTATCTGGCCAAGCTGGCCCTGCGTCGTGGCGAAAGCACGGCGCGTGTCACCGTGGCCCGGCCGCTGACCGATGCGCAGTGGAATGACCTGTCCACCGCTCTGGCCAAGAGCGAAGGCAAGGGCGTGAAGCTCGATGTCTGGGTCGACCCGTCGCTCATCGGCGGCATGATCGTCAAAATCGGTTCCCGCATGGTGGATAGCTCCGTGCGTACCAAGCTCAATAAGCTGAAACTCGCCATGAAAGGGGTTGGATAATGGAAATCCGCGCCGCTGAGATTTCCGCGATCCTGAAGCAGCAGATCGCGAACTTCGGCACCGAAGCCGATGTCGCCGAAGTGGGCCAGGTGCTGTCCATCGGTGACGGCGTGGCCCGTATCCATGGCCTGGACAAGGTCCAGGCCGGCGAGATGGTTGAATTCCCCGGCGGGGTCAAGGGCATGGCCCTGAACCTCGAAACCGACAATGTCGGCGTGGTGATTTTCGGCTCCGACCGTGACATCAAGGAAGGCGACGTCGTCAAGCGGACCGGCGCCATCGTTGAGGTGCCGGTCGGCCGTGGCCTGCTGGGCCGCGTGGTCGACGGTCTGGGCAACCCGATCGACGGCAAGGGCCCGCTGCTGGACGTCAAGCGTCAGCGCGTGGAAGTCAAGGCCCCCGGCATCATCCCGCGCAAGTCGGTGCATGAGCCGATGCAGACCGGCCTGAAGGCGATCGACGCCCTGGTGCCCGTTGGCCGTGGCCAGCGCGAGCTGATCATCGGTGACCGCCAGACCGGCAAGACCGCCATCGCTCTCGATACCTTCATCAACCAGAAGGGCATCAACAAGGGCGACGACGAGTCCAAGAAGCTGTACTGCATCTATGTCGCCGTGGGCCAGAAGCGCTCTACCGTGGCCCAGATCGTGAAGACCCTGGAAGAGAACGGCGCGCTGGAATATTCCATCGTCGTGGCCGCCACCGCTTCCGAGCCGGCGCCGCTGCAGTTCCTGGCCCCCTACACGGGTGCGGCCATGGGCGAGTTCTTCCGCGACAATGGCATGCATGCCCTGATCGTTTATGACGATCTGTCCAAGCAGGCCGTCGCCTACCGTCAGATGTCGCTGCTGCTGCGCCGTCCGCCGGGCCGCGAAGCCTATCCCGGCGACGTGTTCTATCTGCACAGCCGCCTGCTGGAGCGCGCCGCCAAGCTGAACGACGCCAATGGCGCCGGCTCGCTGACGGCCCTGCCGGTCATCGAGACCCAGGCTGGTGACGTGTCCGCCTACATTCCCACGAACGTGATTTCGATCACCGACGGCCAGATCTTCCTGGAAACGGGTCTGTTCTATCGCGGTATCCGTCCCGCCATCAACGTCGGTCTGTCGGTGTCCCGCGTGGGTTCGGCCGCTCAGATCAAGGCGATGAAGCAGGTTGCCGGCACCATCAAGCTGGAACTGGCCCAGTATCGTGAAATGGCTGCCTTCGCGCAGTTCGCTTCCGACCTGGACGCCACGACCCAGCGTCTGCTGAGCCGCGGTGCGCGCCTGACGGAACTGCTGAAGCAGCCCCAGTTCAAGCCGATGCCCGTGGAAGAGCAGGTCGTGTCGATCTTCGCCGGCGTGAAGGGCTACCTGGACAAGGTCCCGACCAACGACGTGAACCGGTTCGAGGCCCGCTTCCTGGATGAAATCCGGGCCAAGGGCGCCGACATCCTGGCCGCGATCCGCAACGAGAAGGCGATTTCCAAGGAAACCGAAGAGAAGCTGAAGGCTTTCCTCGAAGGCTTCACCAAGGTTTTCGCCTGATCCAAGCACCCGGCAACGGGGCGAATTGAGAGCGTAGGGCTGTCATGCCGAGCTTGAAGGACATCCGAAACCGGATCGCCAGCGTCAAGTCGACGCAGAAGAT
Source organism: Niveispirillum sp. (assembly GCF_017996735.1). GTDB lineage: Bacteria > Pseudomonadota > Alphaproteobacteria > Azospirillales > Azospirillaceae > Niveispirillum. Next base: position 9,753 of record NZ_JAGOGJ010000077.1, read on the forward strand.
CACGTCGGCCATGAAGATGGTCGCGGCCAGCAAGCTGCGCCGCGCCCAGGAGCAGGCCGAGGCCGGCCGGCCCTATGCTGAACGCATGGGCCGTATGCTGGCCTCGCTGGCGGCCAACGTGGCCGGCGGTCCCGGTGGCCCCCGCCTGATGACTGGGACGGGCAGCGATCAGACCCACCTGCTGGTGGTGATGACCGGTGACCGTGGTCTGTGCGGTGGTTTCAACAGCTCCGTCGTCCGCGAGACGCGTCGCGCCATCCTGCGTCTGCAGGCCGAGGGCAAGACCGTCAAGCTGCTGACCGTGGGCCGCAAGGGCCGCGACCTGCTGCGTCGCGAGTTCCCCTCGCTGATCGTCGCCTCCTTCGAAGAGGTGGGCAGGAAGAAGCTCTCCTTCGCCGATGCTGACCGCGTCACGGCGAAGATCCTGGAGCTTTTCGATGCCGGCCAGTTCGACGTGGCGACCATCATCTACAACAAGTTCAAGTCGGCGATGACCCAGATCGTCACCTTGCAGCAGGTGGTGCCCTTCGCGGCCCCCGAAGCAGGTGACACGGCGGTCGAAGCCGGCGCCGTCTACGAGTTCGAGCCGAGCGAGGAGGCCATCCTGGCCGACCTGCTGCCGCGCAATCTGGCCATTCAGGTCTATTCTGCCTTGCTGGAGAGCGCCGCGTCGTTCTTCGGTGCGCAGATGACCGCGATGGACAATGCCACGCGCAACGCCGGTGAGATGATCAAGAAGTATACCCTGATTTACAACCGCACCCGCCAGGCTTCGATCACCAAGGAACTGATCGAAATCATCTCCGGCGCGGAAGCGTTGTAAATCCATCCGCATTCACGACGAAGTCAAGGTTCCGAGGGAGCTTACCCCATGGCTAACAACAGCAACGCGGTCGGCCGCATCACGCAGGTTCTTGGTGCCGTCGTGGACGTGCAGTTCAGCGGCGACCTGCCGCCGATCCTGAACGCGCTGACCACCCAGAACGAGGGCAAGACCCTGGTTTTGGAAGTGGCCCAGCACCTGGGCGAGAACACCGTCCGCACCATCGCCATGGACACGACCGATGGTCTGGTTCGCGGCAACGAGGTGCTGGATACCGGCAACTCGATCCTGATGCCCGTCGGTCCGGCCACCCTGGGCCGCATCCTGAACGTCATCGGCGAGCCGATCGATGAGCGTGGCCCGGTCGGTAACGACAAGGTCCTGCCGATCCATCGCGACGCGCCGGAGTTCGTCGATCAGGCGACCGATGCCGCCCTGCTGATCACCGGCATCAAGGTCATCGACCTGCTGGCCCCGTACCTGAAGGGCGGTAAGATCGGCCTGTTCGGTGGCGCCGGCGTGGGCAAGACCGTGACCATTCAGGAACTGATCAACAACGTCGCGAAGGCGCACGGTGGTATGTCGGTGTTCGCCGGCGTGGGTGAGCGTACCCGCGAAGGTAACGACCTGTACCACGAAATGATCGACGCCGGCGTTATCAAGACCGACGGCCCGGGCTCCAAGGTGGCCCTGGTGTATGGTCAGATGAACGAGCCGCCGGGTGCCCGCGCCCGCGTCGCCCTGTCCGGCCTGACCATCGCTGAATATTTCCGCGATGAAGAAGGCCAGGACGTGCTGTTCTTCGTGGACAACATCTTCCGCTTCACCCAGGCGGGCGCCGAGATGTCGGCTCTGCTGGGCCGTATCCCGTCGGCCGTGGGTTACCAGCCCACCCTGTCCACCGACATGGGCGGTCTGCAGGAGCGCATCACCTCGACGAAGAAGGGCTCGATCACGTCCGTGCAGGCCATTTACGTGCCCGCCGACGACTTGACCGACCCGGCCCCGGCCACCTCCTTCGCCCACTTGGACGCCACGACCGTGCTGTCGCGCTCCATCGCCGAAATGGCCATTTTCCCGGCCGTGGATCCGCTGGACTCGACCTCGCGCGCTCTGGACCCCCGCATCGTCGGTGAAGAGCACTACAACACGGCCCGTAAGGTTCAGCAGGTTCTGCAGCAGTATAAGGCGCTGCAGGACATCATTGCGATCCTGGGCATGGACGAACTGTCGGAAGAGGATAAGCTGGTCGTGGCCCGTGCCCGCAAGATCCAGCGTTTCCTGTCCCAGCCGTTCCATGTGGCCGAAGTGTTCACCGGCACGCCGGGCGTTCTGGTTTCCCTGGAAGACACCATCAAGGGCTTCAAGGGTATCGTGAACGGCGACTACGACCACTTGCCGGAAGCCGCCTTCTACATGGTCGGCACCATCGAGCAGGCCGTCGAGAAGGCCCGCAAGATGGCCGAGGCCGCTTAAGGTTTGTAGCCTAGTGCCCTCACCCTCCCATTGGCTGGCGCCAATGGGCCCCTCCCTCTCCCACTTTCGTGGGCGAGGGGTGAAAACCGCCCCTCTCCCGCTCGTCGGGAGAGGGAGGGGCCCAAGCCGAAAGGCTTGGGAGGGTGAGGGAAGTCCCTTAAAGTTTGCGCAGGGTTCAGACCATGGCCGACAAGGTTGAATTCGAGCTGGTGTCGCCGGAAAAACTGCTGGTGTCGCAGCCGGTGCATATGGTGGTGGTGCCGGGGGCCGAGGGCTTCCTGGGCGTGCTGCCGGGCCATGCCCCGATGATCGTCACGGTGAAGCCGGGCATCATCGACATCTATGCCAATGACATGGCGACGATCACCCAGCGCATCTTCGTGGCCGGTGGCTTCTGCGAGATCACGGGCGCCCGCGTCACGATCCTGGCTGAGGAAGCGTCCGATCTGGATGCTGTCCGTGGTCTGGACCGCGCGGCCCTGGAAAAGCAGCTTGCCGATCTGACCGAAGATCTGGCCGACGCCAAGTCCGACGGCGAGCGGCATACGCTGGAAGGCAAGGTCGCCATCGTGCAGGCCAAGCTGGACGTTCAGGCCGGCACGCTGCATTAAGCCGCTTGATCGGCACCCGGAACCGCGTCACATATGTGTCACGTTTCCGGTCGTATGCGAACGGGTATCACGGGGGCGCTTTGCGCCCCCGTTGCTTTTTCGGCCCCTGCGGCCCATCTGTCAGCAACCCTGCGCCCCGGCGGCGCCTGATCTGCATCAGCGAAGTGGAAGAGTAACACCATGGCGAACGCGCATTGGACCATCGAGGGCCTGCCCTGGGACAAGCTGGACCCCGCCAAGGCGTCACCCGACATGCTGAAACTGGCCAAGGCGGCGGCCCTGGTCGAATATAACGGCCATATCTATGCCGACTACCTGTGCAACGTCTTCCGCGAGGACCCGGTCTTCTGCGACGTGGTCCGGCAATGGGCCATCGAAGAGGTGCAGCATGGGGAAGCCCTGGGCACCTGGGCATCGCGTGTCGACCCCTCCTGGGACTTCCAGGCGGCGGTCAGCCGCTTCCGTGAGGGGTATCAGATCGACGTGGCCGCCATGGACAGCAAGCGCGGCAGCCGCGCCGGCGAACTGGTCGCCCGTTGCATCGTGGAGACGGGCACGTCCAGCTATTATACGGCCCTGGCCGAAGCGACGGATGAACCCGTCTTCAAGCAGATCTGCAAGCATATCGCGGCCGACGAACTGCGCCATTACAAGCTGTTCTATGACCATCTGAAGCGCTACCTGGCATCAGAGAAGCTGAACCGCCTGCAGCGCCTGATGGTCTGCCTGTCACGCATCAACGAGACGGAGGACGATGAACTGTCCTACGCCTTCTATGCCGCGAATTACTGGACCCGGCCCTATGAGCGGGTCGAGAACAATGCCGAGTACACCAGCCTCGCCTATTCCTTCTACCGCCCCCACCATGTCGATCGTATGGTCGGCATGGTGTTCAAGGCGTCCGGCCTGAAGCCGCATACCTGGCTGCACAATTGGGCGGCCAAGTTCGCTTACAAGCGGATGCATCAGAAGGCCGAGACGGCCCGTCTGGCGGCATGATCAGTGGGGGGCTCCGGCCCCCCTTTTATGTCAATGCAGACGCTGTGATACCGGCGCTTCGATGGCAAGCCGGGGGTCGTCCTCGGTCATGCCCTTGCGAAGGACGTCCAGCAGCGTCCCGGCCTCTGGCGTGCCGCCCAGCGCATCGCAAAGGCAGCCCATCAACGCCGGCACCATCTGCATGATGGCGGTATTGCCCGGCAGGAAGCGGTGCAGGATCAGGCCGTTATCGACGGCGTCCAGCATCATCGATGCCGATGGCCCGGCCAATGCCAGATCAGGGGGCAAGGGGACCAGCGACGGAGCCTCCCCCACGGTAGCAAAGGCCCGCATGTTCCGTTCCATGATGAAGCCGCTGACGGGGCCATCCACCACCTGAAGGGCGGCATTGGTGCCGGCCTGATCCAGTAGCACGCGGCGCAGCTTGCGCAGGGCGGCGATGGCGGCGGCGATCTGGTCGGATTTGCCGACGGCACGCTGACCGGCGGCGTTGAAGGCATTGCGTACCAGGGCCGGGATGGGATTCTGGGTCTGCTGGGTTTGGGCTTGGGTCTGCTGGGTCGTCATGGCGCGATCCTCCTTCACGAAGCGATGCCCCTTGGTCATTGGCGCGCCCTCGCGGACCCCGGTATGGGCATCCGTGGCATCGCCTGTCTTCTGACTTGGGGTGGCGCTCTGTTGCCTTCAAGGGTCGGCGGCGGAACCATTCCGCGCTATCCTTTGGCGCTGCAACAGAGGTGGCCGGACATGGTGTTGAAACGAATCATGCGCCGGCTGGGCCGGAACGAGACAAGCGGCGCGGCTTCGGCGGCGTCGAACCGGCCTGCCGGCATGGCGTTGGCCCTGCAGGGCGGCGGCTCACTGGGTGCCTTTACCTGGGGTGTGCTGGACCGGCTTCTGGATGAACCCGGATTCGCGCCTATACGCCTGTCGGGGGCGTCGGCCGGGGCGGTCAATGCCGTGTCCTTTGCCAGCGGCTGGGCCAAGGGCGGGCGGGATGGCGCCCGCGATGCGCTGGACCGGGTCTGGCGGAGGGTAGGGGAATGCGGGGTGGGGGCCTTGGGCTTTTGCCCGACCTGGGCCAGTAACGGGATCACGCAGGCCGTGAACAGCGCGGCCTTGGCCATGGCGACCCGCCTGTTTTCGCCCTATGCCCTGAACCCGCTGGGTTTCAACCCGTTACGGTCGATCCTGGTGGAGGAGGTGGATTTTGCCAGTCTCACCCTGCCCGCGGCCCCCGCCCTGCTGATCTCCGCCACCCGCGTGCGTGACGGGCAGCCGCGCCTGTTCGCCAATGCGGAGATCGGTGTCGATTCGCTGCTGGCCTCCACCACTCTGCCGACCCTGCATCAGGCGGTGGAAATTGATGGGGAAGCCTATTGGGATGGTGGCTACACCCTGAACCCACCCATCCGCGCCCTGCTGGACGGGCCGTCGGTGGGCCGCCTGCTGGTGGTGCAGGCCATGGCCAACTGCACCGACGACACGCCCCGCACGGCGGCCGCGATTCGCGAGAGGCTGAACCAGATCACCTTTTCCCGGCCGCTGGAGGCGGAAATGGAACTGGTGCGGGAGGTGTTGAAGCGCGGGGAGGGGCCCGAACAGCTCGACCTTCTGTCCATCGACCCGCAAGACCCCTCGCTGGGCGACCTGAACGGCCTGCGCGTCGATATGGAGTATCTGCTGGCGCTGAAGGCGCACGGGCGGGCGCAGGCGGGGGAGTGGCTTGCGGCCGGTGCCTGATCAGAGCTGGGCCAGTGTCGCCGCAAGGCCGTCCAAAGACACCTGCACCTGCCAGACCGGTCCCACGAAGGGGGCGGTACTGACGGTCAGGACGCGGCCGGTCTTCAACGCGTCCTGAAAGGCCGTATCGTTGGGACGAAGGCGGAAGCTGCTCATGCTGGGCTGCACCTTTGTGTCGCCGGACTTGAGACTGACCAGGGCCGGGCGTGTGTCGCTGCTGTGCCGGTAAACCGGGTAGGGGGTGCCATCAATCTGCGCGAGCATCGATTCGTTGGAAAAATCCGCTTCGCTTTGCACCAGAACACTGATCCAGACGATCCCACTCTGCTTGAACAGACACAGCTCCGTCTTGTCGGTGGCTGTGACGCAGGTCTCCCGGATATCGTTCTGTTTGAGTTTCCAGCCGCTCTCCGCTGCGCCAGCGGGTGCAAACAGGGCAAGGGCCAGCAACAACAGGCATGCGCGCATCACTTGTGGCTCCAGACGTGATATGTTCCCAGGCTATGCACGCAATCGCCGCCTGTCGATATCGGATGATCGGTCAGGCCGTTTCGGACCTGCTAACCAGCACCTTCCCCGGATTCATGATCCCGTCCGGGTCTAGCATCGCTTTCATCTTCCGCATCAGGTCCAGTTCCACCGGGTCCTTGATGCGGGGCAACTCGGCGGCCTTGTGGTTGCCGATGCCATGCTCGGCGCTGATGCTGCCGCCATGGGCCAGTGCCTGCGCATGCACAAGGTCGGTGATGGCGTGGGCATGCGTCAGATATTCCGCACCCTCCATCCCAGCCGGGCGGCCGATATTGAAATGGATATTGCCGTCGCCGGCATGGCCGAACGGGTAGGGCCGGATGCCGGGCATATAGGTGGTGACGGCTTCAATGGTAGCAGACAGGAAGTCGGGGATACGGCTGACGGGTACCGACACGTCGGTATGGACGGCACCACCGATCTTGCGCCCGATCTCCGGCAGGCTTTCACGGATCAGCCAGAGCTTGCGCTGCTGCTCCATACTGTCGGCAAAGATGGCGTCGGTGACCACACCCTGCTCCAGGGCGGTTTCCAGCACCGCCTCCACCTGCCCGCGCAGCAGCGGCCCCGCCATGCCGCTGCTGGCCTCCAGCAGCACATACCAGGGTGAGGGGGCGGACAGCGGGTCCTGGTCGCGGCCCAGGATTTCCCGCGACCCGTCAAAGGTGAAACGCGGCATCAGCTCAAACGCCGACAGGCTGTCGCCCGTGCCCGTGCGCGCCAGACCCAGCAGGGTGATGGCAGCAGCCGGGCTGGGCACGGCGATCAGGGCGGTTTCGATCTGGCGAGGGCGGGGATAGAGTTTCAGCGACGCGGCGGTAATGATGCCCAGCGTCCCCTCGGCGCCCAGGAACAGGTGTTTCAGGTCGTAGCCGCTATTGTCCTTGCGCAGGGTCCGCAGGCCGTTCCACACCCGCCCGTCGGGCAGCACCACTTCCAGCCCCAGCACCAGATCACGGGCATTGCCATAGCGCAGAGTCAGGATGCCGCCGGCATTGCTGGACAGGTTGCCGCCCAGCATGCAGGTCCCCTCCGCGCCCAGCGACAGGGGGAAGTAACGATCCGCCGCCTGTGCCGCCGCCTGGATGTCGGCCAGCACGCAGCCGGCTTCGGCGGTCATCGTATAGTCGGCGGTGTCCAGCATGCGGATGCGGTTCAGGCGGCCCAGGTTCAGCAGGACAGCGCCCGTTCCCTTTTCGGCGATGGTGCCGCCGACCAGACCGGTATTGCCCCCCTGCGGCACGATGGGCACGCGGCGTTCGGCACACAGGCGCACGATGGCCGCCACCTCTGCCGTTGATCCGGGGCGCAGAACCACCAGGGGATGGCTTTCCGCCCGTTGGCGCCAATCGAAGGCGTAGGGCGCCATATCGGCGCCCGTCAATACATGCGACGGGCCGATCAGGCCGGCGAAGGCGGAAAACAGATCGGGGCTCATCATGCCTCAGGTCCTGGGGGCGGCCGCGCGGCGCAGCCGGTCGTTGATGGCCACGCCCAGCCCCTTGTCGGGCACCGGCATGACGGCAATGCCCGACAGGCCGGGCCGATCCAGCGCCCGCAGCATGGCGAACAGATTGGCCGCGGCCTCCGTCAGGTCGCCATTGTTGGACAGGTTCAGACGGACTGCCCCGCCGCGCAGGAACTGATCGGGCCCGAAGGCCAGCAGCGCCTCATCCTCGCGCACGGTCGTTGCGTCCAGACGCACGGGCAGGCCGGGGGCGTAATGGCTGGTCATCATGCCCGGCGCCTTCACCCCATCGGCCGCCGTCGCGGTATCGATGGGGCCCAGCACGCTTTCCAGTTCCTCACGCGTTACCGAACCGGGGCGCAGCAGCAGGGGGCGTTCACCGGTGAGGTCCAGCACCGTCGATTCCACACCGATGGCGCAGCGTCCCCCGGCCAGGATCAGTTTCAGCCGTCCGCCGCCACCCTCGGGGAATTCCTCCACCACATGCACAGGCGTGGTGGGGCTGACATGGCCGGAAACATTGGCGGACGGGGCCGCGATGGGCCGGCCCGACGCCTGGATCAGGGCGCGGGCAACCGGGTGGGCGGGGCTGCGCACCGCCACCGTGTCCAGCCCGGCCGAGACCAGCAGTGACAGCGGCGCATCGGCGCGGCGCGGCAGGACAAGCGTCAGGGGACCGGGCCACCACATTTCCATGGCGCGGGCCGCACGCTCATCGACATGGACCAGCGCCTCGGCCGCACCCGCATCGGCCACATGCACGATCAGCGGGTTGAAGCTGGGGCGGCCCTTGGCGGCAAAGATGCCGGCCACCGCCGCATCATTGCCGGCATCGCCGCCCAGCCCGTAGACCGTCTCCGTCGGCAGGGCCACCAGATACCCGGCCGCCAGCACGTCCGAAGCCTCGGCATAGGCGGCCGGTCCCGGCGGCAGCACGCGCGGCCGGTCGGGATGCGGCGGCGGGGCCGGCGCGTCGTGATGGTGGCTGGGATCGTCGCAGCAATGATCGTGGGGCACGGGAGCGGTCCTGAAAATCTCACCCGCCACGATAACGGTGGCGGGCGGCCCGATCACGGGCTTTCCACGCAAAGCCCGGCTGCGTCAGGCCACGCCCGGCTTCAGCGAGAAAACGATGCCCCAGCCGTCGGGGTCTTCGAAACAGACGGCGCGGTTCCGCCAATAGGGGTTTTCCGGCTCTACCGGCACCCCGCCGCGCGCCTGTATGGAGGCCGACACAGACAGAAGGTCGTCGCGGCTGTCGACATACAGCACCAGCAGATTGTCGCGCGTCGGTGCGGGGCAGGGGCTGCCATCCTTATGCTGGGTGAATTCCAGATGCGTGTCCCAGCCGGGCAGGCCGATCATCACCCCGTCATAGCCGGCATGGGTCCCATCATCGACCCAGCCGCCGATGACAGACAGCCCGATCACATCACGATAGTAAGCTGTGACCTCCGTCAACCGGTCGGTGGGCCGCGCGATGCGCAGGCGCGTTATGGGAAGATGGCCGGGCCAGGCTGGGTTGGTCATGGATCTGCCTCATGCTGCGGTGCGGCGCTTGCCGCCCGTCTGTCATGTGGGCACACTGGCGTCCGGAACACAGGTCGGCAAGGGGCAGGATATGGCGGGGCGTGTCATCACCATCGCGCAGCAGAAGGGCGGGGCGGGCAAGACGACGCTGGCCATCCATCTGGCCATCACCTGGGCACGGGCCGGGAAGTCCGCCGCCCTGGTCGATATCGACCCGCAGGGCAGCCTATCCGCCTGGTACGCCGCGCGGGAGGCGACCCTGGGCGCGGATGCCACTGGCATCACGCATCTGCAAATCTCCGGCTGGCGCACACAGCGGGAGGTGGAGCGGCTGGCCAAGACCCATGATGTGGTGGTGATCGACAGCCCGCCGCATGCCGAAACCGATGCCCGCATCGCCGTGCGTACAGCCGCCCTGGTGGTGGTGCCGGTCCAGCCCAGCCCCATGGATCTGTGGGCCACACGCCCGACCCTGGATCTGGCGCGGGCGGAGAAGCGGCCCGTGATGCTGGTCATGAACCGCGTGCCGGCGCGCGGCAGGCTGCTGGATGCGGTCGCTTCGAGGGCGGCGGAACTGAGCGTGCCGGTGGCAAGCGAAAGCCTGGGCAACCGCATCGGATTCGCCGGCTCCCTGATGGAGGGGCTGAGCCTGGCGGAAACGGACCCGAAATCGAAGGGTGTTGAGGAATTGGAAGCGTTGGCCGCCGAGATTTGGGCGGTTCTGGACTGAGGCCCCGGCCCGCAGGAAGGGTCCGGCTTCAACGTGCCGCACCCTTCCTGCGGGGGGAGTGTCAAAGCGCCTGCACGGCCTTCAGCACGGCATCGACATGGCCCGGCACCTTCACCTTGCGCCATTCGGCGCGCAGGATGCCGTCCTTGTCGATCAGGAAGGTCGAGCGTTCGATTCCCATATATTTGCGGCCATACATGTTCTTTTCAGCCCAGGCACTATAACGCTCCGTCACATCGCTGTCGGCGTCGGAGGCCAGGATGAAGGGCAGCTTGTACTTGGCCTTGAATTTGTCATGGCTGGCCACGCTGTCCTTGGAGATGCCGATGATGGTGGCGTCCAGCGTGTCGAAATGGGGCAACTGCTCCCCGAATCCGCAGGCCTGGGCCGTGCAGCCGGACGTGTCGTCCTTGGGATAGAAATAGACCACGACATTCTTTCCCCGCAGCGCCGACAGGGTGACGCTGCCATTGCCGTCGGTGGGCAGGGTGAAATCGGGGGCGGGCTGGCCGATCGCGATGGTCATGGAATGGGTCCTTGGGGAATAATGGTCGTCGCCCAAGGATTTAGATGCCGGCAGCGATAGTCAACCCGCGCCGTGGATAAAGGGGATGCGAGGCATGATCAGCGTGGATTACGTGCGCACCATGGCCGCCTATAGCCGGTGGATGAACAGCCGCCTGATGGCAGCCTGTGCTGCCATCCCGCCGGAAGAGCGCAGCCGCGATCTGGACGCCTTCTTCAAGTCGCTGCATGGCACGCTGGACCACATCCTGTGGGCCGACATGATCTGGATGAGCCGGTTTGAGGGGAGCGCGCCGCCGGTGGCGAAAGGGGAGAATCTGTTCCGCACCGACTGGGACCAACTGGTCACCGACCGCGCGGCGGCAGATGCGCTCATCACGGAATGGGCGGCGGGCGTCACGCCGGAATGGCTGGCGGCGCCCCTGTCCTATGTGACGAAGTTCAATCCCCATCGCTGGACCCTGCCAGCCTGGGTTGCCGTCACACATTTTTTCAACCATGCCACCCATCACCGGGGGCAGGCCACAACGTTGATGATGCAACTGGGTGTCGATCCGGGGGTGACAGACCTGCCAGCCCTGCCCGACCTTTTTGACGGCTCGCTGGGTATCGTGGCCGGCAAGGTGCCGGTATAGAGCACCATGAAAGCCGCTCCGGCGGCGACTACCGGCGTTTGACGCGCATGTAAAGCTAGACCTGATCGCCCAGCACCTGCCGGCAGAATCGTACCGTGATCGGCTTCTTGGCGGCCAGGGCGGCATGGTCCAGCATGGCGACCACGCGGCGGGCATTGGCGAAGCTGCGTTCGGTGCGGGTCATCAGCCAGTCGATGACATCCTCTCCCACCCGGATCTGCCGGTCGGCGAACAGCTTCACCAGCACGGCCATCAGCAACGCATCGTCGGGTGCGGCCATGCCCACGGCGGGGGCGGCCAGCAGGCGGGAGCGCAGGTCGGGCAGGCGGATGACCCAGTTGATGGGCGCATGTTCGGCCAGCAGCAGCAGATGCCCGTTCATCTCCTTGGCCAGATTATAGAGATGGAACAGGGAACGTTCCAGGGCAGGGTCCCCCGCAACGCCCTGCGCCCCGTCCAGCACGGCCGTGCGCATGGGGCGCAGCAGGTCGGGCAGTTCCGCCTCGTCGCGCAGATCCTCCACGGACAGAAGATTGCCGCGTGCCCGCGCGCGCCAGATCTGGGCCAGATGGCTTTTGCCACAGCCCGACGGGCCGAACAGCACCAGGGCCGGGGCCGGCCAGTCAGGCCAGGCGTCCAGCCAGGCCACGGCATCCTGATTGCCGGGCGCGACCAGGAAATCATCCTCGCCCATGGCGGAGCGATGGCCCAGGTCCAGCGGGATCTGGCGTGTGGAGAGCAGGGGGGGCTGGCGGGGCGGCGTTGTCATGGCGCAGCCCCTCCTTTTCCACGGGCTGGTACGATCGAGAGCGGGTTCAGGGCTTGGGAGGCATGTCGGCGACACCGTCACCCCGTTCCGCCCCTTGCGCGGCCGGATGGGATAGCAGCGGGTCGGGGGGCAAGTCGAGGGCTGTCGGTCCCGCCGTCTCGAACCCGCGATACAGGCTGCTCTGCATGTAGCGTTGCAGGCAGAACCGGGTCAGCACGCCGATGACGGCGGCGACCGGCACGGCCAGCAGCACGCCGACAAAGCCGAACAGCGCCCCGCCGGCCAGCAGGGCGAACATCACCCAGACAGGATGCAGCCCCACCTTGTCGCCCACCAGCTTGGGCGTCAGGATGTTGCCTTCGATGGCCTGTCCGAAGATGAAGATGCCGGCCACCAGGCCGACCCGCCATAATTCGTCGAACTGGAACAGGGCGAGCCCCACGCTTGCCACGAAGCCGACCAGGGAGCCGACGAACGGGATGAAGGACAGGATGCCCGTGATCAGGCCGATCACCAGCCCGAAACTCAACCCCGCCGCCGTCAGCGCCACGGCATAGAACACCCCCAGCGACAGGCAGACGGTGGCCTGCCCGCGCACGAATCCGGCCAGCGTGCGGTCGACGGCACGGGCCTGCTCGCGGATGGTTTCCAGATAGGGCCGGGGTAGCCAGCCATCTACCGCCGCCACCAGCCGGTCCCAGTCACGCAGCAGATAGAAGGCGACGATGGGCGTGATGAAGATGACGGACAGGATATCGATGATGGCGACGCTGCTGGTCAGGATGTTGCGCAACACATCGGCGGTCCAGCCCACGGCCGTACCGGCATAATTGCCGGCCGCCTCGCGCAATTGCTTCACATCCGAGGCCGGAAGCCGGCGCAACATACGCTGGATGGCGGGCAGCACTTCCTGCTTGGCCCAGTCGACCCATTGCGGCGCCACCTCCACCAACTGCACGATCTGGGCCTGCAGCAGCGGGGCCAGCAGCAGCAGTGCCAGCACGGCCGCCAGCAGGAAGCCCAGCAGCACCAGCGTGGTGGCGGCCCAGCGTGGAACGCCCCGCGCCTCCAGCTTGTCGGCCACCGGGTCCAGCAGATAGGCGACCGCCATGCCCGCCACGAAGGGCGCCAGCATGGAGCGCAGCAGCCAGACCGCTGCGATGAAGGCGACAAAACCCCACAGCCAGAATTTCCACTGCCGGTTCGCGCGCATCATGCATCCTTGCCCTGGTCGCCGCTCAGAAACTCATCCTCCGGCTTGGGCCGGTTGACAAAGGCCAGTAGCAGCGACGCCAGAGCCAGCCCGACAACCAGCAGCTCGGCCGGCAGGATGAACAGGTCCACCCCGAATCCAGGCCCCTGTATCAGCAGGAAAAGGATGGCCAGCGCATCCATGACCACGATGTTGATGTGGAACAGCCAGCGCGGCTCCCGGATCCAGGGAGCGTTGCCGGCCGATTCGGGAAGTTTCTGTCCCAATGCCAGGACCAGTTCGCGCAACAGCACCGGGATTAGCACCCACAGCGGCAGCATGCCCTTATAGGTCAGGGCCCCCAGCGCCAGCAGCGGCAGCAGACGGTCGGCCAGACCATCCAGAACCCCGCCCAGCCGCGTGCGCGTCTTGAACAGCAGGGCCGCCGCCCCCTCCAGCAGGGCGCCCAGCCCCGCCAGGACAAACAGCCAGAAGGCAATGGTCATGTGGCCGCTATAGATCAGCCAGCCGATCAGCAGCGCCGACAGCAGCCGGCCGGCCGTGATGCCCATGGTGATGCGGCGCAGCCGTTCCAGCGTGGGATCGGTGGCCATGGTTTCGGGCGCACTATCGCTCATGAGGCCTCAACTCCGCCGTTAGGGTATGTCCATGCGTTCCCGTCATGAACACCTGGCAAGCCAAAAGGGTCACATGCCCGGCAGTATGAGGGTTTTCGGATGGATAACAATGGGCTGGTGGGGCTGGGTGATGCCGCTTACCGCGCCGCGCGCAGCACCGGCCCCTGGGCCCCGTCCTCCAGCACCAGATCGCGTTGGGCCAGCGCCGTACGCAACTGCTCGGTACCGCCGGCATGGCGCAGGTCCAGGACGGCCGCATTGCGTGACAGGCTGGTGATGGTGGTCTGGGTGATGGTGCTGATGCTGGCCAGACGCTTGCGGATGGAAAGCCAGCCGGCCTGATCGGCGAAACTGACGGTCAGTTTCAGGTCGGACAGGGCGCCGGCCGTGATCTGTGTGGCGGCGGTCCAGCGTTCCTCGAACCGGTGGGTGACGCTTTCCACGGCGGCGCGCAGGGTGGGGTTGACCGCGTCCGCCGTATCGGTGGGCAGGGGCGATTGCGTCAGGCTGAACGTTTCCCCGGTTCCCGTGGCGGGATGCAGCCCGACCGTCACGGTCAGGCCCGTTTCCGGCGAACCACTGGCCACGACCACGGCCACGTCGCCGGCGCCATAACGCCCGGCAATGCGGCGCAGGGCGGTGGCGTCACCGGCCATGGCCTGTTCCACGCCGATATCGGCGACATCGGCTGCTTCCCCGAACGGCACCGTCACGGGCACCAGCCCCGCCTGCTTGGGACCCAGATCGGCCCAGGCTTGGCGCCAGGCCGTACCCGCCTGCCACAGGACCGGGGTGCCGCCCGTCTGATCAATGGGCAGGACCAGCACGGGCTTTGACCGCACCTCGGCATAGGCGACATTGTTGGCACGAAGATAGGTGCGCATGGCGGCGGCGTTGAAGCGGATGGCCAGCTTGCCGACATAGCGGGTGGCCGATGTCCGCTCCTCCTGAATCTCGAAGCTCTGCACCATGCGTTCGATCACGTCGGACGGGACGGACGGCAGGGCCGTGCGGGCCCCATCCACCGTCAACCGGTCGAACAACAGGTCGAAGGCCTTGCGCTGCGCCTCGCGCACACCCTGGTCACGGGCGGCGTTGGCATTGCCGGACGAGATATCGACGCCCACGTCGCGCACCGTATACAGGTCATCCGTCCCCTGGCCGGACGCGGGCAGGGCGAGCGCGGCCGCGAGCAGGGCGGCGGACAGGCTTTTGCGCAGGGCGGGGGTGCGGATGACCGGCATTGCCTTGAATTCCGATGTTGCTATGTTCGGCGCCAAATCCGGGGTGCGGCAGGCCACCATGGGCTTTCTACCCCACCCCGGCACCGTTACGCCAGCAGTGAGGGCCAGGGCATGAGCAGCTATTCCTACCGGGATGCGGGTGTCGATATCGACGCGGGCAACGCGCTGGTCGATGCGATCAAGCCGTTGGCCAAGTCCACGGCCCGTTCCGGCTCCGATGCCGGCCTGGGCGGTTTCGGCGCGCTGTTCGACCTGCGTGCCGCGGGCTTCACCGATCCGCTGCTGGTTTCCACCACCGATGGCGTCGGTACCAAGCTGAAGGTGGCCATCGACGCCAACAAGCATGACACGGTCGGTATCGATCTGGTCGCCATGTGTGTGAACGATCTGGTGGTGCAGGGGGCCGAGCCGCTGCTGTTCCTGGATTATTACGCCACCGGCAAACTGGACGTCGCCGCCGGCCGCGCCATCGTGGCCGGGATTGCCGAAGGTTGCCGTCAGGCCGGCTGCGCCCTGGTCGGGGGCGAGACGGCGGAAATGCCGGGCATGTATGCCCATGGCGACTATGATCTGGCCGGCTTCTCCGTCGGAGCCGTTGAACGCAGCCAGGTGCTGATCGGCGACAAGGTGGCCGCTGGCGACGTGGTGCTGGGTCTGGCATCCAGCGGTGTGCATTCCAACGGCTACTCGCTGGTGCGCAAGCTGGTGGGCGTGTCGGGCCTGAGCTATGACAGCGCCTGCCCCTGGGACGCCGCGTGCAGCCTGGGCGATGCGCTGCTGACGCCGACGCGCATCTATGTAAAGTCGGTGCTGGCCGCTGTGCGCGCCGGCACCGTCAACGCGCTCGCCCATATCACGGGCGGCGGCTTGATCGAGAATATTCCACGCGTTCTGCCCGACGGTCTTGGCGTGGATCTGGATGCCGCCACCTGGGACCCGCCGCCGGTGTTCAACTGGCTGATGAAGACGGGCAATGTCGAGGCCTCGGAAATGGCCCGCACCTTCAATTGCGGTATCGGCATGGTCGTCGTCGTGCCCGCCGACAAGGCCGATGAAGCCACCCGTATCCTGGCCGAAGGCGGGGAGACCGTGAAGCGTATCGGCACCGTGGTTCCGCGCAGCGGCGACGGGCACCGCGTCGTCATCTCGGGCCTGGAGCGCTGGTCGTGAGACTGCGCCTGGGCGTCCTGATCTCGGGCCGGGGCAGCAACCTTCAGGCACTGATCGACGCCGCCAGTGATCCCACCTATCCGGCGGAGGTGGCTTTGGTCATCTCCAACAAGGCGGACGCAGCCGGGCTGGACCGGGCGCGCGCGGCCGGCATTGCCACCCTGGTGCTGCGGCCCAAGGATTTTGCCGACAAGGCCGCGCATGAGACGGCGATGACCGGGGCGCTGGAGGCGGCGGGCGTCGGCCTGGTCTGTCTGGCCGGCTATATGCGCCTGCTGTCGCCCTGTTTCGTCGAGTCGTGGCGCGACCGTCTGATCAATATCCATCCCTCGCTGCTGCCCTCCTTTCCCGGCCTGGATACGCATGAAAAGGCCATCGCCACAGGCGTGCGCTTCCATGGCTGCACCGTGCATTATGTGCGGGTGGAGATGGATACCGGACCGATCATCGTGCAAGCCGCCGTGCCCGTAACCGATGATGACACCCCCGACAGCCTGGCCGCCCGCGTCCTGAGCCAGGAACATAATGCCTATCCCCTGGCCGTGCGCCTGATCGCCGAGGGGCGGGTGACGGTGAATGGCAACCGGGTGGTGGTGCGGGGGGCGGGGGTGCCGGAAGCGGTGATCGGGCCGGTGGGCTGACCTGGAGAATTGTCATGCCCATCCGCACCGCCATCTCCTCCGACCTGCCCTTCATCCACAGCCTGGCCCCGCGGCTGGCCGGTGTTGCCGACCTGTCCTGGCGCAGCCCGGAAGAGGTGATGCGGTTCCAGCGCAGTTTCATGCAGGAGACGCTGGAGGCACCCAAGCCCGGTGCGGTCACGCTGGTGGCTGTGGATGGTGCCGGGGAGTGCCTGGGCTTTATCCATGCTGAACCGATGCTGGACATCTTCACCGACCAGATCGCCGCTTATGTCCCCCTGCTGGCGGTGACGGAAGCCGCGCAAGGGCAGGGGACGGCGAAGGCCCTGATGACGGCGGTCGAGGAATGGGCGCGGGGCCAGGGTTATGCGTCCCTGTCGCTGGATGTCTTTGCCAGCAACGCCCGTGGCCGCGCCTTTTATGCGCGCATGGGGTATGGGGAGGAGACGCTGAGGCTGGTGAAGGACATTCGGTAGCACCCCGAACCGTTCGAGAGGCCTTGTCAACCGCGTCCCCAACCCTTACACAATCGCGCAGAATTCCATCGTCTCGTTCCGGGGAGAAAAAAATGGCCGGCGCTCACGGGCCCGTGGTGGTCGATAACAAGATCGTGAAGGAACATGCCGAAGGCTGGCATGCCTTTACCCGTTTCACCACCATCGGCATCATCGCCGTGGTGTTGTTCCTGCTGATGATGCTGCTGCATTTCTTCGTTGGCTGGGGCTACGCCGTGCTGTTCATGCTGGTGGGCTATGTCGTGCTGACCTTCGCCGCCCTGCTGGGCAAGGTATAAGGCCGCAAAAATCACGGCTTCAGGATAGAAAAGGGCCGCCGGCAACGCCGAGCGGCCCTTTTTCATGTCTGTGACAACACGGTAGTACGCCTTTGGCGCGGTTCAAGCCCTTGAAGGGGGTGTTTGGCTGTGCCACGTTAACGCTGACGCCGTCACGGCCGTTTATCCCGTGCCCATCTGGGGCGGGCGGCCGGTCCAGGCCCAGCGGGGCTGGCGGCATGAATATAGAAGGCTGACTTAAGATGCTGGACATCCCCCGCGGTGTTCTCTACCCGGTCCTCCCGCTGAGAGACATCGTCGTCTTCCCGCACATGATCGTCCCGTTGTTCGTGGG
This sequence comes from Niveispirillum sp., assembly GCF_017996735.1. Classification (GTDB taxonomy): domain Bacteria; phylum Pseudomonadota; class Alphaproteobacteria; order Azospirillales; family Azospirillaceae; genus Niveispirillum. Next base: position 27,605 of record NZ_JAGOGJ010000077.1, read on the forward strand.
TCGCGAGAAATCCGTCCGCGCGCTGGAAGACGTGATGAAGGATGACAAGCAGATCCTGCTGGTCACCCAGAAGAACGCCTCACAGGATGATCCCACACCCGCCGACATTTTTTCCGTCGGCACCATCGGCACGGTATTGCAGCTTCTGAAGCTGCCCGACGGGACCGTGAAGGTGCTGGTGGAGGGTGGCAAGCGCGCCGCCATCACCAAGTTCGGCGACAATGAGGAATTTTTCCAGGCCTATGCCGAGCTGATCGACGAGAAGGTGGGCGAGCCGCAGGAGCTTGAGGCCCTGAGCCGTGCCGCCGTGTCGCAGTTCGAGCAATATATCAAGCTGAACAAGAAGATCCCGCCCGAGGTCCTGGTTTCCATCAATCAGATCGAGGAGCCGGGCAAGCTGGCCGACACCATCGCCAGCCATCTCCAGCTCAAGATCCCCGAGAAGCAGCAATTGCTGGAGACCCCGACGGTCGCCGAGCGGCTGGAGCGGGTCTATGCCTTCATGGAAGGCGAGATCGGCGTACTCCAGGTGGAAAAGCGCATCCGCAACCGCGTGAAGCGCCAGATGGAGAAGACCCAGCGCGAGTACTATCTGAATGAGCAGATGAAGGCTATTCAGAAGGAGCTGGGCGAGGGCGAGGACGGCAAGGACGAGGTGGCGGAGATCGAGGAGAAGATCGCCAAGACCAAGTTCAGCAAGGAAGCCCGCGAAAAGGCCCTGGCCGAGGTCAAGAAGCTGCGCACCATGAGCCCGATGAGCGCCGAGGCGACCGTCGTGCGCAACTATCTGGACTGGATGCTGTCTATACCCTGGAAGAAGCGCAGCAAGGTCAAGAAGGACATCAAGGGTGCTGAGACCATCCTGAACGCCGACCATCACGGCCTGGAGAAGGTCAAGGAACGTATCCTTGAATATTTGGCGGTCCAGCAGCGCATGGATAAGGTGAAGGGGCCGATCCTGTGTCTGGTCGGGCCGCCGGGCGTGGGCAAGACCTCGCTGGGCAAGTCCATCGCCAAGGCGACGGGCCGCACCTTTGTGCGCATGTCGCTGGGCGGCGTGCGGGATGAGGCCGAAGTGCGCGGTCACCGCCGCACCTATATCGGCTCCATGCCCGGCAAGGTCATCCAGGGCATGAAGAAGGCCAAGACCTCCAACCCGCTGTTCCTGCTGGATGAGATCGACAAGCTGGGCGCCGATTGGCGCGGCGATCCGTCGTCGGCATTGCTGGAGGTTCTGGACCCCGAGCAGAACAGCACCTTCAGCGATCATTATCTGGAGGTCGATTACGACCTGTCGGACGTGATGTTTGTCTGCACGGCCAACTCCCTGCGCATGCCGCAGCCGCTGTTGGACCGCATGGAGATCATCCGTCTGGCCGGTTACACAGAGGATGAGAAGGTGGAGATCGCCAAGCGCCACCTGATCGCCAAGCAGGTGAGCGACCATGGTCTGAAGGCCGGCGAGTTCACGATCACCGACGAGGCGCTGCGCGACCTGATCCGCTATTACACGCGGGAAGCCGGCGTGCGCTCGCTGGAGCGCGAGATCGCCAATCTGGCCCGCAAGGCCATCAAGGAGATCCTGATGAAGGGTCTCGACAAGGTGAAGGTGACGCCCAAGAACCTGGAAAAGTTCGCGGGCGTGAAGCGCTTCCGATTCGGTGAGGCCGAGCTGGAGGATCAGGTCGGTGCGACCACCGGTCTGGCCTGGACCGAGGTGGGTGGCGAGATCCTGACCATTGAGGCGGTGATGCTGCGCGGCAAGGGCCGTATCCAGACCACCGGCAAGCTGGGTGACGTCATGAAGGAATCGGTGCAGGCCGCCGAATCCTATGTGAAGGCCAACGCGCTGAAGTTCGGGATCAAGCCGACTCTGTTCGAAAAGCGCGACATCCATGTCCATGTGCCGGAAGGGGCGACCCCGAAGGACGGCCCGTCGGCCGGCGTGGCCATGATCACCACCATTGTCTCCGTCCTGACGGGAATCGCGGTGGCCAAGGACATCGCCATGACGGGTGAGATCACCCTGCGCGGCAAGGTTCTGGCCATTGGCGGCCTGAAGGAGAAGCTGCTGGCGGCGCTCAGGGCGGGAATCAAGCGGGTGCTGATTCCCAAGGACAATGAGAAGGATTTGGCCGAAATCCCCGATAACGTCAAAAAAGGTCTGACTATCATCCCGGTTTCAACCGTAGATGAGGTTCTTGCCCATGCCTTGGTGACGGCACCGGTCGGTATAGAGTGGTCGGAGCCCGAAGAAGTGGCCCAGGTGCCCGCAAAAGCTGGGGATGAGGACCGCGACGGCGTGATTCGGCATTGAAGTGCGTCGGGAAATCGTGTGAATTGGGTTCCCGCCGCCACCCGCACAAATCCTTGTGTCGGCGGCGGAACCTATCCTTCTAGTGCCTGGGAACAGTTTTCGGGCATGTGCAACCGATACTCTCTTGATGAGGGGGGCCTTAAGTGAACAAGAACGATCTCGTTGCCGTGGTCGCCGAAGCGGCTGGTTTGTCCAAGGCGGACGCGAACAAGGCCGTGGATGCGGTCTTCGATGGGATCACCGGCGCGCTGCAAAAGGGCGACGAAGTGCGTCTGGTTGGTTTCGGCACCTTTGCCGTGGCTGAGCGCGCCGCTTCCGAGGGCCGCAATCCCCGCACCGGTGAAAAGATTTCCATCGCCGCTTCCAAGCAGCCGAAGTTCAAGCCCGGCAAGGGCCTGAAGGACGCGCTGAACTAAGCGACACGGTTTGGGTATGCCCGGCACTGCGCCGGGCCGCCTGGAACGAATGAAAACGGGCGGCCTCTGGCGCGCCCGTTTTTCTTTTGGGGCATTTCTGGCGCGGGTTCCCCCGTGGACATGATCGAATGCGATACGCATGGCAGGACACGGATTGCCTTTGTCTGCCATCATGTCGTTGCGGGCCTTTTCAAGCCGCACCAGGGGCGGTTTCTTCTGGACTGCGGACGATCCCCGGCAATCCCTGTCCCGACGCATGGTGCGCGCAATGTGAAGGCCGGGTGGCGGCGACCGGTGGGGAATGAACTGGCGAGGCGCTGGAACACCTTGGGGCCAGAATCATGTGTGCCCATTGCTACGGCCTGGCCAAGCGGTTCCATATGGGCGAAAATCCATGGGTGTGATCGGCATGGCTGATATGGCGTGAAGCCAATCGGTGCTGTTCCAATGATGCTGTTCCAACTTCCCTGTTGACCTTGGCGCAGCCGTCGCTATTGTCCCGCCCGTGAACGGCCAGGGCGGTTAGCTCAGAGGTAGAGCATCGGTTTTACACACCGCAGGTCGGGGGTTCGATCCCCTCACCGCCCACCATTCCCCTTCTTCCCGAATCCTGCTTCTTAACCATTCCACCTGTCGCGGCAGGGGCGGAACAGGTATGATGTGTCCTGGCGGCCCCGGCGGCTGTCGCACGGGTAAGAGGGAAGGCGCTTCGTGACCGATTCCGCTGATCGTCGCCTTGGCGACCGAATCCTGGCCGCATTGGAACTGGCCATCGACCAACAGGAATTGGAAATCGCCGAACAGCTCTGGCGCGCGCTGGAGCTGGCGCTGAGCCGTTATGGCGGCCCCGATGCCATCGAGAAGCGGGAACCACCCTCCCAGCTTGACGAGGTCCTGGACCGCTTGCTGGACCTGCGCCAGGCCAAGGGCACCTGACGGGACGCAAGCTTTGTTGCCTGGTTCCGGCCGCATCCGGTCATCGGCCACAAATGTTCGATTTCATGTTTGACAAGGGGGGCGGGGTCGAATATACACCCGCCCACCTCAGCGGCGGCGGGGCCTGAACCGGTTTCGACGCTGTTGGAAAAGTTTGCGGGTGTAGCTCAGTTGGTTAGAGCGCCGGCCTGTCACGCCGGAGGCCGCGGGTTCAAGTCCCGTCACTCGCGCCACTTTCCAGAGGTTCAGGAATGGCCTGACAACCGTTCCGTAGTTTTGTGCGGGTGTAGCTCAGTTGGTTAGAGCGCCGGCCTGTCACGCCGGAGGCCGCGGGTTCAAGTCCCGTCACTCGCGCCACCCTTTGCGGTGGACCGTCCCGGAGAGGACGTTAACTTCTTCCGCCCTGCGCGGGTGTAGCTCAGTTGGTTAGAGCGCCGGCCTGTCACGCCGGAGGCCGCGGGGTCAAGTCCCGTCACTCGCGCCACTTCCTTTAA
>NZ_JAGOGJ010000078.1 GCF_017996735.1 Niveispirillum sp.
CAGAATGATCCGCATGATCCGTTCCGATTGATACCGAACCTTCCCAGATTAGCCGGGAAGGCCCCCGCACGGCCAGCAATGAAACAACCGCGTTACGATGCTGTTCCCGATCGCGCAGCCTGGACGCGAGCACAGGCGGAAATATGGGGCGAACCGTCCGGGACACCAGGGGTACACCCGACGGCATAGCCGATTCGATTTGGCCGGAAAGGGCCGCGTCGGCGGTGGAATTTTCCGCGTCGCGGCATTTCCACAGGCGCGGGGGGCTTTCCGCTGCCCTCCCCATGCGCCATATCATCCAGAGTGGTGGCGGAAATCCTTGGTTTTTTTTATCTATCCGTAAGGCGTCACCCGTATGCTTTGACCATCGCCCCGCTTTCAGGTCATGCTGTTTGAACGGACCCGCTGCTGGATGGGCGGGGAGTATCGGGGATGAGGTCCCCGCAACGGGCAGGCGCCGAACGCCGCCCGGTCGCCCGGACGGGCAGGTGCTTCGGCATACATCCCTATGCCATCGGCCTGCCCCAATCGGGGAAGATGATGCTTAGCGTCGGTTCGGTTTCGTTAGGATTGATCAGTCGTTTGGTACCAGCAGCTTGATTGCCGATTGACCCCCGGAATTGGGAGAGGCGGTGATGGGTGACGGGAAAGCCAGCGTGGACGGGACAGGCCGGTCGCTTCGACCGGGTGGCCCCGTGCGGCCGGCGCCCCTGCCCCCCGACGCCATCCTGTTGGTGACGATAAGAACGACCCGCCGGCTGGCCGTGGCGCCGCCGCGACGGGCATCGGGCCGGGAGGCCCAGGAAGAGACCGCAAGGATCGACCGCCACCGTATTCCACTGCCCCCCGCCGGTTTGGCGGTGGCGCGCTTGGCCTGTCCATGCCCGCCCATTCGTCCGCCAACAGGCCGCCAGGAAGGAGAGTGCCGATGAGCAGTCTGGTCACAGACCTTTTCGCCAGCTATGCCAGTTCGTATGAAAGCCGCCGCGACGTTGAGATGTCGCTGATGGAGTATCTGGAAGGGTGCCGCGAGGATCCGCTGATGTATGCCAGTGCCGCCGAGCGGCTGCTGGCTGCCATCGGCGAGCCGGAGGTGATCGACACCGCCAAGGATGCGCGGCTTGCCCGCATCTTCATGAACCGCACCATCAAGGTCTATCCCGCCTTTGCCGAGTTCTTCGGCATGGAGGAGACCATTGAGCGGATCGTCGGCTTCTTCCGCCATGCCGCCCAGGGGCTGGAAGAACGCAAACAGGTCCTGTACCTGCTGGGTCCCGTCGGCGGCGGCAAATCCTCGCTGGCCGAACGGCTGAAGGCGCTGATGGAGGACAGGCCCATCTATGCGCTGAAGGCCGGTGACCAGATCAGCCCGGTCTTCGAAAGCCCGCTGGGCCTGTTCGACCCCGCCACCATGGGCGCCAGCATGGAGGAAAAATTCGGCATTCCCCGCCGCCGCCTGACGGGCCTGATGAGCCCCTGGGCGTTGAAGCGGCTGGATGAGTTTGACGGCGACATCCGCCGGTTCAAGGTGGTGAAGCTGCGCCCGTCGCGCCTGCGCCAGATCGGCATTTCGAAGACGGAACCGGGGGATGAGAACAACCAGGACATCTCCTCTCTGGTCGGCAAGGTCGATATCCGCAAGCTGGAGCTTTACAGCCAGAACGATCCCGACGCCTACAGCTATTCCGGCGGCCTGAACCGCGCGAACCAGGGCATGCTGGAATTTGTGGAGATGTTCAAGGCGCCGATCAAGATGCTGCACCCCCTGCTGACCGCCACGCAGGAGGGCAATTATATCGGCACGGAGAATATCGGCGCCCTGCCCTTTCAGGGCGTGATCATGGCGCACAGCAACGAGGCGGAGTGGCAGAGCTTCAAGAACAACAAAAACAACGAGGCGTTCATCGACCGTATCTGCGTGGTGAAGGTGCCCTATTGCCTGCGCGTAATGGAGGAACAGCGCATCTATGAGAAGCTGATCAAGACCTCCGAACTGTCCGGTGCCCCTTGTGCGCCGGCCACCCTGGAAATGCTGGCGCGGTTTACGGTGCTGTCCCGCCTGCGCGACCATGGCAATTCCAACCTGTTCAGCAAGATGCGGGTCTATGACGGGGAAAGCCTGAAGGAGACGGACCCCAAGGCCAAGACCATGCAGGAATACAAGGACGCGGCCGGCGTGGATGAGGGGATGAACGGCATCTCCACCCGCTTCGCCTTCAAGGTCCTGGCCAGCACCTTCAACTATGACAATACCGAGGTCGGGGCCGATCCCGTCCACCTGATGTATATCCTGGAACAATCCATCAAGCGGGAGCAGTTCCCCGACGAGGTGGAGAAAAAGTACATGGAGTTCATCAAGGGTGAGTTGGCGCCGCGCTATGCGGAGTTCATCGGCAACGAGATCCAGAAGGCTTATCTGGAGAGTTACCATGATTACGGTCAGAACCTGTTCGACCGCTATGTCGACTATGCCGACGCCTGGATCGAGGATCAGGATTTCAAGGACCCCGATACGGGCCAGCTTCTGAACCGCGACCTGCTGAACCAGGAACTGACCAAGATCGAAAAGCCGGCGGGCATCGCCAATCCCAAGGATTTCCGCAACGAGGTGGTGAAATTCGCCCTGCGCATGCGGGCGTCCAATGGCGGGCGCAACCCGTCCTGGACCAGCTATGAAAAGCTGCGCGACGTCATCGAGAAGCGGATGTTCAGTCAAGTCGAAGAACTGCTGCCCGTCATCAGCTTTGGCAGCAAGAAGGACAGCGAGACGGAGAAAAAGCACAGCGAGTTCGTCAATCGCATGATGGCCCGCGGCTACACCGAACGTCAGGTGCGCCGTCTGGTCGAATGGTACATGCGGGTGAAACAGGCGGGGTGATGAGATGCCCCTCTCCCGCCACGGTGGGAGGGGGGCGACGGGTTCGGCCCCCATCGAAAGGACGGTGCAACCTTGTTCACCATTGTCGACCGACGTCTCAATCCTTCGGGTAAAAGTCTGGCCAACCGCCAGCGGTTCCTGCGGCGTGCCAAGGAACAGGTGATGCGGGCCGTGCGCGACGCTTCGGCCAAGCGCGGCATCCGTGACATCGATATGGGGGGCGATATCGCCATCTCCCCCGACGGTATCCGCGAACCCACCCTTCGCCGTTCCGCCACGGGTGGTCAGCGTGACTACGTCGTGCCCGGCAACAAGGAGTTCCTGTCCGGGGACAAGATCAAGCGCCCACCCTCGGGTGGCGGCGGTGGCGGCGGCAACCAGGGATCGGATGATGGCGACGGCCAGGACGAATTCCGTTTCGTGCTGAGCCGGGAGGAATTCATCGACCTGTTCCTGGAAGATCTGGAACTGCCGGATCTGGCCAAGCGCAAGCTGGCGGTCACCGATGCCATGGACTGGCACCGTGCCGGCTATTCGGTCGCGGGATCACCCGCCAACCTCAATCTGGTGCGCACCATGCGCAACAGCCTGGCCCGCCGCATCGCCTTGCACCGCCCCACAGGCGATGAGATCAAGGCCCTGCGGCAGGAGATCGATGATCTGGAACGGACAGGGTCCGACCGGGAGCGGCTGGAACAGGCGCGCCTGGAACTGGCCGAGGCGCTGAAACGCACCCAGCGCATCCCCTATATCGACCCGGTCGATGTCCGCTACAACCGCTTCGCGGCCACGCCACGGCCGTCGGCACAGGCCGTGATGTTCTGCCTGATGGACGTGTCGGGCAGCATGACGGAGCATATGAAGGATCTGGCCAAACGCTTCTACATGCTGCTCTACCTGTTCCTGTCGCGGCGGTACAAGCATGTGGACGTGGTCTTCATCCGCCATACCCACCGCGCGGCGGAGGTGGATGAAGAGACCTTCTTCTACAGCCCGGAAACCGGCGGCACCGTCGTGTCGACGGCACTGGAGGAGATGGCGCGGGTGATCAAGGAACGCTATCCGCCGGCCGAATGGAACATCTATGCCGCCCAGGCCAGCGACGGCGACAATGCCCTGTCGGACAATACCAAGACGGCGCAGTTGATGACCGATGTGATCCTGCCCGACTGCCAGTATTACGCCTATCTGGAGGTAGGGCAGGAAGGGATGATGCCGGGCCTGCCCTATGGCGGCGGCCCGCGCGAAACCGACCTTTGGCGCACCTATAAACAAATCCGGGCCGGCGGCGCGCTGGCCATGCGGCGGGTCACGGAACGCAAGGAGATCTATCCCGTTTTCCGTGAACTGTTCGCCAGGGACAAGGCCGGGCAACCGGCGGAGGTGAGTGCATGACCCTGACCGCCTTTGAGAGCGCCCCGCTCTATACCGGGGCCGACTGGGACTATGACAAGGTCCGCCGCGTCTATGACGCCATCGAGAAGGTGGCGTTGGGCGAGATGGGGCTGGATTGCTACACCAATCAGATCGAGGTGATCACATCCGAACAGATGCTGGACGCCTATTCCAGCATCGGCATGCCGCTATTCTACAAGCACTGGTCCTTCGGCAAGCATTTCGCGCGGGACGAGGCCCTATACCGCAAGGGCCAGCGGGGTCTGGCCTATGAGATCGTGATCAATTCCAACCCCTGCATCAGCTACATCATGGAAGAAAACACCATGACGATGCAGACGCTGGTGATCGCCCATGCCGCCTTCGGCCATAATCATTTCTTCAAGAACAACTACCTGTTCCAGCAATGGACCGATGCCGACGGCATCCTGGACTACCTGTCCTTCGCCAAGGCCTATATCAACCATTGCGAGGAACGGTACGGTCACGCCATGGTCGAACGCGTCCTGGACGCCGCCCATGCCCTGATGAACCATGGCGTCCACCGTTATCCCCGCCGTCGCGGCCCGGACCTGCGGAACGAGGAGAAGCGGGCGCGGGAACGGCTGGAGCATGCGGAGGCGACCTTCAACGACCTGTGGCGCACCGTGCCCACCAAGGCCGGCGGCCCCAGCGCCCTGTCCGACCGCGACCGGCGCCGGTCGCTGCTGGAACTGCCGGAGGAGAACATCCTCTATTTCCTGGAAAAGAAGGCGCCGCGCCTGCAGGGATGGCAGCGGGAGATCCTGCGCATCGTCCGGCATGTTGCGCAATATTTCTATCCGCAGCGCCAGACCAAGGTGATGAACGAGGGCTGCGCCACCTATTGCCATTACCGCATCCTGTCCACCCTGCATGAGCGGGGGGCGTTGACCGATGGCGCCTGGATGGAGGCGATGCACAGCCACACCAATGTGGTGTTCCAGCCGGAATTCGACGACCGGCGCTATGGCGGCATCAACCCTTACGCCCTGGGTTTCGCCATGATGCAGGATATCGAGCGCATCGCGACGCAGCCCACTCAGGAAGACCGCTACTGGTTCCCCGATCTGGCAGGCCGGGGCGACGCCATGGGCGCGCTGCGCAACGCCTGGGCCAATTTCCGCGATGAAAGCTTCATCCTGCAATATCTTTCACCGGCCCTGATCCGCAAGTTCCGGCTGTTCCATGTGGCCGATGATGCGCGGGACCCGGAAATGAAGGTGGCGGCCATCCATGATGAACGCGGCTATCGCGCGGTGCGTCAGGCCCTGGCCCGCCAATATGACATCGCCTGGGCCGAGGCCGATATCCAGATCGTGGATGTCGATCTGGTGGGCGACCGCAAGCTGATCCTGGAACATCACGTGATGAACCAGATCCTGCTGGAGGAAGATGAAGCCCGGTCCGTGATGCAGCATCTGGCCGACCTCTGGGGCTATGAGGTGGTGCTGGCCGAGGTGGAAACGCCGGGCGGCACGCCCCTGCGCCGCATCAATGTCAGCCCGCGGGTGGTACTGGGGGGCGGGTAACGGTTAACACCCTCACCCTCCCACCGCCGGCGCGGCGGGAACGGCGCCACCCTCACCCTCCCACGCCTACGGCGCGGGCCCCTCCCTCTCCCGCAAGCGGTAGAGGGGCAACATCGCGTGCAACACTACCAAATTCCCCCCCTCGCCCACAAAGTGGGAGAGGGGGGGGCCCAAACGCCCCAGCGTTTGGGAGGGTGAGGGTAGAAACAACACCCCAAGCCGAAAGACTTTGGAGGGTGAGGGAGTGCCACGAAGGCCCCCTCACGGCTGGTCCGTGATCTCCGCCGCCAGCCGGTAGCCCAGCCCCTTCTCGGTCACGATCACGTCGAGCGAGCCGCTGTCCTGCATCTTGCGGCGCAGGCGGCTGACCAGCACGTCGATGGTGCGGTCGTTGGGGTTGCGGTCGGTGCCGCTGACCGCGTCGATCAACTGGTCACGCGTCACCACCCGCCCGCCGGAACGGACCAGCAGGCCCAGCAACTCAAACTCCCCACGCGTCACCCGCACCTCAATCCCGGCCGGGTCGACCAGGCGGCGGCGGGCCAGATCCATGGTCCAGCCGGCGAAATAGCGCACGGCGCCTTCCGCCTTGTACATCTTGCTGGGATGGGTCCGGCGCAGCAGGTTGCGGGCGCGGGCCAACAATTCGCGCGGATTGGGCGGCTTGGTCACATAATCGTCGCCACCCGTCTCCAGCCCGAAGACGCGGTCGCCATCATTGGCCCGCTGGGTAACGATGATGATGCCGACATTCGAGATCTCACGGATGCTCTTGGCCAGGGTGAACCCGTCCTCATCCGGCAGTTCGATATCCAGCAGCACAAGGTCGGGCGGCTGACGCTGCATCACCTCGCGCGTCTGCTTGCCGTTTTCGGCTTCAGCCACCAGGAAACCGGCCTCATGGAAATATCCGGCCAGCAGTGCACGGGTCGCCGGCTCATCCTCGACGATCAGAACCAGCGGGGCATCGGCGATCTCGGTCATCCGGAACCGGACTCCATCCAAGGGGACGCGGAAGGCCGGGGCGGAAGCGACGGCCCGGCACATGTCGACCCTTCGCCTATAGCCCTTTTTCACAGAAAAATGAAGCCGTTGGACGGTGGTCCCCCGCATGGGAGACCACCGTCCAACGGCGCGGTAGGATGGATTGCTGTTTAAAGTTGTATTATTATTCTGACAGGAAACAGCTTGATTGTTTCCTGCCGTCGGACCGGGGTGCGGGGCATGCCCCCCGGCCCAACCCCGTTACGCCCCCAGTTCCAGGAGCGATGCATTGCCACCGAACGCCGTGGTGTTGACGGTCAGCGTCTTTTCGGTGACGAAGCGGTGCAGATAGTGCGGGCCGCCCGCCTTCGGGCCGGTACCCGAAAGGCCCTGGCCACCAAAGGGCTGCACACCGACAACCGCACCCACCATGTTGCGGTTGATATAGGTGTTGCCCACCGGCAGCGTCTTGAACAGGTTCTGGGCGCGGCCTTCCAGGCGGCTATGCACACCGAAGGTCAGGCCGTAACCGGTGGCCGCAATCTCTGCCGCCACCTTGTCCAGGTCCGATGCCTTGAAACGCACGATATGCAGGATCGGGCCGAACACTTCCCGCTTCAACTGCGACAGGCTGCCGATCTCGTACAGGCGCGGGCCGAAGAAGGTGCCGTTCTGCACCGCATCGGGCACCGTCACGGCCTTGACCAGACGGGCCTCCCCATCCATCCGCTGCGCATGGGCGACCAGGATGTCGCGGGCGGCATCGTCGATGACGGGACCGACATCGGTCGCCACATCGATCGGGTCGCCCAGGCGGATCAGGTCCATGGCGCCGGCCAGCATCTCGGCCAGCTTGTCGGCAATCTCCTCCTGCGCGAACAGGACCCGCATGGCGGAGCAGCGCTGCCCCGCCGACTGGAAGGCTGACGTGACGCAATCATCCACCACCTGCTCCAGCAGGGCGGTTGAGTCCACGATCATGCAGTTCTGGCCACCCGTCTCGGCGATCAGGGGGACGATGGCGCCGTCGCGGTCGGCCAGGCTGCGGTTGATCAGGCGGGCGGTTTCGGTGGAACCGGTGAAGCAGACGCCCGCGATGCGCGGATCGGCGACCAGGGCGGCCCCCACCGTCCCGCCATCACCGGGCAGCAGATGCAGCACATCGCCCGGCACCCCGGCCTTATGCAGCATGCGCACGGCCTCCGCCGCGATCAGCGGGGTCTGTTCGGCCGGCTTGGCGATGACGGCATTGCCGGTCACCAGGGCCGCCACCACCTGACCCGTGAAGATGGCCAGGGGGAAATTCCAGGGGCTGATACAGGCGAAGGTGCCGCGCCCGGTCAGGTGCAACTCGTTGCGCTCCCCCGTCGGGCCCGGCAGCAGCACGGGCTTCAGGCCGGCGCGGGCCTGGGCCGCGTAGTAGCGGCAGAAATCCACGGCTTCGCGCAGTTCGGCCACGGCGTCGGGCAGGGTCTTGCCCGCCTCCCGCACCAGCAGCGCCATCAGGGCGGGGGTGTCGGCCTCCATCAGGTCGGCGGCGCGGTCCAGGCAGGCGGCGCGATGGTCGGCCCCCTCGCGATCCCAGGCCTTCTGGGCAACAACCGACAGGGACAGGGCGCGTTCCACCGCATCCTTGCCGGCCAGCACAACCGTGCCCACAATGCGGGCCCGATTGGCCGGGTCGGTCACGGGCTGGGTCACGCCGTCCAACTGCACCCCGCCCACGATGGGGCAGGATGTCCAGTTGCGGGCCAGGGCCGCCTGCATCTGACCGGTCAGTTCCACCACCTTCTCCGGGGCCGTCAGGTCGAAGCCCTTGGAATTGGCGCGTTCCGAACCATAGATGTCGGCGGGGGTGGGGATGCGCGGATGACGCAGCATGCCTTCTTTCTCCAGGAATGCGGCCGGGTCGGCAACCACGTCACTGACGGGCACGTCCGGGTCCATATAAGCGTTGACGAAATTGCTGTTCGCACCGTTTTCCAGCAGACGGCGCACAAGATAGGGCAGCAGGTCCTCATGGGTACCCACCGGCGCATAAATACGCACACGCGGGAAACTGGGCAGGACCTCGCGCGCTGCGGTGTACAGCAGTTCGCCCATGCCATGCAGGCGCTGGAATTCCAGGTCACGGTTGTCGCCGGCCAGATGCAGGATGGCGGCGATGGTATAGGCATTGTGGGTCGCGAACTGCGGATAGATGGCGTCCCTGGCGGCCAGCATCTTGCGCGCACAGACCAGATAGGACAGGTCCGTGGCCGCCTTGCGCGTGAACACCGGATAATCGGGGTGGCTGGCGATCTGGGACATCTTGATCTCGGTGTCCCAATAGGCCCCCTTGACCAGCCGCACCATCAGGCGGCGACCGGCGGCCCGCGCCAGATCGACCAGCCAGTCGACCAGCAGATGCGTGCGCTTGGAATAGGCCTGGATGGCCAGACCCAGCCCGTTCCACCCGGCCAGATCGGGATCATGGGCCAGCGCCGACAGGATATCCTGTGACAGTTCCAGCCGGTCGGCCTCCTCGGCATCGATGGTCAGGTTGATGTCCCAGCGCTTGGCCTGCAGCGCCAGCCCCTTCACGGCGGGCACCAGACGGGCCATGACGTCTTCATGCTGCGCCTGGACATAGCGCGGGTGCAGGGCCGACAGCTTGATCGACACGCCGGGCGCCGCCACCGGGCCACGGCCGGCGGCCTCTGCCCCCACGGCGTCGATGGCCTTCACATAGGCATCCAGATAACGCGTGGCCTGTTCCCAGGTGCGCGCCCCTTCGCCCAGCATGTCATAGGAATGGACGGTGCCCAGGGGCCGGGCCTTGCGCGCCTCTGCCATGGCTTCCTTGATGGTACGGCCCAGCACGAAATGCCCGCCCATGACACGCATGGCCTGGCCCATGGCGGTGCGGATCACGCTTTCGCCGGACCGCGCCACCATGCGTTTCAGGAAATTGCCGGCATCGCGTTCGCCGCCGCGTTCCAGATCGGTGATCTTGCCCGTCAGCATCAGGCCCCAGGCAGCGGCATTCACAAAGGCGCTGTCGCTGCGGCCCAGATGCGCATCCCACTGGCCTTGTGCGATCTTTTCCGCGATCAGGCGGTCCGCCGTCTCCGGATCGGCGATGCGCAGCAGGCATTCGGCGATACACATCAGGGCGATGCCCTCATTGTTCGACAGGCCGAATTCCTGCAGGAAATTGTCCAGCGGACCCAGTTCGCGCCGACGCAGCCGTGCCGCCTCGACAATCGCCACGGCCCGGTCATGGATGCCCGTCCGCTCCGAGATGCTCAGCCCGTGGCTGCGCAGCAGACCAGTGACGACAGTGACCTCATCGGCATGCTTGGCCGTGCGCAACTCGTTCAGGACGGTGCCCGACATCGTCGTAACTCCGAAAATTTATGTGGCGTTGAATTGCTCGGAGTATGGCAAAAATCCTGGGCGATTTTTCTCCAAAGAAAGGGTTTCGACAGGATATCATCTGGCAAGATTGCCATTTGACCGGATGATATAATGCCCGCCGAAAGCAGCGCCGCGAAGCTGGACCGCATCGATCAGAACATCCTGCGCATCCTGCAGGAGGATGGGCGCATCTCGAACGTGGAACTGGCCCGGCGGGTCAACCTGTCCCCCACGCCCTGCCTGGAACGGGTCCGACGGTTGGAGCGGGATGGCTATATCCGCCAATATGTGGCTCTGCTGGATCCGGAGATGCTGGAAAGGTCGCTGGCCGCCTTCATCGAGGTGCGACTGGACCGCACCACGCCCGACGTCTTCCAGCTTTTTGCCGACGCCGTTCGCCGCTTTGATGAGATTCAGGAGGCGCACATGGTGGCCGGCGGCTTCGACTACCTGATCAAGGTCCGCGTCGCCGACATGGCCGCCTACCGCGCCTTTCTGGGCGACAAGCTCTCCTCCATCCAGGGGGTCGCCCAGACCCATACTTACATGGTGATGGAGGAGGTGAAGAACACGCATGTGGTGCCGGTGCCGGGGCGATAGGGGAACATGCGTGGCTGGCGGCCCCCTGCAAGCACACTCTGAATCAACCGCTCCGCTGCCCCTGCCCCGTTCAGTCCTCCGCCCATTTGCGGATCAGGTTGGAGAGGCATTTCGACAGAAGGTCGAATTCGGCCGTCTTGCCATCGCGGTTAAAAACGCCCTGCCGCGCGGTATCCAGGTCGAACAGCAGCTCTCGTCCCGCCGCGTCGCGCACGAAGGATCTGATCCAGCCCACAGCCACCAGCCGCCGTCCCGACGTCACAGGCGCCACCCGGTGCAGGGTGGTGGAGGGGTAGAACAGCCCGGCACCCACCGGCAGCTTGAACGCCACATCCCCCGCCGCCGTTTCCATCACCAGTTCCCCGCCCTGGTAACTGTCGGGATCGGCCAGGAACAGGGTGAAGGACACGTCGGTGCGCAGGCCCGCCATCAGGGCATCATCGACATGGCTGCCATAATGCTGTCCGCCGGCCGCCCGCGCGAACAGGATGGGGCCGAACCGTTTCGGCCGCGTCGCCATGGCGGCCACGGGATGGCGACGCACCGCCGCCTCGACCATGGCCCGCAGGTCGGCATGGGCCGGGTCGTCGGAGCGCAGTTGCTCATTATCCTTGACCAGCCTCGCATGCCATCCCGCCGTCGCCGCCCCCGGCTGGAACCGCCCGCCATCAAGCCTTTCCACCATCGACGCCACTTCATCGGCCGTCAGAACATTGGCGATGGGCAGGATCATGGCTGGACGCTCCCGGACTGGCTGGATGAACGGTTAAGATTGCGAATGACTTGCAATTCAGTGGCCATCATGGCACGGTCGCGCCCCGTTTTACCCTTATAATCCATGCATGGGAGCCCTGGGTCCATGATCAAGCTTCAACCCCGTCTCTGGGTCGGCGTCGGCCTTTCGGTTCTGGCCGGTGGTGCCGCGCTGGCCGATACCGGCACCGCTTGGCACCAGGATGGTGCCATCGCCCTGCAGGTTGCCCAGGGTGGCGAGGGCGGTGAAGGGGGTGAAGGCGGAGAGGGTGGCGAAGGGGGCGTGTCGGCCGAGGATGCCGCCAAGGACCCCGTTGCCTATATCTCCGCCCTGGACGTGACGGCGGCGCACTACCATGCCGGGCTGGCCGCCTACAAGGCGGGCAAGCATCAGGCAGCGGGGGAGATGTTCGCCCACCCGATCTCTGAGATCTATATTGATCTGGAACCGGTCTTCACGGCCCAGGGCGCCAAGCCGTTTCAGGAGGAAATGAGCAAGGCATCCGAACTGGCACTGGGCGAGGCGCCGGTCGCGCAGGTGGAAAAGGCCGTGAAGAGTGTGCTGGCCGCCCTGGATGCCACGGCGACGACGGCGCCCAAGAGCGGCGACAGCGTCAAGGCCGTGCAGGCGAAGCTGCTGGCCGGCATGATCGAACGTGCGGCACGCCAGTACCGGTCTGCCAGCGCCAATGGTGAGTTCGAACCCTATCTGGACGGGTACGGCTTCGCCATCACCGCCAAGGTGCGGTCCCAGGCCCTGGCAAAGGCCGGCGTGCCCCTGCCCGCCGATGTGACGGCGGCCATCGACCTGTTGCTGAAGGCCTATCCCACGGCCCTGCGCCCCGACACCCTGCCCGTGGCGCTGGACGCCCTGTCGGTACAGTCTTCCAAGGCGCAGCTTGCCCTGTCGAGGGTGAAATAATACCAACCCATAATGCGCTTGGCTCATTAAGGGTTGGTTGGCGCATTGAGCGCCGGCCCCTGAGGGAACGCGGATAGGTTCACCCCTTCCGGGGTGCGCGGGCCAGGACCATGTCGACCAGACCGGGCGGCAGCACACCCAGCAGCCAGGACACGGCATAGGTGGGGAACGGGAAGGCCACCCGTCCCTTCCCCGCCGCCAGCCCGCGCCGGACGATGCCGGCGGCCCGATCGGCATCCATCAAAAAGGGCATGGGGAAACGGTTCACCGCCGTCATGCGGCTGACCACGAATCCGGGGCAGATGACGCTGACCCCCACACCTTGCCGGGCCAGATCGCCGCGCAGCGCCTCGCCATAAACGCGCACCGCCGCCTTTGACCCGCAATAGGCGGCCGCCCCGGCCATGCCGCGGAAGCTGGCCAGAGAGGACATCAGCGCGATCTGCCCCCGCCCCCGCGCCACCATGGTGGGGATCAGCGGGTGGATGGTATTCAACACCCCGTCCAGATTGGTGGCGAAGATGGCGCGGGCTTGCGCCTCCGTCTCCACCCCGCCGCCGGTGCCCGCCGAAATGCCGGCATTGGCGATGACCAGATCAATGGGCACCTCCCCGTCCCGCGCCATGATCCAGGCGGCCAGCGCCGCCCGGTCGGTAACGTCGATGGTGGTGGTGACCAGATCGGCGCCCTTTTCCCGGCAACGCTCCGCCACCTGTGCCAGCCGCCCCGCATCGCGGCCGGTCAGCAGCAGGCGGATGCCCTTGCCGGCATATGACAGGGCCAGCGCCTCCCCGATGCCCGACGACGCACCCGTGATGAATATGACGCGCGGATCACGCATGACGGGGCCTCGACCGGTGGGAACCTTGTTGCGCGGGCGGCAGAGCGATATAAACCGCGTTTCAGCCGCCCCAATGATCGAGCCTGATGTGACGCAAAATCCCGCCGCCCGCAAGACCGGTGCCCAGCCCAAGGGTGCCGTCATCTCCATGACCGGCTTCGCCCGCGCCGATGGCTCCAACGAGCGCGCGCAATGGGTGGTGGAGGCGCGCAGCGTCAATGGCAAGGGCCGGGACCTGCGCTGCCGGCTGCCCGCCGGGCTGGACGGGGTGGAACCGGCGATCCGCGCGGCGGTGGAGGCGCGGCTGACGCGCGGCAATGTCAATGTCGCCGTCAATCTGACGCGGCTGGAAGCGGCCGGGGCGCTGCGCATCAACCGCGACATGCTGGCCCAGGTGCTGGAACTGGCGCGGGAGATCGGGGGGCCGGACGCCCCGCCGCCCGCCATCGACACGCTTCTGTCGGTGCGCGGCGTCATCGACAGCGCCGAACCGCGCGAGACGGAGGAAGATCGTTTGGCCCTGGAGCAGGCGGTGGCCGCCACCGTCGCCACCGCCATCGACCGGCTGGTGGAGGCACGCACGGGCGAAGGTGCGCATCTGGCCGCCGTCCTGCTGGACCATCTGGCGGAGATCGAACGCCTGACCGACGCCGCCGCCGCGACATCGTCGCTTCAGCCCGAGGCCCTGCGCACCAAGCTGCGCGGTCAGATCCAGGCCCTGCTGGATGCCGTACCGCCTGTGGCAGAGGAACGGCTGGCGCAGGAAGCCGCGCTGCTGATCAGCAAGGCCGACGTGCGGGAGGAACTGGACCGCCTGCGCGCCCACATCTCCCAGGCCCGCACCATGCTGCGCGATGGCGGGGCTGTGGGCCGCCGGCTGGATTTCCTGTGCCAGGAATTCAACCGCGAGGCCAACACGCTGTGCAGCAAATCCGCTGAGGTGGAACTGACCCGTATCGGCATGGAACTGAAGGCCGTGATCGAGCAGTTCCGCGAACAGGTCCAGAATATCGAGTAAGCGGGCGATCACGCGCCCTTTTTCCCATCACACCCCCACCCCATTTGGCAGTCCTCGAAATGTCCCTGATCCATCGCCGCGGCCTGATGCTGGTCCTCTCCTCCCCGTCCGGTGCCGGCAAGTCCACGATCTCGCGCGAATTGCTGACGCGCGACAACAACCTGTCCATGTCCGTGTCCCTGACCACCCGCCCCATGCGGCCGGGGGAGCAGGAGGGGGTGCATTATTATTTCGTGGACCATGCGGAGTTTGAGGCGCGGGTGCAGCGCAAGGAACTGCTGGAACACGCGAACGTCTTCGGCAACCGCTACGGTACCCCACGCGGGCCGGTGGAAGAGGCGATGCGTGCCGGACGCGACGTGCTGTTCGATATCGACTGGCAGGGCACGCAGCAGCTTTCCGACAGTGCCGGCACCGATCTGGTCCGCGTCTTCATTCTGCCGCCCAGTGCGGCCGAACTGGAACGCCGCCTGACCAACCGCGCCCAGGACAGCGCCGAGGTCATCGCGCATCGCATGTCCAAGGCCAATGACGAGATGAGCCATTGGTCGGAATATGACTATGTCGTCGTGAACCATGACGTGACCGAATCCGTCGCCTCAGTCGAAGCCATCCTGAAGGCCGAACGCCTGAAGCGCCGCCGTCAGGTCGGCCTGTCCGACTTTGTACGGTCGCTTCAGGTCGGTCAGGGTAACTGATCATGGCCCCCAACAATCCCGCCCTCATCTCCCTGGCCGGCGCCTCGGTCCATCTGGGGTCCACCACCCTGTTCGAAAGCATCGACGTGTCGGTGGCGCGGGGCGAGAAGATCGCCCTGGTCGGCCGCAACGGGTCGGGCAAGTCCACCTTGCTGAAATGTCTGGCGGGGGAAATCGACATCGACAAGGGCGAGCGCTTCCTGCAACCCGGTGCCCGCGTCGCCTATCTGGCGCAGGAGCCGGATTTCTCGAAATTCCCCACCGTGGCGGATTTTGTGGCCGGCGGTCAGGCGGAACCGATGCAGTACCGCGTGGATGCGGTTCTGGAAGCGCTCGACCTGCCCGGCGACCGTGCCTGTGCCACCCTGTCGGGCGGCGAATCACGCCGCGCGGCCCTGGCCCGCGCCCTGGTCGATGAACCGGACGTGTTGCTGCTGGACGAGCCGACAAACCATCTCGACATCCCCACCATCCTCTGGCTGGAAAAGGAATTGCAACAGTTCCGGGGGGCCTTGCTGCTGATCTCCCACGACCGCGCCTTCTTGCAGAACCTCTCCAAGCGCATCCTGTGGCTGGATCGCGGCGTACTGCGCACCACAGAGCGGCCCTTCAGCGAGTTCGAGACCTGGCGCGACGAGATCTTCAAGGAAGAAGAAGCCACCTATCACAAGCTGGACCGCAAGATTCAGGCGGAACTGAAATGGATGTGGGAGGGCGGCATTTCCGGCCGCCGTACCCGCAATATGGGCCGCGTCCGCCGCCTGCAGGACATGCGCCAGGAACGCACCGACCGTATCAAATCGCGGCAGGTGAATTTCGCGGTGGCGGAGGGCGATAGTTCCGGCAAGCTGGTGGTGGAAGCGGAAAACATCTCCAAAAGCTTCCACGGCGACGCCGGCGAGCGCGTCATCTGCCGCGACTTCTCCACCCGCATCCTGCGCGGTGACAAGGTCGGCCTGATCGGCCCCAACGGCGCCGGCAAGTCCACCATCCTGAAGATGCTGATGGGGGAGATCGCACCCGACAGCGGCACGATCCGCCTGGGCACCAACCTGCAGACCATCGTCTTTGATCAGCGGCGGGCCCAGTTGAACCCCAACGATACGCTGAAACAGGTGCTGCTGCCCGAAGGGGGGGACAATATCTGGGTGGGCGGCAAGCCGCGCCATATTTCCAGCTATCTGAAGGACTTCCTGTTCGATCCGTCCATGATGGAACAGCCCGTGCGCGCCCTGTCGGGGGGCGAGCGCAACCGGTTGCTGCTGGCCAAGCTGTTCGCACAGCCCAGCAACCTGATGGTCCTGGACGAGCCGACCAACGATCTGGATATGGATACGCTGGACCTGCTGGAGGAAGTGCTGGCCGATTATGACGGCACGCTTTTGCTGGTCAGCCACGACCGCGACTTCCTGGACCGGCTGGTCACCAGCACCATCGCGGTGGAAGGCGATGGCAACGTCTCGGAATATCCCGGCGGCTACAGCGATTACCTGATCCAGCGCAAGGCGGAGGAGCCGACGGAAGCCGCCAAGACCGCCGCCAAGCCGGTGGTCGCCAACATGGCAGCACCGAAGGCCAAGAAGAAACTGTCCTTCAAAGAAAACCGGGAGCTGGAAGAGTTGCCGGGCAAAATGGCGGCTTTGGAAAAGAAGATCGCCCAGTTGAACGCCAAGATGGCCGACCCTGCCTTCTACGGCAAGGACCCCAAGGGATTTGCCAAGGCAGGCGATGACCTGTCCAATACCCAGGGGGAACTGTCAGCGGCGGAAGAACGCTGGCTGGAGTTGGAGGCGCTGAAGGAAGAATTGGAGGGGTAAGGCGCTACTCCTCGCCCCTCAAATCCTTCTCTCCTCGTCATCCCGGCTTTCGCCGGGATGACGAGGAGGGCGATATGGGAGTTTGTGCAGCCCCCTCGTTCACCCCACGCCCACCACCTCGGCCAGCGCCACGACCCGACGCGCTGTTTCCACATGCAGCGCCTCAATCAGCTTGCCATCGACCAGGGTGATGCCCTTGCCGGCCGCCACGGCTTCCGCATGCGCCGCGATGATGCGCCGGGCGCGGGTGACTTCTTCCACTGACGGGGCAAATGCCTCATTGGCGGCGTCAAGCTGCTTGGGATGGATCAGGGTCTTGCCATCAAACCCCAGTTCGCGGCCCTGGCGGCAGGCTGCCGCCAGCCCTTCGGCATCGTCCAGATCGACATGCACCCCGTCGATGGCGGTCAGGCCATAGGCACGGGCGGCCAGCATGCACAGGCCCAGGCTGGTCACCATGGGCAACCGGTCGCGGGTGGCCAGCGCGTTCAAATCCTTGGTCAGGTCCGACGTGCCCATGACCAGACATTCCATGCGCGGGCACGCCCCGGCAATGTCACCAGCCGCCAGCATGGCGCGCGGCGTTTCCATCATCACCCAGAGGCGCAGGCTCTCCGGCGCGCCGGCCGCGCGCAGCACCCGGTCGGCCTGACGCACACCCTCCGCGCTGTCCACCTTGCAGATCAGGACGGCATCAGCGCCGGAGGTCGCGGCGGCCGCCAGATCGGCATGGCCCCAGGGGGTGTCCAGCCCGTTGACCCGGATCACCAGTTCCCGGCTGCCATAGCCCCCCTCATGCACCGCCACCACCACCTGGGCGCGGGCCTGTTCCTTGGCATCGGGGGCGACGGCATCCTCCAGGTCCAGGATCAGGACATCGGCCGGCAGCGAGCGGGCCTTGTCCAGGGCGCGGGCATTGGCGCCCGGCATATAAAGGGCGGAGCGGCGAGGGCGGATGGTCATGATGCCTGATCCCAGATGAAAAACGGGGCCAGCCTACCCGAGGGTGGCCGGCCCCGGCAACGGGACGGAATGTATCACTTCCAGATGTTGGTCTGGCCGCCCGCACAGCGATAGCGCCAGGGCTCGCCTTCCCACCAGATGGTGCCTTCCACGCCGTCGCCCGCGAACTGGGTGCGACCGCGATAGCCGTAGCGCTGGGTGAAGGCCCATTCGACCAGGGTCTGGCAGCCATTCTGTGGCTGGCTGGTGACACGGTCGCCCGACCAGCCGCCACCGCCGCCGCCATTCCAGATGATATCATCGTCCCGACGGCGCGGCGGCTGCCAACCCCAATTATCCCGGCCCCCGTCCCAGTCGCGATCATCCCGCCGCCCGATCTCGCGCAGCGAACTGACGCCGCCGCGCAGGTTTTTCACCTCCGCCACATCAGCGACGCGGGCACCATCGACCAGGGTGCGGCAGTGGTCGTATTTCTTGTCCTTGCAGATTTCCCAGGTGCCCCGATTGACGATCAGCGACCGCGCGCGATCGTTCCAGGGGGGCAGCTTGGCCAGCGAATCGACATTGTCATGGATGGTGATCCGGTCGCCCCGGAAATGGGTCTCGGAAAACAGCGTCACCGACCCGGCCTGCACGGCGGACGCCGTGCCGAAAGTCACCATCGCGGCCATCATGGCCAACCAGCGCTTCATCCCCAATCCGGCACCCGTTCCGTATCCGGGGGCCGCTCCCGATTGCGTGGCCGGAACATTCCGACCTGGACATTATCCTTGTTCCCGCTTTGTGGCGGGCCAAGGGCGCTGCAGGGGCGGGAAAAGGGTAGACCGGTGCTATAGTATCTCGACAGGCGGGCGGCAACGGTCCAGTCTCCCCCAGCCCGGAATGGAAAGGATCAAGTGCTTGATCATGCGTGGAATTACACGGCGAAGCGTCCTGGCGGCCGGTGCCGCCCTTCCCCTGCTCACCAGCCCCGCCGGGATGGCGCAGGGCAAGCAGGTGCTGGATATCGGCCTGGGGCCGGATGTCGATACGCTGGACCCGCATAAATCCACCACCATCGTGGCCGGACAGCTTTTCATCGAATTGTGGGAGGGGCTGACCACCTTCGCCGCCGACGGCGCCATCGTGCCCGGCGTGGCCGAACGCTGGGAAACCAGCGCCGATGGCCTGACCTGGACCTTCCATCTGCGCCCCGATGCCAAATGGTCGGATGGCAGCGCCGTCACCGCCGCCGACTTCGTCTTCGCCTGGCGCCGGGCCGTGACGCCCACCACCCTGCTGGGCCTGCCGGAATGGATCGCCCCCATCAAGAATGCCCTGCCCATCCTGCAGAATGGCAAGGACCCCGCGACCCTGGGGGTGGAGGCGGTGGATGACCGCACCTTGAAGGTGAGGCTGGAACATCCCAAGCCCGACCTGACCGTTTACACGGCCTACTGGATCCTGTCGCCGCTGCACCGCGCCTCGGTGGCCCGGCATGGCGATGGGTTTGCCCAGCCGGGCAAGCTGGTCGGCAACGGCCCCTTCATGCTGACCGGGGCCGTGCCGCAAAGCCATTATGCCCTGGCCGTCAACCCGCATTACCACGGCGCCAAGTCCGTGGCCGTGGCCGGCGCCAATTATCACGTGACAGAGGACCTGCAGACGGAGCTGAAGCGGTTTCGCGCCGGTGAGCTGGTGGTGACCAAGGAAGTGCCGCCGACACAGTTGGACTGGGCCCGCGCCAATCTGGCCGACAGTCTGCGTCTGGCCTATCGCGCCAGCACCTTTTTCCTGATCCCCAACCTGACCAAGGCGCCGTGGAAGGACAATCCCGACCTGTGCGTAGCCCTGTCCATGGCCATCGACCGCAAGGTGATCGTGGAAAAGATCACGAAGGGTGGGGAACTGCCGGCCTATGCCATGACGCCGGAAGGGTTGGTCGGCTATACCCCGCCCAAGCCCGACTGGGCCGATTGGACCCCGGCGGAACGCGTGGCCAAGGCCAGGTCGCTGTTCGCCAAGGCCGGATACGGGCCGGACAAGCCGCTGTCGCTGGAACTGCTCTACAACACCAACGAACTGAACCGGCAGGTGGCCGTGGCGGTGGCCGCCATGTGGCAACAGACCCTGGGCGTGAAGACCACGCTGTCGAACCAGGAGTTCAAGATTGTCGTCAGCCGGATGAAGGAACACACGTATCCGGACATCGTGCGCATCACCTGGGCCGTGGGGCTGGTGACGGAATATCTCAACCTGCTGCGGTCGCGCGCCAACACGGTGGGACCGGGCTATATCAACCCGGCCCTGGACAAGGCCATGGAGGATGTCGACCAGGCCCTGACGCTGGAGGATTTCCGCGCCCGGCTGGCCGCGGCGGAAAAGATCGCCATGGCCGACATGCCGATGATCCCGGTGATGCGTCAGTCCAGCCGGCGGCTGGTCAGCCCGAAGCTGAAGGGCTGGGCCGACAACCCGCTGGACCTGCATTCCGCGCGGTACCTGTCCCTGGCCTGACGCAAGGATACGTCAAGCGCCGCCCAGCACACCCGTGCGGTACAGCGTCACCGGCAGCCCGCCATGGGAAATGGGCGCCAAGGTGGGCAGGAAGGGCAGTTCCGTCACCTTGGCCAACGCCGCCTCGTTGGTGATCATGCCCACACGCCAGCCCCGGAACCGGTTCAGCATCACCTTGCCGAAGGCGCCGTAGAGACCATAAAGCTGTCGCGTGTCGCCGATACGCCCGCCATAGGGCGGGTTCACGATGACCAGACCCGGCGGACCTTCCGGCGGTTCCAGGTCACTGATCGCATGGGCGCGGAAGGTGGTGATGCCCCCCACGCCGGCCCGTTCCGCATTCGCCTGGCTCATCTTGACGGCCCCGGCATCGCGGTCGCTGCCATAGAAGCGCAGCGGCGTATCGGCTGCGGCACCGGCCCCGCACAGGGCGGCCCAGGCTGCGGGATCGAAGCTGGCCAGTTGCTGGAAGGCGAAGGACCGGCCCAGGCCGGCGGGCAGCCCGGCGGCGATGCAGGCGGCTTCGATGACAAAGGTGCCCGATCCGCACATCGGGTCGACCACGGGTTCGGTGCCGGCATAGCCACATTGGCGCAGGAACATGGCCGCCAGGTTTTCCCGCATCGGCGCCTTGTTCACCGCCTCCTTGTAACCGCGCTTGTGCAACCCCTCTCCCGATGTGTCGATGGAGAAGGTGCAGAGATCGTCATCAATGCGCGCCTTCACCACCAGTTCGGCATCCTTGGTGACGGGGGCACCCAGTTCCTCGGCGATGGCCTTGGCGATACGCTGGGCGGCGGCACCGGCATGATAGATGCGCGACTTGTTGCAACTGGCCTCCACCCGCACCGGCACATCGGCGCGCAGCACCTGGGCCCAAGGGAACTTGCGGGCACGCTTGTCAAGCTGGGCCAGATGCATGGCGCGGAAGGACCCGATGCGGGCTAGCACCCGTGCCCCGCCGCGCAGTTCCAGATTGGCACGCCAGACCTCGCGCCAGGGACCGCGCGTGGTCACGCCGCCCTTGGCAGGCGTCGGATTGGCGAAACCCTTCTCCTGCATTTCGGCACACAGGGACGGTTCCAGACCCGGAGTCGTCACCACGAAAATCTCAAGATCGTCGGTCTGTTCCATGGTGTTCTTCCAACCGGGGCGCTTCAAAAGAAGAAAACCCCGCCATCCAGGGATGGCGGGGTTTCTGAAAAAAACCGAACCAGCGGATTAGCGGGTGCTGGTCGCAGTTGTAGCCGTCGTGGTGGCCGTGCTGGTCGGCGGGCCGCTTTCGTCGTCACCACCGCCCACCGTGGCGGCGATCACGCCAGCGGCCGCGACGGCGGCAACACCGGCCAGCGGGATCAGGTTGCCGGAAGCGAAGAAGGAAGCCTTGCTGGCACCGGCAGCGGCACCGGTGACGCGCGGTGCGTCAGGGGCCGCCGCAGCCGCCGGGCTAGCCGGGGCCGCCGGAGCCTGCTGGGCAAAGGCGGTTGCCGGCGCAGCGATAAGCGCCGCGGACAGCAACAGGCTGGTTGTGAAACGGGTCATGCTCATAAATCCATATCATCTGTAGGCGCCCCTACGCGTAACTTAGCGTCCCGCCCCGGCAAGGGGAAGGGGAAAGCCCGTGGCAATTCAACGGGGCGGATATGCGGGCTTTCAAGGGAACCTTGACGCCAGCCGGTAACGCAAGTACCGGCCGGCGCAGCATCAGGGGGAATAAGCAATGCCCCCTGCAGGCATACATCGCAGGATGAGTGCCCATCCAACAGCCCTGCTTTCCCACGGCTGTTGGTACAAGGGGTCAGGCCGGAACGGCGACCAGACGCGTGCAGACATTGGCCACCAGGATCTGGCGGGCGCGTTCCACAATGTCATCCATGCTGGGGGTGCGCACGAACATGTTGCTGGCACGCTGGCGCAGTTCGTCCGTCGTGGGCAGGTGCGGCAGATGGATATTGGCGACCAGCGCCTCCACCCGGATCTTGGCATTCTCTCGTGCCTGGCGCACGCGTTCCTCGATCTCCGCCAGCGTGGGCGTGTGGGCCAGAGCCTCCCGCACCTGCTGGGTCAGCTTGTCCACCTGGAAGCTGGCGGCCAGTTGCGCGGCCGCCGCCTCGATCACCTTGGTGCCCAGACGCTGTTCATTGCGCACCACCGATGCCGGCGGCTCATGCACGTCCCAGACCAGGCCCACGGCGTGCAGGGCCTTGATGATATAGTAGGAGGTGTCGACCTCCCACCAGCGGAAGCCCTGGCGGGCGGCGGACTGGTAATGATGGTGGTTGTTGTGCCATCCCTCCCCCATCGTCGCGATGGCCAGCGCCCAGTTGTTGCGGCTGTCATCACCCGTCAGATAGCGGGGGCGGCCCATGACATGGGCCAGGGAATTGATGCAGAAGGTGGCGTGGTAAAGCGCCACCGTGCTCCACAGGAAGCCGACGACCAGACCACCCCAGCCGAACAGCGCCCAGGTCGCGAAGCCCAGCACCACCGGCGGCAAATAGTAATACTTGTCCAGCCAGACCAGTTCGGGGAACTTGGTCAGGTCGCCGATGGTCTTGTAATCCGCACCATTGTGCTTCTCCGTGAAGATCCAGCCCATGTGCGAATAGAAGAAGCCCTTGTGACGCGGCGAATGCACGTCATGTTCGGTGTCGGAATATTTGTGGTGATGACGGTGCGTGGCGGCCCACCACAGGGCGCCGCGCTGGGCCGAGCTTTGCGCCAGAAAGGCCAGCAGGAACTGCATGACGCGACCCGTCTTGTAGGACCGGTGCGAGAAATAGCGATGGTAACCGCCGGTGATGCCGAACATGCGGGCGCCATACAGCACCAGGGCCAGCACCACATCCTGCCACGCCACACCCGTCCAGATGGCGCCCAGACAGGCGACATGGACCAGGATGAAGGGGATCATGGTGGAGTACTGGATCTTTTCAGCGGCCGTTCCGGCATTGGAATCGGCGGTTCGCGCATTGTCGCGTCCGGTTTCGGTGGGCGAGGTCACTGGCAGCAGGCTCCATACGAAAGCAATAGTCGACCCTACCACAAAAACCCGTACGACGGGTTGGGCAAATTCGCGCGGCGGAAACCCGTTCCAGCCCTTTCGGGGTGGTTCATCCGGTCAGGTCGCAATCAAAGGCCGGCTCTTCGGGGTCCGAACTATTTGTGCGCTCGCGAGAATCACTTTCGCAACGCACCGGAATTTGAACGGTTTTAATTCTGCGTTTACCATTCGGCCCGCCAGCGCCCGGATGGGCGGCCAGCCAAGCATTTCACTCGGGAGTTTCCAGCGCATGTCCCAGAACAGCCAGCCCCCCGCACCCAAAAAGGTTGAACAGCCGGGGCAGGCATCGCGCCGGCGGTTTCTGGCCGGGGTGGGCGGCGCCGCAGCGGGGACGGCGGCCGGCACCATCGCCACGCCAAATGTCTCGCGTGCCCAGACCGTCAATCTGCGTTTTCAGTCCACCTGGCCCGCCCGTGACATCTTCCATGAATTTGCCGGTGACTATGCAAGGACCGTGAATGCTCTGGCCGGCGGTCGTCTGCGACTTGACATGCTGCCATCGGGCGCGGTGGTGGGGCCGCTGCAATTGCAGGACGCGGTGGCATCGGGTGGCCTGGATGGCGGGCACGGCGTCACCGCCTATTGGTACGGCAAGAACCCGGCCTTCTCCCTGTTCGGCACGCCGCCCGCCCTGGGCTGGAAGGCCAACCATATGCTGGGCTGGATCAAATATGGCGGCGGGCAGGCCCTGTATGACGAGCTGGTGCAGCAGGTGCTGAAGCTGAACCTTGTCGGCTTTCTGACCGGCCCCATGCCCAGCCAGCCGCTGGGCTGGTTCAACCGGGAAATCACCGGCCCGGACGATCTGCGCGGCCTGCGGTATCGCACCGTGGGCCTGGCCGCCGATCTTGGCCGGGAAATGGGGGTGGCCGTCACCATCATGGGGGCAGGCGACGTCGTGCCGGCCCTGGATCGCGGCCTGCTGGACGGGGCGGAGTTCAACAACCCCTCCTCCGACAAGGCCCTGGGCTTCCAGGATGTGGCCAAGACCTACATGGTCGGCAGCTACCACCAGTCGGCGGAGATGTTCGAGATCATCTTCAACCGCACCAAATTCGACAGCCTGCCGAGTGAGTTGCAGACGATCCTGCGTGTGGCTGCCGAAAGCTGTTCGGCCGACATGTCATGGAAGGCGATGGACCGTTATTCCCGCGATCTGGAGGCGCTGAAAGCCAGCGGCGTCAAGGTCGTGAAAACGCCCGACAGCGTGCTGTCGGCCCAGTTGGCCGCCTGGGATAAGGTGATCGCCGCCAAATCCGTCGATCCCTTCTTCAAGAAGGTGCTGGACAGCCAGAAGGACTGGGCCCGGCGTGTCCTGACATTCGAGAATGAGTATGAGGTGAGGGCCGATCTCGCCTATCAGCATTTCTTCGGGTGATCGGCGGCGTCACCCCGCCTTCACCAGCCCGTACCCGCCCAGCGGCACCGTCTCCGACCTGCTGTCGAAACCGGCGATCAGGGGGCGGGCCCTGGCGATGGCGGCCTGTACCGCCGGCAGTTTCAGGCTGGCCGCGTGGCTGTCCTTGCCGTCCCAGGCCTCCGTGATCCAGATCGCGTCCGGCTGGGTCGGATCGGCGGCGATGATATAGGACAGGCAGCCGGGCATGGCCCCCGTGCCCTCCATCAGGATCGCCGCCAGTTCATCGCGCTTGCCGGGTGCCGCGATCATGCGGCCGATCAATCCATACATGGGCTTTGCCTCCGTTGCACCGGCCGGACCACCGGCCAGAAGCAGGGCCGAACCGGTCGCCGCCATCACCTGCCGGCGGGTGATTCCACCGCCGCGATCCGCATGGCCCATACCATCCCCCACCGCCGATCCGTCCATGACGCCACATCATAGCGTACTTGGTTTGTTCGGGCCAATATCACAAATCATGCTTGGCGCGGCGGCTGGCAAAGCCCATCTTGGCGCCCAAAGTTCCGCAATCGGGATCATATCATGACACTTCGCCGCCTTGGCCGTACCGACCTTCAGGTTCCTGCCCTCTGCCTCGGCACCATGACCTGGGGCCGCCAGAACACGCCGGACGACGCTTTCGCCCAGATGGACATGGCGCTGGACCATGGCCTGTTCTTCTGGGACACGGCGGAGATGTATTCCGCCCCACCCACCCCCGCCACCTATGGACGGACGGAAGAAATCATCGGCGACTGGTTCGCCCGCACCGGACGGCGCAACGAGGTGCTGCTGGCCAGCAAGGTGGTGGGTGACGGATCGGGCATGGATTACCTGCGCGGCGGCAAGGCGCGGGCCGATCGAAAAAACATCACGGAAGCGGTGGACGCCAGCCTCCGCCGCCTGCGCACCGACCATATCGATCTGTACCAGCTTCATTGGCCCGACCGGCAGGCCGACCGGTTCGGCCGCACCGTGGCCCACCCGGCAGCGCAGCCGGGCGAGGTGCCGATCGAGGAGACGTTGGCCGTCTTCGCCGACCTGATCCAGGCGGGCAAGGTGCGCCATGTCGGCGTGTCGAACGAAACGCCCTGGGGTACCATGCGCTATGTCGCGGCGGCCAACCATCTGGGCCTGCCCCGTATCGCCAGCATCCAGAACCCCTACTCCCTGCTGAACCGCACGTTCGAAATGGGCCTGTCGGAGGTGGCGCTGCGCGAGGATGTGTCGATGCTGGCCTACTCCCCCCTGGCCGCCGGCACCCTGACGGGAAAATATCTGGACGGCGCCGTACCGGCGGGCACCCGCCGGGCTCTCGATCATCGCAAGTCGCGGTATGATATGGCGCGTGGCGATGCGGCCACCCGCGATTACCTGGCCATCGCCCAGGCCCATGGACTGGACCCCGCCGCCATGGCGATCGCCTTTGTCGTGTCCCGCTCCTTCGTGACCAGCACGATCATTGGCGCCACCACCATGGATCATCTCAAGATCGCCATCGATGCCGGCTCCCTGAGCCTGTCGGACGAAGTGCTGGCGGCGCTCGACGCCGTCCATGCGGCCAACCCGAACCCCTGCCCCTGAGGTTCCAAGATGCTGCGCCTGTTCATCGGTATTCCGATGCCGGAATCGGTGGTGGAGCGGCTGTCCAGCATGGCGTCGGGCCTGCCCGGCGCCCGCTGGGTGCGGCCGGAGAACTACCACCTGACCCTGCGCTTCCTGGGTGAGATCGACGAGGGCACGGCCCATGACGTGGATGAGGCGCTGGACCACGTCACCAGCCCCGCCTTCCCCCTCACCCTGTCGGGCCTGGGCAGTTTCGGCAGCAGCCATAAACAGCACGCGCTCTGGGCCGGCGTGGCGGACAGCGACCCGCTGCTGCACCTGCAGGCCAAGGTCGAATCCGCCCTGGTCCGGTCGGGCCAACCGCCGGAACAGCGCAAATACAGCCCGCATGTCACACTGGCCTACCTGACCGACACGCCGCCGGCCAAGCTGGCAACCTACATGGGCGCCAACGGCCTGTTCCAGGCAGGGCCTTTCACGGTCGATCACTATTGCCTGTATGAAAGCACGCTGGGCCGATCAGGCGCGACCTATCACATCCTCCAGGAATACCCGCTGGGCGGATGGGGGGTGTGAGGGATCAAAGGGCCGTGCCACAGAACTGTGACGGCGTCAAAATCCAGGTGCGCCCGATATGACCCAGCCGCAGCAACCCCGCCCGGCGGTCACCCGTCACCAGATAGTCGGCACTGGAAAGCAAGGCTGCCGCCGCCAGAAACGTATCGTGGGGATCATCGACAGCGATCTCTTCCGGCAATGGCGGCAGCTTTGTCAGGACAAGCGCACGCTGCATGTTGTTGATCATGGCACCCACCCGATGGGGCTGTAGAACGACCTTCAGCTTTGGATATCTGCTGGCCCGGCGCACCTCGTCCAACTGCATCTCGGACGTGACAAGTTCAAATCGGGCTGCCCGCCAGGCGCCATAAATCTGATCCGGTGCACCGTGGCCGGAAATAAGCGCGCTGAGAAGAACATTGGTATCCAGAATCACGCGCATCAGCGTGAGCGTGCCCAATCGACAGCTTCATCCACATAATCAGCCAATTGTTCTTCTGTCAGATTGGCATTGGCGACCTTTGCCTGTTCCGCTGAAAGTTCAAGGATATGGGCTCGGACGGCGTCCTCAATGAAACGGGACAGGTCGGCCTCGCGGCCATTGCCCTGCGACGCCAGAAAAGAGCGCACGGATTGATCGATATCCGGTGACACTGCAATATCCCAGCGAACGCTTCTCATCACGCACTCCCTCGCAGAACCCGGTTGAGACTAAGATTGTTCCGGACAGAATGTGAGTCCAGTCACCCCGCCAGGCGCCGCGCGGCCACCAGCAGCGCATCTACCGCCGCTTCGTCGCTGTTCCAGGCGGTGACCAGCCGCACGACATGGCCGTCCCAGCGGTAAAAGCCGAAGCCCGCCGCCTCCAGCCCCGCGATCACCGGTTCCGGCAGGGCCACGAACAGTTCGTTGCCATCGACGGGGTGGACCAGATGCGCACCGGGCAGACTGCCCAGCCCATCGGCCAGCCGCATCGCCATGCGGTTGGCATGGCCCGCCAGACGCAGCCACAGCCCATCGTCCAGATAGGCCTCAAGCTGCGCCGACAGGAACCGCATCTTGGAGAACAGGTGCGCCGCGCGTTTGCGGCGATAACCGAAATTCTCCGACAGCTCGCGGTCGAAAAACACCACCGCCTCCGCCCCCAGGGCCCCGTTCTTGGTGGCGCCGAAGGACAGGACATCAACGCCGGCCCGCCAGGTGATGTCGGCGGGTGAACAGCCCAGCGAGGCGACGGCATTGGCGAACCGCGCGCCATCCATATGCACCCGCAGCCCGTGATGCCGGGCCACAACCGTCAGGGCTGCCAACTCTGCCGGGCTGTAGGCCGTGCCGCATTCGGTCAGTTGGCTCAGCGACAGGGAAGCCGGCTGCACCGCATGCACAACACCCTTATGGACACGGTCCAGCGCCGCCGACAGGGTGTCGGGCGTCAGCTTGCCATGGTCGCCGGGTAGCGTGACCAGCTTCGCCCCGTCCGTGAACATTTCCGGCGCACCGCACTCGTCGCAATGGATATGCGCCTCGGCATGGCAATAGATGCTGCCCCAGGGCGGGGTGAGGGCGGCCAGTGACAAGGCATTGGCCGCCGTACCGGTGGCCACGGGAAAGACGGCGACGTCGCGTTCGAACAGGTCCGACAGGCGCTGTGTCAGCCGCCTGGTCCAGTCATCATTGCCATAGGACGGGGCTGTACCGGCATTGGCCTTGACGATGGCATCCAGGATTTCCGGCGCCGCCCCCGTCACATTGTCGGACATGAAATTCATTTAACATCCATTTCCCGTTGGAATCGGTTCTATTGTGACCAGGATCACGGCGCGGATGTCACAAGCACCGCATGTTCGCCCGTGGCCGGATCGACCAGCAGCACCTGTGTGCGACCGTCGGTCAGCTTCACCTGCACGGCGATGCGGCCATCCACCGCCGCGATGCCTGGCAGCAGGACCGCCCCCGGCGGCAAGCTCACACTCTGCTGCGGCAAGGGCGCCTTCACGGGTGCCGGGGCCGGGGGGGCGGGCGGCACCGGCGGGACGGCATCAGGAACCTTTTCCTGCATGCCGAAGCGGGCCGAAAACGTGCGCGGATGATTGGGGTCCGTGGAGCGTTTATAGACTTCATAGCCCAGGAACGCGAAACCGGCCGCGATGATCACGGCCCCGATGATAAGGATGTTCTTCAGTGCCTGCACGTTCGGCAAATCCCCAGTTGAAGGCCACCGGCCGGACGGATATTCCGCCCGCCGGCCTGGAATTCGACCTGGATGACGATCTGTGCGACGAGGAATTCCTGCCCGCCGCCGATGCTGCCCCCGTCCAGGGTGGCGGCCCCGCCGACCATGACGCCATCATCGACGGCGACAGGGACGGGGACCGTCTGGACAAGGCGCTGGCGGATCTGCTGGCCGCTGCCGGCCTGTCGCGGTCCCGCCTGCGCGCCCTGATCGATCAGGGGCATGTCACCACAAGTGGTCAGACCATAGACGACGCGTCCCGCCGGGTCAAAGCCGGCCAGACCTACCGCGTGCATGTTCCGGCCAGCGCGCCGGCCCTGCCGGTGGCGCAGGACATCCCGCTGTCGATCCTCCATGAGGATGAGGACCTGCTGGTCATCGACAAGCCGGCGGGCATGGTGGTGCATCCGGCGGCCGGCAATCCCGACGGCACGCTGGTGAACGCCCTGCTGCATCATTGCGGTGACCGGCTGTCGGGTATTGGCGGCGTACGCCGGCCCGGCATCGTCCACCGGCTGGACAAGGACACAAGCGGCCTGATGGTGGTGGCCAAGACCGACCGCGCCCATCAGGCGCTCTCGGCGCAATTCGCCGACCGCTCTCTGTCGCGTACCTATCAGGCGGTTGTCTGGGCCGTGCCCAACCCGCGCAGCGGAGAGATCAACGCCAATATCGGCCGCCATCCCACGGACCGTAAGCGTATGGCCGTGCTGGACCGGGGCGGCAAGGTGGCAATCACCCGCTACACCACCATCCGGGCCCTGGGCCCGGCGGCGGCCCTGATCGAATGCAAGCTGCTGACGGGCCGCACCCACCAGATCCGGGTGCACATGACCCATGTGGGCCATCCGCTGGTCGGCGACCCCGTCTATGGCCGTGTCCGGCAAGGGCGCACGCGGGGCCTGTCAGAGGCGGCCAAACAGGCGCTGGAAAGCTTTCCGCGTCAGGCGCTGCACGCCGCCGCCATCGAGTTCATCCATCCGGCCACGGGCGCCAAGGTGCGCTTCGAAACTGTGTTACCGGATGATTTCAAGGGCTTAATTCATGCGCTGGAGGTGCTATAATGCCACCGCGCATGATGACCGGGCCTCTTTTGGACGGGCGCATGCCGTGTCCGTTCAGGACTTATTCATCGCTGTCGGTGCCAGTTGGGCCGATGGTGTCAACCAGCCTTATGCAAGGGGGTTAACATGACCGCTTCCGTTCCCGCTATTCCGGTCGTCAGCTCGGAAAGCAGCCTCAGCCGCTATCTCCAGGAAATCCGCAAGTTCCCCATGCTGGAACCGGGTGAGGAGTACATGCTGGCCAAGAGCTGGCGCGAGCATGAGGATACCAAGGCCGCCCACCGTCTGGTCACCAGCCATCTGCGCCTCGTGGCGAAGATCGCGATGGGGTACCGGGGTTACGGCCTGCCCGTCTCCGAACTGATCTCCGAAGGCAATGTCGGCATGATGCAGGCCGTCAAGCGCTTCGAGCCCGATCGCGGCTTCCGTCTGGCCACCTACGCCATGTGGTGGATCCGCGCCGCCATCCAGGAATATATCCTGCATAGCTGGTCGCTGGTGAAGATGGGCACCACGGCGGCGCAGAAGAAGCTGTTCTTCAATCTGCGCAAGCTGAAGGGCCAGATGCAGGCCATCGATGATGGCGACCTGCCCCCGGAGGTGGTGACCAAGATCGCCACCACGCTGGACGTGCCGGAAGCCGACGTCGTCTCCATGAATCAGCGTCTGGCCGCCAGTGACCATTCCCTGAATGCGCCCCTGCGCATCGACGGCGAAGGGGAATGGCAGGATTGGCTGGTCGATGAACGCGAAAGCCAGGAAATCCGCCTGGGCGACGAACAGGAATTGGGCAAGCGCAAGGCCCTGCTGGCCGGTGCCATGAAGGGCCTGAACGAGCGGGAGCGCCATATCCTGGTCGAACGCCGCCTGCGCGAGGAGCCGACGACGCTGGAAGACCTGTCGCAGCATTACGGCATCAGCCGTGAACGTGTGCGCCAGATCGAGGTGCGGGCCTTCGAGAAGCTGCAAAAGGCCATCAAGACGGCCGCCATCCAGCAGCAGTTGGCTTAATAGCAGCGGCCTATAATCCCGACAGAGATCGGGATTATACTAACGGTCAAAATTCTTGACCGTTAGTATCGGCGGCGACCGCCGCCGCGCCGCATGTGCGGCGTTAGCCAAGGCTGCGGATGCAGCCGCCCGGCGCTTGAGGGGCAGGAAAGATTGACCGAAGGTCAAGATTTCATGCCGCTGTTAGGGTGGACGGCCCCCCGGCATCGGGTGCCATAGTTGGGTTGTCAGACACCAACATCGGGAGCCGCCCAGATGGAGTATAAACGGATTGCGATCGACATTTCCAAGCATGTGTTCACGCTGGATGGTGTCGATGCCCAGGAACAGCCGGTCCTTCGGCGCAACCTGAAGCGCAGTGAATTTGAGATGTTTTTCAGCAAGGTTCCCGCGACCGAGGTGGTTCTGGAGGCCTGCGGCGGGGCGCATCACTG
>NZ_JAGOGJ010000079.1 GCF_017996735.1 Niveispirillum sp.
CCTCCTCACAGCACTTCGAACAGGCCGGCAGCACCCATGCCGCCGCCCACACACATGGTGACGACCACATGGCGCGCGCCGCGCCGCTTGCACTCCAGCAGGGCATGGCCCACCATGCGCGCACCTGACATGCCATAGGGATGGCCGACGGAAATGGCGCCGCCATTGACGTTCAGCCGCTCGTCGGGGATGCCCAGCCGGTCGCGGCAATAGAGAACCTGCACCGCGAAGGCCTCGTTCAGTTCCCACAGGCCGATGTCATCGACGGAAAGGCCGAAGCGCTTCAGCAGCCGGGGCACGGCGAAGACGGGACCGATCCCCATCTCGTCCGGCGCCGTTCCCGCCACGGCCATGCCGACATAGCGGCCCAGCGGGCGCAGATCGTGCCGCCGCGCCAGATCGCCACTGACGATGACACAGGCGGACGCGCCATCGGACAATTGGCTGGCATTGCCGGCCGTGATGCAGCCGGCAGGGCCGACCACGGGTTTCAGGGCGGCCAGCCCGTCCAGCGTTGTTTCCGGCCGGTTGCCTTCGTCCTTTTCCACCCGCACGATCTTCTGGAAGCTGGTGCGGGTGGCCTTGTCGGTCACTTCCATGGTGGCTTCTACGGGCACGATCTCCGCATCGAAGCGGCCGGCGGCCTGGGCCGCCGCCGTGCGCTGCTGCGATTGCAGGGCGTAGGCGTCCTGCGCGTCGCGGCCGATGCCGTAGCGGCTGGCCACCACCTCCGCCGTTTGCAGCATGGGCATGTAGATGTCGGGATGCAGGGACAGCAGGTCCGGGTCGGGTTCGGTGCGAAGCCGGTCGGTCTGAACCAGGGAGATGGACTCCACGCCGCCGGCCACCACCGCCTCCATCCCGTCCACGATCACCTGCTTGGCGGCGGCGGCGATGGCCATCAGGCCCGAGGCGCATTGCCGGTCGATCGTCTGGCCCGCCACCGACACGGGAAGGCCGGCGCGCAGGGCCGCTGTGCGGCCAATGGTATGCTGAACCCCCTGCGGCAGGGCCGATCCGATGACGCAATCCTCCACCAGATCCGGGGCGATGTGCGACCGTTCAACGGCGGCACGGATGGCATGGGCGGCCAGCGTGGGTGACGGGGTGAGGTTGAACCCGCCCTTGAAGGCGCGGCCGATGGGCGTGCGGGCGGTGGCGACGATGAAGGCGTCACGCATGGGATCACTCCGGTGAAAGGGGATGGGGTCAGACGGCGTCGTCGGTCGACAGCGAGGCCCGCAGGACGGGCCGCAGGAACTTGCCGCTGGCATTGCGGGGCAGGGGTTCGGTGCGCAGCCAGATGTAGCGGGGAACCTTGAAGCGGGCGATCAGGCCGGACAGGTGGCGGCGGATATCCTCCCCCGTCAGCGCGGCCCCGTCGCGCAGCACCAGGGCTGCCCCCACCTCCTCCCCCAGCCTCTCGTCAGGCACGTCGAAGACACAGGCCTCCACCACGTCCGGATGGCGAAACAGGGCGGCCTCCACCTCCGCGCAATAGACATTCTCCCCACCGCGCAGGACCATGTCCTTCTTGCGGTCATGGATGAAGACGAAGCCGTCGGGATCGATGCGGCCCAGGTCGCCCGTGCGCAGCCAGCCATCCACGATGGTGGCGGCCGTGGCGTCGGGCCGGTTCAGGTAGCCCTTGATGATGCCGGCGCCGCGCAGGCACAGTTCCCCGGTTTCGCCTTGGGGGAGGGGCCGGCCATCGGCATCGATCACCATGGCTTCGAACGTGGGCAGCAGCCGGCCGCAACTGTCGGGCCGTGCAACGAAGTAGGGGCCGGTCACGGCGGTGACGACGCCACAGGTCTCGGTCATGCCGAAACCCGTGCTGGGCTGCACCGGCCGGGGGAAGGCATCGATCTTTGTCACCAGATCGGGCGGGACCGGCGCCCCACCACCGGACAGGACCGACAGGCTGTCGATATCACGGATCAGGGCTTCCGGATGGTTGAGCATCTCCCGTGCCATGGTGGGCACGCCGGTGATGATGCTGACCCGCTCCCGCTCGATCAGGCGCAGGGCCTCACCCGCGTCCCATTTATACATCAGCACAAGTTTCCCACCGGCCGCCGTAACCGGATAGGCCAGGCAGTTGGTGGCCGTGACATGGAACAGCGGTGTGGTGATCAGCCCGACGGGCGGGGCGGATGAGGTCTCCCGGCCCAGGGCCAGCGCCTGCGCCTCGGCCTGGAAATACATGCTGTACAGGGTGTTGGCGCAGCCGCGATGGGTCAGTTGCGCCCCCTTGGACCGCCCCGTGGTGCCGGAGGTGTAGAAGATGCAGGCATCATCGTCGGGATCGATGGCGACATCGGGCAGAGAGCCGGGCTGGCCGATGATATCCGCCCAGGCGGTGACACCATCACGGGCCGGCATGCGCACACCGACGCGGGGGATGGGTTCCGCCAACAGGGGCAGCCTTTCCAGCCGTTCGGCGTCGGCGAAGATGGCCTTGGGCTGGCAATCCTCCAGCGCGAAGGCCAGCTCGTCCGGCGCCCACCAGGCGTTCAAGCCCACCGCCACCAGGCCGGAAGCGACGCAGGCCCAATAGGCCAGCAGCCATTCCGGATAGTTGCGCATGGCGATGGCGACCCGGTCGCCCCTGCGCAGCCCCTGTCCCGCCAGCCATGCGGCCACCGACGCCACGATCCGGTGTGCCTGGGCATAGGTCAGGCGTTCATTGCCATAGACCAGATAATCGCGGTCACCGAACGCCGCCGTGGCCAGCCAGATGGCGCGGGCATCGGGCGGCGCGTGGCGGAAGGCGCGCAGGTTCTTGCCCCTGACCGCCACCGTCGCCACCTCGTAGGGCGCGTCGGGGGCCGTCAGCGTGGCCCAGGCATCGAAAAGCGGCTGGTCGGGGGACGCGGGCATGCAGGTCAATCCCTTGCAAGGTCAAAGACTGCGGCCGACGGTGACGCCGCCATCGACGACGAGCCCGTGGCCGGTGACGAAGCGGGCGGCATCGGACGCCAGGAACAGGGCGGCGCCAGCCACGTCCGCCGGTTCGCCCAGCCGGCCCAGCGGTGTGGCGCGACGGATCGCGGCTTCGGCTTCCGGATCCTCCCAGAGGGCGCGGGCGAAATCGGTGCGGATGATGCCGGGGGCGATGGCATTGACGCGGATGGCGCGGGGCCCCAGTTCCAGCGCCAGATTGCGGGCCAGTTGCAGGTCGGCGGCCTTGGTGATGTTGTAGGCGCCGATGACGTCCGACCCGATCAGCCCGCCGATGGAGGAAATGATGATGATCGCCCCGCCGCCGCGTGCCGCCATGAGGGGGGATGCCAGCGTCACCAGCCAGTGGTTGGCCAGCACATTATTCTCGAACGTCTTGCGGAACGCCTCATCGCTGATGCCCGACATCGGGCCGTAATAGGGGTTGGAGGCGGCATTGCAGACCAGAATGTCGATACCGCCGAAATGCGCCGCCGTGCCGCCGATCAGCGCCTCCAGCGCGGGTTTGCTGGAGATATTGGCGGCCAGTGGCAGGGCGCGTGCATCGCCATGGCGGGCGTTGATCGCCTCGGCGACCTCTGCGCAGGCCTCCTGCCGGCGGCTGGAGATGACGACGCGGGCGCCGGCATCGGCGAAACTGTCGGCGATGGCGCGGCCGATGCCCCGCGATGAGCCGGTGATGACCGCGACCTTGCCGGTCAGATCGAAGGGGGACATCTCGCTTCTCCTTATGCTGCGCCGGCCAGCCGGGCCTGGGCCCAGGCGGTGCGGGCCAGGGGCAGGGTCTTGGCGGCGGTCCGCTCCGCGGCGTCACTGCTGGCCGTGCCCGCCAGCAACCGTTTCCTGATGCCCTGGGTGATGCCGGCCAGCCGGAACAGGTTGAAGGCGAAATACCAATGCAGCCTGTCGGGCACGGGCCGACCCGTGGCGGTGGCATAGAGATGCAGCACCGTGTCTATGGACGGGATGCCGGCCGCCGTCAGATCCAGCCCCTCCAGCCCCGCCCCGCCATCCATGGGCATCAGCCAGTTGACCAGCAGGTAGGTCAGATCGGCCAGCGGATCGCCCAGCGTCGCCAGTTCCCAATCCAGCACGGTGGCCACCCTGGCCTCGCCCTGGGCTAAGACCAGATTGTCGATACGGTAATCACCATGCAGGATGCTGGTGCCCGACGGTTGCGGTACCGCACGCGGCAGCCAGTCGATCAGGCTTTCCATCTCCGCGATGTCATCGGTCTGCGCGGCGCGGTACTGCCTTATCCAGCGCGCCACCTGCCGCTCGAAAAAATTCCCCGGCTTGCCGAAATCGTCCAGGCCGACGGCGGCCGGGTCGATGGCGTGCAGGGCTGCCAGGTTGCTGACCATGCTGCCGTACAGCGCGCCGCGCTGCGCCGGCGTGCGGTCGGGCAGGGTGCCGTCCCAGAAGATGCGACCTTCCACCATCTCCATGATGTAAAAGGCCGCACCCAGCACATCCATGTCCTCGCACAGGCCATAGGGGCGGGGGACGGGGAACCCGGTCGGGTGCAGGGCGGCCAGCAGCCGATATTCCCGCTCCACCGCATGGGCCGAGGGCAGAAGAGGCCCCAGCGGCTTGCGGCGCAGGACGTAGTGACGGCCGGGCGTGGTCAGCCGGAAGGTGGGGTTGGATTGCCCGCCTGCGAACTTCATCCAGGTCAGGGGGCCCTGGAACCCCTGCACATGGGCCTGCATCCAGGCGGTCAGGGCGGCTGTGTCCAGCGTTCCCTGCTGCGGCATGCTGGTCATGGCCGCACCCGTTCCTTTGCGGCGATGGTTTCCGGCAGGTGGGCATAACGGGCGAATTCGGCACGGGCGATGGCGCGGGCATGCACCTCGTCCGGGCCATCGGCAAAGCGCAGGGTGCGGTGCAGGGCCCATTGCCGGGCCAGACCGAAATCCTCTGAAACCCCGCCGCCGCCATGGGCCTGGATGGCATCGTCCAGCACCTGCAGTGCCATGGTCGGGGCCTGCAGCTTGATCATGGCGATTTCCAGCTTTGCCGCCTTGTTGCCCGCCTTGTCCATCATGTCGGCGGCCTTCAGGCAGAGCAGGCGCGTCATCTCGATCTCGGTTCGGGCCCGCGCGATGCGCTGCTCCCAGACCGAATGGTCGGCGATGCGCTTGCCAAACGCGACGCGGGTCAAGAGGCGTTTGGCCATGGCCTCGATCGCAACCTCCGCGGTGCCGATGGTGCGCATGCAATGGTGGATGCGGCCGGGGCCCAGGCGGCCTTGCGCGATCTCAAACCCTCTGCCCTCGCCCAGCAGCAGGTTGCCCACCGGCACGCGCACATTCTCCAGCCGGATCTGGGCATGGCCATGCGGCGCGTCGTCATAACCGTAGACGGTCAGCATCCGCTCCACCGTCACGCCCGGTGATTTCAGGTCCAGGATCAGCATGGATTGCTGGGCATGCGGGGAGGCATCCGGATCGGTCTTGCCCATCAGGATGGCGACCGCGCACCGTGGATCGCCGGCCCCGCTGGACCACCATTTGCGGCCATTGACGATGTAATGGTCGCCGTCACGCAGGACGCGGGTTTCGATATTGGTGGCGTCGGAGGAGGCGACGGCCGGTTCCGTCATCAGAAAGGCCGACCGGATGTCGCCGTGCATCAGCGGGGCCAGCCAGCGATCCTTCTGCGCGCGGGTGCCATAGCGGTGCAGCACCTCCATATTGCCCGTGTCGGGGGCGGAACAGTTGAAGCATTGGCTGGCCCATTCGACCCGGCCCATCTCCTCCGCGCACAGGGCATATTCCAGGTTGGTAAGCTGTGTGCCTTCGAATACGAAGCTGTCATCCACGGGCGGGGCGCCGGAATGGGGCGGCATGAACAGGTTCCACAGCCCTTCCGCCTTGGCCCGTTCCTTCACTTCTTCGATCACGGGGATCACCTTCCAGCGTTCCCCCGTTTCGGCCTGTTGGTGATAGTCGGCCTGGCGCGGCAGGATGTGGTCCTGGATGAAGGAACGTACCCGGTCGCGATAGAGCGTCTGACGCTCGCTCAATGTGAAATCCATCGTTCCACCTTATCCTTGGTCGGTCTGTGTCATGTCGTGATGCCGCGCGCCGCGCAGGGCTGTGGGGGAGGCGCCCAGCCATTCTTTGCTCGCGCGCCACAGGCTGCGCCGGTCGGCGAAACCCAGTTCCTGCGCGATCTCGTCCAGTGGCTGGTTGGTCTCCAGCAATGTCAGCAGCCGGTCCCGCCGCACATCGCGGGAGATGCGGCGAAAACTGGTGCCCTTCTCCGCCAGCCGTCGTTTCAAGGTGGCGGTGGACAGGCCCAGGCGGCGGGCGGCGGCGGGTTCCGGCACGGGCTGCTGGCGCAGCATCTCGTGCAGTTGCCGCACCACGTCCCGCCGGTCGCGGGTGTGATAGGGTTGATCCTGGGCGATCATCTCCAGGCTGTCGGCCACATGCGCACCCATGGCGATGAATTTCCGCGCGCCCAGCCGCACCTCCAGGTCGCGGGCGCGGTAGGTCAGGCAGACGCCTGTCCCCTCCCGCATGGTGTCGCGGCAGAGGCCGGCCAGCAGGCTGCCATCCGCCGGGTCCAGCAGCGCCGACAGGCGCAGCGCAGCAGGCCGGAAGGGACGGGCGGCCATCCAGAGCAGCCCGCAATGGATGGCCAGTGCCACGCATTCGACATAGCATTCCACGCCCCGCTGTCCCGCCGCCGGTCCCTGGCTTTTGAAATCCAGGCGCAGGTCGCCTTCCGCATTGGGCGTCAGGCCGATGGCGATATTGGACGGGATGATGGCGGCGACATGGGCCAGGCTGTGCAGCCCTTCACCCAGGGTGCGGGCCTGGTTGACCAGGGCCAGCACGGCCTTCCAGCTTTTGGGCGGCACCGGCTGGCGGCCATGGCCATGTCCTTCATCGTCGGTCAGCGCCACATTGCGATGGACCATGCGCCAGACGTCGCGGCGGGACAGCAGGGGCGGCAGCACCCCGTCAGAGGACAGGCGGATCGACCGGGCCAGCCGCGCCGCCTGTGCCGGCCCGAAGAAGGCCGTCACATAGCGGTCGGACAGCAGGCCGGGCTCCAGTTCCGCCGCCATGGCTCACCTGACCCAGAAGCCGGGGGTGGAACCGCTGAACCCGACGGCGCGGTAGGCGGCGTCAACAAGGCTCTGTCCCCGGTCGTTCAGCCCGACGCCGGTGCCGTGCCGGTTCATCACATAGCCGAAGGACAGGCCCGCCTGACCATCGGCGAAACCGATGCTGCCGCCCATGCCCGGTGTGCCGAAGGCCTGTTCGCCCAGGATCACATGTTCGCCCTGCCCCAGCGACCGGCTGCCCCAGGATTTGGAGAAGCCCAGGGTGAAACTGGTGGGCAGGCGCAGGATATGGTCGCAGGAACTGGCCGAACGGACCGTGCGCATGGCGGGCAGGGCGTCGGGGCCGACCAGCCGGATACCATCCACCGACCCGTCGCGCGACAGGGCGGCATAGGTGCGCGCCAGCCCCCGTGCATTGGCAATGCCGCCCACGGCCGGCAGTTCGGCCGCGTGGTAGGCAGGGGAATTGGCGGTTTCCAGGCTGACATGCCCGCCGCCATTATTGATCAGCTTCCAGCCATGCCAGTCCGGTTCGGACAGCAGCTTGGCGGCCATGGGCGAACGCGGGTTGAAATCGGCGAAGATCAGGGGCGCCACACGATGTTCCTGGGTTTCCGGCAGGCCGATCCAGACATCGGCCCCCAGCGGCTCCGCCACCTCTTCCCGCAGGAAGCGGCCGATGCTGCGGCCGGTGATGCGGCGAACCAGTTCGCCCTCGATCACGCCGATGGTCAGGCCGTGATAGCCGTGGGTGGTGCCCGGTTCCCAGATC
Source organism: Niveispirillum sp. (assembly GCF_017996735.1). Classification (GTDB taxonomy): domain Bacteria; phylum Pseudomonadota; class Alphaproteobacteria; order Azospirillales; family Azospirillaceae; genus Niveispirillum. Next base: position 7,818 of record NZ_JAGOGJ010000079.1, read on the forward strand.
GGGGCCTCCGCCGCCAGCCGTCCGGCGATCAGATCCCAGTCCAGCATGGCGTCGCGGGGCAGGTCCTGCTGCCAATAGGGCAGGCCGGCCTGATGTGACAGGACCTGGGCGACGGTAATGTCCTGTTTGCCGGCGGCAGCGAACTCCGGCCAGTAGCGGGCGACGGGTGCTTCCACATCCAGCAGGCCCCGGTCGATCAGCATGTGGATACAAAGTGCGGCCAGCCCCTTGGTGGAGGAGAAGACCACGACCATCGTGTCTTCCGTCCAGGGACGGCCCGTCTCCCGGTCGGCCACACCCGCCCACAGATCGACGACGGGCTTGCCATCCAGATGGATGGCAATGGCGGCCCCCACCTCTTCGCGTTCGTCGAAATTACGCTGGAACTCTTCCCGTACCGCGCGGAAGCGTTCGTCACAGAAGCCGTTGATCGTCACCATCGTCGCCCCCCTCAGAACCGAACGCCGGCGCCGATGCCGAAGGTGCGGGGGGCGGCATAACTGACCGCCTTGCCGGCCCCCAGCAGGCCGCTATAGATCGTGGTGCCGGAGACTAGGGTCTTGTCGGTGACGTTGCGGACATAGCCATAGAGGCGCCACGGCCCGTCGGTCGGCGACAGGGAGGCGTTGAGGTTCAGCAGGCCGAGGGGGGCCTGTGAGTTGCTGCGATCGTTGAACTCGTTGAAATAGACCCGGCTGCGCCAGGCATATTGTGCGCCGACCGACGCATCGAAATCGGCGGATACCGGGAAATCGTAGCTGGCATTCAGGTTCAAGGTGCGGCGCGCAACATTGGGCAATTGTTTGCCCGACAGGTCCAGCACGGGGCCGCCCACCAGACCCGGCAGCACCCGGCCATTGGCGAAGCGCTTGAAGGTCGGGTCCAGCAGGGAGGCATTGACGCCCAGGGTCAGGCCACGCGTGGGCAGGAACGTCGCCTCAATCTCCGCCCCCCGGATGCGGGAGCGCGGGGCGTTGGACAGCGCCACCTGCGTGCCCACCACCTGGGAGATCTGCAGGTCATCGTAATCGCTGCTGAACAGGGCGCCGTTCAGGCGAAAACGGCGGTCCAGAAAGCTGGTCTTCGCCCCCAGTTCCACCGTCGCCACGCCTTCGGGGCGCACGGGGGCGGTCTGCAGGGCGCCCAGATTGATGGCCCCGTCCTTGTCGGCGGTCGCGTAGCTGGCATAGACCAGCATATCGGCATTCAATTGCCCCTCCAGCCCAAGTTTGAAGGGCAGGAAGTCGTTCTTCAGCCTGTTGTGGAACCCGTCGATATTCACCCCGAAGAAGGGGAAATGCTGGAATTCCACCGCCTTCTTGGTCGTCTCGCTATAACGCACCTGGGCGGAAACGGCCCAGATGTCGGTCAGGCGCAGGCGGGCATCGGCATAGATGGCATAGGCCTGGGTCTTCACCCGGCCGCCGCCATTATAATGGAAGGGCCAGAAGGCCGCCGCCGGGGCTGTCGGGTCCAGGTAGGAAAGCAGGCTGGGCGTCTGCACATCCACCACCTGATCCACGCGGTTGTCCTGATATGTCGCCCCCACCAGCCAGCGCAGCGTCGCCTCGTCCGGGGAGGCGACATGCGCGTCGGCGAAGAAATCGTCGCTGTCGGTGGTGGTGAAATACTGGCAGCCGGCAAAGGCGGTGCCGTCGCAATCATTGATGAAGCGCTGCTTGCTGGACCGGTAATTGGCCAGCAGGCTCAACCTGTTGTCGCCGATCGGCTGTTCGAGGCCGGCATTCAGGTTGGTGACGTCCAGCGCGGTTTCGCCGACATTGGCGAAGATCGACCGTGGATCGCTGCTGGGTACCGATCCGTTGATGGTCTGGATCGGATAGATGACGCCCGGCTGCGGCACCACCTGCATCGCGGCGCCATTATCGTCCTGATCATACTGGCTGAACAGCAGGCGCAGGCTGCCCTCATCCGGCAGATGCGTCAGCGTTTGCACCCGGAAGGCGTGCGACTTCTGTCCGTCCAGCCGGTCGGGCGCGCCGGGCTGCCCGTCCAGACGGTTCTTCGTGTACCCGTCAAAATCCTTGATCTGGTAGGAGAAGCGGGCATCGGTATTGGCAAAGCCCAGCGGGCCGGAGACATGGCCCTGGCTTTCCCGCCGGCCCCGGTCGCCGACCAGTGCATCGGCCGCCGCCTCCAGCGTGCCAGTCGGGCGGGTGGAGATGACATTGACGGCGCCCCCCACGGCATTGCGCCCATACAGCGCGCCCTGCGGCCCCTGCAGCACCTCCACCCGGTCGATATCGAACAGGCCGGTATTGGTGGAACGCTGGTCGGTGATATAGGCGTCGTCATTGTAGAAGGCGACACCGGGATCGCCGCCGGCATTGATGAAGCTGTTGCCGATGCCGCGAATATAGAACTGGCCGACATTGCTGGTGGCGTTGAAGGTGACGCTGGGCGCGGTCAACTGAATGTCGGCCAACTGGTCCTGGCCCCGGTCGGCCAGGGTGGCGCCGTCCAGCACGGAGACGGCCTGCGGCGTGCGCTGGCTGGACCCGGCGCGGCGCGAGGCGGTGACGATGATCTCGTCAAGCTGGGCCACGCCGGCATCGGCGGCGGCCGGTTCGGCATGGGCCATTCCCGGCAGGGCAGCCCCCAGCAGGGCGAGCGCCGATACCGTCATTCTGGCCGTGATCTTCATTTTCTTCCTCCCTGGTCGGTGCGGCTTGGGCCGATCACCGGTTTTCTTGTGGGGAAGTGTGAGATCAGGGCGGCGGCGGGTCGAGGACAGGTCCGGCACCGGCAAGGGGACAGTTTTTATCTTACATCAATTTCCCTCAAGCGCCGGGCGCCGCCATCCGGCGGCTTGGCTCGCGGCGCATACGCGCCGGGCCGGCGACCGCCGGCCTCCTATCCGCCTGAAGGTCAGCCTTCAGGCGGACTGGGATCAGCGCCAATGACCGTTACGGCAAAGCGTGCCCAGAAAGCGCAACAGGGCGCGGTTCACCGCCTCGGGCGCTTCCTGCTGCACCCAATGGCCGGCGCCATCAATCAGGGTGGTGCCCCGGAAATCCGTGCAGGTCATGCCATCCATGGCGCGCACCGCCTTGGCCATGCCCGGCATGCGCAACACCCCATCCTCTGCCCCGGCGATGAAGCAGGCGGGAACCTGGATACGCGCCCCCGTCAGCGGTGCGGTCAGCGCCCAGTTGCGGTCCAGATTGCGGTACCAGTTCAACCCGCCGCGATAGCCGGTGCGACGATAGGTGGCGGCATAGACGGCCAGATCCTGCTCGCTCAGCCAGTCCGGCAGGACAGGCACGGGATGGCTGGCACCCACCAGCCCCATGCCGTCGGGAATGACCAGCGGCCAGCCGCGCCCCGCCTTCTCCGCCGCCCCCGACGCGCCGACCAGCAGGCGGCGGTGGGTCTCCGCGGGATCGGCCTCCAGATCGGCCTCCGCCACGCCCGGTTCCTGAAACCAGACCATGTAGAAACGCTCCATTCCCTGGGCGCGGGCCATGCCGATCAGGCTGCCATGGGGTCCGCGTGGCGACCAGGGAATGGCCAGCCCCGCCACGGCGCGGAACCGGTCCGGCCGCATCAGGGCGGCATGCCACGCGACGGGCGCCCCCCAATCATGGCCCACGATCACGCAACGCTCGATCCCCAGCGCATCCAGCAGCCCGACCATGTCGCCCACCAGATGCAGGATCGTGTAATCCTCCACCGCCTCCGGCGCCTCGGTATCCCCGAAACCGCGCATATCGGGCACGATGACCCGATATCCGGCCGCCACCAGGGCCGGCACCTGATGCCGCCAGCTATGCCCCAGTTCCGGCCAGCCATGGCAGAGCAGCAGGGCGGGGCCATGCCCCTCGTCACGATAGGCAATGTCGATGCCGTTGGCCCGGACAGTGGGCATGGGTGGTTCCTCGGCTGGTGGTGGGTGAACCGGTCGAGTTGAACGGAGCGGGTGGGTGCCGTCGAGGACAGGTTGGGCGTGGCGTAGGGGACAGGTTGTGCGGAATGAAATAGTAGATGGCTGAAATTTTGAATGTAGAATACTATTTCTTCCTGACGTTTTTTATGAAATATTCTATAATATCTCTATCTGATTTAGAGATAACTCCGAGATATTTTCCAAAATTATCTAGGCTAATTTCTGATATATTATCGTGTCCGATTTGCGACAATTTCATTTTATTGTAAGTTATCGATCCAGTGACAACGTACCGTGCGGGAACTCTCATTGCTTCTTTTTGACTGGAATAAAAAGGTATAACTAGATACCTATCTTCTTTATTGCCAAATACAATCGCTGGCCTTGGCTTTCCAAGGCGCAATTTTTTATCACCTTTTATGGTCCATATATCCCATTTTTGTGGAGTATTTTCTACTTTTGGGCTTGAAAGAGTCTTGGAAAGTGCATCTCGCATTGGCTGAAAAAATTGAACATAAGAATTGTTAAATTCGCTTGCAGATGAGAGGTATTTTAAGTTATTTGGTGGATTAATAGAAATACCTAAAAATATCTCCTTATAATCACTTGGAATCGATTTGCTCAGGGAGTATACATGAAATACGTTATCCAAATACTTGGTTATATCAAAAACACTCTGATCGTATATTATTTCTTCTATTTGTGAAAGAGCGCTATTTACCAAGGCCACTCCGACGTATTTTTTGATCTCCATTTATTTTTCCTTTCAGTTGTACGCCTTTGCGTATAATAATCATATATTATTTAACGTCAATACGAGATTGTGTATTTCATTATAAACTTATAAAACTCGAAATGTGCTGTCAAAATTTAAATCATCACCAATATCCTCGTGCTTATTTTTTCGTAAAAACCCCACCAGCGCCTTCAACGCCGGTGGCGTCGGGCTTCTGCCCGGATAGTAGAGGAAGAAGCCCGGAAATGGCCGGCACCAGTCCGCCAGGACGCGGACCAATCGCCCGTCTGCCAAAGGTTCCGCGACCGCGCTTTCCGGCAGGCAGGCGAGGCCGGCGCTGTCCAGGCAGGCGGCCAGGATCAGGTCGGTGTCGTTGACCGACAGCGGGCCGGTCACGGCGACCTCCACCGGGCCGTCGGGGCCGTGGAAGGGCCAGCGGTAGAGGGCGCCGGTTTCGGGCCAGCGGTAGTTCAGGCAGGCATGGGCGGACAGGTCGCGCGGGGTCTGGGGCGGCTGGTGCCGGGCGAAATAGGCGGGCGTGGCGACGATGGCGAGGCGCAGGTCCGGGGTCAGGCGCACGGCCACCATGTCCTTCTGCACCCGTTCGCCCACCCGGATGCCGGCATCGAAACCTTCGGCCACCACATCGGTCAGGGCATCATCGATGGTCAGTTCCAGCAGGATGTCGGGATAGGTGCGGGCGAAGCGGCCCAGTTCCGGGGCCAGGATCATGTGGGCCGCCACGCGCGACAGGTTCAGGCGCAGCCGGCCCGACGGCCGGTCGGTGCGGGCCCCCACGGCGGCCACCGCCCCCTCGATTTCCGCCAGCGCCGGCTCCAGCCGGGCCAGCAGGGCCTGTCCCGCCTCCGTCACGGCCACGCTGCGCGTCGTGCGGTTCAGTAGGCGCGCGCCCAGGCGCGTTTCCAGATCGCGGATCATATGGCTGAGCGAGGAGGGCGACAGGCCCAGGCGCAGGGCGGCGCGGCGGAAGCTGCGTTCCCTGGCCACCGTCAGGAAGGCGGTCAGTTCCGTGAATTCCGATCCGCGCATGATTGATGGCTCCGGCCCAATACCCCATGCGGATTATGATGGATTGTTGTCTATAATGACAGGCCTCACGCTGATGCCCTTCCTGACTTGAAGGGTATTGCCATGACTTCCATCTTTGCGTCCCCCGCCGCCCGCCCGCTGGCCGGCCGTACCGCGCTGGTCACCGGTGCCGGCACGGGCATCGGCCGGGCGGCCGCCCTGGCCTATGCGGCGCTGGGCGCCACTGTCGTGCTGGCCGGGCGCCGCGCCGCCGAACTGCAATCCGTGGCCGATGCCGTTACGGCGCAGGGTGGCACGGCGCTGTCCGTGCCCACCGATGTGACGGACGAGGGGGCGGTCGCCAATCTGATCGCGGCGACATTGGCCCGGTTCGGGCGGCTGGACATCGCCTTCAACAATGCCGGCCTTTCCTCTTACAGCCCCATCGACCAGCATGGGGTGGAGGATTTCGACCGGGTCATCGCCACCAATGTGCGCGGCACCTGGCTGCTGCTGAAGCATGAGGTCGCGGCCATGCGGACCGCCGGTTTTGGCGGGGCCATCGTCAATACCTCCTCCATCGCGGCCAATGGTGCCACGGCGGGCCTGACCGCCTATGCCGCCAGCAAGGCCGCCATCGAGGCGATGACACGTGTGCTGGCGCTGGAGGTCGGGGCCGCCGGCATCCGCGTGAACTGCGTCAGCCCCGGCGTCACCCGCACCGCCATGATCGCCGGCTTCCCGGAGGAGGCGCTGGGCGTGCTGGCCAACCATGGCGCCCTGAAACGTCTGGCCGAGCCGGAGGACATTGCCGATGTCGCCGTCTGGCTGTCCACCGACGGTGCGCGCCATGTCACGGGGCAAAGCCTGCTGGCCGATGGCGGGTTCAATCTGGCGGGCTTCCGCTAGAGCGTATTTCCGGGAACCGGAAACATGCTTGTCTTATGAGTTCCCCGGCTCATTCGGGAAGAATGGTCCGCTTGGTGTGGGTGGCCACCCATACCAAGCGGTGGGGGATGGATCGGGAAACCGCTGGTCGCAAGGACCGGGCTGGAGTTTGATCACCCACGTCTTTTCCACAAACCTGAGCTGACGGTGGGCAACGCTGCACAAGGCCCGCCAGGGGGCCGCCGCGGGGCCGGCCCCAACGGCGCCATCGTGCATTACCGCGCGACCCCAGCCACCAACCGCCGTATCGAGAATAACAGCGTCTTCCTGCTGGATAGCGGCGGGCAGTATCTGGACCGACCCCGCTGGTCTCCGGCGGGGATCTCGCCTGGCTGGAGCAGGCAACGGCGGCAGTCTGACATTGGCTGCCGGTGGAGGCTGAACCGCTACACCTGTGCTTTGAAGAAGCGCTGCTTCAGCGGCAGCATGGCGGCGCCGATGGCGGCGGCGTTGCCCGGCGCCTCGGCCGGGACGATCCGGGCCGTCGGCCGCTTCTGTGACCGGCGCTTCTGGTCATAAAGCTCAATGGCGGGGATCACGCGTTCGGCCAGCGGGCGCGGTATCCGTCCGCCCAGGACCACAGCGTCCAGGTCCAGGATGGCGGTGGCGTTGGAGGCGATGATCGACAGGCTGTCACGGACACGTGCGACCCAGTCATCAATGGCGGGCCAGGCCGGGTCGAACCCGTCAATCAACTGGTCCACCGTGTCGAAGCTCCGCCCCTGGCGCGCCACAAGCTGGCGCAACAGTTCCAGGTTGGGGAACGGATAGATGTTGGCGGGAAGGCCGCCCGCGAATTCCCCCGCATTGCCATGCCGGCCACGCCAGACCTCCCCGTCCAGGACCACACCGCCGCCGACGCCCGACGCGATATAGAGATAGGCGAAGCTGCGGGCCCAGCGGCCGACACCGACCAGGCTTTCGCCCAGGGCCGCGACATTGCCGTCATTATCGGCGATGGTGGGCAGGCCGAACCGTTCCTGGAACAGGCCGGCAATATCGATATTGGCCCATTCCTCCAGGCTGTGCGGCGTGTTGAAGCCCGATCCCTCACCGACGAAGGAACCGGGAACGCCGATACCGATGCCGGCCAGCGGTCGGCCGCCGGTCAGGGGCAGCAACCCCGCCATGGCCCCGTCCAGCCAGTCGATGGCGCGCTCCACCGGCAGCGACAGGAAACCCTGACGGCATTCGCCCCGGATGGTGCCGGTGAAATCCACCAAAGTGACGGAAGCCGCGTCGGTCATGATCGACACGCCGAAGGAGAAGGCAAATTCCGGCGTCAGCTCCAGCGCGGCGCTGGGATAGCCCCGCCGGCCCGACTGGACCTTGTCGCCGGTACGCACCAGCCCATCATCGATCAATCCACCTATGATGCGTGAGATCGACTGCTGGGTGAGGTCTGTTGTCTCGGCGATCCGGGCCTGTGTCGCCGGACCGCCCCGGAAAAGCAGATCCAGGATCCGGCGCTCGCTTTGGGTCAGCGCCGCGTGGGTGAGTGCGGGAAGGTCAGTTTTCTTCAAGGAATCCATGGGTATTTCCGCTCCGCCACCGTCCGCTTCCGCCCCTGCCGGGACCGCGGCCGCGATTGGGTGCCTAAAATAGCGCTTGCCAGCTCGTCATAAAAGATACATACAACAAGTGTAAATAATTCGACAGAAGGCCGTTTGGAGCCAGTAATGCACATGCCGTAAGTTAAATTTACGGTGTTGGCGTGCGTCGGCTCCCGGACCATGCTGACCAGAGGGAAGGGAGCCCCCATGATTGTCCTGAACAATTCGCGTCGCGCCATGCTGGCCAGCGCCGCCATCGCCTTCCTGGCGCCGGGCGCCGCTTCGGCGCAGACGGCACCCGAGCCGGAAGTGTTCACGCTGGAGGAGATCATCGTCACCGCCACCCGCCGGGCGGAATCGCTGCAAACCGTGCCGGTGGCGGTCAGCGTGGTGGACGGCGACTATGTCCAGCGCAACAACCTGAACAATATCCGCGACATCGCCAACATCATCCCCACCTTGAACTTCCGCACGGCGGCATCGAACAAGGATCAGGCGCTGTTCATCCGCGGCCTGGGCACCGTGTCTACCTCGCCGGGGGTGGAGCCGACCATCTCCACCGTCATCGACGGCGTCGTGCTGGCCCGCCAGGGGCAGGCCACGCTGGACCTGCTGGATATCGAACGGATCGAGGTGCTGCGCGGGCCGCAGGGTACGCTGTTCGGCAAGAACGCCTCGGGCGGCGTCGTCAATATTGTCGGGCGCGCCCCGACGGAGGATTTCAAGGCCTATGTCGATGCCGGCTGGTTCGGTGGCGGGAATGAACGGCGGCTGCGGGCTGGCGTCTCCGGCGCCCTGTCGCCCGACAAGGCACGGGCATCGCTGACGGCGCTGTGGGGCCGGTATGACGGCAATGTCACCAACGTCTTCAACGGGCGCACCGTCAATGGCTATGAGCGGGCGGGTGCGCGGGCCAAGCTGGAACTGCTGCCGACCGACGATCTGCGGGTGATGCTGATCGCCGACTATATGCATGCCACGGCGACGCCGCCGCAGGGCGTGGTGACGCGCACCTTCCTGACAGCCTATCCGACCAACAATGTCACCAACTTCCCGGCCTTCGCCGCCGCCCTGGGACCGGTGGTCGCCAGCGCCGATAATCGGCAGATCAACAGCAACTATGACACAAGGGTGCGCGACGATAATGGCGGCCTGTCCGCCCAGATCGACTGGCGCATCGGCGACCATGACCTGACCGCCATCAGCGCCTGGCGGCGGTGGGAGAATACGCAGTTTCAGGACCAGGACCGGCTGCCGCGCGCCCTGGCCGGCCTGCCGCAGCAGCATGACCGGGGCGACCTGCGTTTTGATCAATATTCCCAGGAAATCCGGCTGGCCTCGTCCAAGGGCAATCTGGTCGATTACATCGTCGGCCTCTATTACATGCGGGCGGAGAATGAGGAACGGTATCGCCGCGACACTACTGTCGTGTCGGCCACCGGCAGCACGGTCCATACCGGCGTTGCCGATTATGGCGTGACCAACGACAATTATTCCGTCTTTGGTGAGGCGACGGTGAACATGGCGGACGATGTCCGGGCCATCGCCGGCTTCCGGCTGGTCAAGGACGATCTGCGCTATGATTTCCGGCGCGTCTCCACCTCGCCCGTGCCGGTGCCCGGCATTCAGGTTGGCTTCAGCAGCAGCGGTTCCACCAAGCCCACCGACTATGCCAACCGCCTGGGCCTGCAATATGACCTGTCGGACACGGCCATGACCTATGCCACCTGGTCGCGCGGCTATAAGGGGCCCGCCTATAACATCGCCTTCAGCATGCTGCCCCAGGATGCCGGGGCGCTGAAGGGGGAGACGTCGAACGCCTATGAAGCGGGGTTGAAATCGCGGTTTATGGAGGGGCGGTTGCAGGTCAATCTTGCGGCCTTCCTCAGCCGCTTCAAGGATTATCAGGTCAATTTCTTCGACACCTATAACGGCTCGCCCGTCACAAGGCTGATCAATGCCGGCCGCGTCTCGACCCGTGGTATCGAGGCGGATGTGTCGGCGCGGCCCATCGCGAACCTGACCCTGGCTGCCGTCGCCGCCCGGATCGAGGCGCGGATCGACCAGTTCACCTGTCCGGCCGGCACGGCGGCCTCCTGTCAGGTCAATGGCCGGCCCTTGCCCTTCTCCCCCGACTGGAAGACGGACCTGCGTGCCAATTACACGGTCCCGCTGGATGGCGGCTGGACCGTGGATCTGGCCACGAACTATAGCTGGCAATCGAAGGTGCAATATTCCATCAACCAGACACCGGACACGGTCCAGCCGGCCTTTGGCCTGTGGAATGCCAGCATCGGTTTTGAAAGCGGCGAGGGGCTTCGTGTGACCCTGCTGGCCCGCAACATCGCCGACACGCATTATTCCACGCAGTTGAACACGTTCGGCAGCGGCGTGGTGCGCTTCGTCCCGCGTGACGACCGCCGTTATTTCGGCGCCAATATCCGTCAGGAATTCTGAGCATGGGTGAGAGACAGGAAATCATGCTGGGGCGCCGGCACCTCATGGCGCTTGGGGTGGCGGCCGGTGCCGGCGTGATGGTGCCGTCCATGGCCGGGGCCAGTGAGGGCAGGGGACGGCCCACCACGGAGGTGGGGCGCAAGTTCCAGGCCGATGGCCGGGTCGGCCCCTTCCACGGCAACACCATCGTCTGCCATATCCCACAGCAGGGGGAGCATGCCGCCTGTTTCAACGCCCTGCTGGATATCTATCGCGACCTGCCGGCCCGGCCGTTTGCCGCCAATATCACGGCCCTGCCACCGTCCAGCTATCACATGACCCTGTTCGATGGGGCCAACGAGACGGCGCGGACGGCGGGCCTGTGGCCGCCCGGACTGGCACTGGACAGTTCGATCGAGGATTGTCACCGCGAGGTTGGGCGGCGCCTGGAGGGCTTTGCGCTGGACACACCCATGCCCATCCGCATGCGGGTCGATACGGAAGGGACGGGCATCGCCGGGAACGCCCTGACCATTCCCTTGCTGCCCGTCGATGATGCCGAGAATGCCAGGCTGCGGCGCCTGCGTGACCGGCTGTCGGTGGCGACCGGCATCCGGTCGCCTCGCCATGACGAATACCGCTTCCACATCTCGCTGGCCTATGTGTTGTGGGAATTGTCCGCGACGCAGGTACAGGCCGTGCGGCAGGCCATGGGTGAATGGATGGCGATGGTGGCAAAGGCCGCTCCGGTCATTCTGCTGGACGCGCCGGAATTCTGTACCTTCAAGGATATGTTCGCCTTCAACCGGATCCGCTACCTGACATAGGGTTCGTTCGGTGACGGTCCCGGTTCCGGGGGAGGCGACGGCAATGCAGGTACCGGCGGGAATCCGGCTTCCTTCCTTCAGGGTCTATGCGCTGGCGCATCTGGGCAAGAGCCTGCTCTGGACCCTGGCCGATGTCCTGACCATCCTGGTGCTGATCCGCCATGCCGGCATGAGCCCGGTGACGGCGGGGGCCGTCTTTCTGGCCGGGCTGGTCTGGAATGCCGTGGCCGATCCGCTGGTCGGGGGCTGGATGGACCGGCGGTTGCGGCGGGGAGCATCGCTGGTGCCGGCCATGGCGGTGGCTGCACCGGGGGCCTGCCTGTTCTTCCTGGCGGGGCTGCTGGTCCCGCCCGGCACGTCCTGGCCGCTGGTCGTCGGGGCGGGGGTGCTGTTCCGGACCTGCTTCTCGCTCTATGACGTCCCGCACAACGCCATGATGACGCGGCTGGCCGAAACCCCGCGGGCACAGGCGGAACTGGCCGGTTTGCGCACCATCGCACATGGGCTGGCTTCCGTGGCGGCGGGACTGGCGGCGGCACCCTTTGCCGATGCCACGACGTCCTGGTTGCTGACGCAACTCGTCCTGATCCTGACGGCGCTGGTCGCCTTGGTCTGCATGGTGCCGTGCCTGGGTCTGGTGCGGGTGGTGGAAAAACTGCCCGCGACATCCGCCCCGGCCGGCTCCGGGTCCGCCATGCCGGGAGCGCCCGGTCTTGCCGGCCTTTGTCTGGTCACGGTCATCGGCGCGGTCGGCCTGGGTCTGGTGGGCAAGGCGGTGCCGCATTTGCAATGGTCGGGCACAGGCATGGCCGCGCTGGCCATGCCGCTGTTGATGGCCGGCCGTTTTGCGGCGGCCTGGTGCGCCCGGCCGCTGATCGACAGGTTGGGCACGACGCGGGCGCTGGCATTCTCCTATCTGCTGGCCGCCCCGGCCTGTCTCGGCCTGCCCCTGCTGGCCGGTGGCGGCGGTGCGTGGCCCCTGGGGCTGATCCTTCTGGGTGTGTGCCTGACGGTGCCGACGATTCTGTCCTGGGTGGAACTGGCGCAGGTGGTGCGCGCGGCGCATGAGGGGTGGTGGCGCGCCCATGCCATGGTCGGCCTGTTCACCATGGTGTCGAAACTGGCTGCCGGGTTCGGGGGTCTGCTGCTGGGGCTCAGCCTGGATGTCCAGGTTCCGGGTTCCGGGCCACAGGGCACCATGACACCGGATCAGCTTATTTTTGTTTGTCTTCTGGTCGCTGGAGGCACCCTGGTTGCCGCCGGCATGCTATGGCGGGTCGCCCGCCACGGTCCTTCAGCAAAGGAGTTCCCATGAAGCGACATCGTCCCGCGCTTGCGGCCTTTCTCGCCTGTCTCGCTCTCGCACCCGGTCTGCGGATCCAGGCGGAGACAATGCCGACACTCTCCTATCTGGCGCAGGACGCCATTGATCTGCTGGCCATCCTGCCGCCCGCGCCCCGCAGCGGGGATGCGCGGTACGAAGCGGATCGTGCCATCTTCCGCGCCACGCGGGTGCTGGCCGACACCCCGCGCTGGCAATGGGCGAAGAACGATGTCAGCGAGGCGCCGGCCGACATGCTGCGCAATTACGCCTGCGCCGCCGGCATCGAGTTGACGCCCGCGCTGGTGCCGGTGACGACCCGGCTGCTGGTAACGGCGGCCCAGGACACGGCCCGACCCAACAATATCGCCAAGCGGCATTTCCAGCGGCTGCGCCCCTTCCTCATCGACCAGGGGCCCATCTGCCAGCCGGCACCGGAGGTGACCAACAGTTTCGATTATCCGTCGGGACATACGACGCTGGGCTGGACCTGGGCGATGCTGCTGGCCGAATTGCTGCCCGACCGGGCGACCGCCATCCTGGCGCGCGGCCGCGCCTATGGGGAGAGCCGTGTCGTCTGCGGCGTTCATAATGCCAGCGCCGTGGAGGCGGGCCGCCTGTCGGCCACACTGTCATTGACCCGGATGCGGACGTCACCGGCCTTCCAGGAGGATGTGGCGGCGGCGCGGGCTGAACTGGCGGCACTGCGGAACTCGCCGGCACCGGCGGCGGAACGATGCCGTGCGGAGGCAGAGGCCTTGTCGGTGTCGCCATTGCAGTGATGACGGGGGACGAGGGCTGCTCGACAAGAAGGATTGCCGCCTTGGCCGTCAGACTGACACATCTGGCGGGACTGGAGGAAAGGCGCGGGCTGGATATCTCATACCAATCTTCCTTGATCGTGACCGATCCAGGAAGATTGCGTGTTCCTCAGACGCCGGGCGCCGCCATCCGGCGGCTTGGCTTACGGCACCACGCGGTGCCGGGCCGGCAGTCGCCGGCCTCCAATCTGCCAAGGGTCAAACCCTCGGCAGATTAGTATCATCCCGCCCGCTGCCTACGGCCTTTATCATTCAGGTGAGGCTAGGAAGCACGGTCAGCAGGAACTGGAGCTGTCTTGCCAGGACCGTGGCATTGTCAGCCTCAAAACGAACGGACAAGGCTTCCGTCCGCTCGAACATTGGCAGATAGGCCAGAATTTCGGCCATGACTGGCCATTTCAGGGTCAGGTCGACCATGAGCGGGCCAGACAGAACAAAGGGTGCTACCTCTCCGGCCCGTGCCACGGCCCGTTTGGCTGTGGCGCGGATTTCGTCCTGAATGCAGGCCGGCGGCCGGCCGCTGGCCGCGAAATAGCCGATGCTGCGTTTGGTGGTGACGGTTTCGACCGGCCCCAACCATTCGATGGCCTCAGCGATACAGGCATCGTCGCCCGTTACCAACGTGACCGGCGTGCCGTACTGTCCGGCGATGGCGGCATTCAGTGCGCTTTCCGGCAGGTCGCGACCATTGACGCGCAGGGCAGAGATCAGCCTGCTGGAGAAACTGTGCGCCAGCCCGCCGCGCAACCGGCCGATACCGGCATGCTGCCCCAGCAGGAAGGCGCAGGCGAAGGGGCCGTGATCGACCCCTTCCATCATCATCAACGGTCGAGGGGTCCCACGGACCAGCTCGGCATCACCGGGCAGCATTTCCGGAATGATGTTGGTCGCGGTCCCATGGGAATCCGCAATCACAAACCCGGTGGCACCGGCGGTGCGCGCACCGTCGATGGCCGCCAGAACCTCCATCGTCATCCGTTCGCGTGCGCGTTGCCAGTCCGATCCGGTGATCAGGGTTTCCTCGCGTGAGACGACCCCGGCCACCCCTTCGATATCTGCGCAGATGAAGATGCGCGCCATGGTCAGAACCGCCCCCGCAATTCGATGCCATAGGTGCGTGGCGCCGCGATCGACTGGATCACCTGGCCAGGAATGATGGCGCCGGCCTCCCTGTAGATCGCGTAATCGACATTGGTCAGGTTGCGGCCCCAGAGATAGACGCCCCAGTTCCCCGTGGAATATTCCTGGATACCGATACGGGCATTCAGCAGGGTGACCGCGTCCTGCCCGTGGATATTGTCGGCGGCGAAGAAGATCTTCGACCGGTGCGACAGTTCGGCCCGCGCGAACAGTTCCAGGTCACCACCCACCGGCATCTCATACTGGGCGGCGGCACTGGCATTGTGGCGCGGCGCGCGGGGCAGGCGGTTGCCGCTATAGTCGGCCCCGGTGCTGGTGGCGTTGGGATATTCGGGGAAGGTGGCATCGACATAGCCATAGGTGGCCGACAGGGTCAGTTCGCGCACCGGCCGTGCCGCCAGGCTGATCTCCGCCCCCCGGCTGCGGGCGCGGGCGGCGTTGGAGGTCTGGAACACCGCCAGATTGTTGATCAGCAGCAACTGGCTGGCCTGCAGGCGGCGATAGTCGAGATGGTAGACGGACGCATCGATCTGCAGCCGGCGGTCCAGGAAAGTGGTCTTCACACCGGCTTCGTAATTATTCACATGCTCGGGTTCATACTCGGCATTGTCGGTGGGCGAGATGGAAAAGACATTGAACCCGCCGGATTTGTAGCCCTGGGAGAAGGTCAGGTAGAAGAACAGATTGTCTTCCGGCTTGTAGTTCAGGCTGACGCTGGGCGAGACATTGGTTTCCGAGCGGGAGATTTCGCGCAGAGGGATGTTGGGCAGCAGCAGTTGCAGCGGATCGCCCTGCTGGCGGTGCTTGACACTCTTGTCTTCCTTGGTGAAGCGCAGGCCGCCGGACAGGCTGACCTGATCGGTCAGCCGGTAGGTGCCGTGCGAGAAGGCGGCATAGCTGTTGGTGACGACATCGGCGAAGATGCTGCCATCCACCTCATAGGGATAGACGCCCAGGTCGGGGCCGGCGATCGATCGGGCCTGGGTATCCAGATCCTGATGGAAATAATAAAGGCCCAGCACATAGTCGAACCGGCCGGATCCGGAAGAGGCAAAGCGCAGTTCCTGGGAGAGCTGTTTCTGATCCTCGCGGATGCCGGAAGCCAGGATGTCCAGCGGCGTGTAGTCGTTTTCGCCCAGATTGTACCAGTCGGAATAGCGCCAGGCGGACAGCGAGGTCAGCGTGCCCGCTGCCGTCGTCAGATTGATCTCGGCCGAAACACCACCGGCGTCGCGGTCGCTCTGCGGGTCGCGGTTCTGGGCGACGACGCGGGTGGACGGGTCAGTCTGGTCCAGTGGGGTGCCGGTCATGGCGCCGTCATTGGTCACCTCAATGGCGCCGGAGCGGGTGCGGTCGCGGGAAATATCGCCGCGCAGGATGATGTCCAGATCGTCGGTGGGCCGCGCCCGGATGACCGCACGGGCATTCTGGCCGTTGCGATTGTCGATATGCTTGCCGGTCAGGCTGTTGAAGATCAGGCCCTGCTGCTGGTCGATGGACCCGCCGATGCTGGCCGACAGCTTGTCATCCACCAGCGGCCCGCTCAGCAGCAGGCTGCCGGTAACGCTGTCGAAATTGCCATAGCCGATAGTGCCCTCGGCATAGGCCTCGTCACCCGGCAGGCGGGTGACATAGTTGATGGCGCCCGCGATGGCGTTCTTGCCATAGAGCGTGCCTTGCGGTCCGCGCAGCACCTCGATCCGCTCCAGGTCGAACAGGTTCTGATTGGTGGCGGTGGCGCGGCCCATATAGACGCCGTCGATAAAGATGCCGACACCCTGGTCCAGGCCGGGATTGTTCAGATCGGCACTGATGCCGCGGATGGCGATGTTCTGGCCGCGCAGGTTGCGACTGTCGATATAGACGTTGGGCAGCATGTTGGCGATGTCTTCCACCCGCTTCACGCCGCTGTCGGCCAGCGTCGACCCGCTGATCGCGGTCAGCGAGATGGGCGTGTCCTGGGCGCTGGTCGGGCGGCGCTGGGCCGTCACGATGATCTCCTCCAGCGTGACGATCTCGCCGCTTGTGTCCTTTGCCGCCTCCTGTGCCAGGGCCGGCATGGCCAGCGTGAGCGCGATCCCCGTGGTGCCCGCCAGCCGGGCCAGTGTCATCCGTACCATTGTGAAGACCCCCGTTTGTTTATGTATGTGACGTCAGCGTTATAAATTGGCGCAAGTTCTACCCTTGCGCGTCGGCCTTCAGCGCCAGCTTGTCCACCTTGCCGTTGGGCAGCAACGGCAGCGTGTCGCGCAGGACGATGCGCTTGGGCGCCTTGTAGTTGGCCAGCCAGGCGCGGCAATGCGTGTCCAAAGCTGCGGCATCGACCGGCGCGTGGGCCATGACATAGGCCACGCCGCTTTCCCCCCAGAGCGGATCGGCGACGCCCACAACGGCCGCCAGGGAGACGCAAGGGTGCGTTTCCAGCACATCCTCCACCTCACGCGGATAGACGTTGTAGCCGCCGGATTTGTACATCTCCTTGATCCGGCCCACGATGCGGTAGCGTCCGTCGGGCCGGCGGATCGCGGTGTCGCCGGTGCGCAGCCAGCCATCGGGCGTGACCGCCTGGGCGGTGGCGTCGGGCCGGCGCCAATAGCCCAGCATGTTCCAGCCCGACCGTGCCCAGACCTCGCCTTCCTCCCCGGTTGCGGCGTCGCTGCCGTCGGCCTTGACCAGCCGGACCTCCACGCCGGGAAAGGCGGGGCCGACGGAGTTCAGCAGTACTTCCCGGTCGCGGGTGGGGGGCAGGGCGGTGATGGCGCTGGTGGCTTCGGTCATGCCGTAATTGGTGGCCAGTGGCGCCCCCAGCGCCATCAGCCGGTCCAGCACATCGGCGGGAATTGCCGCCCCCTCCCACAGGATCAACTGCACGCAGGACAGGTCGTAGGTGTGGAAGTCGGGCAGGGCCAGTTGCATCTGAAGCACGCTGGGCACGCTGCCCCACAGGGTGCATTTCTCCTCCGCCGCCAGCCGCAAGGCTTCGCGCGCTTCGAAATGCTCCAGGAAGATCACGGCCCCGCCAGCCGCCAGCACCGGGCAGGTCACGTCGATGACACTGCCGATATGGTTGATGGGGAAATAGTTCAGGATGCGGGCGTGGGAGACGGGCCAGAGCCGGTTCTGCGCCCGGCTGAACTCGCAGATGCCCTGGTGGCACAGCAAGGCGCCCTTGGGCTTGCCCGTCGATCCGGATGTGTAGACGATCATGCAGGCGTCGCGCCCGCCGGTGGCGGCACGGGCTGCGGCCAGATCCGCGTCGCTGATGGCTGCCCCCCGTGCGATCAGGTCGGCATAGCCGATGGTGCCGGCGAACAGCGGATCGCCGTTCAGCACCGCCGTCAGTTCCAGACCGGGCCGGCCGCTGGTCAGCGCCACCAGATCGTCGCCATAATCACGATCGTCGATCCGGGTGCGGGCCAGCAGCAGTCTGGGTTCGGCATCGTTCAGGACATAATCCAGCTCCCCCCGCCGGTAACGGGGGTTGAGCCCGACCCAGATGGCGCCGATGGAGGCGGTGGCCAGGAAGGCGACGACGAAATCGGGATGCGGCGTACACAGCGTGGCGACGCGGTCGCCAGGACCTACGCCGACCGCCAGCAGGGCGCGGGCCAGGGCATCGACGTCCCGCACCAGTTCACCGTAGCTCCAGCGTCGGTTGCCCAGCACCAGGGCCTCTGCCGCTGGATCATGCGTGGCGACGGCGCGGATCAGGTCATCCACACTTTCCGGGCTCATGCCAGAGCCTCCTTGGATTGCCGGTTGGGGTGGCACAGCAAGAGGCTGGCCCACAGGAACAGGGTTGGCAGGATCGCCAGCAGCCAGGTGATGCCCTGGACCGCGTCGGGGGATTGCACCGGTGCCCCGGAATGAAAGCCGACCAGGGACAGGCCCAGCCCGACGACACCGGGGCCCAGCGCCAAGCCCAGCTTTTCGCTGGCCGTCCAGGCGCCGGTGAACAGCCCTTCATCCCGGTTGCCGCTGGCCTTTGCCGCTTCATGCGTCAGGTGGGCGGCCAGCGCGAAGGGCCCGACCTGGATGCCGGCAAAGGGCAGGCCGATCAACGCATAGAGCAGCAGCCCGCCCGCCATCGATCCCGCCGGCACCAGCAGGAAGCCCAGCGTGCCGGCCCCACACAAGAAGGCGGCGGCCGCGATGGCATTGCCGGCCCCGAACCGGCGGATGGCCCAGGCCCAGAACGGGGTGGACAGGACCGTGACGATCAGCATCAGCCCCAGGGCCGCGCCCACCCCATCCTCCCCCCGGCCCGCGACCTGCACGATCCAGTAAGGCGTGATGGCGGAGATGACACCCATCCCGGTCAATTGCAGGATATAGGCGGCGGTCAGCCGCCGGAACGCCCGGTCGGCCAGCAGGACCTGAAGCGATCGGCGCAGCGGGGCAGGGGATGATGCCGGCACCCCGGTGGTTGTGGGCGTGGAGAAGAAGGCCGACAGCATGCCGACCGAACAGATCGCGGCCACCGCCAGCGCCATCGACGCATAGCCGGCCCGGCCGCCACCGAAGGCATGCACCAGCATCGGCGCGATGCCGGCCCCGATCAGCGTGCCGATCATGCCGAAGCCGATACGCCAGGCGGTAACCCGCTCGCGTTCCGCCGGATCGGCGCTGATTTCCGCCGGTACCGCGATGAACGGCACGGCGAACAGCGAATAGGCACTGGCCAGCATGAAATAGATCGCCGCGACCCCGGCAAAGGCCGCTTCGCCCGGTGGATAGGGCCAGGCGAACAGGGCCAGAAACAGCAGGGACACCAGGATGCCGCCGGCCAGCAGGAAGGGCCGGCGCCGGCCCAGCGGGCCATAGGTGCGGTCGGACCAGATGCCGACAATCGGGTCCCAGGCCAGCGCCCACAGCTTGGGCAGGAACACCACCAGGCCGGCCAGGGCCGGTGGCATGCCGATGATCTCCGTGCAGAAGAACAGCAGCAGCACGGTCGGTACGGTGGAAAACACGCCGGTACCAAAGGCGCCCAGCGCGTAGCCGGCCAGACGCGGATAGGACAATCGCATGATGGCGGCTCCCCTCCTTCCCCTGTTTGAGATCAGCCGCCGGGCGGCACCCAGACCGACAGCCATTCCCCGGCCAGGGCCAGGCGATCATGCCCGTCAATTTCAATCTCGACGCCGAATTTGACGATGTGGCGCTGCTTTTCATCCAGGATGCGCGACAGGGTGCGGAACCGGCCGCGCACCCGCGACCCCACCGGCACGGGTGCGATCAGCCGCATCCGGTCGAAGCCGTAATTCAGGTAATAGCCGTGCACATCCGGCTCCACCGACCAGCCGGACCGGGCCGCGTCATGCATCAGGTGCGTCAGCAGCGACATGGTGAGGAACCCGAAGGAAACGGTCTGGCCGAACGGCCCCTTCTCCTTCGCCCAGACCGGATCGACATGCATCGGATCGGCATCCAGGGTCGCGCGGCTGAACAGGTCGATCAGCGGCTGGTCGATGGTCACCCAGCCGGAAACACCGATCTCCTCCCCCGGTACCAGTTCATCGCCGAGCTTGGCCGCGTCTGCGGTTGCCGTCATGGGTCTTCTCCCTTCAAAGCTTATTTTCAAAACCTGACGCCATAATCAGTTTTTGTCAAGCGGCGACATGCCGGATTTTTGGCAAGATCGACTTGGCGGCGGCTGCGATGTCAGCCATGATCTTGTCATTCCACGATCTTTTTAGTAAAAATGACACCATAATCAGGTTTGTCGGACAAGGAACCATTTGGCATGGGGCAGGGCATGAAAAACAAGAAATCCAAGCCGGCCGCGGCGCCCGCGACCAAGGCCGACGACGGCCCCATCCTGCGTTACGCGGATTATCTTCAGCACGAGATCACCCACGCGCCCAAGCGCACGAAGGGGGAGCGGACCAAGGAAGCCCTGAAGCTGGGGGCCATCCGGGTGCTGGACGATGTCGGCTATCACGCCATGCGCGTGTCGGACTTGTGCGAGGTGGCAGAGGTCGGCAGCGCCACCTTCTATCTCTATTTCGAGAACAAGGCCGATATCACGTTGCAGGTGCTGAGCGATTATCTGGCCCATGGCGTCGATCTGTTGCCAGAGCGTGAGGCTGGGACAAGCATCTTCGAGACGATCTGCGCGTCCAACCTGCGCTGGCTGGAAATCGGCCGGGCCAATGCCGGCCTGTTGCGCTGCGTGCTGCAACTGGGCGATGAGGAGCCGGGGTTCCGCGAACTGATCCATCGCAGCAACCGCGCCTGGTACGAACGCATTGCCCTGTCGATCTCGAGGCGCACACCCGACGGGACGATTTCGGAGGATGCGGCATTGCTGGCCGCCTATTGCCTGGGTGCCATGATGGATGAGATGGCGCGCAAGCTGATCGTCTATCCCGACCCCCATCTTCTGGAACTGATCAGCCGGACGACGCCCACCGATGCCCAGATCGCGGAATTCTTCGCCGTGCTCTGGCACCGTTCGCTTTATGGCGGCACGCCCATCAAGGGGACATTGGCACCGGCCGCCCGGTCGGTTGCCGACCTGCATCTGGAGGCCGACCGGCGGTAACGGCCTGACCGCCCCGTTTCCCCCTCTCTTCACCATCACCCCGGCCTGCGCCGGGGTGATGGTGAATATTGCGGAAACCCTTACAGCCGAGACTTCACGGGGGAAGCAGGCAGGTGTCTACCGTCCCGCCGCCTTCACCGCCCGGATGGCACCTTCATAGAAGTAAAGCACCATCTCCACGCCCCCATCGGGCTGTTGCTTGAAGTCGATGGCGACCTCGTCATCCATGCCGGACAGGAACCGTCCATTGCCCTGATGCCGCAGCGGCAGCAGGGGGGCGCCGCTGCCCAGGCCGCCGAAGCTGGCTTTCAGCACGCCGTCCTGGAAGACGAAACCCAGTTTTTCAAATCCCATGCGGAAGGCGCCGACCTGATAATCGCCGGCCAGCGCGGCTCCCAGTTCGGCGGGCATGGGCGCATCGATGGGTGTCAGCGGCGGCAATCCCAGATAGAGCCGGGCCAGCTTGCGTTCGATCGAGATCGGGGGGAAGGCCGTGTTCTGACCGTTGGTGGCAATGGCGATGGTCAGATCATCATCGGGATAATAGGCGAAGTCTGCCGCGAAGCCGAAGATGTTGCCGGCATGGGTGATCTTGCGATGGCCGTCCATACTGCCATCGACCAGGCAGCCCAGCGCATAGGGGTTAGGCGTGCCATCAGCCAGCGGCCCGGTGGTCAGGGCCAGATCACGCACCTTGGCCGTAGTCCCGGACCCGAACAGGCCCTGGCGATAGCGCAGCAGGTCACCGGGCGTGGAGACCAGCGCGCCGGCGGCAAACGGCACCTCAAAATCGTAAAGCGGCGTCGGCTTGAATCCGCCCGGTGCATTCTCATAGCCCCGCGCCCGGTCTGTGGCCCCGTCGTCACGGGCATCGAAATCCGACCGCTTCATCCCGAACGGCGCCAGCACCTGCACGCGCACATAGTCGGCATAGGATCTGCCGCTCACCTTCTCCACGATCAGGCCCAGCAGATAGGTGTCGGAATTGCTGTAATTGAACATCGTGCCCGGTTTGAACAACAATGGCTTGGCGGCGAAATGGCCGACCACGTCATCGCGGCTCATCCCCACCGGTTTGGCCATGGGGAAATCGGGCAGGTCGGTATAGTTGGGGATGCCCGAGGTGTGGTTCAGCATCTGGCGCACCGTCACCTCGCGCGCCGGCGTGGTCAGGGTCGGCAGATAGGTTCCGGCCGGCTTGTCCAACGCCACCGACCCGGCCGCCGTCAATTGCAGCACCGACAGGCAGGTGAAGGTCTTGGTGATCGACCCCACGGGAAAGCGCGTATCCGGTTCGACGGGGATGCGCCGTTCGATATCGGCAAAGCCGAAACCGCGCTGATAGATGATCTTGCCGTGCTGTTCGATGGCCACCGAAATACCCGGATAGGGGCCCGCCGCCAGCGCCTTCTGCACAATGGCATCGGCCTGACCATCCAGCGGCGGGGCGGCGCCGGCTATCATTGGCACCAGACAGGCGAGAAGTGCGCAAAGCGTTGTGGCGCGGGTCATGGGTTGATCTCCGTCGATATGGTCACGGGGAAGGGAGTGGCGCCAACCGGATCGATCGGCCAGCGCGGTCGCTTGAGATGGCGGTAGGGATTGGCCGACAGGTCCAACTGCAAGGTGCCGGGGCCGTCCAGCGTGATCAGCCGCGTCGCGATGGACGCGAATTCATGCTCGTAATGGCGGCTGGACTTCACCGCGACGATGGCGCGGCTGGCGATGTCAATGCCCAGTCGAGTGAACAGGTCGGGCGAAAGCCCCTGGCAGGCTTTGGCGACGATAACAACCTCAACGCCCTCGAAACGGATCGCCGCTGCCCGGCCGACGGCAAGCTCCATGCCCTCGAACGTCTGGATCGCCGCCGGATCCAGGGCCAGGATCACCGCCTCCCCATCCAGCGGACGCCCGGAAAGCCGACCGGCCTTGCCGCCCAGCCGCAGCGGCAGGCGCGCGCCTACGCCGGCACGAAAGGCGATATCGACCGCACCCGGGTCCCAGAGCGGGCCCAGGCAGGCATGATGCACCCCCCGGTCGATCAACCGCTCCAGCATCGCCGTGCTGTCCCCCGCCGCACCACCGCCCGGATTGTCGGGGGATTCCGCCAGCACGACGGGCCCGGCCGTCTCCGCCAGCGCCAGATCGATGGCCCGGTCCATCGCGATCGGCGGCTCCATCCCAAGCGGGGCCAGGGCGGCCGCGTCATGGGCCAGCAGCCTGGCCAGATGGGCGGCGCGGGTGGCATCGCCGTCGGTGATGACCAGCGTGCGTGTGCCGCTGCTTTCGGCATCGCTCCACGGGAAGCCGTGGATCAGCGACACTGACAGCGCCTCGCCCGACTGTTCAAGCGCCAGCATCCGGTCCACGAAGCGCCGCACCGGTGGGTGGGAGGTGTGGAACACACCCAGGGTGCCGCTGTCCCAGGCCCGCATCACGGGCCGGATGCGCCCCTCCGCCGTGGCGATCAGCAGGTCCAGCGTCTCCACGGCGCGTGCATCGCTGTCGCTGTGCGGATATTC
>NZ_JAGOGJ010000080.1 GCF_017996735.1 Niveispirillum sp.
ATGCAGGCCAAGGTGGGAGATGGAATCGCCCATTTCCTGGCCATGGTCGGCGTGCGCGCCAAGGTGCAGGTGGAGCCGATGGAACGATACCTGGAACGGCTGCGCGCGGGGGATTTCGACCTGTTCTACGGCGGCTGGATTTTCAATCCGGGCAATATGGCGGACTCGCTGCTGGCCCTGCTGGGCCGGGGCATGGAAGGTGGGGGTCGCGGCGCCCATAATTACGGCGGTTACAGTAACGACCGGGTTGACCAGCAATTACACACAGCCCAGGCCGAACCGGACGAGGCCACGCGGAACCGCATGCTGCAGGACGTCACCCGCATCCTGTATAATGACGTGGCCTGGATACCCGTGATGCACGCCCAGGGCCGCTGGCTTGTACGCGCCGGTATCCGTATGGAGCCACGGCTGGACCGCATGATCCTTGCACACGATATTCGGCAGGATATCACAACCCGTTGACGATCCCCCACGAAACCGTCACCTTCGTCCGGCGGCCGGTGGGGGATGGGTATGACACAGGAATGGTGGTACGCGCGCGGCGGCAGGCAACACGGCCCGCTGCCGATGGAACATCTGCGGGACCTGCTGGCCAGCGGCAAACTGGATACGGGAACGTGGTTTTGGACACCAGGGCTGATGGCCTGGGCACGTGCCGGCACACTTCCCGCCTTTAGCGGTCAGGAAGGTGACAGTCGCATTGCCCCGCAGGTGCGGGATGCCGCCCCCATCTCCCTTCCGACAGCCATTCGCCCCCGTCTGGCCGGTGCCTGGAGCCGATTCTGGGCGCAATGGCTGGATATCTACCTGGTCAAGGCCATTCTGACATTGCTCCTGGCCCTTGCAGGTTTCCGGCTGGAACGGGACGGGACTCGATTCCTGGGCTTTCTGCTTGTGTTGCCTGTCGGGCTGATGGCGCAAGCCGCGCTGCTGGCCACCATCGGCACCACGCCGGGCAAGGCATTTCTGGGCCTGCGTGTCCGCCGGCTGGATGGCAGGCGGCCCGATCTGCCGACACTGGTTCGGCGGCAATGGCTTTTATGGCTGAAAGGGCTCGCCTTGGGTCTGCCCCTGGTCGATATCGCGACAATGTATCATGCCAAGGAACGGCTGGCTCAGGCCCTGCCGACACGCTGGGACGACGCGGCAGGCACGGATGTCTATCAGGATGAAGACCGATACAGCCGGCTGTTCTTCTGTGCGGTCCTGATCTTCCTGATCGACGGGGCGGGACAGGTCCTGGCCAATATGGTGTTTCACCGGTTCAGCGTATGGCACCTGTCCTGAACCCGCACTTGGCAATCGGGGCAGGCCGGCTCTATAGCGCTATGCATGTCGAACCGAGCCTCCCTTTTCTCCTGGTTCCTGCTGCTGGCCGCCTCGCCCCTGCTGTTCGGGTCGAATGTGCTGGCGGCACGGTTTGTGGCGGGTGAGATACCGGCGGTGGCCATGGCGTTCTGGCGCTGGACCCTGGCGCTGTTGATCCTGGCCCCTTTCATCCGCCATGAACTGATTGCCGGCTGGCCGGAATTGCGGCGTGACTGGCGCGGTTTCCTGTTGCTGGGCGCCTTGGGCATGGGCATCTGCGGGGCGCCCGTCTATCTGGCGGGGCAGACCACGACGGCCACCAATATCAGCCTGATCTATGCGTCGGCCCCCGTGCTGATCGTGCTCTATGGCCGGCTGTTCTGGCGGGAGAGGGTCAGCGGGGTGCAGGCGCTGGGTGTAGGTATCAGCCTGGCGGGTGTCGTCACCGTCATCGCCAAGGGGGACCCAAAGGCGCTGCTGCATCTGCATTTCACGGCGGGTGACCTCTGGATCGTGCTGGCCGCTAATGGCTGGGCTTTTTACTCTCTGCTGCTACGCCACCGCGCATCCGGCCTCACCCCCTTCGCCCGCTTCTCCGGCATCTGTGCCGGCGGGGTGGTGGCCATGCTGCCCTTCTATGGGCTGGAAATGGGCATGGGACAGGTGGCGGACGCGTCGTTCCGCACCATCGCCACCCTGCTTTTCCTGGCCATTATCCCCGGCATCGCCTCCTACCTTGTCTATGGGCGGCTGGTCACGGTGTTCGGGCCGGGCCGGGCCGGCATGACGCTTTACCTGACCCCGCTCTATAATGCGGCGTTGGCCGCCCTGCTGCTGGGCGAACGGCTGGAGCCGTTCCATCTGGCCGGCATCGCCCTTGTCCTGCCGGGCATCTGGCTGGCCACACGGCGACCGGCGCAATAATTTGTCACCGCAACCGTGGTTTGCCGGCACAACACAGCCGGATCATCGCCACTTCGCACAGTAATTGCGCACGCGAACGCCTATCCTGTGCCCGCACCATTTCCTGTCCGACCCGAGGTTCCGATGTCCTTCTTCCAGCCGCTGGCCCAACAGCCTGCCGACGCCCTTCTGGCCCTGATCGACATGTTCCGCAACGATCCCCGACCGGCCAAGATCGATCTGGGCGTGGGTGTGTTTCGCGACGATGCCGGCAATACGCCCGTCATGCGGTCGGTCAAGGCGGCAGAGCGCAAGCTGTGGGAGGCCCAGGACAGCAAGTCCTATCTGGGGCCGGAGGGCAATGTCGCCTTCGCCCGCCATATGGCCCGTCTGGCCCTGGGCGATGTCGAACTGGGCGGAAAGCTGGCGGGGGTACAGACGCCGGGCGGCACCGGCGCCCTGCGTCTGGGCGCGGAATTGATCGCGGCCAGCCGTCCCGGCGTCACCGTCTGGGTTGGCACGCCTACCTGGCCCAACCATCCGCCCATCCTGGCCGCCGCCGGGCTGAAGATGCAGACCTACAAACATTTCGACGCGGCCAGCCAGTCCATCACCTTCGACGCGGTCATGGACGCGCTGAACCGGGCGCAGGCCGGTGACGTGGCCCTGCTGCACGGATGCTGCCACAACCCGACCGGTGCCGATTTCAGCCTGGATCAGTGGCAGGCCATCGCCGAAACCCTGTCGGCGCGGGGCATCGTGCCCTTCCTGGATCTGGCCTATCAGGGGCTGGGCCTGGGCATGGCGGCAGATGCCGCCGGCGTGCGGCTGGTGATGGATGCCTGCCCGGAAGCGGTGCTGGCCTATTCCTGCGACAAGAATTTCGGCGTCTATCGCGACCGTGTCGGGGCCCTGTTCGTGCAAACCGGGTCCGCCGCCGATACCGACCGTGTCGCCTCCAACATGCTGGCGCTGGCGCGGGCCAACTGGTCCATGCCGCCCGACCATGGCGGGGCTGTCGTCGCCACGCTGATGGATGACCCCGTCCTGGCCGCCGACTGGAAGCTGGAACTGGACACGATGCGCGACCGGCTGCTGGGCATCCGCGCCGCCCTGGCTTCCCATGGCGGCGTGCTGGGCCGGGTGGATCAGCAGCGGGGCATGTTCTCGCTGCTGCCCTTGTCGCCCGATGTGGTGAAACGCCTGCGGGAAGAGCATGCCGTCTATATGGCCGGCTCCGGCCGCATCAATATCGCGGGCCTGTCGGTGGAAACCGCCGCCCGGTTCGCGCAGGCGCTGGCGGCCTGTCTCTAAGTAGAGTGTGGGTTGCGCGGTGGCCCGCGCCAACGGGTTTGACAGGGCCACCGCCATCCACTATACCCGCCACCATTCCTGGGAAGGCGGGCGCCGGTCATTTTGGCGCCCCGTCCCTGTTTTTGTCTTTTGGAACCGTCCAACGGTCAAAGGGCAGGGAACTACCGGGACAACAACGCCGTCCGGAACCGGCCGGCATAATGGAGTTTGGTATGAGCAAGCGTCAGGAAGCCAAGTATAAGATCGACCGCCGCCTCGGCGTCAATCTGTGGGGCCGTGCCAAGTCCCCGATCAACAAGCGTGAATATGGCCCCGGCCAGCATGGTCAGCGTCGCAAGAAGCCGTCGGATTACGGCCTGCAGCTCATGGCCAAGCAGAAGCTGAAGGGCTATTACGGCAATATCGGCGAGAAGCAGTTCCGCAAGCTGTACCAGGAAGCCGTTCGCCGCAAGGGTGACTCGGGCGAGAACCTGATCCAGTTGCTGGAGCGCCGCCTGGACGCCGTCGTCTATCGCATGAAGTTCGCCCCGACCCCGTTCTCGGCCCGCCAGATCGTTAACCATGGCCATATCCTGGTGAACGGCAAGCGTCTCAATATCCCCTCCTATCAGGTGAAGGATAATGACGTGGTCGAGGTTCGCGCCAAGGCCAAGAACTTCGCCCTCATCATGGAATCGATCCAGTCCGGCGAGCGTGACTTCCCGGATTACGTGACCGTCGACACCGGCAACTTCAAGGGCACCTACCTGCGCGCCCCGAACCTGGCCGACGTTCCGTACCCGACCCAGATGGAACCGAACCTGGTCGTCGAATTCTATTCGCGCTAAGTCCGGGCGCCTTCGGGCAGCAGATCAGGCCGCGTCCTTCGGGATGCGGCCTTTTTTGTTGCCCACATTGTCCCATTTTCCGCGACAATTAATTATATCCAGCGCGCATTGTCGCAATGGTTCGTTGGGCGTAGCTTTCATCTCAAGACGACGGCGCCCCTTGCCGGCGCCACTCACCTGAAAGCCTGAAAGAACCCATCATGAATACGCTGATCGCCAACAATGCCAAATATCTGCCCGTCGCCGGCCGCGTGCTGCTGGCCGCGATCTTCATCTCCTCCGGCCTGTCAAAGGTGACAGGTTGGGAAGGCAGCCTCGCCTATGTCGGCTCCGCCGGCCTGCCCCTGCCCTCCGCCCTGCTGCTGGTTGCCGCCATCGTGACGGAACTGGTGGGCGGCGCCTTCATCATCGCGGGGTTCCAGACCCGCGCTGCAGCCTTGGTCCTGGCCGGCTTCTCGATCCTCTCCGCCATCCT
The DNA here is from genome assembly GCF_017996735.1 of Niveispirillum sp. Lineage (GTDB taxonomy): Bacteria > Pseudomonadota > Alphaproteobacteria > Azospirillales > Azospirillaceae > Niveispirillum. The sequence continues at coordinate 4,831 of NZ_JAGOGJ010000080.1, forward strand.
GTTCCATAATTACTGGGCCGTGACGGATGCGCAGATGGCCTATTTCCAGTCGATCATGTTCTGGAAGAACGTCTCCATGGCTGGTGGCTTCCTGATCCTGGCGGGTCATGGCGCCGGTGCCGTGGCCGTGGATAATCTGCTGGCGAAGAAGGTCTGATCCCCTGCCCTTCCTCAAAGCGAAAGGGCCGCCCCATCTCGGGGCGGCCCATTTTGCGTTGGGTCGGCTCTCAGCCCGACGTGGAAGGCAGTGGATTGGGGGGCGCCTGCTTGGAATAGTCGTCCAACTGCTTGTTGGTGTTCTGCCGCATGTCGTCCCATTCCTGCCGGGTCTTGCAGATCCGGTTGCGCTTCACCCGCGATCCGGTTTCCTTGGCCGTCTTGCAGATCAAGCGGCTGGCGTCATTTTCTTCCGGCGCCTTCTGCACCATGGGTTCGGTCTTTTCTGTCGCTTTATCCTGCGCTGCGACCGAATGCACAGCCAGAATAAGCAGCACCAGAACCAGTCCAATACAACGCATATCTAAACTCCCCTAAATGAATATCAGCTCCAGAGGAAGATATTAACCATAAGACAGGCATTTCATAGAAAATAGATTGCAATGATTTATATTTATACTACTCATTGCAATGACGATATGAATGTCAGCAACGGATGTTCAAAAAACAAAAGGGGCCTCCCTTTCGGGAATCCCCCTGTCAAATGATACCATCGGTCAAAATTCTTGACTGATGGTACGGCGGCGATTGCCGCCGCGCGGCCCATGCCGCGTAGCCAAGAGCGCGGATGCGCCCGCCGGCGATTGAGAGGCACGAAAGCTTGACCATCGGTCATGATTTCGTGCCGCTGATATAAAGACTTGCGCTGGATTAAGCGGCGTCGGCGAAAGCCACACCCTTTTCACGCAGATGGTCCTGCAGCTCACCCGTCTCGTACATCTCGCGCACGATGTCGCAACCGCCCAAGAACTCACCCTTCACATAGAGCTGGGGGATGGTCGGCCAGTTGGTGAATTCCTTGATGCCCTGGCGCAGGGCCGGATCGACCAGGATGTCGATGCCCTTGAACTTGACGCCCAGGTGGCTCAACACCTGCACCACGGCGGCGGAGAAGCCGCACTGCGGGAACACGGGCGTCCCCTTCATATACAGCACAACGTCATTGTCAGCGATGTCGCGCTTGATGCGCTCGGCAACCGTCTGGTCCATCTGTCACTCTTCCTTGGCAGTGCCAGGTCCCCGCCCCTGCGGCGCCATGGCAAATCCCCCGACATATAGCGCCGAACGCCGTCCCTTAACAGGGGGTTCGTTCGGCAGCCCAATCATGCGTCCTTGGGGGCTGCCGTGGTCAGCATGAGGGCATGCAACTCATTACCCATGCGGCCCTTCAGGGCGGCATAGACGGCCTGATGCTGGGCCACGCGGCTTTTACCCTTGAAGGACGGGCTTTCCACATAGGCTGCGTAATGGTCGCCATCGCCACGCAGATCGTCGATACGGACGACCGCGTCGGGAAACGCCTCGCGCAGCAGGGCCTCGATTTCGGATGCGTGCATCGCCATGGGTCGGGTCCTTTTCAATAAGCCGCCCCGCACTCCCCATCGTCATCCCCGCGCAAGCGGGGACCCAGCATGAGGCGCGTTTAGCGCCGATATGAATCATGTCGCGGCTATCGCCGCTCACGCTGGGTTCCCGCTTGCGCGGGAATGACGTTAAAAGGCGGCCGCAGGGTGGTACTCAACCCACCTTGCCATTCATATAGTTCGGCAGCCAAGCCTCGTTAGCGGCGATCAGATCCGCGAGCGAAATAATGGCCCCCGAAGCGCCCGTCAGGGCGTCGCCGCCGACCGTGCCGATGCGGGAGAGCGTGACCCCGGCCTCGGCGGCCCTGGTCTCCACGGCTTCCAGATCGGCCGGCTTGACCGTCAGGACGTAACGGCCCTGATCCTCGCCGAACAGCTCCGCCACGTGCCAGCCATCCAGGCCGGACAGGTCGGCGCCCTTGTTCCCGGCCATGGCCATTTCGGCCAGCGCCACCTGCAGACCGCCATCGGACACGTCATGCGACGCGGTGATCAGGCCGGCCTGGATGGCATCGCGCACGAAGGTGCCGTGACGCTTTTCCGTTTCCAGATCGACCGCCGGGGCGGGACCTTCCTCCAGACCCAGAATCTCGCGCAGATACAGGCTCTGGCCCAGGTGACCCTCGGTCTCGCCCACCAGCAGGATGACGTCACCGTCATTCTTGAAGCCCAGGCCCACCGCCTTGTGGCCATCGGCCAGCAGGCCGACACCGCCCACCGTCGGGGTCGGCAGGATGCCCACGCCGTTGGTTTCGTTGTAGAGCGACACGTTGCCTGACACGACCGGGTAATCCAGCACGCGGCAGGCTTCGGCCATGCCTTCGACGCAGCCCGCGAACTGCCCCATGATCCGGGGCTTCTCGGGATTGCCGAAATTCATGTTGTCGGTGATGGCCAGCGGCAATGCGCCGACGGCGGAGATGTTGCGGTAGCTTTCCGCCACGGCCTGACGCCCACCCTGCACCGGGTCGGCGAAGCAATAGCGCGGGGTCACATCGGACGACATGGCCAGCGCCTTGTTCGTCCCATGCACGCGAACCACGGCGGCGTCGGCTTGCCCCGACAGGAAGCGGGTATCGGCACCCACCTGGCTGTCATATTGCTGCCAGATCCAGCGCTTGGAGGCCAGATCGGGGCAGGCGACCAGCTTGGTCAGGATCTCGCCCAGCGACAGGTCTTCGGGCCACAGCTCATCCTCGTCCAGGTCCAGGGCCGGTTGCGCCGGCGTCTCTTCCGTCAGGCGATGGTACAGCGGGGCCGCGTCGAACAGCGGGGCCAGTTCCAGATCGCAATAGGTGTCGCCGTTCATCTTCAGGACGAAACGGCCCGTATCGGTCAGGTGACCGATCACGGCGAAATCCAGTTCCCACTTCTCGAAGATGGCGCGGGCCACATCCTCGGAACCGGGCTTCAGGATCATCAGCATGCGTTCCTGGCTCTCCGACAGCATGATCTCATAGGGCGTCATGCCCGTCTCACGCTGCGGCACCTTTTCCAGATGCAGCTCGATCCCCAACCCGCCCTTGCCCGCCATTTCGACCGACGAGGAGGTCAGGCCGGCGGCGCCCATGTCCTGGATGGACTGGATGGCGTCGGTGTTCATCAGTTCCAGGCAGGCTTCGATCAGCAGCTTTTCCGTGAACGGATCGCCGACCTGCACCGTGGGGCGCTTGGCCTCGCTATCCTCGGTGAACTCGGCCGAGGACATGGTGGCGCCATGAATACCGTCGCGGCCCGTCTTGGACCCGACATAGACCACGGGGTTACCAACGCCGGCCGCCTTGGAATAGAAAATCTTGTCCTGATCGGCGATGCCCACGGTCATGGCGTTGACCAGGCAATTGCCGTTATAGGCCTTGTGGAAATTGGTCTCGCCGCCCACCGTGGGCACGCCGACGCAATTGCCGTAATGGCCGATGCCCGACACGACGCCGGCGACCAGCGCCCTAGTCTTGGGATGGTCCGGCTCGCCAAAACGCAGGGCGTTCAGGTTGGCGATGGGCCGCGCGCCCATGGTGAACACGTCGCGCAGAATACCGCCCACGCCCGTCGCCGCGCCCTGGAAGGGCTCGATATAGGACGGGTGGTTATGGCTCTCCATCTTGAAGATGGCGGCCTGATTGTCACCGATATCGATGACGCCGGCATTTTCGCCCGGACCGCAGATGACCCAGGGGGCCGTGGTCGGGAACTTCTTCAGCCAGACGCGCGACGATTTGTAGGAGCAATGCTCCGACCACATCACGGAATAGATGCCCAGCTCGGTGAAGGTCGGCTGACGGCCGACGATTTCCAGCAGGCGGACATATTCATCGGCCTTGATGCCGTGTTCGGCGGCCAGGGCCTCGTTGACAACGGGTTCCTTGCGGGCGCTCACGACAGGGTCTCCACCAGACTATCAAAGAAGGCACGGCCATCGGTATTGCCGTGCAGCGGATCGAAGGCGCGTTCGGGATGCGGCATCATGCCCAGCACATTGCGCTGGGCGTTAAAGATGCCGGCAATGTCGTTGGTCGCACCGTTGGGATTGGCCTGATCGGCGTCCTGGCCCGGCAGCGCGGCATAACGGAACGCCACCAGCCCCTCGCCCTCCAGACGCTTCAGCGTCTCCTCGTCGGCGACATAATTGCCCTCGCCATGACCGACCGGAATGCCGATCACCTGGCCCTTGGCATATTTGCGGGTAAAGTCGCTGTCCGTCACCTCTACGCGCAGGCCGACAGTGCGGCACACATATTTCAGCGACTTGTTGCGGATCAGCGCACCCGGCAGCAAACCCGCCTCGGTGATGATCTGGAAGCCGTTACAGATGCCGACGACCCGCACGCCCTTGGCGGCGCGTTCCTTCACCACCTTCATGATGGGCGAATGGGCGGCCATGGCCCCACAGCGCAGATAATCGCCATAGGAAAAACCGCCGGGGACGGCGATGACATCGACGTCCGGCAGGTCCGTGTCCTTGTGGAAGGCCATGTGGGGCTTCTTGCCGGAAGCCTGTTCCAAGGCAACCGCAATGTCGCGGTCACAGTTGGAACCAGGAAAGACGATGACGGCGGACTTCATCCCGCGAACCCGTTCCGTTGGTGGAGGGAAGGCGGCGGACCGTCACCGGGACGGCCCCCCGATGCGGCGGGACCCTAATGCCGACGCCCGCTCAATGCAAGATCGGGGGCCACCCGGCACGGCCATGGCAGGGCGGCGTTATCGGCGGGTGGCCTCAGCGGCCAGCACCTCTTCGTAAAAGCCGCGCAGATGCCGCAGGGCATCGGCCAGATCCAGCACTTTTTCCGGGGTGTTGACGCTGGCCAGACCGGCGGAAATCCGGGCGTGAACCTCCCGCTCCGCCGCGGCCCGGCGCATGTTTCCGGCGTCCAGCAGCCGCCGCGCCAGCCCGGCGAGCGACAGTGCCAGTTCCTGCCGGCCCAGACTCACGGCGATCAGCGCCCCGCGTTCCAAAGCCCAGGGCTGGGCATAGCTGTAATCATATCGCATCATGATGTTCAGGGCCGGCAGCGCCTGCTCGACCGCCTCCGTCAACCGCCCCTGGAGCAACAGATAGGAGGCCAGGTTGGCCAGGAGCGTCTGGTGCAAGGGCGGCGTCATGGATTCCCCCGATGACAGTGCCTCGCGGGTCACCTCAATGGCACGGTCGATCTGTCCGTCATTGAACTCCGCATCGGCCAGCCGCATCAGCGTCAGGTTGCGGGGCACACCATGCCGTTCCGCAGCGACCAGCGCGCGGGCGAATTCCACGCGTGCCTGCTCCATCTCCCCCAGTTCCGCCCGCAACCAGCCCAGCAGCGACCGATGCCGCACCATGTCGGCCGGCACCTCATGGCGATCGGCAATGGCCACGGCCTCTTCCCACAATGCCAGACAGGCGCGCTGATCGCCCACATAGCGGCGGATGAAGCCCGCCGACATCAGACCATCGATGGCCCAGACCGGCGGCACATCCGCACCACGCATGGTGGCAACGGCGGCTTCCAGTTCTTCACTGGCATAACGGCCGCGGTCGGCATGCAACGGCAGGCGCACCGACAAACCTTCACCGTGCAACAGCAGCCCCAGCAGGGCGCGGATCACGGGCGGCGTCTGCGGCCCGCACAAGGCCCAGGCCCGCATCAGGAAATCGGCGATCTCCATAAAAGGACCGGCCTGATTCCAGTGGCGATAGCTGTCCAGCGCCAATATCTGCCCGGCCAAGACATCACCGCCACCCAAAGCCCAGGTCATCATGGCCCTGATGTCTGCGACATCGGCCAGCATGCCCGGCACGTGGAAGCCGCTCTGCCCCCTGAGATGCATGTGACGGCGCTGATGACCGGACAGCCATTGGCACAGCCGCAACCGCAACCCTTCGCGCTCCACCAATTCCGGATCGCGGGCGATCACATGGTGACGGATGGTCTCCAGCAGACGCAGGCCTTTCTGCCGCGTCTGGATCGGCCCCGCAACCAGCGAGCGTGCGACCAGTCCGGCCACCAGCCCCGGCACGGCTGCCGCGTTCAGCGGCGAACCACCACAGACCGCCACCGCCGCCTCCACCGGCCAGGTGCCGACAAAGACGGCCAGCCGGCCCAGCAGCAACCGCTCGTCCGGGGTCAAAGCCTCCACGCTCCAGCGCAGCATATGGTGCAGATTGCCGTGCCGCGAGCCCGCCTCCGCCGGCAGGGGCAGATCCTGGAAGCGGCCGGACAGCACGCGTTCCACATCCGTCACCGGACAATCGCGCATCCACGCGGCCAGCAGCAGCAGGGCCAGCGGCAACCCGTCCAGATGCCGGCACAGCCGGGCCAGGGCGGGCATCTGATCATCCGTTGGCGCCGGCCATCCCGCACTGGCATGTTCACGCAGGACCAGCCGCACCGCCGGATATGTGCGGATGGCATCGGCACCCTCCTCCCCCGGCGGCGGGCATTCCAGGGGGCAGAGATGCAGCAACTGCTCCCCCGCCAGTCCCAGTGGTTCCCGGCTGGTCAGCAGGATGCGCAATTCCGGGCACTGGCCCAGCAATTCCTCGGCAAAGCCCGCCACCTCGTCCAGCAGATGTTCGGCATTGTCCAGCAGCAGCAGGGTCGGCCGTTCCGCCAGCGCCCGCAGAACCGCGCCCTTCACATCCGGTCCCACCAGACGCAGCGACATGGACGCCGCCGTCACGACGGGCAGCAGGTCGCCCCCCTGTGTCAGGGGGGCCAGTTCCACATGCACGCCGCGCATCGCCTGCATCCGGGCGGCACCGGCCAGCGCCAGGCTGGTCTTGCCCACCCCGCCCGGTCCCACGATGGTGACCAGGCGCGACCGGGACAGCATCACGCGCAGCCGATCCAGTTCCTCCTCGCGGCCCAGCAGCGTGTCGACTGCCGTTGCGGCCAGGCCCGTCTCCTGCCCCGTCAACGGCAGATGCAGCCTGTAACCGACGCCCGGCACATTCTCCACCGCGCCATCACCCAGCGCGCGGCGCAGGGCCCGCACCTGGACCCGCAGGTTGCCGGGGCTGACATTGATGCCGGGCCAGACGCGGGCCATCAGGCTTTCGGCCGTCACCGCCTCTCCCGCCGCCTCGGCCAGCACCGCCAGCAGGTCGAAGGCACGGTCGCCCAACGGCACCGGCGCGCCATCCCGCAGCAGGCGCCGGTGAAGCAGGTCGAGGGTGAGGGAAACCGGCTTTGTCTCGGCCATGATCCAATCGATTTCGTCAATAATCTGAAATAAGTAGCGCCCGTTGCCGAGGCTGGAAGCGATTTTATGTCTTTTAACACGCCAAATCGGGTTTCCAGCGGAATACTTTGGCCTCCGACCCGTCCCATGCCGGGCAAAGGGCCGGTACAGCAGCCAGCACATATCCGGAGAAACTCCATGGGCACGATCATCACCGATGACGGCACACAGATCTATTACAAGGATTGGGGCGCGGGGCGGCCCGTGGTGTTCAGCCATGGCTGGCCCCTGAACGCCGACAGCTGGGAAAACCAGATGCTGCATCTGGCCGGCAACGGCTTTCGCGCCATCGCCCATGACCGGCGTGGCCATGGGCGGTCCAGCCAGCCCTGGCATGGCCACGACATGGACACCTATGCCGACGATCTGGCGCAGTTGATGGAGGCGCTGGACCTGAAGGATGCCATCCTGGTCGGCTTCTCCACGGGCGGGGGCGAGGTGACGCGCTATGTCGCCCGCCATGGCAAGGCGCGGGTCGGGGGTATCGTGCTGGTGGGCGCGGTTCCGCCGCTGATGCTGAAGACCGATGCCAATCCCGCCGGTCTGCCCATGGAGGTTTTCGACGGCATCCGCGCCGGCAGCCTGGCCGATCGGTCGCAACTGTACAAGGACATCGCATCCGGCCCGTTCTTCGGTTTCAACCTGCCCGGCGCCAAGCCGTCGCAGGGCATGATCGACAGTTTCTGGATGCAGGGCATGATGGCCAGCCACAAGGCCACCTATGACTGTATCAAGGCCTTCTCCGAAACCGACTTCACCGAGGACCTGAAATCGTTCGACGGCTTGCACACCCTGGTCATCCATGGCGATGCCGATCAGGTGGTGCCCATCGATGCCGCCGGCCGCGCCGTGGCCCGTCTGGTGCCGCACGCGGAACTGAAAGTGTATGAGGGCGGACCGCATGGCGTGACCGACACCCACAAGGACCGGCTGAGCGCCGACCTGCTGGCCTTCGCGCGGGGATAAGGCGCGCGGGGGATAAGGGCGGCGGACGGGTGGCGGCACCGATGTGCGGTCACCCGTCCTTCCGGGTACTTGTGTTCATTATTGAAACGACGGTTAATAGCGGTTCCGCCGCGTTGCGGTATTCCCCCATCAGGCCTGCCTGACGAAAGCGAAAGACGCGATGTCCTCGGCCACACACCCTGCTGGCATCGGATCGGCCCCGCTGGAACTGGCGGTGGGCGCGTACCGGTTTGATCGGGGCCAGGGACGGCTGATGAGCCGCAGCGGTGCCCCCGTTCCCCTGGGAAGACGTGCAACGGCATTGTTGACAGCGCTGGCGGAACAGGCGGGACAGGAAGTGACGGCGGCACAGTTGCTGGATCGGGTCTGGCCGGGACAGATCGTCGATCCGGCCAATGTCGCGGTACAGATATCCGGCCTGCGCGCCGCCATCGGCGATGCGGATGGTTCCGTCATCCTGACCGTCCATGGAAGGGGATACCGGCTGGCCGTGCCGGCACCGGCCATTATCGGCAATATCCCGCATGCGCTGTTGCCCTTGTCCGGGCGGGATGTGGAACTGGCCAATGTCGTGAAACGGCTGCGCCGTGACCGGCTGCTGGTGATTACCGGTCTGGCGGGCACGGGCAAATCCCGGCTGGCCTGTGCCGCGGCGCAGGCCTTGGCCGGGGATTTCCATGACGGTCAATGGCTGGTGCCTCTGGCAAACGTAGCGCTGGCCGACGCGGACGGGCTGGCGGCTCATATCGCTGCCGCCATGGGTGTCGATGACGGCATTGCCGCCCTTTCCGGACGTCAGAGCCTGCTGCTGCTGGACGGCGCTGAGCGGCTGGGGGGTGGCGCCCTGGATCTGATCCGTCGTCTGGTGGAGGAAAATGCAGGTTTGGGCGTGCTGGTCACCTCCCATATCGGCCACCGGCGGCTGCGCCCCTGGTGCGTGCGCCTGTCGCCGCTGGCCCTGCCCGATGACGCACCGGACAGCCCGGCCACCAGCCTGTTCCTGGCGGCCGCCAATGCCGCCGGTCTGGAGATCACCCCGGACGCGGAAAACGTGCCCGCCATCGCCAGCATCTGCCGCCATCTGGGCGGCGTGCCGCTGGGGGTGGAGATCGGGGCGCGCGCCGCCAGCCTTCTGGGCCTGCGCGCCACGGCAGAGGCCAGTCGCGACCCGATACGCGCCCTGCCCGGCATGCGCCGCCAGGGCCCGGCCCGCCACCGCAGCCTGGGGGCCGCCATGGGCTGGGCCCTGGGCCTCTTGACCGATGCCGAACGCCAGGCGCTGACGGTCCTATCGTCCCTGCCCGGCGGCTTCACGGCGGATGAGGCCTCCTGCGCGCTGGCGACCGCACAAGCACCGGCAGGCGAAACCGGTCTGGCCCGGCTTTACGACAAATCCATGCTGGACCGGGTTGGGGAGGTTTTTGTGCTGAACCCGCTGGTCCGGGCCGGTGCCGCACAGGCGGGTTGAGCATGCGTCTGCTTGTCGCCCTGTGCGCGGGAATAGGGCTGGCCGGTGCCGCCCATGCGGCCGACCCACTGCGCATCGGCATCGGGCCGGAACCGGAAACGCTGGACCCGCATCGCGGCGTGTCCATCGGCGCGGCCCGTCTGCTGCTGGATCTGTGTGAAGGGCTGCTGACCCGCGACGGGGCCGGACGCACGATACCCGGCGTGGCGGCGCGCAGCGACCGGTCGGCTGATGGGTTGACCCTGGTCTTCCATCTCCGTCCCGACGCCCGCTGGTGGAATGGCGATCCTGTCACGGCGGCGGATTTTGTGCGCGGCTGGCGCCGGGCGGTCGATCCCGCCACGGGGTCGGGCATCGCCGATCTGCTGGACGGGGTCGAAAATGCCGCCAATATCCGGCGCGGCCGGCTGCCGCCCGACCGGCTGGGCGTTCAGGCCGCCGATACGCGCACGCTGGTGGTGCGGCTGGAACGGCCGCTGGCTGATTTCGACACGATCCTGGCCCACCGCATCACCCTGCCCGTCCATGGCCCGACCCTGGACGCCAAGGGCGTGGATTTTGCCAACGCCACCAACCTGACCTGCAATGGCCCGTTCCGGCTGGTGGAGCATCGGCTGCAGGAACGTTATCTGCTGGAACGCGCCGATACCTGGCACGGCCGGGCCGGTGTGGCGCTGGCCCGGGTGGAGATGCGCGTGGCGGAACGGCCGGAACTGGAACTGAACCTGTTCCGCGCGGGCGACCTGCACATCACCAGCGCCGTACCGCCCCCCATGCTGGACTGGGCGCGGGCGGAACGCCCCGATGCCCTGCATGTCCATCCCTGGACCAGCCTGTCCGCCCTGGCCACCAATCCCGACGGGCCGGCGTGGCGCGGCAATCCCGATTTCCTGCTGGCCCTGGATCTGGCGCTGGACCGTGAACAACTGACCGCCGCCAGCCAGGGGCGCAGCGTACCAGCCTATGGCCTGGTGCCAGCGACCCTCTGGAGCCGACCCGCCGCCCCCGACGCGGGACCGAAGGGAGAGGCGCGACGCGACGCCGCCCGCGCCGCACTGGCGCGCGCCGGGTTCGGTCCGGACCGGCCGCCGCCGCGCGTGGAGATCGTCTTCGCCGGTGCCGAGGCGATAAGGCAACGTGTGGTCGCCATCGCCGCCCAATGGAAACAGGTTCTGGGGGTGGAGACGGAACTGGTCGGCGTTGAATCCCGCATGGTCAGTACCCGTCTGGCCCAGCGGGATTTCCAGGGCTTCCTCTATAATACCTGGATCGGCTATTCCCCGTCGCAGATGCTGGCCTCCTTCCTGCCGCCCTCCTTCACCCTGACCGCCACCGACCCGGCGGCACAGCAGGCGGAGCTGCGCCGGGCGGAACAGGAGGTGCTGGACAGCCGCCGGTTCATCCCGCTGTTCCAGGGCAGTTCGTTGCACATGGTGTCACCCGCCGTGCGCGGCTGGCAGGATAATCTCTATGATATCCACCCCGTGCGGCTTCTATCTCTGGCGCCTGGCGCAGACCACTGATAAAATCAGCGCACATTCTGATGACGCACGCGCTCTCCCTGATTCGGAGCGGACTTGCATCCCTCTCCGAATGAAGCCGTAAAACACGATTTTCTGTTTCACTTCGTTTCAGATGCCCGGAGTTGGCAGTGCTGCATCTCCGAATGGCTGCTGTTTTATCCGCAAATGGTTGCATGATGTTTCACAGAGTTCGGAGGGGATCTGTCATCTCCTCCGAATTCAGCGCGCAATCGGCGGAAACGAAATCGGGTCAATTCCACGCCCGCTGCCAACCGACCGTTGTCTTGCCATAATGCTCTTGGCACTCTGTTTTCCGCATCGGGTGTGCGGGGGACATTATGCCGGTTTCGAAGCGGGTGGCGCTGTCGGTCGCGATTGTGGCGACGGTGGCGGTGGGGGCTTATGCGGGCTGGAAGGCCCTGCGCGGGGACGGGGGGCAGACGGCGACAACCGTTGCCGACACCGTAGCCCCGCCCAGCACCAAGCCGGTGACGGCCACCAGTGTGGCCCCGGTGGCCGATGACCGCATCTTCCGCTTCACCCGCGTAACGACGGAGGCGGGCGGCGCCGTGGCGGAGGCCTGTCTGGTGTTCAGCAAGCCGCTGGATGAGACGGGCGGCGTCAATTACGCCGACTATGTCGACCTTCCGGCAGAGGTGAAGGCCGGGTTCCGGGTGGCGCGGGAGAAGCTGTGCCTGTCGGGTCTGGGATTCGGCCGGGAATATGATGTGGGTCTGCGGCCGGGCCTGCCCGCCGCCGCCAATGGCGGCACCCTGGCCGAGGCGCAGAACGTCACCCTGGCGCTGAACGACCGGCCGCCGGCCGTGGCGCTGGGACAAGGTTTCATTCTCCCGCGCGAGACGGGGGACGGGCTGCCCATCACGACGGTCAATGTCGAGCGGCTGTCCATCAAGCTGTACCGCGTCGGCGACCGCATGCTGGCCCGCATGCGCCAGGATTTCGTGGATGAGCGCAGCATCTATCCCTATAGCGCGCGCGACGTGCAGGAGGATGAGGGGCGGCTGGTCTGGCAGGGGGAGATCCCCGTGCAGGGACCGCGCAACAGCGCCGTCACCACCCTTTTCCCCCTGACCGAGGCCGTGGGCAAGACCGAACCCGGCGCCTATCTTCTGGTCGCGTCCAACCCGGACGCGCCGCGCCAGGGCGATGAAGGCGACTATTATTATTCCGATGATTACCGGCCACAGGCTGGCCAGTGGGTTGTGCAGTCGGACCTGGGTGTCACCAGTTTCCGGGGCGATGATGGACTGACCCTGTCCATCCGGTCGCTGGCCAGCGCCAAGCCCTTGTCGGGTGTGCGCCTGTCCCTGGTCGCCCGCAATAACGAGGTGCTGGGCGAGGTGAAAAGCGACGGCAAGGGCATGGCGCGATTCGATGCCGGCCTGCTGCGCGGCGAGGGCGGCATGGCGCCGGTCATGATCATGGCCTATGGCGCCGGCGGGGATTTCAATTTCCTGGATCTGCGCCGGCCCGGCTTTGATCTGTCCGACCGGGGCGTGGACGGGCGCCGTCCCGCCGGTGCGGCGGACGCCTTCCTTTACACCGAACGCGGCATCTATCGCCCTGGGGAGAGTGTGGAACTGACCACCCTGCTGCGTAACCAGGAAGCCATGGCCCTGCCCGGCCGCCGGCTGACCATCAAGGTGAACCGGCCCGACGGGAAGGAGCATCAGCGCTTCGAAGTGCCCGACCAGGGCGGGGCGGCGGGACACCTGTCCATCACCCTGCCGGTCAGCGCCAACCGGGGCCAGTGGGAAGCCGCCGCCCATGCCGATCCGGAAGGCCCCGCCATCGGATCGGTACGCTTCCAGGTGCAGGATTTTGTGCCGCAACGCCTGGAAGTCGCCATCGACAAGAAGCCGGCGCGGCTGTCGCCCGGCGAGGCGCTGTCGCTGGATGTGAATGCAAGGTTCCTGTATGGCGCGCCGGGTGCCGCGTTGGCCGGCGAGGCCAAACTGACCCTGGAACCCGATCCGGCCCCCTTCCCCCGGCATAAGGGTTTCCGTTGGGGTGTTGCGGCCGAGGCGTTCGATGTGGAGCCGGTGGACCTGACCATCGAAGAAACCGATCCCGAGGGAAAGACCCGGGTGACGGGAACGGTACCGGCCGAGGTGCCGGGCACGCAGCCGCTGCGCGCCGATATCTATGTCGCCATCCGGGAACCGGGGGGCCGGGCCACGGCGGAACATGTCTATGTCCCGGTGCCGGTGACGCCCCTGTCCATCGGCATCCGGCCGCAATTCGAAGATGCGGTGCCGGAAGGGGCGAAGGCCGGGTTCGAGGTGATGGCCGTGGATGCCGATGGCAACCCGGTCGCGGCCAAGGGCCTGTCCTGGCGGATGATCAAGGATACCTCCACCTGGCAATGGTTCCGCAGCGGCGGCGCCTGGAAATACCAGCGCGTGCCGCGGGAGAAGGTGGTGGCCAGCGGGACGCTGGATGTGACGGCCGACAAGCCGTCGGTCCTGTCGCAGGCGGTGACCTGGGGCGGATACCGGCTGGTGGTAACCGACGCGGCCAGCAAGGCGGAAACCGCTGTGGCCTTTTCCAGCGGCTGGTATGGCGAAAGCGGGCCAGACCGGCCCGACCGGTTGAAGCTGGCCGCCGACAGGGCCGGGTATGCGCCCGGCGACACGGCCCGCCTGCGCATCGACAGTGAGGCGGCGGGCGAGGCGCTGCTGGTCATCGCTAACGAGACGGTGCATGAGACCCGCACCATCGCCGTGCCCGCCGGTGGTACCGATGTGGAGGTGAAGGTGGGGGCCGACTGGGGTCCCGGCGCCTATGCGTTGGTCACCCTCTACCGGCCGCTGACCCCGCAACTGGGCCATGCGCCAGTGCGCGCCGTGGGCGTGGCCTGGCTGGGCCTGGATGCCGGTCGCCGCACCCTGGACGTGGCCATCGCGGCCCCGCCGAAGGTGCTGCCGCGCCAGACGATCCAGGTGCCGGTTTCGGTGGCCGGCGCCGGCAAACAGGCGCACCTGACCCTGGCCGCCGTGGATCAGGGCATCCTGCAACTGACCCGCTTCGCCACGCCGAAGCCGCAGGATTATTTCCTGGCCAAACGGCAGTTGGGCGTGTCGATGCGGGACGATTACGGCCGCCTGATCCGGGCGCAGGCGCAGGGCGACGATCAGGGCGGCGACGGGTTCGGCGGGCGCGGGCTGGACGTGGTTCCGACCCGCACCGTGGCCCTGTTCTCCGGCATCGTGGCGCTGGACGCGACCGGCAAGGCGACCATTCCCCTGACCATCCCCGATTTCCAGGGCGAATTGCGCCTGATGGCGGTCGCCTGGGATACGGACAAGCTGGGGTCGGCGGAAACGCGCCTGACGGTGCGGGACCCGGTGGTGGCGGAACTGATCCTGCCGCGCTTCCTGTCGCCATCTGACCAGGGAAGAGCAACGGTCCTGCTGCACAATGTCGAAGGGGCGGCGGGCGCCTATCGCCTGACCGTATCGGCCCGGGGTCCGGTGGCAGGCGGACAGGTGGAGCGCACGATCGATCTGGCGGCGGGTGAACGGCAGGTCTTCACCGTGCCCCTGGACGGGACGGCGGCGGGCATCGGGACCGTCAGCCTCAGCGTCTCTGGTCCCGGCGGGTTCAAGGTGGATCGAGCCTGGCCCATCCAGGTGCGCCCGCCGCAATTGCCCGTGACGCGGGAGATGGTGGCCACCCTGGCGCCGGGTGAAAATCTGGTGCTGCCGGCCGATCTTCTGGACGGGCTGGTGCCGGGGACGGAGAGCGTGGCCCTGTCGGTGTCGCGCTGGCAGGGGCTGGACGTGCCGGGCATGCTGCGCTGGTTGGACCGTTACCCGTTCGGCTGTCTGGAACAGACGGTCAGCCGGGCCATGCCGCTGCTCTGGTTCAACGATCTGGCGCTGATGGCCGGCACCCGCCAGGACCAGGCCATCGCCGACCGGGTGCAGGACAGCGTGGACCGCGTCCTGTCCATGCAGGACCCGGAAGGCGGGTTCCGCATGTGGGGTCAGCATGGGGACGCGGCCGATCCCTGGATGTCGGTCTTTGCCATGGATTTCCTGGAACTGGCGTCCGATCAGGGCTTTGTCGTGCCGGCCGATGCGCTGCTGCTGGGCCGGCAATGGCTGGGCAGTGCCGCCACAAGGTCCTATCCGCCGGCGGTCCGGGCCTATGCGTCCTGGGTCCTGGCCCGCAAGGGCAAGGCCAATGCCGGCGACCTGCGTTATTTCCATGACAGCAACATGCCCGACCAAGCCCTGGCGGCTGCCCATCTGGGTGCGGCGCTGGACGCCGTGGGCGAACGGGCGCGGGCTGGCCAGTCCTTTACGGCGGCGCAGGCACAACTGAAGGATTGGGCCGCCAAGGAGGCAGAGGAAGAGCGGGCGCGGGAGACGGCGCGCCGCACGGGCAAGCCGGCCAATGTGCCCGTCCGCACGGACACTTACGGCAGCCGCCTGCGCGACACCTATGCCGTGGCCAGCCTGATGGCGGCCGGGGGCCGGGGGGCCGGCATTCCCGCCCTGCTGGACAGTGTGCAGATGCTGGACAGCCGCGCGGAGGACACCAACACCCAGGAAAAGGCCTGGATGCTGCGCACCGCCGCCGGTCTGGCACCCAAGGGGGCCAAGCTGTCGGTCGCCATCGATGGTGCGCCGCT
Source organism: Niveispirillum sp. (assembly GCF_017996735.1). Lineage (GTDB taxonomy): Bacteria > Pseudomonadota > Alphaproteobacteria > Azospirillales > Azospirillaceae > Niveispirillum. Next base: position 20,749 of record NZ_JAGOGJ010000080.1, read on the forward strand.
GGGCAATGGCGATCCGGTGTCGGTGCCGGTGGCCCCCGACCGGTTGCGCGCCGGGGTGACGCTGGCCAACCAGGGGGAAACCGGGCTGTACCGGACCCTGTCGGTGGAAGGCGTGCCGGTGGAGCCGGTGCCGGCGACGGAAACCGGCATCACCCTGCGCAAGAGCCTGTACAGCACCGATGGCCAGCCCGTGGACCCTGCCAAGGTGAAGCAGAATGACCGTATCATCGTGGTGGTGGAGGGCAACGCCATTGAGGCCGCGATCCGGGGCGATTATGCCATCCTGGACCTGCTGCCGGCGGGTCTGGAGGTGGAGGGCGTGATCCGGCCGGAACAGGCGGGATATGGCTGGCTGGGCCGGTTGACCGACCCCAATATCGCCGAAGGGCGCGACGACCGGTTCGTGGCCGCCGTGCCGCTTCCTGTCTATCGCGAGGATGACAAGGGGGCCATCGGTGTGTCTGGCTTTGCTCTGGACCGACGCTGGGGCTTCCGTGTCGCGTATGCGGTGCGGGCCGTGACGCCGGGCGCCTTCGCCCTGCCCGCCGCCGTGGCCGAACATATGTATGTGCCCAAGGTGAAGGCGCGGACAGCCATGGGCCGGCTGGAGATCGCTGAGTGAACAGGCGCCGCGCCGCCATTGCCGGGGCCGTGGCGGCGCTGGCAACGGGGCTGGCCATTGCCGATCTGTCGCTGCCGCCCGATATGGCGCGATGGGACGGGCGGTCGGCAGAGGTGCTGGACAGTGACGGCAAACTGTTGCGCGCCTTTCCCACAGCGGAGGGGGCGTGGCGGCTGGCCACCGATCAAGGTCAGGTCGACCCGCTGTACCGCGCCATGCTGCTGACCATGGAGGATCGGCGGCATGACTGGCATCCCGGTGTCGACCCGCTGTCCATCCTGCGCGCGGGCATGCAGGCCGCCTATCATGGAAGGGTAATTTCCGGGGCCTCCACCTTGTCGATGCAGGCCGCGCGCCTGCTGTCGCCACGGCCCCGCACCTTCGGGGCCAAACTGACCGAGGCGGCGCGGGCGCTGCAGATTCGCCGCCGGCTGGGCGCCGACGGGGTGCTGTCGCTTTACATGAGCCTGGCGCCCTTCGGCGGGCCGCTGGAAGGGGTGCGGGCAGCGTCGCTGGCATGGTTCGGCAAGGAACCGGGGCAGTTAACCCCGGCGCAGGCGGCGCTGTTGGTGGCGTTGCCGCAATCGCCGGAACGGCTGCGCCCCGACCGGTTTCCCGATGCCGCACGGGCGGCGCGGGCCAAGGTGCTGGACCGGGCGGTGGCCGCCGGGCTGATCGCTGTGGATGTGGCGGCGGCGGCACGGGACGAACCCTTGCCCACCGCCATGCTGCCCCTGCCCGCCCTGGCCCCTCATCTGGCTGAAAGGCTGGCGGGGGGCGAAGGGCCGGGGGCCGTGATCCGCACGGGCGTGCGCGCCGACCTGCAGCGTGCCCTGGAAGGGGTGGGCCGTGCCGAACTGGCGCGGATGGAGCCGGGGGGCGATCTGGCCGTCCTGGTCCTGGCCAATGCCGACCGGCGCATCCTGGCCCATCTGGGCAGCGGCGACTGGCGGGCACGGCAACTGGACCTGTCGCGGGCCGTGCGATCGCCGGGATCGGCCCTGAAACCCTTCATCTATGCGCTGGCCTTCGATGATCTGTCGCTGCATCCCGGCACCCTGATCGATGATGCGCCGCAGCGGTTCGGCGACTGGCTGCCGCGCAATTTCGATGATGGATTCCATGGCGTGGTGACGGCACGGGAGGCGTTGCAGCGGTCGTTGAACATCCCGGCCGTGCGGGTGCTGGAACGGGTGGGACCGGCGCGGATGACGGCGCTTCTCACCATTTCGGGGGCGGAACTGTCCTTACCCCCGGCGGCGGAACCGGGATTGCCCCTGGCGCTGGGCGGGGTCGGCATCCGGTTGACCGATCTGGCCATGCTGTATGCCGCGCTGGGTGATGACGGGGTGACGAAGCCGTTACGCACCCGGATCGACCGGCCGGAGGCGGAGGCCGGGGGCCGGCTGGTGGGGGCGGCGGCGGCGCGGGCCGTGCTGGGCGTGCTGCGCGATAGTCCGCTTCCTGACGGGCTGGCCGGTGGTCAGGGCATTGCCGGGCGGCGGCGGGTGGCGTTCAAGACCGGCACCTCCTTCGGGTTCCGCGATGCCTGGACCGTCGGCGTGTCGGGCGACTATACCGTCGCCGTCTGGGTCGGGCGGGCCGATGGCGCGCCACGGCCTGGGGCGGCGGGGCGGCTGGCGGCGGCCCCCCTGATGTTCCGGGTGTTCGACCTGTTGCCGCCCGATCAGCCGCGCCCCCCGGCACCGGAACCGGACCATGCCCTGCTGCGCGCCACCCCGCCGCCGGGGCTGGCCCGGCTGGACGGGGGTGGGCCCGTGGCGCAGCGGACCGAACGGCTGCGCATCCTGTTCCCGCCCGACGGGGCGGAGGTGGAGGCGCTGGCGGATGGCGTCTCTCTCTCGGCGGCGGGGGGAAGGCCGCCCTATCGCTGGGTGGCGGACAATGTCCCCCTGCCCGATGACAGCCGGTTCTGGCGGCCCGCTGGCGCTGGCTTTTCCCGCCTGACGGTGATGGACAGCACGGGCCAGCGGGCCAGTGCCGCCATCCGGGTGCAGGTGCCGACGATGCCGTAATATCAGTACCATAAATTCCGACCCATCGGAATTTATCGGCTTCGGCGGCATATACCAGCGGCTGTCCGCATTCTGTTTGCCCGCCAGGAAAAGCGCCCAGCAAGCGGTTTGATCATCGGAAAACAAATGGACTGTCAAGGGTCGACAGACGCAGCGGACACACAAGCAATGGCCCGTTACGCTGAAAATTATCCGGCAGCGACGTAAAGACGGTCGTTTCTAGACCACCAAATTGGCCCCACCCGGCTTTACTGAAAGGCCCCTATCTTTTCATAAAAATTTTTCGTATAAGAAAAACACAACAGGGAGAGCTGGGATGACCGTATCATCACCGCCCATTCCGGGTTTCACGCGGGAGGCCGATGCCCGCGCCTGGTATGCCATCGTGATCTTCGCGCTGGCCGCCGTTCTGTCCTATACCGACCGCCTGATCCTCAATCTGCTGGTCGCCCCGATCCGGTCGGAAATGGCGATCACCGACACGCAGGTGAGTTTCCTTCAGGGCGCCGCCTTTGCCATCATCTATGCCTTTGCGGGCCTGCCCATGGGCCGGCATGCCGACCGGCACGGGCGCCGCAATCTGATCCTGGCCGGCATCGGCCTGTGGAGTCTGGCCACCGCGCTCTGCGGTCTGGCCCAGTCCTATGGGCAGTTGTTCGGCGCCCGTATCCTGGTCGGAATCGGGGAGGCAGCCCTGGCCCCCGCCGTGCTGTCCATGGTGCCAGACCTGTTCCCCCCGCACCGGCGTGGCACGGCGGTGGCCATCTTCATCGGCGGCATGGTGATGGGGGCCGGCATGGCGACGCTGGTTGGCGGTATCCTGATCGATGTGTTCAGCCTGGGTGCGCTGTCCGGGCTGGCGCAATCCGCCGGGGTGGCACCCTGGCGGGCTGTGCTGTTGACGCTGGGGCTGGCGGGTGTTGTCCTGGCCCTGCTGGTGGCCACCATCCGGGAGCCGGCGCGGCGCGAAAGCCTGGGCGGAGATGTGAAGCCGGGTCTGGATACGCTGCGCCGCTATCTGGTTGATAATCGCTGGGCATTCGGCCTGCTGCTGGGCGGACTGACCCTGACCCAGATCGTTGATTACGGGGCCAATAGCTGGACACCGTCGCTGCTGATGCGGGTGCATGGCTTCACCGCATCGGAAACGGGAACGGCGCTCGGGTCCATCCTGATCGGTGTGGCGGGGCTGGGCACCATCGTCGGCGGCATGCTGGCCGATTTCCTGGAGTCACGCGGTCATTCCACGGCCAAGCCGCTGGTCGCCGCCAGTGCGGTCAGCTTGGGCGTCCCCTGCCTGCTGTTCGCTGTCATGCCGGGGGTAGGGCTGTCATTGGCCCTGTTCACCGCCTATGCCTTCCTGCTGGCCATCGGGGCCGGCGTGGGTATCGCCGCCATCCTGGATCTGGTGCCGTCGGAACTGCGCGGCATGACGACGGCGGTGCAGGCCTTTGCCTATACCGCCTTCGGGTTGGGCCTGGGACCGACCCTGGTGGCCGTCACCACCGACCATGTCTTTGCCGACCCCATGGCGGTCGGCCTGTCGATCAGTGTGACCGGCGTTCCGCTGCTGGCCCTTTCAGCCCTCGCCATGTGGCGGTCGCTGCCACATTACCGCCGCGTGCGCCAGAGGCTGGCCGACACGACAACATCTTGAATTAAAATAGAAACCATCGAACAGGGATCAGATCCATGACACTACGAAAAAGCCTGCTTATCCCCTTGTTGGCCGCCACCTGGCTGTCTGCCGCACCGGCGGTGATGGCCCAGGACCCGGCCCCTGCCGCAGCCAGCACCACAGCCGCCGCCGCAACGGCCGCCCCCGTTGCCCATCCCCTGACGAAGGAGGATGCGGAACTGATGATCGACGGCTTCCTGCCCTATGCGCTGAAGCGCGGGGACATTGCCGGGGCCGTGGTCACGGTGGTCAAGGACGGGCAGATCCTGCTGGCCAAGGGATACGGCGTCGCCGACCGGGAAACGAACGAGCCGGTGGATCCCGAAAAACACCTGTTCCGGCCCGGCTCCATCTCCAAGCTGTTCACCTGGATCGCGGTGATGCAGCAGGTGGAGGCAGGGCGCATCGATCTTGATGCCGATATCAACCAGTATCTGGATTTCAAGATCCCCAATACCTGGCCCGAGCCGATCACCATGCGCCAGGTGATGACGCATACGGCAGGCTTTGCCGAAACGGTGCGCGACCTGATCGTGCGCGGGCAGGATCATCCGCTGGAGCTTGAGAAGCTGCTGTCGCGCTGGGTGCCCGACCGGGCATACAAGCCCGGCACGGTGCCGGCCTATTCCAACTATGCGACGGCGCTGGCCGGCCTGATCGTGCAGCGGGTCAGCGGGGAAAAGTTCGAGGATTATATCGACAAGCACATCCTGGCCCCCGCCAACATGAAACATTCCAGCATGGCGCAACCCCTGCCCGCCCATCTGGCGCCGCTGATGTCCAAGGGCTACGTCTCCTCCCGCGAGCCGGCGCAGGCCTTCGAAATGGTGAACCACGCGCCGGCAGGTTCCTTGTCGGCCAGCGGGGCCGATATGGGCCGGTTCATGATCGCCCTGCTGAACCAGGGTGAGGGACCGGGTGGCCGCATTCTGAAGCCGGAAAGCCTGGCGCAGATGTGGAAGCCGCAATACCGCCCCCTGCCCGGCCAGGAACTGGCCATGGGCCTGGGCTTCTATGAGCAGAACCGCAATGGTTACCGCATCATGGGCCATGGTGGCGACACGACCCTGTTCCACAGCGACCTGTCCATGTGGCTGGACGAGGGGGTGGGCCTCTACATCTCCTTCAACAGCACGGGCGACGACATGTCGCGCAGCCCCATCCGCAATGAACTGCGCCGCCTGTTCGCCGACAGATATTTCCCCGCCAAGGCGGGCACGGACGCGGTGAAGGCCGAGCCGGTAAAGCGCAAGGTTCCCGTGAGCGGCACCTTCTACATGTCGCGCCGGGTGGAGGGCACGCTGGTCAGCATCATCAACCTGTTCGGCCAGGGCGACCTGATCACCAACAAGGATGGCACCGTCACCTTCACCCAGTTCCGTGATTATGCCGGCATACCGAAGCGCTGGCGCGAAGTGGCGCCCGATCGCTGGCAGGAGGTGGGCACCGACAGCCTGATGCACACCAAGACCGACGAGAATGGCCGCGTCACCGGCATCACCACCGATGATTACCCCGCCATCTTCATCGCCCAGCCCGTGCCAACCGGCATTTCCAAGGGGTGGAACCTGCCGGCCCTGGGCATCGCCATGGCCATCGCCCTGTTCGCCGTGATCTGGTGGCCGGTGGCCGCCCTGGTCCGCCGCCGTTATGGCCGCCCGCACCCGCTGTCGGGGCCGCATCTGCTGGCCGACCGGCTGGTGCGCGGATCGGCGCTGATGATGGTCACCTGCCTGACCGGCTTTGCCCTGGTCATGACGCTGGCTATCGATCCGCTGATGTTCGGGGAGATCGACCTTGTGCTGCGACTGCTGCAACTGGCGGGGCTATTGGGCGTGCTGGGCCTGCTGCCGGCCGGCTGGCGTGCCTGGAAACTGTGGACCGATCCGGCCGCCGGTTGGTGGGCACGCATCCGGGCCAGCCTGATGGTCCTGGTCTTCGCCTATTTCCTCTATCTGGTCGAACGGTTCCACCTGATCGGCTTCGCGCTGGATTACTGAGCTGTTTCAATCCTTTCCGCCCCCGGATGGCCATCGCCGTCCGGGGGTTTCCTTTGCCTTCAAGGAGTTTATGCCGATGTCTGTCGCCCCCGCCCTGTCCCCCGCCATGATTGCAGGGGATCTGATTTTCCTGTCGGGCCAGCTGGCCTTTGGTGACGAAGGCGTCATTGTCGCCCCCGATGACGTGGCCCGTCAGACTGAACAGGTTCTGGCCAATCTGGCCCGCGTACTGACTGGGCATGGTCTGGACCTGTCCGATATCGTGAAGACGACAATCTGGTTGACCGATACGGCCGATTTTCCGGCCTTCAACGCCGCCTATGCGCGGGCATTCGGGGCGCACCGGCCGGCACGGTCCACGGTGCGGTCCGACCTTGTGCTTCCCGGCGCCCGGGTGGAGATCGAAGCCGTGGCCAAGCGGCGGTGAAAGAAAAACCCCGGACGGCGGGCCGTCCGGGGTCAGTTTACATTGCGTGGAGCGACAAAAGACCGTCAGGCATCCAGACCCAACGGATCGGCCACGCGCGGCCAGAAATCCAGCCGGCGTGTGCGATAGGGGATGGTGCTGAATTCCGGGGCGATGGCGCCGGGCGTGGAGACATAGTGGATCGACGCGGCCAAGGGGGCGAAGCCAGCGTAAAAATGCTGGGTGGATTTTACCACGATCAGATCCAGGCCCGACAGATCAATGCCGAGGCCGGTGAAGGCATCGGGCTGGAACACCTGGGTTCGCTGACTGATCAGAACGATGTGCAAACCGCGCGGCCCCTCCAGCCAGACCGACAGGCCCAGCGGCGTCGGTTCCCCCTCCAGTCCGATCTGGGTATGACCGGCCCGGATGTTGCGGACCGTGACAGGCAAATCCACCGGATCGCCAGAGGCCGGGCCGCATTTCCCGCCCAGCCGCAGGTCGAAATGTGACCCGATGCCGGCATTCACACAGATATTGATGGCGCCCAGATCCCAGAAACAGCCGATGGCGGCATTGCCGATACCCCGTTCCAGCAGGCGGTGCAGGATGAAGGTGCTGTCGCCCGGCGCCCCGCCGCCGGGATTATCCGCCACATCGGCCAGCACGGCCGGACGGCCCGGCTGTTTCGCGGCGGCCTGCACCCGATCCAGCGCCACGTCGATGCTGGTGACGTTGGAACGCAGCGCCTCTCGCTGACGATACAACCGCTCACCGAAGGAACGGGCGAGGGATGCGGCCTTGTCGGCATCGCCATCGGCCACCACCCACATGCGCGTGCCGGTCCAGGGCGTGTCGCCCCAGGGGAAACCATGGGCCAGCGACACAGACAGGATGCCGTCCCGCCCCTCCGCCGCCTTCATATCGGCCACGAAGGATTTAACCGGTTCGTCCGTCGTGGGATAAAGCGTGATCATGCGGCAGTCGAAATCCCGCATGACGGGCCGGATGTCCCCCTTTGCCGCCCGCAGGCAGAGGTCGAACAACTCGTCCGCCCGTTCCAGCCCATCCGTATGGGGATATTCCTTCATCGCGATCAGGATATCGGCGCTGTCCAGCATCAACGGCGACAGATGGCAATGCGGGTCCAGCACGGCCCCGATCACCACACCCGGCCCCACCCGTGCCCGAATGGCGGCCAGCAGGTCACCCTCGCAATCATCCTGCTCCACCGCCATCATGGCGCCGTGCAGCAGCAACAGCACCATGTCCAGGCGGCCAGCCTGGGCGATACCATCCAGTATCTCCGCCTTGAACCCTTCCCAGACGGGGGCCAGCGTGCGGCCGGCGGGTTGGGCACAGGCGCACAGGCCCTCCACCGCCTCCACCCCCGCCGCTTTGGCCCGCCGGTGCCACAAGCGCATGAAGGCCGCGCCCTCATTCATCTCCGGCCGGCGGCTGGCATCGCCGCGATAGATGCCATATTCCTCAAAACTGCCCAGACCGGTTGGCATGGGGGCGAAACTGTTGGTTTCGGTGACCAACATGGCCATGTACATGCGCATGGGCTCAATCCCCGTAGCAGCGGTCGGGTGACAGATCGGCGACGGTGACACCGGCATCGGCGATATCGGGCGGCAGCACACCATGGTCCAGCAGGCTGGCCCCCACCCGCGCCAGGGCCGGCGCCATCTGGATGCCGTAACCACCCTGCGCGGCAAACCAGAAGAAGCCGGGATGCAGGGCGGGGGGTCCCACAACGGGGCTGCGGTCAGCCACGAAGCTGCGCAGGCCCGCCCAACTGCGCGAGACGCGGCGCACGGGCAGGTCGGCCGCGTTCTGAACACGGTCGATGCAGACGGCGATGTCCCATTCGTCCGCCTGCGCGTCGCAGGGCGGGGATGGCGTCTCATCCGCCGGTGACGCCAGGATCATGCCGGCGTCGGGCTTGAAATAGAAGCTGCCCGCCGCGTCGATGACGGCCGGCCAGCGATGGATGTCGAAACCGGGCGGCGGGTCCAGCATCATGGCCGTCCGGCGCAGCGGCATCAGCCCCACCGTCGGCACGCCGGCCATCCGCGCCACCTCGTCCGCCCAGGCACCGGCGGCATTGACCAGTTTACGCGCCCGTACCGGCCCGTCGGGAAAGGTCAAGGTCCAGGTGGAACCGTCCCAGGATGCCGCCAGTAAAGGCGCGTCGCTGCGCAGGTCCACCCCGCCCGCCTTGGCGCGGCGTAAAAAGCCCTGATGGATGCCATGGACATCCATATCCATGGCATCGGGTTCCAGCAATGCTTCACGTAACGGACCGGGATGCAGGATGGGCACCATCTCCCGCGCTTCCTGCGGTGTCAGCGGCAAGGCGCGGGTGCCCGTGCGCGCCGCGGATTCACGAACCTCTCGCACGGCGTCGGAACCCACCTCAGCCGCCACATAGAGCACGCCACGCGGCGTAAGCAGCGGGTGTTCGGAAAAACCCGGCGGCGGATCGTTGAAAAAGGCGCGACTGGCTGCCGTCAGGACGCAGACCGTGGCGTTTCCATACAGGACGGAATAGAGCGCCGCCGACCGGCCCGTCGTGTGATAGCCGGGGAAACTTTCACGTTCGGCCAGCAGGACCGGCCGGCCAGGGGCCGCATCCGCCAGCATCGCCGCCAGCGAGGCACCGCCAATACCGGCGCCGATGATCGCGATATCGAATTCCTGCATGTGGAACCTCCCATGGCTGGCATGCTCGGCAATCTTGATGGATATGTCAAATATTTTTCTTATAGTAAATTTATAAGCTACAGCCATAGTGCCGGCTGCGCGCGGCTGCCCGCCAGAACATCAGGCTGCCGTGGCCATGGAGAAGGCACGCAAGGACCCCGATCTCAAAATATTTTCTTATCGGAATACTTCCTATTGACCGCCGGCAGGGAGCCTGTTCCAATTCTATGGACATATTCGAAACGCACCATCACGACCGGCCACCTTTGCAGAAAGGCATGGTAAAGCCGGAACCGGGGAGCGACGGGTGCCATGGTTTTCACCGCTGATACCAGTGCCAATAAATTCCGACCCATCGGAATTTATTGGATTCGGCGGCATGGGCCACCGCCGCGCCCGTCGGCGCGGATACCAGGGGGCGAAAGTTTTGACCCCTGGTACGAATCACATCGCTGTCCCGCGTGCCACGTTCTTTCGCCCGGCATCGCGCTGTCGGCCCTTTCACAGTTACCGGTTGGGCATCGGTCAGCGTCATGGGTGGTGAACGCATTGACCGGTCCAACGCCAGAGGCCGACAGCGCACCCGACTTTGGGGGAACCAAGGCGCTGCTGATCAACAGCACAGTGCAGGTACACGTCTGATCATCCGCAAGTCTGGCGACGATCTGCGGATCAACCGTCCCGCCCTGCTGCCGCCCGCCATCGGCGTCAGCGTCGGTTTCACTTATTGAGGGTAGCCCCCTCCCGTTTGGACTGCTGCGCCTTGCCACAGGGAAAGGGGTTTCATTCTCCCCCGCCCCTGTGGCATTTTTCATTTTCCGAAGCGCTAAAACCAACCCGCAGGAACGGAAAATGCGGGGTGAACCGGGGGTCGTGGCAGATGACGCGGAGAGCACCGATCGGCAAGGCCTTGCGCCGGCTGCGTGTTCAGAATGACTGGACCTTGGCCGATGTGGCCGAACGCACCGGCTTGGCCGTGTCCACCCTGTCCAAGGTCGAGAATGACCGCATGTCGCTGACCTTCGACAAGATCGTCAGCCTGTGTGAGGGGCTGGGGGTGGATATCGGCACCCTTTTCACGGGCGACGCGGCGCCAGTGGCCGAACCGGCGGTGGCGCCGGCGGCACCGGTAGCCATGATGACCAGGCGCAGCATCGACCGCGAGCGCGGGGAGGATGCGCTGGTCCCCACCAAGAATTACCGTCACCGCTATCTGAACACCGACATCACGCATAAGAAGATGATCCCCATCATGGTGGAACATCGCGCCCTGTCTCTAATACAAATCT
>NZ_JAGOGJ010000081.1 GCF_017996735.1 Niveispirillum sp.
GGTGGGCGCGGCGGCTCTGTGGCCTTGGTGCCTGCGCTTTCAATTTTGCACCATCATGCATTTTCTGATCGCGGTCAACCGCGTTCTGCAGGGTTTCTTCAAAGGAGCGATTTTTACCCTACAGTGCAACATCTCCGACACATTCGCCGGCCCTGCCGACATGCATGATGGCAGAGGCGTGCATTACCCGCCGATGGTCCGGTCCGTCGGCCAGTATTGTTTCTTCAAGGCTTTCTTGTTCACCTTGCCCATGGCGTTGCGGCCGATATCGGCCATGAACTCATAGGATCGGGGGCATTTGTAACCGGCCAGATGCTGGCGGCAGAAGGTGTTCAGGTCATCGGCCGTGGGTGGATCGGCGGGATCGGCGGCGATGACCAGGGCCTTCACCTCCTCCCCCATCTCACGGTTGGGGGCGCCGATGACGGCAACGTCGGCGACCTTGGGATGACGCAGCAGCACCTGCTCCGTTTCCGCCGGATAGATGTTCACGCCACCGCTGACGATCATGTCGGAGACGCGGTCGGTGATATAGACAAAGCCTTCATCATCGACATAGCCGACCTCCCCCAGCGTGAACACGCCGGGGGCGATATGGGCCTGGGCCGTCTTCTCGGGATCATTGTGATAGATGATGCCGCGCCCCGTCGTATCCCGGAAATAGAGCTGGCCGATCTGGTTGGGTCCCAGATGACGCCCATCCTCGCCCACAACCAACAGTTCGAAGGGCGCGATCGTCGGGCCGACCGATCCCGGCTTGCGCAGCCAGTCGGCGGCGGTGATCATGTTGGTGGTACCGGCCTCCGTCCCGCCATAGGCTTCGACCAGGACGGGACCGAACCAGTCGATCATGGCCTGTTTCACATCACGCGGGCACGCCGCCCCGGTATGGGCCAGACGTTTCATGGAGGATACGTCGTAGCGGGACCGCACCGCCGCCGGCAGGGCCAGCAGGCGCTGGAAATGGGTGGGCACCATCACGGAATTGGCGGCGCGGTAATGCTGGATGGCGGCCAGCACCTTTTCCGCATCGAACCCTTCCAGCGTCACCAGCGGGATACCGCCGGCAAAGGCACGCACCATGGTCAGCGGACCGGTATGGTACAGCGGCCCGACGGCAACGCCCGTGCCCTGGGGCAGCAGCGTGGCACGTTGGCGCAACAGCACCATCAGATCGGCGACGCTGGCGGCCGGCGGGAAATAGGAAGGCGGCGTCTCCGTCGCCTTGGGCCGGCCGGTGGTGCCCGATGTGTAATGCAGGTGCGGCAGCGGCGCCTGACTGGCCGGCGGCTCCGCCGCGGACGCCCGGGCCAGCCAATCCTCCCAGGCGATCACGCCGTCACGCGGGGGGCACCGCCAGCCGACGACCGTGCGAATGCCCACCTGCGCGGCGGCGGCCAGACCGACCTCAACTGTCTCCGGCCCGACGAACAGGGCCGAAGCGCCGCTATCCTCCAGAATATAGACCAGTTCCTCCAGCGTCAGATGATAGTTGACGGGAACGGAGGAGACACCGGCCAGCAAGGCCCCGACATAGGCCAGGACATTCTCGGCACTATTGCCGGCATAGACGGCAACCCGGCGCTGGCGGGGATAATCCAGGGCCAACAGGGCGTTGGTGACACGGTTCAGGACCGGGTCCAGATCGGTCCAGGAAAACCGGACCCGTTCATCCGCCAGGGCCAGGCTGGCATCCGGCAGCAGGCCGGCGGCGGGTTTGACCAGGGACATGGTGTTTTCTCCCTTGGCCACCCGGAGGGGGCGGCAGGTTTGCGGGGGAAGGCGGCGTCAGCTTGCGATGGGTGCGCGCGCGGCCCCTTCGGCCCGCAGCACGGCCGGGGCCAGATGGCGCAGCGACAACCGCATGGCGGCATAGCCACCGATGAAGCAGGTGACGGTGACGATCATCAGCGACGAACCGATGCGCGCCTCGTCCTTGAACACAAAATCGGTCAGGGCGCCGACGATGGCCGGCCCCGCGCCCATGCCCAGGATCGTGAAGACGAACAGGAACACGGCGATCAACTGACCACGCACCGCATTGGGCGCCAGCAGCGCGATGACCGACGAGACATAGATCATGAAAGGTACGGTCGTGAACTGCACGACGCAGTAGCAGGCCAGGAACAGCCAGGCGTTGTCGGTGGTGAACATGAAGAAGCCAGCCGGCGCCAGGGCCAGGATCAGCCAGCTATAGAAGCGCAGATGCGCATCCTTCATGCCCTTGCCGAACAGATGATCGACGACGCGTCCATTCACCACCAGCGACCCGGCGGCGATGATGTTCATGACGCTGAGCGCGGGACCATATTGCAGCGGCGTCCAGTGGAAGATGCGGCCCAGATAGGTGGGAACCCAGGAGGTCAGCGTATAGCCGCAGATGGCCATGAAGGAAAAACCGATCATCATCAGCCCGACCAGTTTCCAGTTCTCCCGCACGAAGCCGACCAGGGCGCCACGCCCCCCTTCCCTTTTACTGGCCATCGCCGCCACGCCCGGCGCATCGCGCCGGGGCGGCTCACGGAAGGTGAAGATCAGCAGCGCCATCAGGAAACCCGGCAGGCCGACCATGATCAGCACCAGATGCCAGGCCGCCGCCTGACCCAGGAACGGCCAATCGGTGCCGTCCAGCGTGGTGGCATAGGCTATCGCAATGCCCCCCAGGCCGAAGGCGGTGGCCGACCCGACCTTGCCCGCCATCTGGAACACCGACGTGGCGACGGTCAGCCTTTCACGCGGGAATTCATCGGCCAGCAGCGAATAGGCCGCGGGGATCAACGCCGCCTCGCCGATACCGACACAGACGCGGGCCAGCAGCAGCGCCTCGAACGACCGGGCGAAACCCGACGCCACCGTCGCCGCCGCCCAGAGTACGACGCCGAAGAACACGACCCAGCGGCGCGCATACCGGTCCACGGCCCAGCCCAGCGGCAAGCCGAACAGGGCATAGAACACGGCGAAGGCCGGGCCCAGCAGCAGGCTGATCTGAAAGTCCGACAGAACCAGATCGGCCTTGATCGGCCCGACAAGCATGGACAGGATCAAGCGGTCCAGCCAGGAAAACACATAAAGGCTGAACAGGACCGCGACCATCCACCAGCTTTTCAGCGCCACCGGCACCGGGGCGCCGGTCGTCGCCCTCACGGATGCATCACCCGACATGGGTCGTTTCCTTCCACTGTTCCAAACGGATGCCCGGTTGATCCGGACTGTTGTTGGAGCAGGACCGCATGGTCCCGCCCACCCGTCTTTTCATCACCGCTGCGGGCGGCGGACTCTCCTATCGCAACGGGTTACGATTGTATTCGTCGATCTTCAGTTTTCCCAGTTGGGCCATGTGAACCTCATCCGGGCCATCGGTCAGGCGGACATAGCGGTTGGTCAGGAACAGGCCGGCGATCGGCGTATCCCCCGACACGCCCGCGCCACCAAAGGCCTGGATGGCGCGGTCGCCCACCGTCTGGGCCATTTTCGGCGCCACGATCTTGATGGCGGCGATCAGATCCTTGGCGACTTTGTTGCCGTACTTGTCCATGGCGGACGCCGCCTTCAGGGTCAGCAGGCGGGCCTGCTCGATCTCACAGAAGGACAGCGCGATGTCCTGGCGGATGCTGCTTTGTTCGGACAGCTTCTTGCCATAGGCGACACGGTTTTCGACACGGTTGGCCATGTATTCCAACATGCGCTGGGCCTGTCCGATGGAGCGCATGCAATGGTGGATGCGGCCCGGCCCCAGACGACCCTGCGCGATCTCGAACCCGCGTCCTTCACCCAGCACGATGTTTTCCTTGGGCACGCGAACGTTGGTCAGCTTCAGTTCGGCATGCCCGCCGGGGGAATGGACATGGCCGAATACGCTCAGCGGACGGACAATCTCCACCCCGGGCGTGCTGCGCGGCACCAGGATCATGGAATGGCGCTGATGCCGGGGGCCTTCGCTGAAGGTCTTGCCCAGCAGGATCATCAGTTCGCAGTTGGGGTGCAGGGCGCCGGAGATCCACCATTTGCGGCCATTGATGACGTAATCGTCACCGTCCGGCAGGATCGAAGTCTCGATATTGGTGGCATCCGATGATGCGACCTGCGGTTCCGTCATCACATAGGCGGACCGGATGGAACCGGCCATCAACGGCTTCAGCCAGCGTTCCTGCTGTTCAGGCGTGCCGTATTTGGCCAGCACTTCCATGTTCCCGGTATCGGGCGCATTGCAATTGAAGAACTCCGACGCACCGAGCACCCGTCCCATCACCTCCGCCAGGGGGGCGTATTCCAGATTGGTGAGGCCGGGGCTCCAATGCCCATATTCGTGCGGCAGGAACAGGTTCCAAAGCCCCTCCGCCTTCGCGGCTTCCTTGATGGCTTCGGTGCCGGGCCATGGTTTCCAGAGATTGTTCTGGTCATGCAGCCACGCCTCCCGCTCCTTCTCGATCGGGTAGACATGGCGATCCATGAATGTTTCGACGCGGGCGATCAGGCCCTTCACCTTGTCGGAATGTTCGAAATCCATTTGGCACTCTCCTGCGGGCCGACGCTTCAAAGCGTCAGGCCGCCATCGACGATCAGGGTCTGACCGGTGACATACGCGGCCATGGGGGAAGCCAGGAACAGGGCCACGCCGGCCATATCGGCCGGCAGGCCGAACCGGCCCATGGGGATCTTGGCAAGGGCCCGTTCACGCCGCCCCGGATGGCCGGTGGTGACCTTGGTCAGCTTGGTATCGACCAATCCGGGGGCGAAGCCATTGACGCGCACGCCGCGATCGGCCCAGGCCTGACCCAGGGTCCGTGTCAGGCTGACGGCACCGGCCTTGGACGCGGCATAGGCCGGATTGCCCATGGTGGCCTTGAAACCGGCGACCGAACTGACGATCACGACATTGCCCTTGGCGTCGGCCAGTTCCTGTTCGAACTTCATAGCGCAATGCAGAACACTGTCGACATTGATGGCCATCACCTTGTCCCAACCGGCCTGCGTGAACTCCTCCTTGCGGTAGAGCACGGTGCCCTGGGACAGGACCAGGACGTCCAGGCCGTCGAACGGGGCCGGTGCGGCGGCGATGGCTTCGGGATTGCTGACATCCACCTGGGTGTAACCAAGGCCCGTCAGATCGGACCCGTCCTGCCCGTCATAATCACCGGGGCCGGCGCGCGTACCCCAGACATGAACGTCGGCGCCGCGTGAACGGAAGGCCTGGGCGATACCATTGCCAATGCCGCTGGACCCGCCAACGACCAGTATCTTTTTGCCCGTGAAGTCGGTGTCATTCATCTATTTCCCCCCTTATGGGGCGCGCATGGCCCGGGCCCGCGCGCATGTCGTTTGCGTGCCTGTGGATCAGGCGATCCAGTTCAGCGCCCGCTGGAACAGGCGCACAGCGCGCCCATGCAGCAGGTCGCCCGTCTCCTTCGCCGCGCGGCCGGCGCAGGCGCGGGCATGCGTGCCCTCCAGCAGAATTCCCAGCTTGTAGCAGGCCAGAACCCGGTACCAATCGATGCGCGACATGTCGCGCCGGGTGCGGGCGGCATAATGGGCGACCAGTTCGTCCGCCGTCGGGAAACCGATCCAGGGTTTCACGCTGACGGTGCCAGCCGCCGCCCCCGGCTCCGGCCATGTCGCCAGCAGCCAGCCCAGGTCGATCAGCGGATCGCCAATGGTGGCCAGTTCCCAATCCACGATGGCGGCCAACTCGCCGCTGTCGGGCCGGTACATGACATTGGCCAGATGGTAATCGCCATGCAGGATGCCGGGCGTGAACCCCTCGGGCCGCCGCTCCTCCAGCCATGCCGCCACCTCTGTCACACCGGGCAGGCTGCTGGCGCCGGGCCAGCCGTCGAACTCCGCATAGCCGTCCAGTTGCGATTTCCAGCGGGAAACCTGGCGTTCCAGATAGCGGTCGGGCTTGCCGAAATCCGACAGGCCCAGCGCCACATGGTCCAGCGCACCCAGGGCGGCAATCCCTTCAACCAGGGCCAGCCCCATCCGGTGCTGTACCCCGGCCGATCCCGCATGCAATGCCGGTAGCCCCGCCGTCGGATTAAAACCGTCGATCGGTTCCATGAGGTAGAAGGCAGCCCCCAGCACGGATTCGTCGGCACAAGCCGCGATCAGACGGGGGTGAGGCACATCGGTATCGGCCAGCGCCGACAAAAGCCGCGCCTCCCGCCGCATCGTTTCATTGGAATTGGGTCGCGGGTGCGGCGGTGGGCGGCGCAACACAAAGCAGCGCCCGGCGAAGGAAAAACGCAGCAGGATGTTCTGCGTCCCCCCCGTCAGACGCGCGGAATCCGTGATCGGACCCCGCCCGAGCCCCTGCGCCGACATCCATTCCGCCAGTGCGAAAAGGTCCAGTCCGGCCTCCACTTCAGGCCCCTCCCGTTGATTAATTCAACTGGATAATGCGGTTGACGCAGGCTGTTGGCAATGATAATTTTGCACTCATGGTTAGATTAGACACAAAACAACCCAGCCTCGCCGCTGACCAACTGAAGCTCGTCGCCCGGCGTCTTTTCGCCGAGAGGGGGGTGGACGGGGTCACTGTCCGGGAAATAGCCATCGCCGCGGGGCAGAAGAACCATGGCGCCGTCGGCTATCATTTCGGATCGAAGGAAGAACTGGTCCGAGCCATCATCCTGGACGGCGCCATCCTGATCGACCAGCGCCGCAATGATGCGCTGGACGTGCTGGAGGCGGCGGGCGGCCCTTGCTGCGTGCGGGAAGTGGTGGATGTGCTGGTCTATTCCGCCGTCAATATGGGCGATGAGGGCGGGGGCGAGGATACCTATATCCGCTTCATCACCATGCTGGGCATGACGCATCGGGACCTGTTCCTGTCGGCCCTGCAGGGAAAATGGAATTCGGGTTACCTGCGCTGCCTGAACCATCTGCGCCGCTTGATGCCGGCCATGCCGTCCACCATGAAGAACCAGCGCTTCGTGTTCATGGGTGCATTGTTGAGCGGCGTGCTGTCCATGCGGGAGGCGGCATTGACCGACACGGGGCGGGAACACCCCGTCTGGCGTTCCTCCACGACACTGCCGCATTTTACGCTGACGGTGGCGGCCCTGCTGGAGGCGCCCGCCGATGCGCTGGCCGCCATGCCGAACGGCCATGAAATGGCCGCCGACAGCGCCGATTGAACAAAAGGTGGTGGGCTGAAGACGCCCGAATTGCCACCAGACAGGGGGGTTTCCGTGACGCACCAACGACTGCCAGCCCCGGACCCGGCGACCCTGGACGATGCCTTGCTGAAGGAATGGCTGCTGTCGGCGCCTTTGACGGGCCTGCTTGAACAGGCGTCGGCCAGTTGCGCGGAAGGCCATGGCCGTATCGTCAGCTTCTCCCGCAAGGTGTTCATCCCGCTGACCCAGCTTTGCCGCGACCGCTGCCATTACTGCACCTTCTCCCGCCCGCTGGATCGGGGACGCAAGGCGTTCCTCACCCCCGAGGAAGTGATGGAGATCGCGCGGGCCGGGCAACGGGCGGGCTGCACCGAAGCCCTGTTCACGCTTGGTGAAAAGCCCGAACTGCGCCACGCGGCCGCGCGTGAGGAACTGGTGGCATTAGGCTACCCGACGACACTGGCCTATCTGGAGGCCATGTGCGACCGGGTGCAGAAAGAAACCGGTCTGCTGCCGCATGTGAATGCCGGCACCATGGGCCGGGCGGAGATAGCGGCGCTGCGCCGGGTTTCCGCCTCGCAAGGCATCATGCTGGAGACCATTTCCGACCGGCTGGGCGAAAAGGGTGGGCCGCATTACCGGTCACCGGACAAGGTGCCGTCGGTACGGCTGGACACGATCCGCATGGCCGGCGAATTGTCGGTGCCCTTTACCAGCGGCATCCTGATCGGTATCGGCGAGACGCGGGATGAGCGTCTGGATGCGCTTCTGGCGCTGCGTGACCTGTCGCGGCAATACGGCCATATCCAGGAAATCATCGTCCAGAATTTCCGCGCCAAGGCGCGCACGCCCATGGCGAACCATCCCGAACCGGATATGGACGATCTGCTATGGACCATTGCCGCCGCCCGGCTGATCTTCGGGCCGGAGATGAACATCCAGGCGCCGCCCAACCTGTCCAGCGGCGATTACCCCCGCCTGCTGGCTGCGGGGATCAATGACTGGGGCGGTATCTCCCCCGTCACGCCCGATCACGTGAACCCCGAGGCACCCTGGCCCGCGATCGAGAAACTGCGCGCCGCCACGGCGGAAACCGGCCGTATCATGGTCCCCCGCCTGCCCGTCTACCCCGCCTGGAACCGCGATGTGGACCGGTGGCAGGATACGGCGATGGCGCCGCTGGTGCGGCGGATGGCCGATGCGGAGGGCTTTGCCCGCGATGATGAATGGTCTCCGGGCACCACCTTGGCCCCGCGCGTGCGCCCGCCGGTGCAGGGCCTGCCCGTCGACCCCGCCCTGACCAGAATCCTGGATCGCGCGGCGACGGGACATGCGCTGACAGAACCGGAAATCGTGCGTCTGTTTGCGACACGCGATGCAGAAGTTGAACAGGTCTGCGCCGCCGCCAACGGATTGCGGCGCCAGGTCTGCGGCGATGTGGTGACCTATGTCGTCAATCGCAACATCAACTACACCAATATCTGCGCCTATAAATGCGGGTTCTGCGCCTTTTCAAAGGGCAGCACCGATGATCACCTGCGTGGCAAGCCCTATGACCTTGACCTGGGCGAGGTGGTGCGCCGCACAGTGGAAGCGGCCGAGCGTGGTGCGACGGAGGTTTGCCTGCAAGGCGGCATCCATCCGCATTATACCGGCGATACCTATCTGAACCTGGCCCGCTCCATCCGCGATGCCGTGCCTGATATGCATATCCACGCCTTCTCTCCTTTGGAGATCGCGCAAGGGGCCGCGACCCTGGGCATACCGGTCGCCAGCTTCCTGAAGCGGTTGAAGCAGGCGGGCCTTTCCACCCTGCCCGGCACGGCGGCGGAAGTGCTGGATGATGAAGTGCGGGTGCTGCTGGCCCCTGACAAACTGACCACGGCGGAATGGCTGTCGGTGGTGGAGGATGCGCATCGCCAGGGCCTGCGCACCACGGCCACCATCATGTTCGGCCATGTCGACCGGCCGGAACATTGGGCCCGCCACCTGATCCATATCCGCGAATTGCAGCGCCGCACCGGCGGCTTCACGGAATTCGTACCCCTGCCCTTCGTGCATATGGAAGCACCGATGGCGCTGCGCGGACGCACACGCCGGGGACCCACCTTCCGGGAAGTGCGGCTGATGCATGCCGTTGCCCGGCTGGTGCTGCACGGGCTGATCGACAATATCCAGTTGTCCTGGGTGAAACTGGGTCCGGCGGGTGCGCATATCGTGCTGGATGGTGGCGTCAACGATCTGGGCGGCACCTTGATGAATGAAAGCATCTCCCGCGCCGCCGGCACCCAGCACGGCCAGGAAATGCCGCCGGAAGCCATGGAGGCGCTGATCACCGCCACCGGCCGCCCCTCCCGGCAGCGAACCACCCTTTATGGCGCGGTCAATGCCGCCACGCAGGCCCGGGGGCGAAACGCCGCCCCCCTGGCTCCGATGGTCTTGACCACACCCCGCAGACACATCAACAAAATCCGGCCGGTATCGGCCGATCAGGGTAGGAAAGAGAGTGCGCATCATGCCGAATGACAATGCAAACCCGACTGGTCCGGCCAACAGCCGCCCCACCATCGCCGTGCTGGGCGGCACCGGCAAGGAAGGCAGCGGCCTCGCCCTTCGCTGGGCCCATGCCGGCTATCCCGTGATCGTGGGCAGCCGGTCGGCGGACAAGGCCGCCGAAGGGGCCGCCGAGATCAACCAGACCCTGGGCCGTGACGCCGCACGCGGAACGGACAATGTCACCGCCGCCGCCGACGCCGAAATCGTCGTCCTGACCGTCCCCTTCGCCGCCCAGAAGGCGACGGTGGAAGAGGTGCGCGCCGGCTTGACGGGCAAGATCCTGATCGATGTGACCGTGCCCCTGGTCCCGCCGAAAGTGTCCAAGGTGCAATTGCCCAATGGCGGTTCGGCAGTGGAAGCCATCCAGACCCTGCTGGGCCCGGATGTGAAGGTCGTGTCGGCCTTCCAGAACATCTCCGCCCATCATCTGAAGAAGCTGGACCATGAGGTGGAATGCGACGTGCTGGTCTGCGCCGATGACAAGGAAGCCGGTGAACGCGTCGTGACGCTGGCAAAGGATATCGGTCTGGGGGCATGGTACGCGGGTGTGCTGGCCAATTCCGTGGTGACGGAGGGATTGACATCCGTGCTGATCGCGCTGAACCAACGCTACAAGGTGCCGGGTTCGGGCATCCGCATCACCGGCGTCCCGCGCCAGGACGGTTGAGCCATGGCACCGCCGGCGACCTTGACGCTGAACGCCCCTGACTTCCCGCATCTGGTGCGGCCGGGGGATGATCTGGCGGCCTTGATCGCCGGCTCCCTGGCCGCATCCGGCCTGATCCCGCGCGATGACGATATCCTGGTGCTGGCCCAGAAGATCGTGTCCAAGGCCGAGGGACGGCTTGTCCGGCTTTGCGATGTCACGCCGTCACCCCGCGCCGTGGAACTGGCCGAAATGACGGGCAAGGATGCCCGGCTGGTCGAACTGGTCCTGTCGGAATCGCAGTCGGTGGTGCGGGCACGGCGTGGGGTCATCATCGTGCGTCACCGGCTGGGCATGGTGCTGGCCAATGCCGGCATCGACCAATCCAATGTGACGCAGGAGGATGGGGGCACGGCGCTGCTGCTGCCCGCCGACCCGGATGCCAGTTGCGCCGCGATCCGCGACCGGCTTGCCACGCTGACGGGGGCGGCTCCGGCGGTGATGATCGTGGACAGCCTGGGAAGGGCCTGGCGCAACGGCACCATCGGCACGGCCATCGGCATTGCCGGGGCGCCGGGCCTGGCGGACCTGCGGGGCCGGCCGGACCTGTTCCAACGCCCCTTGCAGACCACGGAGGTCGGTTTCGCCGACGAGGTGGCGGCGGCGGCCTCGCTATTGATGGGGCAGGCGGCGGAAGGGCGGCCCGTGGTACTGGTCAGGGGCGTGCGGCTGGAAAGGCGCGACGGCAATGCCGGCGAACTGATCCGCCCCCTGCAACTCGACATGTTCCAATAGAGGCGGTGCGATGATGGCGTTCGGTGGCAAGGTTCTGGCATTGGCGGGCGGTGTGGGCGGGGCCCGCATGGCGGCCGGACTGGCCCGGGCGCTGCCGGCCGGCGCGCTGACCGTCGCCGTCAATGTCGGCGATGATTTCGACCATCTGGGCCTGCACGTCGCCCCCGACCTGGATACCGTCACCTATACGCTGGCGGGCATCAACAACCCGGCGCAGGGTTGGGGCATCGCGGGGGAAACGACGGCCTTCATGGGGGCGCTGAAACGTCTGGGCGGGCCGGACTGGTTCCTGTTGGGCGATCAGGACATGGCCACCCATGTGCTGCGCACCCTGCGTCTGAAGGCCGGCGAAAGCCTGTCCGCCATCACGGCGGATTTTGCCCGCCGGCTGGGCATCACGACCCGGATCGTGCCCATGTCCGATGACCCGGTGCGCAGCATCGTCGATACCGACGAGGGAACCCTGCCGTTCCAGGATTATTTCGTGCGCCGGCAGTGCATCCCTCGCTTTCACGGCATCCGCTTCGACGGGCTGGAAACGGCGCGGCCATCGGCCGGGCTGGTCGCCGCCCTTCGCGACCCGGACCTGTCCGCCATCATCATCTGCCCGTCCAATCCCATCCTGTCCATCTGGCCCATCCTGGGCGTCTCCGGGGTGCATGCGGCGTTGAGCACGGCGAGCGCACCGGTCATCGCCGTCTCCCCCTTCATCGGAGCCAAGGCGGTGAAGGGGCCGGCGGGCAAGATCTTCGCCGAGTTGAACCTGGACCCGTCGCCCGCCGGCCTGCTTTCCTGTTATGATGGGCTGGTGGACGGGCTGGTCATGGACCATGCCGACGCGGACCGGGCCGGCAATTGCGGCGACGTGGCGTTGCGCGTCACCGACATCCTGATGCGCGATGGCGCCGATCAGGAACACCTGGCCCTGGAAATCCTGGATTTCGCCGCCGGCCTGCGGGCCGGCACAGGAGGGAGAGACGGATGAACATCCAGATCATCATCCCCGTCCGCGCGCTGGATGACGGCAAGCGCCGGCTGTCTACCGTTCTGACACCGTCCGAACGCCGCGCCCTGAACGGCTGGTTCTTCCGCCGCACGGTGGCGGTGGCCCGGTCCGTCCTGCCGGCCAGCCGTATCCTGCTGGTCAGCGCCGCCCCGGACCTGCTGGCCTATGGACGGGCGGCGGGATTGGTGACGGTGGCCGAACAGCAGCCGGGCGACCTGAATGCCGCCCTGCGCCTGGGCGCCCTGGCCGCGCGCGAAAACGGGGCGGACGCCACCTTGTCGGTCAGTTGTGACCTGCCCTTCCTGGGCCGCGACGACCTGCAGGCAATGATCGATGCGGCCCGCCCCTGTGGCGTGGTCCTGGCGCCCGACCGCTATGGCACGGGCACAAACGCCCTGCTTGTCGCCCCCGTGGGGGGCATCGGCTTCCACTACGGGCAGAACAGTTTCCAGGCCCATCGCGACGCCGCGGTGCGGGCCAAACTGCCGCTGACGGTGATGCGCCGCCGGGGCCTGGGCTTCGACATTGATGTTTCCGCCGATCTGGAAGCTTTCGGCATGTCGGCACAAAGGCTGGCGGCGACAGGCTGACCCTTACCCCAGACTGATGGCCGGCAGGTGCGCGACGGCCCGGCGGAACGCGGCGCGTTGCCGCTCCGGCGTCCAGTATTGCCGGTCGAACAGGGCCTGCATGGCGATGCCGAACAGGGCGTCGCAGACATCCTGCGCCTGGATTTCCGCCTGCTCGGCCCCAATGCCGGCCGCCAGGAACTGCGCCCGCGCACGCTCCCGCGTGCCGGCCAGACCCAGCCGGTGTTCCTCCAGCAAACCCGGCTCGAACAAGGCGGCGGTCCAGAAACACAGCCAGATCGTCCAATGCCGGCGCTGCATATCCGCGACGGGCAGCACCTCTTCCAGCAGGCGCACAAAACTGGGCTTCATGTCGGCCAGCAGCTTCTCCCGCATCGCCACCGATTCCGCGATGACATGGCGATAGGTCTCGCGCAGGACCTCGTTCTTATCCTTGAAGTAATGGCTGATGACCGTGGTCGAGCAGCCAAGCCGGGCCGCAAGGTTGCGGAAGGTGACGGCCGGTAGCCCCCCTTCGATGACCAGATCGGCCGCCGCCGCCACAACGGCGGCCCGGCGCTGGTCACTGTCGACAACCACTGGCATTTCCGCCCCCCGGTTTTGATGACGCGCGTTGTACAACAATCGTTGCCCAAAAAGCCAGGGCGGTGACGATCGTTCCGAACCCGCCCAAATCACGCATAAAAATAACCATCAGTGCAAAAACATGCGTTGTACAACAAACGTTTTATCTTCATAGTGCGGCCCAGGGAGGATCGGTCCCGAACACCCGCCCAAGCGGGGCGGCCGGTCGCAACGCTATTGAAGGAGCATCCGATGCCGCAGGCCCAGCCCGTCATCCCGAACCATGTCCCGCCGCATCTTGTCCGCGATTTCAGCTATTGGAAGACGCCGGGCATGGCCCCCACGCCCAATGGCAATCCGCAGGCGGCGCTCAGCTTTGTGCACCGGGAGGGTCCGCCGCTGTTCTACGCGCCGGCCAACACTTATGACGGGCGCGGCACCTGGGTGGTGACGCGGGCCGAGGACCAGCGCCGCATCCTGCAGAATCCGGAAGTCTTTTCCAGCAACCGCGGCATCTTCATGGCCGCCCTGGGCGAGGATCTGCCCATGGTCCCGCTGGAGAAGGACCCGCCCGACCACCAGATGTACCGCGCGCTGCTGAACCCGCTGCTGTCGCCCAAGCGGGTGGACGCGATGGAGGCCGGCGCCCGCGAACGGGCCGTCCGCCTGATCGAAGGGTTCAAGGACAAGGGTAGCTGCGAGATCATGAATGATTTCGCCTTTCCCTTCGCGGTCGGCGTCTTCCTGCAGTTCCTGGGCGTGTCGGACGACCGGCGGGATGAATTCCTGGGTTGGGCCAACGATCAGTTCCACGGCACGCTGGACCAGCGCCTGAACGCCATGCGCACCGTGGTCAACTTCATGAAGGGTCTGATCGACCTGCGCAAACGGGAACCGGCGGAGGATTTTGTCGGTTTCCTGCTGAAGGCGGACGTGCAGGGCCGCCCCCTGACCGACAAGGAAATCCTGGGCATCGCCGTGCTGCTGTTCGAAGCCGGATTGGACACGGTGGCTGCCGCCGTGGGCTTTGACCTTTACCATCTGGCCCGGCATCCCGACGACCAGCAGCGGCTGCGGGACGACCGGGACCTGATCAAGCCGGCGGTGGAGGAATTCTTCCGGGCCTATTCCACCATCCAGATGCTGCGCAAGGCCGTGAAGGATTACGATTTCGACGGGATCATGATCAAGGCCGGCGACCTCGTCTCCTGCCCCACGATGATCGCCAACCGCGACCCGGCGGAATTCCCCGACCCCGACCGTATCGATCTGGCCCGCGACAATAATCGCCACACGGCCTTTGCCTATGGCCCCCACCGCTGCCTGGGATCGCACCTGGCGCGTCGTGAACTGATCATCGGGCTGGAGGAATTCCTGGCCCGTATCCCGACCTTCCGCATCAAGCAGGGGACGGCACCGGTCACCTATGGCGGCTATGTCTTCGGGATCGAAAATCTGGTGCTGGACTGGACGTGAACAGTCCGAACAGGGAGGAAAGAACAATGATAATCCGCGTGAAACCCAATATCTGCCAGGGCCATGCCCGCTGCTATGCGCTGGCGCCGCAGATTTTCCAGTTGGATGACAGCGGCTACATCCTACCCGGCGACATTACCGTGCCGGAGGGGCAGGAGGCGCTGGCCCTCCGGGGTGTCCGCTCGTGCCCCGAAAAGGCCCTGACCGTCCTTGACGGCCAGGATGCCGGCTGATGGGCGGGAGGAACGCATGGTACTGATCCATTTCATCTCCCCCGGCGGTGACCGGCAATCCCTGGACATTCCCGACGGCTGGTCGGTGATGGAAGGCGCGGTGAAGGAAGGGATCGACGGCATCCTGGGCGATTGCGGCGGGGCGTTGTCCTGCGCCACCTGCCATGTGCGTGTCGATGACGCCTGGCGCGACCGTCTGCCCGCGGCAACGGCGGAGGAGGTGTCGATGCTGGAAATGGCCATCGATCCCGGGCCGGACAGCCGCCTGTGCTGCCAGATCAGGGTAAACCCCGCACTTTCCGGTCTGGTCCTGACGCTGCCTGAACGCCAGTATTGAGGGCATATCCATGACGGATGCGACGACCCTTCCCCCCGCCGGGAACGGGGCCGCCGGTTATCCCGGCCCCGCGGCGGGCTGGCTCACGGTGGCCGTGCTGTTCACCCTCTATATCCTGTCGCTGACCGACCGCTATATCATCGCGCTGCTGGTGGAGCCGGTGAAGCGTGACCTCGGCCTCTCGGATTTTGAGATCAGCCTGCTGCAGGGACCGGCCTTCGCCCTCCTGTTTTGTCTGTGTGCCATTCCCGCCGGGCTGGCGCTTGACCGCTTCCCCCGCCGGCGCGTGCTGTACGCCGCCGTCACAGTGTGGAGCGTGGCGGCGGCGCTGTGCGGACTGGCCAGGGGTTTCCTGGATCTGTTCGCGGCGCGGGCCGTGCTGGGGGCCGGGCAATCCGGCTTCGGCACCGGCAGCTATTCCCTGATCGGCGACAGTTTCCCGCCCCAGCGCGTGTCGCTGGCCATGTCGGTCTATGTCATGGGCGGGGTGATGGGGGCCGGCATCGTGTTCCTGGTGGGCGGTCCCATCGTGGCCGCCGTGACGCGGGCCGGCAGCATCGACATACCCGTTCTGGGCTCGCTTGAGTCTTGGCGACAGGTTTTCCTGCTGACGGGTTTGCCGGGGCTGCTGCTGGCGTTGCTGGTCTTCCTGTTTCGCGAACCGCCCCGCCGGGCCAGACCCGCCGGGGCGGGCACCGGCTACGGCGAAGCCCTGATCTGGCTGCGCGGCAATGCCCGGCTCTATGCCGCCATCTTCCTGGGTTTCGGCACCACCTATGCCGTCACCATCGGTTTCCAGCTCTGGGCACCCAGCCATTTCATGCGTGTCCATGGCTGGGACCCCGCCCGGACAGGCATGGTGCTGGGGATTGTGCAGGTGCTGGCGGCGCTCAGCCTGCCCCTGCATGGCGGCATGGTGGACCGGCTGTTCCGTGGCGGGCGTCGCGATGCGCACCTGTTCTGGTGCCTGTCGACCGTGCTGGCCGCCGCGCCCTGCGGCATCGCCGCCTTCCTGGTCAGTGATGCATGGGCAACGGTGGTGCTGTTCGGCCTGTTCATGGCACTGATCCTGTCCACCGCCAGCATGGGGCCGGCCCTGGTACAGGTGGTGACGCCCCCGCACCTGCGTGGCCGCGTCTCCGCCATTTATGTGCTGGTAACGGGCCTGCTGGCCATGGCGGGCGGCCCGGCCACGGTCGGCTTCATCACCGACCATATTCTGGGGGATGCGAAACGGGTCGGCTTGTCGCTGATCCTGACCGTGATCTTCCTGCTGTTGCCGGCCGCCGCCGCCCTGGCCCTGGGACGCGCACCGCTGCGCGCCCGCACCGCCTGACCGGCATCAGAAGGATTTCGGCAGGCCCAGCACATGGGTCGCCACATGGCTGAGGATCAGGTTGGTGGAGATGGGCGCCACCTGATACAGCCGCGTTTCGCGGAACTTGCGCTCGATATCGTATTCCTCGGCAAAGCCGAACCCGCCATGGGTCTGCAGACAGGTATCGGCGGCTGCCCAGGACGCTTCCGATGCCAGCAGCTTGGCCATGTTCGCCTCCGACCCGCAAGGACGCCCGGCATCGAATAGGGCGGCCGCCTGTTCCACCATCAAGGCGGCCGCCGTCACCTGCACATGGGCGCGGGCGATGGGGAATTGCACCCCCTGGTTCTGGCCGATGGGACGGCCGAACACTTCCCTGTCCCGCGCATAGGCGCTGGCCCGATCGATGAAGAAACGGCCGTCGCCGATACATTCCGACGCGATCAGGATGCGTTCGGCATTCATGCCGTCGATGATATATTTGAACCCCTTGTCCACCTGCCCGATCAGGTTCTCCGCCGGCACTTCCAGATCATCGAAGAACAGTTCGGTCGTGGCATGGTTCAGCATGGTGCGGATGGGCCGGATGGTCAGCCCTTTGCCCACCGCGTCGCGCATATCGACCAGCAGCACCGACAGGCCATCCGTGCTTTTTGCCACCTGTTCGCGCGGGGTGGTGCGGACCAGCAGCACCATCAGGTCGGAATGTTCGGCCCGGCTGATCCAGATTTTCTGACCGTTGACGACGAACTTGTCCCCCACCCTCTTCGCAAAGGTGCGGATGCGGGTCGTGTCGGTGCCGCTGGTCGGCTCCGTGACGCCGAAGGCCTGCAGGCGCAGGTCGCCCGACGCCACCGCCGGCAGGTATCTGGCCTTCTGTTCCGCCGTGCCATGCCGCAGCAGCGTGCCCATCGTGTACATCTGGGCATGACACGCACCGCCATTGCAGCCGGACCGGTGGATCTCCTCCAGCACCGCGATGGCCGCCCCCAGCCCCAGGCCCGACCCGCCATATTCCTCCGGGATCAGGACCGACAGGAACCCTTCCCGTGTCAATGTCTGCACAAAATCGGTGGGATAGGCCCGGTCGCGGTCCAGCGCCTGCCAGTAGCTGCCGGGGAAACCGGCGCACAGGCGGCGCACGGCCTCGCGAATGTCGGGATGGCTGCGGGCGCTGAGGTCACTCATGGCTGTTCCTGCATTATGGTGCAATTTTTGTCATTCTGGCATCGCCATCGCCATACGTCCAAGATAGAGTACGTCCAGTGCTTATGCCGAAAAGGTATGGGGTGGACGATGAACCTGCGGCAGCTTTCCTATTTTGTCCGGATCGTCGACCTGCAAAGCCTGTCCAAGGCGGCGGCCGTGCTGCGGGTGGCGCAGCCGGCCCTGTCGCGGCAGATGCGGGCGCTGGAGGACGATCTGGGAACGGGCCTGCTGGTGCGTCATGGCTGGGGCGTGACGCCGACGCCCGCCGGACAGGTCCTGGCGGATCATGCCCGCCGGCTGCTGCGGGAGGCACAGGCGACGCGCGATGCCGTGGCCGCCCTGTCGGCGGAACCATCCGGCAGTCTGTCTCTGGGTGTACCCAGTTCGCTGGCGCTGGCCATGCTGCCGCGCCTGTCCGCCTGGTTCCTGGAACATTATCCAAAGGTCGCCCTGCAATTGCTGGACGGGTTCAGCGCGTCCATCCATGGCTTGATCATGTCGGGGCGGCTGGACGTGGCCGTGCTGTATGCGGACCGATCACTGGGACCGCTGGCGGCAACGCCGCTGCTGCGTGAACCGATCATGCTGGTCGGCGGCGCGGGCCGGCTGGCGGCGCCGGTGCCGGTCACCCTGGATGCGCTGGGGACGATGCCGCTGATCCTGCCATCCCGCCCCAACCGGCTGCGCCTGTTGCTGGATCAGTTACGCATCGACCACGGGCTGGATCTGGATGTGCGGGTAGAGGTCGACAGCCTGCCCGCCCTGCTGGACATGGTCCGCACCGGCCAGGGGTTCACCATGCTGCCCTATTCTGCGGTGCATGACCCGGTCACGGAAGGGCGCCTGTCCGCCGCACCGCTGGACCCGCCCGCCCTTTCCCGCACCCTGGTCATGGTGCGTCCGCTTGACCGCATTCCCACGGCCGCGACGGGCATCCTGGAACGGGCCATGCGTCGCCTGGTGGTGGAAACCTCGTCCACCATGCGATGGGAACCGCTGGTGGACCTGTCCGCCGATGATGACGGCGACCCAATCTGACCATCGGTCAAGAATTGTGACCGACGATGTTACAGCAGGCCATACTGCTTCAACCGGTGGCGCAGGATGTTGCGGGTGATGCCCAGGAGCTTCGCCGTCTGAAGCTGGTTACGGTGGCAATATTCATAGGCGGCCTGAAACAGCTTCGCCTCCACCAGATCATACAGGTTCTCCGCCCCGCTTTCGAAAAGCGGCAGCAGCGCGCTGTCAAAGCTGGGCGGGGCCGTGTCGGTCACCATAGCGGGCACTACGGTTTCGACGGGCATACGCTGTCCGGGCAGGTTCAGGTCGGTCGGGCCGATCGCCTCCCCATTCATCACCAGCAGGGCGTGGTGGATGACGTTTTCCAACTCGCGGATATTGCCGGGCCAAGCATAGGCGGTCAGCAGCCGTTCGGCAGCGGGGGACAGGCCCACGCTGCGCATGCGCAGCCGCTCCCCGTACATTTTCAGGAAATGCCGGGCCAGGGGCAGGATATCCGCTGGGCGTTCGCGCAACGCCGGCACCCGGATCTGCGCCACATTCAGGCGGAAATACAGATCCTCCCGGAACCGGCCGGCCCGCACCGCCCCTTCCAGATTCACGTGGCTGGCCGCAATGATGCGGACATCAATGGGAATGGCGGCGCGGCTGCCGACACGGGAAATCTCCCGCTCCTGCAGCACCCGCAGCAGCTTCACCTGCATGGTCAGCGGCAGGTCGCCGATTTCGTCCAGGAACAGGGTCCCGTGCTGCGCCGCCTCGAACCAGCCGCGCTTGGCGCTGACAGCGCCGGTGAAGGCCCCGCGCTCATGCCCGAACAACTCGCTCTCCACCAGATTTTCCGGCAGGGCGGCGCAATTGATGGCGATGAAGGGCCGGGCGGCCCGCGCGCTTAACCGGTGCAGCAGACGGGCAACCAGCTCCTTGCCGGTGCCCGTCTCGCCGGCCACCAGCACCGTCGCCTCCGACGGGCCGATACGGCCGATGCGGTCATAAAGCTGGCGGGAGGCCGGGTCCTCGAACACGACCGCGCTGGCCCGGATGCTTTGCGAGTGAAAGCCCGGACTGTCGAAGGTCATCAAACCGGGCGGTCCTTCCCGCCCGCCAGGTTGCAAAGCCATCGCGGCCCCTTTCCGATCGCCCAGCAGGGAAAATACCCCACTTCATTGCTTCGGATTTTAGGGGCAATAATTGGCAGTGTCAAACGGTGAATTATACTAATATACATTGTTTAAAATGTTAATATCTCATGCCGCCCCCTGCCAGTAGCTTTCCAGGCCCAGATCCTTCAGCGCCTTGGCGGTGAAGGAGGGGGTCAGCAGGGCCGACGCGTCGATGCGCTGGCGGATCAGCTTGTTGTCCAGGGCGTATTGCACCGTGTCCTGATAGCGTTCGGCAATATCCGGGGCGAACAGCGGCGCCCAGCGCTGCCGCCATTCCACCCCCTGCTCGTCATAGGTACGGTTCAGGACACTGCGCGGCGTGCCGGTACGGCCCTGGAAATCCAGGTATTTCTCCTTGTTGGCCGGGTCAGAGGCCCAGTGCGCGGCCTTGACATAGGCGGTGACGACCAACTGGGTCAGTTCCGGCTGGCTTTCGATGAAATCCTTTCGCCCGAACATCTCCGTCCGCATTTTCCATTCCGGCCCCTGCCCCTTGCTGGACCAGAGGATGCGGGCAACACCCTTTTCTTCCAGCAGATAGGCGTCGGTCATGGTGAACAACCCGTCGACCTTGCCGGCCGACACGGCCGCCGCCCCGGTCATGGGATCGATGTTCAGGATGGTGAAGTCCGACGGGGACAGGCCGCGCGCCGCCAGCAGGCGGAAGAACGGGATTTCCCAGGGCCGGCCGCGATGCACCGCGATACGCTTGCCCTTCAGATCGGCCACATCCTTGGCCGTGGACCCCGCCGGCACCACCAGGAACGTATCGCCGCTGCCGCCCATGCCATTGGGCACCAGCAGCCGGGTCTGCACGCCATTGGCATTGCAGATGATGGTGGGCAGATCGCCGTAGGAGGCGAACTCGATGGAGCCGTTGGCGAAGCCTTCATTGATCTGCGGCCCCGTCGCCTTATGCGACACGGCAAACGGCTCCAGCTTGACGCCGCGCCTGCCCAACTCCGCTTCCAGCCAGCCCTGATGCTGGATGATGGCGGCATAGCCGGTCAGTTGCACCTGCCCTTGCGCAAAATTCACCCCACCCGCAATGCGGATGGATTTGGGCAGGCCTTGCGCACGGGTAATCACCGCGGGCGCCGCCACGGCGGCCATGCCGGCGACACCGGCCTTCAGCAGGAAACGACGGTCGATCATGGTCCAGTCTCCTTATGCTGCGGTCCGGATGCGTGCCTGAACCTCGGCCAGGGGGCGCGGGTCGATCCAGTCATTGATGTCGAAATCCTGGTCCAGCGCCCCGATGGAGGCGATGTAATCCTTGAACACACCCAGGCCCTTGATGCTGTCGTCGGACAGTTCCACCGACAGCGACCGGTGCAACTGCTCCCCATAGGCGCGGCGCAGCCAGCGTTCGGACCAGCCCGTCTCCCGCGCCACCAGGGCGGTGGCATCGTCGGGATGCAGGGCCGCCCATTCACCAGCCTTCACGACATTGCGCAGGAAGCGGGTGACGATCTCGGGATGGTTCTCGATCGTGTCCTCATTCACCGTCAGCGGACGGGGAGTGCAGTTGGACACGCGGATATAGGGATCGGGATGGAAACCCAGATCGAAGATAATCCCCGCGCCCAGCAACTGCGTCACCTCCGCCCCGCGCACATCCTTGACATAGACGGCATCGACCTCACCCCGGACCAGGGCATAGACCTCGTTCGTGTAGGAATGACGGCGGCGGCGACCGGCAAAGGTCACCGTGGCATCGGGTGCGCGCGGATCATTGGCCAGCGGCACGGCCTCATCGGCCAGATCCTTCAACTCCACATCGCCCAGACCCAGCCCTTCCGTCTCCAGCGCTACCGTAAAGGCGCGCAGGGCGGAGATGCGGTTATGGTCGACCAGGCTGCCATGATGCGGGATGCCCACCCGGCGGCCCCGCAGGTCGCGTACCGATCGGATGCCCGATTGCGGCAGGGCGATGATGGCCTGGTATTCGTCGGTCCAGGTGATGCCGATCACCTTGGTCCGCCCCCCCTTACCCCGCGCCCAGATGGGCGGCACCGATCCGCCCTGGCGGAAGGAATGGTGCAGCGAATGGGTGAAGTGGGACGCCTGTTCGTCCGGATCGGCAGACTCCCGCAACGCCTTCACGATGATGCCATCGGGCGCGAATTCCTGCTCAAACCAGGCGAACTGTGCGGCCAGCCCGAAGGGTGTGGGGACGGAGCAGCGCGTATACCACAGCGTGTCAATATTGGCCGGGGCGGCAAGGGTCATGATGGGATTCCTATCGGGAAGGCGCCAGGATCAGCCGGCATGCAGCAGGGAAAGGATTTCGGCCTTCAGCGGTGCCAAAGACGGGTCGGCGCGATCACGCGGATGGGGGGCCGGAACATGCAGGATGCGGGCGATGCGGCCCGGCTGCATGACGACGATGACATCGCCCAGGAACAGCGCCTCATCCACATCATGGGTGACCATGATCATGGTGCTGCGCCGGGTCAGCCAGATACGCTGCAATTCCGATTGCAGGCGCAACCGGGTCAGCGCGTCCAGCGCGCCCAGCGGTTCATCCAGCAGCAGCACCTGCGGCTCCGGCGCCAGGGCGCGGGCGATGGCCGCCCGCTGCGCCATGCCGCCCGAAAGCTGGTGCGGGAAGGCCTGGGCGAAGCCGTCCAGCCCCACCAGGGTCAGGAGACTGGCTACCCGTACCCGTTTGTCGGCCGCCGCTTCATCGCTGTTGGACAGGGCCAGCAGCACATTCTGTTCGACGGTCAGCCAGGGGAACAGCCGGTGATCCTGAAAGATCAGGCCGCGATCCAGGCCGGGACCGGCCACCGGCACCCCGTCCAGCAGGATATCGCCCCGGTTCTGCCGCTCCAGGCCCGCGATCAGGCGCAGCAGCGTGGACTTGCCGCAGCCGCTGGCCCCGACGATGGAGACGAACTGGCCGGGCGCGATGGTCAGGCTGACATCCTCCAGCACCGACAGTTTGCGCCCGTCGATATCAAAGCTTTTATCCACATGCCGGATTGCCAGGCCGCCGGTATGCGGGGCGCTGTCGGCCTGGACGCTGCGCGGATCGATGATGGCGTTCATGGGAGTTCTTCCAGGGTTCAGCCGGTGACGCGCCAGCGCAGAAGGCGCGCGCGGACCAGCGACAGGATCAGATTCAGGCCATAGCCCATCAGGCCGATGGCGACGACGCACAGCACCACCACCCCCATGTCGCCCGCCATCTGCGCCGTATGCATCAGAGAGCCAAGGCCGGCGCCCGTGCCGAACAGCAGTTCCACGCCAATGGTGGAAATCCAGGCGAAGGCCAGGGCCTGTCCGATGCCGGTCAGGATGGAGGGCAGGGCCGTGGGCAGCAGGATGAAGCGGAAGGTCCGCCAGCGCGACAGCATCAGCACGCGCCCCACCTCCAGATGCTTCTTTTCAGCCTGGGCGAAACCCTCATAGGAATTCAGCAGCAGCGGGTGGAAGGCGGCGACGGCGACCAGCAATTGCTTGGCCCCCTCCCCGCTGCCCAGCCACAGGCCGACCAAGGGCAGCCAGCCCAGCAGCGGCACCTGCCGGAAGGCTTGCAGCAGCGGTCCGAACAGGCGCTCCACCATCGGGAAACCGGCCATCAGGCTGCCCAGCACAATGCCGGACAAGCCCCCCAGCGCCAGCCCGGTCAGGGCGCGACCCAGGCTGGACCCGGCATTCACGGCCAGTTCGCCGCTGGACAGCAACAGCAGCAACCGGTCCCCGATCTGATCCAGCGGGACGAAGGCATAGGCGGTGCTGGCATCGATGGTGGAAGCCCAGTGCCACAGGCCGGCCAGCAGGACCGGCAGCAGCAGGCCACGCGCCCGCTTGACCAGCGCCACCAGCCAGGCCGGCGGCGGATCATGATCATCGATCCGGTCGGCATGCACGAAGTTGGGTGGAAATTCAGCGATCAGCGACATTCTCAACCCCTCCTCACGCGGTTTTCCAACGGACCAGCCGGCGCTCGGCCAGCCGGAAACCCTGGTCCAGGGCGAACCCGATCAGGCCGGTCAAGGCCACGCCCACCATGACGGTATCGATGCGGAACATCTGGCGGCCCATTTCCATCATCTGGCCGATGCCGTTTTCCGCCGCCATCAGCTCTGCGGCCACCAGCACGATCCAGGCCCGCGTCAGACCCAGGCGCAGACCGGTCAGGACCGGTGGCACGGTCGCCGGCAGGATCAGACGCAGCAGCACGCGGACCGGCGACAGGCGGTAGATGGCGGCCACTTCCAGCCAGCCTTTGGAAATGCCCTTCACCCCGTCATGGGTGGCCAGCGCCACAGGGAAGAAGGCGGCCTTGGCCACGATGGCCAGCTTGAACCCCTCATCCACCCCCAGCAGCAGGATCAGCATGGGCAAGAAGGCGATGGAGGGCACCTGCCGCACCGCCTGGAAAAAGGGGCCGGTATAGGCGGCCACCAGGGCGGAACGGGCCAGCAGGATGCCGAAGCCCAGCCCCAGGCTGGCACCGATGGCAAAACCCGTCAGAAGACGCCACAGGCTGGCGCGCAGATGATCGGCCAGTTCACCGCTGGACAGAAGCTCGTTGAAACCGTCGATAACGGCCGATGGTGGCACCAGCACCTGGAGGGGGGCACCCTCTCCACTGGTGGCGCCGATCCACGCGGCCAGGATCAGGCCCGGCACGACCAGCGGCAGCAGGCGGCGGTGGAGGATCGATGGCATCGTCCCCTCCCCGTCAGGCCACGACCGCAACGCCGGCCAGCGTGCCGCGCGTCAGGCGGGCCACTTCCTCGGCGATACGGTCGGCCTGGGCCAGCAGGGCGGTGGAGGACAGGGCGAAGCCGCCATCCTCGTCGGTCTGGAAATCGCCGTCACGGGCGAATAGACCGGTCGGCGCCGTATGGGTGCCGAAATAGGCGAAGAGCGGCCGAAGCTGATGGTCGATGATCGACAAGGGATCGCCGGCGGCGCCCGTGGCCCCCAGGACCACGATCTTGCCCGCCAGATCGTCAGGGTCCAGCAGGTCCAGGAAATGTTTCAAAAGCCCCGTATAGGACCCTTTCTGAACCGGGGTGCCCACGACCAGCACATCGGCGGTGCGCAGGGCCGCGAAGGCATTGTAAAGGGCCGGCAGGGCTTCGCGCGGATGCAGCGTACCCGCCAGGGCGGGCGCAAGGGCCGCCACCTCCACCAGACGCGTCTGCGCCGGTCCCAGTTGGGTCGCCAGACGACACACCATATCCTCCACCAGCGACGTGGTGCGCGAGACGCGGGACAGGCTGCCGGAAAGGCCGACGATACGCATGGGAACCTCCATGGTGGGCGGTATTGCCAGGGAGGTTCATGGCAAATATCATGCCATTCCTGTTAATATAGCGGCGCACGGGGAAAATGGCCGCGTTTTGTATGTGAATTCACAAAATAAACGATTATTTTGTGTGAATATGTTGTTCCAGCAACAACACACCACCACCGAGCTGCCCGCCACCTGTCTGTAGATCAACAGGGGTGACAAGCGCGGGTACTCCTCCGGTTCCATCGGTCAAGAACTCGACCGATGGCCTTGCCTGAACCAGACCTATATGCCGCCCTGCAGCATCTGGAACCGTGCATAGGCACCGCCCTGGGCCAGCAGTTCGTCATGCGTGCCCTGTTCCACCACCCGGCCGGCATCCATCACGTAGATATGGTCGGCATCGGCGATGGTGGACAGGCGATGGGCGATGACCAGGGTGGTGCGCCCGGCCTGCAGGCGGCGCAGCGCTTCCTGCACAGCCCGCTCCGACGCGCTGTCCAAGGCGGAAGTGGCCTCGTCCAACAGCAGGATGGGCGCGTTCTTCAACATGGCCCGGGCGATGGCGATGCGCTGACGTTGCCCGCCCGACAATTTCAGGCCCATTTCGCCGACCAGGGTGTCGTACCCGTCGGGCAAGCCCATGATGAAATCGTGCGCCGCGGCGTCATGGGCCGCCGTCTCCACCTCCGCCCGTGACGCGCCGGGCCGGCCATAGGCGATATTGGCCAGGATCGTGTCGTCGAACAGGGCCGTTTCCTGGCTGACCAGCGCGATGGAGGCGCGTAGCGATTCCAATGTCAGATCGCGCACATCATACCCGGCCACGCTGACCGACCCACCCGTCACATCGTAAAACCGGGGGATCAGGTTCAGGACGGTCGTCTTGCCCGACCCCGATGCGCCGACCAGGGCCACCGTGCGGCCCGATGGTACATCAATATCCACGCCGTCCAGCGCCTCCTTCTCCCCATCATAGGAGAAGCGGACGTCGCGCAGGGTCAGGTCGTGGCGGCTGTCGGGCGGCAGGACCGTGGCGTCCTTGCGGTCGGTGATGGCGGGGGGCGTGTCCAGCACGGCCAGCACACGGTCAGCCGCAGCCAGCCCCACCTGCAACTGCGCGTTCAGCTTGGTCAGCGCCTTCATAGGCTGATAGGCCAGCATGAAGGACCCGATGAAGCTGACCAACTGTCCCGCCGTGCGGGTGCCGTCGGCAATGGCCAGACCGCCATAGACGATGACGCCCACCACGGCCGCACCGCTGAAAATCTCGTTGATGGGCAACATGGAAGCGCCGGTGCGGTAACTTTTCGCCGTCAGCTTGCGCAGCCGGTCGATGGTTCCCCCCACCCGCTGCTCCTCATACGCCTCCATGCCATAGGCCTTCACATGGCGCGCACCCTGGAACGTCTGGCCCAGGACGGACGAGAAATTGCCCAGTTCCGTCTGCTGGCTGGCGGCAATGCGGCGCAGACGCTTGCCCAGCCGGCCCAGGAACCAGCCCGATACCGGGAACACGGTGAAGGCGATCAGGCCCAGGCGCCAATCCTGGTAGAACATGACAAAAACCAGCACGACCAGCGTCAGCCCATGGTTGACGGCCCCCGTCAGGCATTCCGACACGGCCAGCCGCATCTGGTTCACATCATTGACCAGATGCGAAATCCATTGCCCCGACGCGCGGCCATGCAGAAAGGCCAGGTCGGAACGGATCAGGTGGCCATAGACCTGCGCCTGGATACGGGCCACGATGCGCTGGCCCACATGATTGACCAGCACCGAATGGCCATAGGCCGCCGTGCCGCGCACCACGAAGGCCGCCATGATCATGGCCGCGAAGGGCAGCAGGAAACCGTGGTTGTCAGGCTGGAAAGCCCGGTCCAGCAGGGGCTGGAAACCCAATCCGACAACGCCCGTCCCCGCCGCCTCCAGCGCCATCAGCAGCAGGGCGATGGCCAGTTTCGGCTTGTAGGGTCCCAGATAGGATGCCGACAGCCGGCCCAGCAGGGCACGGGTGCGGGTGGCCTTTTTCGGGGCGGGTTGAATGTTGGGAACGGCCAAGATCTGTTTCCGTCAGGGGCGGTCGGGTAAAGACCATAGCACATGGCCCGCCAAGCCCCCGGACGCAAGGGCCGTGGAGGTAACCCTTCTATTCGCCCACGGGGCTTTGCCCCATGGCCCAGCCGGCCACGATGGCCCCGACCCCTTCCTTGGAGAATTCGATCCCGATGCCCAGGTCCGTGCGCCGCACCACCCGTGCATCGGCCATCAGCGCGATCTGGTGAATTTCAAGCACCGCCATGGTGCCGATGGGCAGGTTGGGTGCGTCGACCAGAAGAGCG
Source organism: Niveispirillum sp. (assembly GCF_017996735.1). Classification (GTDB taxonomy): domain Bacteria; phylum Pseudomonadota; class Alphaproteobacteria; order Azospirillales; family Azospirillaceae; genus Niveispirillum. The sequence continues at coordinate 27,628 of NZ_JAGOGJ010000081.1, forward strand.
CCGCTGGGCGACACGTCGCGCATATGGCAATCGAAGGTCTGGCCGCCCGCCTGCAGCCGAACATTGAACTGTACGGCATGGCGATCGAACCGGCGCCGGTTCGGCTTGAACAAGGACTTTATCCAATGGGGGAGGGACATCACCGGCATGGTCACACCCTGCTGATGCAAATGGCCGTCAGATCGTCGGCCAGGGGCCGCGCAGCCATAGTGTCGAAGGACGCGAGCAATCGTGCAAGCCTGTTCTCGCCGCCAGGGAAACATTGCCGCACAAGACGCAGCAATCCGTCCTCTCCGATCAGATGACCGCCCTTGTCATCGGCCTCCGTCATCGCATCGGAATAGACCAGCAGGGAGGCCCCGCGCGGGAAAGGCACGATGTCCGCCGTAAAGGACGGGTTGTTGGTCACCCCCAGCATCAGGCCGCTGGCATCCAGCATGGTCACCTGCCCGTTATGGAACAGCATCGGGCTGGGCGCACCGGCAGCCGCATAGGACAGGCTGCCCAGCCGGCTGTCGATGATCCCATAGAAGCAGGTGGCAAACTGCCCCACGGGCAACAGATCCTTCAGCGGCCGATTCAGCATGCTCAGCCATTCCGACGGCTCGAACCCCTGTGGCGGTATGCGCTCGATCAGGGTGTGAAAACGGAAGGTGTTGATGGCGGCGGAAATGCCATGGCCGGAAAAATCCGCAGCCAGCAGGCCCAACTGATCATCGCCCAGATCGAACAGGGTCCAGAAATCACCGCCCAGTTCATCCGATGGCTCAAAATGCCCCTCGATCGACAGCTTATGCCGGGCGCCGGCGGTGGCAATCGTGCGCGCATCGGGGATCAGCGAGGTCTGCATCGACCGGGCCAGCTTCAGATCGCTTTGCAGGCGGCGGTGGAAATCCGACAGGTTGCGGAAAAAGAACTGCTTTTCCAGATGCAGGCGGACACGCGCCATGCATTCGCCGGGATTGATCGGCTTGGTGATGATATCGCTGGCCCCGGCCTCGAAACATTTCACCCCGGCCGGGTCATTGGCGGTGGATATCTGCATCAACACCGGCAGATCGGCCCAGGCCGGCTCCTGCCGGATGCGGCGGCAGAGGCTGAGCCCGTCCAGCACCGGCATGCCGATATCCAGCACCACCAGATCGTAGCTGGTGCCCCGCAGCCTTGCCAGCCCCTCCTCCCCATCGGCGGCGACATCGATGCGGCCAATGCCCACCCAATGCATGAAGCGCGACAGGATTTCACGGTTGAACCGGCTGTCATCAACGATCAGGACGCGACAGTCAGCAAAGCTGATACGGTGCGGCCCCTGGGCCGGCGGCGTCATGGTCGCTTCCGTCATCGGCGGAAATACAGGTTGACGGTGCGCCCGGCATCGCTGAACGACACCCGGTCGGCCAGTTCATCCATGATGCGCAGGCCGCGCCCGGACTTCGCCTCCAACCGGTCGATGCTGGTCGGGGCCAGACCGGAATGGCCGCGCCCCTGGTCGCTGATACGGATACAGAGTTCTTCGGGACCGGCCACGGCTTCCACCGTCACGCGCCGGTTGGCGTGGGCACGGTCGGCCAGCCTGTCCTGCACCGCCCGGAAAAAACTGTCAAAGGCCCCCACATCCGCTGACGGCCCTTGATGGATATCCAGATTGCCATGGACGATGGCATTCGACACCGCCTCATGCACGCATATCTCCGCGTCTGCCCGGCGTTGCGCATCAAGCCAGCCGCGTGCCAGCAATGCCGCACAGAATTGCGGCGCCATGTCCAGGCTGAAACTGGTGATGGTGGACAATGACAGATGCAGCAATAGCTGACCCGTCAACCCCGCCAGCAACCCGGCGGGCAGTTCCTCGTCATCGCCCAGTTCGACATAGGCGCGGGTACCCAGGTCCAGCGCGGCTCGCAATTCCCGCGCGCTACCCCGCAAAGTCACCAGGATGATAGGGGCCGTGAAAAGCCCGCCATCCTCCGCCGCTTCCACTTCCCAATCGCCATGCACCAGCCCGTGGGCCTCGGCCAACCGCCGCAACAGCACGGGCGGCACCTCCCCGCCGATGGACGGGTGGGAACCAGCAGCCGGGTGCGGGGCGTCGGACACCATGCGGCAGCCCCGGTATCAGGGCGTGACGCGGAACAGGGTCTGGAACTTCGCGATCTGCAGGATTCGCTTCACCGACTCCTGTGCGCCGAACAGCTCGATTTCCATCTTTTTCGGCAACGCGACATCGCGGGCGATCAGGAACATGCCCAGGCCCGAACTGTCCACGAATTCCAGACGCGTCAGGTCGAAAATGCAGACATTGCCTTCCGCCTTTTCGATCGCGTCAACGACGTTGCGGAACTTTTCATGGTCGATCAGCGTCATACGGCCCGACAGGGTGACGCGCAACCCATCAGCGGCGGTGTGGACGGTGTAGTCCATCAGAAGTCTCCGTTAATCAGTCGAACAGATTGTCGATTTCGGATTGGTCGAGCGGGTTGGGCGGTTCGTCCGCGGTGGCCGCCATCGCCGCGTCCCGTCGCGGGGGTGGTGGCGGGGACGCCGGCCGTGGTGCAGGCATCGCCCCGGACAGAAGCGCATCAACCTCGTTCTGGTTCACACCATCGTCACGCGGGCCGCCCAGAAGATGCGCGTCCGGCCGGCTATCGACCGGACCGGTCGGGGCCGGAGCCTTCACACTGTCGATGTTCCAGATGGAAATCATGGCATTGACGCGCTGTTCCACATAACGCAGCGCGTTCACCACCTTGCTGGTCCGCTGGCCCGTCAGGTCCTGGAACGAGCAGGCGGTGAAGATGTTCGTCACTTCGTTTTCGATATCCGACACCAGATCACGGTCGGCCCCCGCCCGCTTCAGGCGGCCCGCAACTTCCATCAGCCGTTCGGCCGATTGCAGAATCTCGATCGACGCCCGTTCGGTGGTGGAAACGATGGCGTCCAGTTCGTTGGTGGCGATGTCCAGGCGGTTGTTGGACTGGTCCTTGGGCCGCAGCGCCGCAATCTCGCGGCGCGCCTGCTCGATCGATGCCGCCATTTCCATCAGTTCGCTGCGCAGCACTTCCGCGCGCCCCGATGTCTGCAACAGGCTGGACTGGCTCTCGAACAGTCCGCGCAGATCGCTCAGCGCGACTTCGACCCGCGTCTGCCCCGCCTCCCCCGCCCGGCGCGCATGCTCACGCAGGAAAGCAAGCCCTTGCGGCGACTGTGCGATTCGGTCGTACAGGGCGGCATAATCCCCCTCGGACAGACCCGGAATGTTCCCCATTTCGTGCAAGATGCCGCACCATTCCATGTTCGGGGCCGTCACCCGGTCCGGCCGCCCCACGCGGCAGGCGACCCGGCCCGCCTTATTGCTACCACCATCGGGGCAAGTGCAGCAAATGATTGCACTGTTGCCCTTCGAGGTTTTTGTCGGCGCGGGTAAAATCGGCCGGAAACACCACCGAACTGGACAGGAACCGGCGGGCTGCTATGCTGCTCGTCCAATATGGACGATTGACGCATGCTGGATCTGGTGAAGCTGGGCAAGGTGCTGGCCCTGGTCGACAGCTCGAACGAGGGCGAGGCCGCAGCAGCCATTGAAAGCGCCCGGCGTCTGCTGGCCCGCGACGGCAAACGCTTCGCCGATCTGGCCACCATGCTGATGGAGGCGGGCAAGGCCGTCCCCCCGCCCACCCCTCCTGCCC
>NZ_JAGOGJ010000082.1 GCF_017996735.1 Niveispirillum sp.
CTGCTCCGGCACGAAGGTGCCGAACAGCTTGTCCCAGATGATCAGGGTGCCGGCATAGTTGCTGTCCAGATAGCGGGGGTTCGACCCGTGATGAACGCGGTGATGGGAGGGCGTGTTCATCACCGCCTCGAACCAGGAAGGCATGCGGCCGATGGATTCCGTATGGATCCAGAATTGATAAAGCAGGTTCAGCGACGAGGCGAAGATCAGGATGGCCGGATGGAAACCCATGAAGGCCAGCGGCAGCTTCAGCACGAACAACCCCATGATGGCGCCGGTCCAGGGCTGGCGCAGGGCCGTTGCGAAGTTGAAATGCTGGCTGGAATGATGGACGACATGCGACGCCCACAGCCAGCGGATCCGGTGCATGAACCGGTGCGCCCAGTAATAGCGCATGTCGTCGATGAGGAAGCAGGCGACGATGGCCCAGACCGAGGTGCCGATATCGAACAGCCGGTGGTCATAGACCCAGAACATGATGGCCGAGATGCCACCACCGATCAGCAGGCCGGAAAACAGCCCCGTGATGACATAACCGACCCCCATGGCGAGGCTGGCGGCGCTGTCCCGCGTCTCGTAATGCGCGCGCAGCAGGTTCAGGCGCATCAGCAGCAGTTCAAGAACCAGCAGCAGCAGATAGAGCGGGCTGGCCAGGGTGGCGACATCGGGATAGCTCAGAGTGTCCGGCATCGTTTCTTCCCAGATATTGTTGTTATTTGTGACGAAGCGCTTCCAGCCGCATGCGCCAATGCGCCGCTTCCGCCGCATCGGCGAAGGCCAGGCGGAAGGACGGGGCCGTGAAATCGGCCAGCGACAGGGTCAGCACCCCGTCGCGCATGGTCCAGCCAACCAGGTTCCCGGCCCCCACCACACGCGCCGTGGCATGGTGCCCCATGGACAGCAGCAGGCCGAACCGGTCGGCCATGCCCAGATCGATCAGGGCCGACAGCCCGTCCCGCGACAAGGCGGCACCGGTGGCCGGCATATCCGGCTGCATCTCCCGGAACCGGGCCAGCGCCGCCTCCCGGTCGGGCATCCGGTTCAGCCGGCTTTGCCCCAGCAGATGGTGCAGCAGGATGATGAACAGGATGAACAGCGTGCTACCCACAATCAGATATGGAAGTGTCATCGGGTTCCGCCCTTAAAGACAGGGCGATGATATTCGGGCAGGCCCCCCGCCGATCGTGCCAAAAAATCATCACCTGATGACTTCCATGGATGCATGAACAGGCGGCTGGTCATGTATGTTGGGGATGAGCAATCGAACCAAGTCTGGGGGACGCGATGGACGGGGTGCCTGACCTGCAGGGCCTGCTGGCGCGACAGCAGGAGGCTGTCCGCCGTCACGGCGCGCCGGGCCTGAAGGCGCGGCTGGCGGCCCTGGACGGCCTTTCCCGTCTGGTCCGCCGGCACCAGGGCGACCTGATCGACGCTGTCAGCGCCGATTTCGGCAACCGCGCCCGGCAGGAGACGGAACTGGGCGAGTTGATGCCGCTGCTGAACGGCATCCGGCATGTGCGTCGGCACCTGAAGGGCTGGATGCGGCCGGAGCGGCGGTCGGCGGGGCTGGCGTTCCAGCCGGCGTCGGCACGGGTGGAGTATCAGCCGCTGGGCGTGGTCGGCATCCTGTCGCCCTGGAACTACCCGCTTTTCCTGACCTTGGGGCCGCTGGTCGATGCGCTGGCGGCGGGTAACCGGGTGATGATCAAGCCCTCGGAACTGGCAGCCCGCACGGGGCACCTGCTGCACACCCTGCTGGCCACCCTGTTCCCGCAGGATCAGGTCACTGTGGTGACGGGCGGGGCGGAGGTGGCGGCGGAATTTTCCCGCCTGCCCTTCGATCATCTGGTCTTCACCGGGTCAACCCGTGTCGGGCGGGCCGTGATGCAGGCGGCGGCGGGCAACCTGACGCCGGTCACCCTGGAACTGGGCGGCAAGTCGCCGGTGCTGATCCTGCCCGATTATCCGCTGGACAAGGCGGCGCGCACCATCGCCATGGGCAAGTTTTTCAATGCCGGCCAGACCTGTGTGGCGCCCGACTATGTGCTGGTGCCGCGCGACCGGATGGACACATTCGCCCGGACGCTGATGCGGCGGGTGGAGGAGATGTACCCCGCCATCGCGGGCAATCCCGACTATACCAGCATCATCACCGACCGCCACCATGCCCGCCTGTCGGCATTGGTGGCTGATGCGGGCGGGCAGGTGCTGCGCCACCGCGACCCCGGCGACCCGGCCCGCCGCCTGTTCCCGCCCACCCTGCTGATCGACCCGCCGACCGACAGGGCGGTGATGCGGGAGGAGATTTTCGGGCCGGTCCTGCCCATCCTGCCCTATGACAGGGTGGAGGATGCGCTGTCCTTCATCAATGAACGGCCCAAGCCGCTGGCCCTTTACTGCTATTCCGACGATGCCCGCCTTGTGGCCGAGGTGCTGGACGGCACAAGGTCGGGCGGGGTCACGGTGAATGCCACCATGCTGCATGTCGGGCAGGAGGATCTGCCCTTCGGCGGCGTGGGTGAAAGCGGCACCGGTGCCTATCACGGGCGCGAGGGGTTCCGGCGCCTGTCCCATGCCCGCGCCGTGCTGCGCATGGGGCGGTTCAACCAGTCGCATCTGGTGGCCGCCCCCTATGGAAAACTGACGGGCTGGATCACAAGGCTGTTCATCGGAGGGGCATCATGAACCTGCGCCGTTTGCAGCATTTCGAGGCTTTGTACCGCCTGCAGAGCTTTGCCCGCGCCGCCGACGAACTGGCCATCACCCAGTCGGCGTTGAGCCGCAGCCTCCAGAAGCTGGAGGAGGAACTGGGCGCGGTGCTGTTCGACCGCACCACCCATTATGTCCGGCCCACCGATGCCGGCGACCGGCTGATCCGGCCGGTGCAGGACGTGCTGGCCGCCGCCGGCAATCTGGACAGTGCCGCCAACCAGTTGAGCCGTCCGGGTTCCGGCACGGTGCGCGTGGGCGCCGGCCCCTATCCCATGAACCCGCTGCTGACCCGCACCATCGGGCGCTTCGGCGCCGCGCATGCCGGGGTGCGGGTGACGGTGACGGGCGGCACGGCGGACGTGCTGCTGCAGGGGCTGGTCGACCGCTCCCTGGACCTTGTCGTCTGCGATATCAGCAAGTTCGACGGGTCCGCCTATGCCGACGAGGTGGTGGTGACCGCCCTGCCGCGCGAGCCGCTGATGATCGTCACCGCCGCTGCCCACCCCCTGCCCGAGGGGCGGGGACGGCGCGAGGCGGTGGAACAGCGGCCCTGGGCCCTGCCCCGTCCCGCACCGGGCAGCGAACACCGCTTCGCCCCCGCCATCCGCACCCGCATCGCCCAGCGCAGTTTCCCCGATTACGAACTGGACAGCACCCTGGCCTGTCTGGAGGTGGTGCGGCAGGGGGCCGCCATCACGGTCGTTCCCCGGTCCCTGGCCCTGGCCGCCAGCCGGGACGGGTCCCTGACCTGCTACGCCATGGCGGCGGGCGAACAGACCAATGACGGCATCCACCTGCTGCGCAACCGCAGCCAGAGTGCGGCTGTTACCGCCTTCGTGAGGATGCTGCGGGAAACGGCACAGGCCGTGGTGACGGCGGGGTGACGGTTCAGGTCGGTTGGGCTGCCCTCACCCTCCCATCGGCTGGCACCAATGGGCCCCTCCCTCTCCCACTTCGTGGGCGAGGGGTGAAACAAGCTGCATTGCCTATTTCCGCCCCTCGCCCGCTTTGCGGGAGAGGGAGGGGCCCGCCCGCGTCAGCGGGGGGGAGGGTGAGGGCAATGGGGATTGCCCCCTCACGCAAACGTCACCTGCCTGCCGTTACGCAGCACCGGGATGGCATTGCGGCGCAACTGTTTCGTGCCGGGGTTCAGGATCACTTCCGGACTGTATTGGGCCAGATAGACGCGGCGCATGCGGTCGGTGCGGTTGGCGCCCGTGGCGTGCAGCAGCAGGGAGGAGAAGGCGACGATACTGCCGGCCGGCACCTCCACCACCACGCCTTCCTCATCCCCGGTCCAGCCGACCAGATCGTTGGTGCCGGGCTGGCGTACATGGGGCACGATGCCCTCACGCGTGGCGGGCACCTGGCTGAAGGGCAGGACACGCACGGTGCCGTTTTCGATGGTGGTGTCGTCCAGCGTACACCAGCAGGTGAGATAGGGCTTGTGGTCCGGCGGGCCACCATTGCCCACGACATAGCCGCTGTCCTGATGCCAGCTGAAGGACATGCCGCCGCCGGCCCCCTTCACCACATACTGGTCATAGAAGAAATAGGCATCGTCGCCGATGGTGGCGCGGCAGATGTCGGCCATCACGTCGGAGAACAGCATTTCGCGCAGTTCCGGCTGCACCCGCTGACATTCGCCCGCGAAATAGCGGTTGCCGCGATGGGTGATGCCGTCGACATCGACGCCCAGCGCGTCCAGGCGCGCATCCTCCCGCTCCACCATGCGGCCGCACTGGGCGCGCAGGATGTCGAGCAGCGGGCCTTCCAGCACGCGTTCGAAAATCGCATAGCCTTCACGCTGGAACTGCTCGCGCTGCTGTTCGTACTTCATGGTTTCCTCCTCCTATGGGCTGTTGTTGGAAACCATTCTGCGGCCGGATCAGCCATCGTATCCAATCGAATTGCATCACGACTTCATTCGTGAATACTATGTCCCGATGCGCATGCGACAGATCGAGGCGTTCAGGGCGGTGATGATGAGCGGCGGTGTCACCGCCGCCGCATCCATGCTGAACATCTCCCAGCCATCGGTCAGCCGCCTGATCGCCGATCTGGAATATTCCGTGGGCTTTGCGCTGTTCGAACGGCGCGGCGGCAGGGTGCATCCCACGGCACAGGCCGAAACCCTGTTCGAAGCGGTGCAGCGCTCCTTCACCGGCCTGGACCTGCTGGCCCAGGCTGCGCGGCGCATAAGGGCGCATCCGGTGGGCACGGTGCGCATCGCCTGCCTGTCGGCCCTTGCCACCACGATCCTGCCCCCCGTGCTGCGCCGGTTCCGGGAACGGCATGCGGAGGTGAAGGTGACGGTGGAGGCGCTGGGCCAACGCGCCATCGAGGATCGGGTGTTCCTGGGTCAGGCCGATCTGGGTATCGGTGTGGCCACGCCCCCGCGTGAGGGCATCCGCGTTACCCCCCTGATCCGCGCCGATTATGTCTGCGCCCTGCCGCCGGGCCACCGGCTGCTGGAACGGGAAATGGTGCAGGTGGCGGATCTGGCCGGGGAGAGCTTCATCGGCCCCATGCATGAGGCCGACGCTCTGTGGAACGGCATCGACGCGGCGCTGGCGGCGCATGGGGTGATGGTCGACAGGCTGCTGGAATGCCAGCAATCGCTGCCCATCTATGCCTATGTCGAGGCGGGGCTGGGTCTGGCCATTGTCGAGCCGTTTTCGGCCCGGCTGTTCCGCCGGCTGGGCGTGGCGGTGCGGCCCGTGCGGCCGGCCATCGGCTTCGACTTCACCCTGCTGGAACCCGATATCGGCCCCACCCCGCCGCCCATTACCTGGCTGGCCGAGGCCGTATGGCAGGAGGCGGAAGCCTGTCTTCGGGCCGGGTCATAGCATCCGCGCATGAGCTGTTGAGCGATTGCGATTGGACGGGGCGGGTATAAAGCAGCCAAGCAGAAGCATCCGCCACAGGGAGGGTTCCCGATGCCCCGGCTTCTGATCCTGCAATCCGTCTGGGGCATGGATAAATGCCCCGGTTTCGATGTCTGGAACGATCTGGAAACGGCGCTGCAGGCGATAGTGGATGCGGGGTTCGATGGGGCCGGCACCAATCTGGTGCGCAAGGAACGCACCGCCGTCACCTCGCGTTTCATGAATGAACGCGGGCTGGCCTGGGAGGCGCAGGTTCTGGCCCGCACCGCCGACGAACTGGACCGGTTCGCCGAAGAAGCGGCCGCCCTGTCCGCCCATCATCTGAATGTACAGATCGCCGGGCCGCTGGACCGGGTGGCGGACGCCGTGCGGCTGGTGGAAAGCATGGAGCGCGTGCGGGAGCGGGCGGGCCTGCCCATCCTCTATGAAACCCACCGTGCGCGGCTGACACAGGATCTGCCGTTTTTCCTGCGCATGCTGGACGCCCTGCCCTTCCTCCCGCTGACGGCCGATCTCTGCCATTATGTCGTTGCCGGAGAGTGGGAATTACCTGTCGACGGTGCCAGACAGGCAGGTATCGATCGAATTTTGCGGCAGGCAAAGGCCTTTCACGGCCGTGTCGCCACGGCCCATCAGGTGCAAGCCCCCATTGGTGGCCATCATCAGCCGTGGCTGGACCTGTTCCTGGACTGGTGGAAACGGGGCTTCCAGCAGTGGCGGCAGCAGTCGCAACCGCAAGACAGTTTAAGCTTCATGGTCGAACTCGGCCCCCCACCCTATGCCGTGGTGGACACAGCCGGCCGTGAACTGACTGACCGGTGGCAAGAGGCGAAACGGCTGAAGGATCTGGTGCGCGCCTTATGGACGTGAACGGCCGCCGCATCCGATTTGGTCACCCTTCCGGACTTCCCTTTGACAGCATCACCCGCCTTCCGGTTTTCACCACATACGTATTCACGGCAGCCGGTAAGCCGAAGCAGCCCTTAGCAAAAAGACAGATAAATTAAATATAACTTGCAAATATACCTTGATATTAATTTTTAATAGCGGTTTTTATTTAGTATTTTTCTTATCTTCCGTACCAATAAATCCACCTATAAGAGCATATAGTGAAAACATTCCCCTTTAGGTGCAATTGCGATGTGATCCGTTGTGGGGCATGAAGGATGGGCCGGACACCGGCCCATAAGGAGGAAACATGCCCCGCTCCCCCCGTACAATGCTGACCTTTGCCGCCCTTTCGCTGCTGGGCATCGGGTCCGGTCATGCGGCTGAGACACGCACCTACGCCCCCTATCCGGCTGAACCCGGCGGCAAGCCGGCACAGGTGAGTGTGGAGGTGACGGGCAGACCCGGCGCGCGGGCCTTCCGCCTGACCAGCACGGCACCGCAGCGTGAAGGGGCGCCAGGCACCCGGGAGATCACGGAGAAGGGCCCCTTCGTCCGCACCGGCGACAGCCTGTTCGACGCCCTTTTCGCCCAGGCGGTGGATGACGCGGCCCTGGCCAGCGTCGGTTCCATCCGGGACGAATGGTACAATAACCGCCAGCCCATCCCCTGCCCCTGTTTCGAAACGGGGGAGAAGTGGAACTATGTCTGGACGCGCGACCTGTCCTACGCGCTGGACCTGGGTCTGGCGGGGCTGGACCCACACCGCGCGGTGGACAGCCTGCTGTTCAAGACGGGCACGCTCCGTCCCGGCGTGCCCGTGCCGCCGGAACTGCCGCCCGGATCGACGCAGATCGTGCAGGATACCGGCTCCGGCGGTTCCTGGCCGGTCAGTACCGACCGCAGCACCTGGGCATTGGGGGCGGAAGCCGCACTGGCCAACCTGCAGGGCGCGGAGCGGGCAGATTTTGCGGCCAAGGCCTTCAACGCCCTGCGCGGCACGCTGGAGGCCGACCGTGTCGCCGCCTTCGACACGCGGGCCGGGCTTTATAATGGTGAACATAGTTTCCTGGACTGGCGCGAACAGAGCTACGCCCCCTGGGTGCGGCAGAACCTGTCGGCCCTGGCCGAAAGCAAGGCCCTGTCCACCAACGTGACCCAGTATCGGGCACAGCGTCTGGCCGCCCGTCTGGCCCGTGAATTCGGGGAAACGGCAACGGCCGCCCGCTATGATGGTTGGGCCGATGCACTGGCCACCGCCATCGATGCCGGTTTCTGGGATGCGCAGGCCGGCATGTATGCCACCTACACCTCCGCCGACCTGACGCCGGCCCTGATCGGGAAATACGACCTGCTGGGCAATGCGCTGGCCGTGCTGTCGGGCGTGGCGCCGCCGGACCGGGCCAAGTCGATCTTCGACCGCTACCCGTTCGCACCCTTCGGCCCGTCCGTCGTCTGGCCGCAGGCGCCGGGCGAATATGTCTATCACAACCGCGCCCAATGGCCCTTCGTTACCGCCTATGCCGTGCGCGCCGCCGCACAGGCGGGGCATGTGGCCGCCGTGGATCGTGGGCTGGCCGCGCTGGAACGGGCCGCCGCCCTGCATTTGTCCAACATGGAAAATCTGGAATGGCTGACGGGCAAGTCACAGTTCGATGACGGGCCGGAAATCAATTCAAGGCGGCAGCTCTGGTCCGTCGGCGCCTATTACGGCATGGTGGTGGAAACCATCTTCGGCTGGCATGCCAGGGCCGACGGCGTCCGCATCAGCCCCACCCTGACCAGCGCCACACGCGACCGTTTCGCCGGGGCCGAAGCCACCCTGTCCAATCTGGAATATGCGGGCCGCAAGGTTGAGATCGCCCTGATCCTGCCGCCCAAGGCCGCCGCCGGCGCGCTTTATCCCGTGGCGGGCGTCAGCCTGAACGGCAACCCGGTCACCGGACCGATCACGGCGGCACACCTGCGCGACGGCGTGAACCGGATCGAGGTGCGGTTCGGCACTGCCCTACCCTCCGGCAGCACCGTCACCGACCTTCCCCTGATCGACGCGGTCAGCCACGCCGAACCGCACGCCTTCATGCCCTGGACCCCGGTGATTACCGCCGCACGGCGTGATGGTGGCACCACGCGGCTGGACATCGCACCGCCGCGCGACAAGACGCCGGTAAAGTACCGCATCCTGCGCGACGGGGTGACATTGGCCCGGGACGTGGCGGGACAGAGCTGGACCGACCCCGCCCCGCCCGCCACTGCCCAGACCGCCTGCTATTCCGTCGTTGCGGTCCATGTCTCCACCCGCATCGCCTCGCAACCCTCCGCCCCTGCCTGCCTGCGTGGCGATGCCGCCCATACCCTGGCCGTGGGGCGCAAGGCGGTGTTGGGTCAGACCCTGGAATTGGGGGAGATGACGCTGCCCACCGCCGGCCGCTACGCCCTGGGCACGCTTTATGACAATCACAGCTTCGCGCTGAACACCGGCGTCACCAACGGGGTGAAGCGGCTGATCCTGGTGGCCGCCGACGGCACGAAACACAGCGCCATCATCCAGATGCCGCATGTCGAACCGGAAGGCGACAAACACCCGATCCGCCCGTCCACCCGCGCCATCTTCGACCTGCCCGCCGGTCGCTACCGCCTGTCGCTGGAGGATTTTTTCAACATGAGCGGCCTGTCCACCAACATCACCTACAGCGCCACCGGCGGCAGCGCCGGCCCGGTGAACGAGGCGATGATCGAGGCCCTGACCATCGACAAGGTGGCGGGGCCGTAACGTTGGTCCCTCACCCTCCCGTTGGCTGACACCAACGGGCCCCTCCCTCTCCCGCCAAGCGGGCGAGGGGCGGAATAGGGCTCTCGGCCAAACTTCGCCCCTCGCCCACGAACGCGGGAGAGGGAGGGGCCCGAACGCGCCAGCGTTCGGGAGGGTGAGGGCAACCCCATCCCCACAAGCTCACCCCACCTCGCCCACAAACGCCCGCTCTCGATAATCGAACCAGTCGAAATCCGCCGCCAGCCGTGTGCCCGCCATATCCTGACAGGCCATGCCGACAAAGGCGCCGGTGAAGTTCGGCGCACCGGGGCTGGTCGCCTCATCCGACAGGATGCTGGCATCGAACTGTTGCGGCAGCCAGACCCAGTCGCCCCCGTCCACCCGAAAGGCAAAGCGCAGCCTTTCATAATCGATCTCCGCCCGCAGCGTCACCGGGCCGGGCGGCAACGGGATCGGGTCGGTGAAGGCATCGGCCTGCGTGCTGTCCGGCAGGGCCGACATCACCCGCAGATGCTTTCCCTGCCCCTCATCATGGCTGACATGGAGATAATGGAATTTCGTTCCGCCATAGTAACAGACCAGCCCCGCCGCCTGGTGGAAATGGTTTGGCTCGTAATCCAGTCTTGTTTCCATGCTGACGCAGAAGGATTGCAGGCGCCGCGCCACCAGGGCCTGACGGTACTGGCTGCCAATCGTTTCGGCCCCGTAAAGGCGTAGCCAGCCGGGCCGGGCACTCAGGCTGAACAGTTCGTCGGGAAAGGGGGAGCGCAGCCATTGGAAGTCGATGGGCAAATCCGGCCCGTCGAAATCGGTCCTTGCGGGCGGGGTCGGAAAGACATGCGGCGGCAGGCCCGGCGACGGGGTGGTCAGGGCCGGCAGCCCCCGCCCATCCACGGTGCGCAGCCAGCCATCGGGGCCCCAGACCATGCGCTGGATCGCCGTTTCCCGGCCCAGCACGCAGCGCCCCCGGTTGGGCAATGGCCGGCCACAGAGATAGACGGCATAGGTATCACCATCCGCCGTTTCCACCAGATCGGCGTGCCCCGCCCGCTGCAGCGGCGCATCGGGCCGCGTGCGCGAACTGAGGATGTAGGTGTCGGGGTGCAGCTCATACGGCCCCATCACGTTCCGCGACCGCGCCATGGTGACGGCATGGTTCCACCCCGTCCCTCCCTCCGCCGTCAGCAGATAGTACCAGCCGTCCCGTTTATAGAGATGCGGCGCCTCCGTCAGGCCCAGCGCCGTGCCCTTGAAGATCACTTGGCCTGTCCCGATCAGGGCGCGGGTCTTCGGGCAATATTCCTGCGCCACGATGCCGGCGAAACGGTTGCGCCCGGGCCGATGGTCCCACAGCATGTTCAGCAGATATTTGCGCCCGTCATCGTCATGGAATAGCGACGGGTCAAAGCCGCTGCTGTTCAGATGGACGGGGTCGGACCAGTCGCCATCGATGCGGTCGCAGGTCACCAGATAATTGTGGAAATCGCGCAGCGACGCGCCCGACGCCCCGCCCACGGTCGTGCGCCCATAACGCTTCACATCGGTATAGATCAGGTAGAACAGGCCGTCCGCATGGGTCAGGCACGGCGCCCAGACGCCGCAACTGTCGGGCGCGCCCAGCATGTTCAACTGGCTGGCCCGGTTCAGGGGCCGCGACAGCAGCCGCCAATGCACCAGATCGCGCGAATGGTGGATCTGCACACCGGGGAACCATTCAAAGGTCGATGTGGCGATGTAATAGTCGGGCCCGACCCGCACGATGGACGGATCGGGGTTGAAGCCGGGCAGGATGGGATTGCGGATCATGGCTTATTTCTCCCGTACCAGGGTCCAGAGCAGCACGGCCCCCACAAGGTCCAGCACGCCGAGCGCCAGGAAGAATGGATCATACCCGACCTTGGCCACCAGCCCGCCGATCAGCAGCGAGAAGAGCAGCACCCCCAGATTGCCCATGGTCCCCGCCATGCCTGCCACCGTCGCCACCTCGTTGCGGCGGAACAGGTCCGACGCCAGGGTGATGACGGTGACGGACAGGGTCTGGTGCGCGAATCCGCCCAGGCAGAGCAGGGCGATGGCCAGATAGGGGCTTTCCACCCGGCCGACAAAGGCCATTCCCACCATCATGACAGCGCCCAGGGTAAAGGCCCCGCGCCGCGCGTTCAGCAGGCTGAAGCCGCGCCGGTGCAGGAAGGCCGCCACCGTCGGCCCGAACAGGCAGCCCAGATCGGCCGCCACAAAGGGCAACCAGGCAAACATGGCGATGGCCGCAAGATCAAAGCCCCGCACCGTCGTCAGATAAAGCGGTATCCAGAAGGCCAGCGTTCCCCAGGTCGGGTCGGCCAGGAAACGCGGCAGGGCGATGCCCCAGAAATTCCGCCGTTTCAGCAATTCCTTAATGGCAGGCCGCGTGCCGTCGCCCGTCAGGTGGCTTTCCTGCCCGGCCGCGATATGGGCGCGTTCGGCATCCGACAGGGCCGGATGGGTGGCCGGCGGGTGATAGAATTTCAGCCACGCCACCACCCAGACCAGCCCTAGTACACCTGCCAGGACAAAGGCCATCTGCCAGTTCCAGAACAGGATGGCCCAGGCCACCAGCGGCGGGGCCAGCATGGACCCGACCGAGGCGCCGATATTGAACACGCCGCCCGCATGCCCCCGCTCCCGCGCCGGAAACCATTCCGCCACGGCCTTCATGCCCGCCGGATTGGCCGACCCCTCCGCCAGCCCCAGCAACCCACGCAACCCCATCAGCACCGGCCAGCTATTGGCCAGCCCATGCGCCATGGTCAGCAGCGACCAGGCCGTCGCGAAAATGGCGAACCCCATCTTCAGCCCGATCACGTCCAGGATATAGCCGCATAGCGGCTGCATCATCACGCCAAGCTGAAACGCCCCCGTGATCCAGCCATATTCCTGGGTCGTGATGTTCAGATCGGCCAGCACGGTGGGCGCCGCGACGCCCAGTGTCGCCCGCGACAGATAGTTGATGATGGCGCCCAGCATGATCAGCCCGATCATCCACCAGCGCAGCGCCTTGATCGTCCGCGACCCCATTCAAAACCCCCTAGAGCGGTTTCAGCCGAGCGTAAACCGATCCGGCGGCGACCGCCGCGGCGCCGGCGACTGAGGAACAGAAAAGTCAGCGCTGGCTGACGGTCAGGCTTTCCAGCACGGCATTGTCATCGATGCGCCAGAGTTTGACGGTGTGCCGTCCGGCCTTCAGCCCCTCGAAACGCGCCGTGACCGTGTGGCCGTTATTCTTCACCGCCTCTACCCAGGCCACCTGTTCGGGCGTTGCGGCGGCCCCCGGCGTGGGGATCAGGTGCGAAACCACGGTCTGCACCGGCCCATCATCGATGGACACACCGATGCGGATACCCTGCCCGCCGGTGGTATCCAGCGTCGGCGACAGCCGGAGCTGCACCTCCGCCGCCCCATCCTTGGCCAGGGTGACCCCATAATCCAGGCGCATGCCGTCGGCCGGTGCCGTCGCGGGTCGCCCCTGCGGCAGGGCCAGCACCGCATCCCCGCGCCCCAGATAGGGCACCACCTGCCAGGACAGGCCCTTGGCCCCCACGGCCTTGTCGAACTTCGACGCCGGCAGGGTGGTCACCACCGGATCGGCCTTACGATCGGTCGTGAACCTGATCTGTGCCGCCATGCGGTCGGGCGGGGTGTCCAGGGAGACGCGGCTGATGCTGGGCATGCTCTGCTGACTTGGCGTCTGCCAGATCACATAGCTCATATGGACCTGATTCATCATGCCGTTCCATTTGCCGCCATTCAGCGCATGGTACTGCGCCGTCAGGTCGGCATCCCTCTTGAACGTGCGCTCCACCTCATTGGCGAAATAATCGGCGCGCGGGTCGTTGCGGGTCATCAACCGCTTGTTCCAGGCCGCCGCGTAATACATCTCGTACAGGTTGGCCAGCGCCAGGACCGGATGTTCGACAAGCTGGAAATAGGCGTCCATCTGGTCGGGCCGCAGCCGCGCCTTGATCTTTTCGACCTTGGCGACCAGCACCCGCCATTCCTCCACCATCCGGCCGAAATCACCACCATCCAGCACCGGCCCCATGCCCTCGCCCAGGGGGAAACTGTCCTGGTCGATCAGTTCCGGCTTGCGGCGCGAGGAATAGGTGCCATAGGTCTCCACCACCTCGGCGATATCCTTTGCGACATCCGCGCCAAAGGTCTGCGCCGCCCATTGCACGGGCCAGGACGACAGGACGGACGGCGTCATCGCCGCCGGGTTCCAGGCCATGTCCAGGAAGAATTCCAGCGGATATTCCATCGGCTTGATATCGCCGACATTCACGATCCAGATGTTCCGCGCCCCGCTTTCAAAGGCCAGGTCCATCTGCTGCCAGACCTTGGATATCTGGTTGGTGTTGAGCCATTTATAGTTCCGGGGACCGCCGACATAGTCGAAATGGTAATAAACACCATAGCCGCCGGCCCGGTCGACCGGATCGCGCCCCGCCACGGGCAGGCGGCGGATCTGGCCCCAGTTATCATCGGCGAACAGCAGGGTCACATCATCCGGCACCCGCATGCCGTGGTCGTAATAATCCTGTACTTCCTTGTACAGCGCCCAGAGCTGCGGCGTCTGCTCGGGCGGCTTGCCCGTCACATCGGCGATGATCTTGCGCTGATCGGCAACGATGGTTTCCAGCAGCTTTGTGGCCGTATCCTCGGCCATCGGCTCGTCCCCATCACCGCGCATGCCCATGGTGATCAGGCTTTCATAAGAACCCCCGCCGCCCTTCGACATCATGCGCTCGATACCACCGCGCCAGAAGGCGCGCAGATTGTCGGCATTGGCGCTGTAATCCCAGCGGCCGCCGGTGACGCCCTTATCCTTGTTGCGGTGCCACTCATGCTGGGCGCGGGTCATCGGCTCGTGATGGGAGGTGCCCATCACCACGCCCATCTCATCGGCCAGTACCATGTTGCGCGGATCATCATCGTTGAAGGCCTTGGGCGCCCACATGGCGGGCCACAGATAATTGCCCTTCAGACGCAGCAGCAATTCAAAGACATGGCCATACAGGTCGGCATTGATGCCGCCGAACTTGGCCCGCGCCCAGCCGCCGAAGGCCGGTTCCTCATCATTGATGAAAAAACCGCGATAGCGCACCTGCGGCCGGTCGGCCCGGGCGCCGGCCACGAGATACAGATTGTCCCGCCGCGTCACCGGCACATCGGCCCACCAGACCCAGGGCGACACCCCGATGCGTTCCGACAGGTCATAGGTACCGAACACAGCGCCCCGCCGGTCGGACCCGACAATGACCAGCGCGCGCGGGATGCCCGGTGCGGGCTTGTTCACCACCACCTGCCGGAAGCCTTCCCACTCCCCGGCCAGACCGTCGGGCTTCAGCTTCCCGTCCTTGACCAGACCGTCAATGATGGGGCTGGCGCCCAGAACGCCGATAATGACGACCGGCCCCTTCACATCCGCCAGTGTCGCCGGGGCTGCCGCCGCACTGCCGCCCACGCGGCCCAGATCGGCGCGCAGACTGTTGGCGGCATGTTTCACCGCCGGGTCGGCACCGGCATCGACATAGACCGGCACCGCCTGCCCCGCCCGGATCAGGGCCAGGCTGCCGGCCTTTTCCTTGGCACAGACGCTGACCGGCGTATCACAGGCCAGGACCGCCGGCACGGCCAGCAGCGACAGCAACGCGACAGCCGCCACGCACAGGGAGCGGGCGACAGAAGGGCGGCCCGGACCGACCGGGCATGCATGATTTTCCAACCGCAAGACGTTTCCTCGTTCGTTGACGCCGATGTTGCCCATCGGTCGCATGGACCATGCCGGGATGTCTTTATGGGAGCGGTAACAATCGCCGCCGCAAGCCACCCGGAATTGACTGGTATGGTAGTATACATGTCAGCAACCAACAAGATCGTTCTTGCGGCTCACCATCCATCCAGCCCCGCCGCCAAAGCAGGTGACGGATGCGGGGAAACCGTCCGTCGCAGCGTCGCCAATGGGTTAGCTTGGGGTCACCTCTTACCCAGACGGAGTGGATGCATGTCCCCGCTTTTCCCCGACCGGCGCATTGAGGCACTGCTGTTCGACATGGACGGCACGGTGCTCAGTTCGATCAAGTCGGCCGAACGCATCTGGGCCGCCTGGGCGGAGCGGCATGGGCTGGACGTGGCGGCGTTCCTGCCCACCATTCATGGTATCCAGTCGGTGGAAACCATCCGGCGCCTCGGCCTGCCCGGCGTCGACCCCGTGGCCGAGGCTGCCGCCATCACCGACGCGGAGATCGAGGATGTAGACGGTATTGACCCCATCGCCGGAGCCGGAGCCTTCATCGCGGCCCTGCCGCCCGCGCGCTGGGCCATCGTCACCTCGGCCCCGCGCCGGCTGGCGCAGGCGCGGTTGGCGGCAGCGGGCATTCCCCTGCCCCGCCTGCTGATCGCGGCGGAGGACGTGACCCGGTCGAAGCCGGCACCCGACGGGTTCCTGCTGGCCGCCGAAAGGCTGGGTGTGGGGATCGGGAATTGTCTGGTGCTGGAAGACAGCCCCGCCGGCATCGCGGCGGGGGAGGCATCCGGTGCGGCCGTGCTGGTGATCACCGCCACCCACACGCACCCCGCGGCCACGATCCATACGAGCGTGACGGATTATACGGGCCTGTCGGTCACTGTCGCCACCGACGGCAGCGTCACCGTGCGGGCTTGAGCCGATCAACCGGCCACTCAGCCCTCACCCTCCCAAACGCTGACGCGTTCGGGCCCCTCCCTCTCCCGCAACAGGGGCGAGGGGCAAAACAAGCCCACCATCCAAACTCCGCCCCTCGCCCACGAACGTGGGAGAGGGAGGGGCCCGCCGCGAAGCGGTGGGAGGGTGAGGGGCGAAACAAGCCCACCATCCAAACTCCGCCCCTCGCCCACGAACGTGGGAGAGGGAGGGGCCCGCCGCGAAGCGGTGGGAGGGTGAGGGAAAAACCGCCTCCCAAAAAAGAACCCCCGCCCATGGAGTGGGCGGGGGCGCCTGAGTTGCAGCGATGGGACGCTGCTGGGAGTTAAGCTTTACCGGGCCAGCCAGCCGCCATCCACGGGCAGGGTGATGCCATGGACATAATCGGCAGCGGCAGAGGCCAGGAAGACGGCGGCGCCACCCAGGTCCGACGGAGAGCCCCAGCGCGCGGCCGGGATGCGGGCCAGGATGTCGCGGTTGCGGTTCTCGTCGGCGCGCAAAGCTTCGGTATTGTTGGTGGCGAAATAACCGGGGGCGATGGCATTCACATTGATGCCCTTGGCCGCCCATTCATTGGCCAGCAGCTTGGTCACGCCGGCAATGCCGCTCTTGGACGCGGTATAGGAGACGACCCGGATGCCGCCCTGGAAGGACAGCATGCTGGCAATATTGATGATCTTGCCGCCCGACCCTTGCGCGATGAACCTCTTCGCGACCGCCTGAGCCAGGAAGAACGGCGTCTTCAGATTGACGTCCAGGACATCGTCCCAGTCGGTCTCGGAAAATTCCAGCGCGTCGGCACGGCGGATGGTGCCGGCATTATTGACCAGGATATCGATGCGGCCAAAGGCGGCGGTCGCCTTTTCCACAATCTCCGCCACCGGCGCACCGGTGCCCAGATCGGCGGAAACAAACGCGAACTTCCCGCCCGTGGCTTCGACGGCACCCTGCGTGTCGGTGGGCGTGGACCGGCCCACGGCCACGATGCTGGCCCCCGCCTGGGCCAGCGCCACCGCGATGCCCTGGCCGATCCCGGTATTGGCACCGGTTACCAACGCCACCTTGCCGGAAAGGTCGAAGGGATTGCTCATGATGGGATGCTCCCCTATCGGGTAAGAAATGCGGCCGCCCCGGGGGGACACCCCGTTGAGAAGCGGGGGTCCAGGGGTCACAGGCACCAAACGATGGTGATCATCCCCCCCTTTGGTTCCCGCGTCTCAACGGGAAGGCAGGGGAGATGCAATCCGTACCTCAACGCAACTGGCAGATATCGATCACCTTCATGTCGGTGTAATCGAGGTTCTCGCCGCCCATGGCCCAGATGAAGGAATAATTGGCCGTACCGCTGCCCATATGGATGGACCAGGGCGGGGACATCACGGCCTCGCCATCGGCCACCACGATGTGGCGGGCGGCTTCCGGCTCGCCCATGAAATGGAAAACGCGGTTGTCACCGGCCAGATCGCAATAGAGATACACTTCCGACCGGCGGTCATGCAGGTGCGGCGGCATGGTGTTCCATACCGAACCCGGCTTCAGCATGGTCAGGCCCAGCAGCAACTGCGCCGACTGGCAGGTGGCCGGCACGATATACTGATAGATCGTGCGCTCATTGCTGGTTTCCAGGGCGCCACGCTCCAGCGCCACCGCGTCCTGGATGCCGATCTTCTTGTTGGGGAAGCTGGCATGGGCCGGCGTGGACACCAGATAGAACCGGGCCGGGCTGGCGGCATCGGCGGACGCGAAGCTGACATCCTTCGCGCCCATGCCGACATAGAGGCCGTCCTTGTTGCCCAGTTCATAGACCGTGCCGTCCACCGTCACCGAACCAGCACCGCCGATATTGACGATGCCCAGTTCACGGCGCTCCAGGAACGGGTGACCGGCGGCCGATGCCGGCTCGGTCTGGTGCGGCAGGACAACGGACCCCGCCACCGGCGTGGCGCCGCCGACGACAAAACGCTCATTATGGCTATAGTTCAACACCACCTGATCGGCCACGAACAGGCCGCTCATCAGATAGCGATCACGCAGATCGTCATTGCTGGCCCCCTGCATCATGACGGGGTGGGTGGCGTGATAGGTCTTGGCGAACATATTGTTACTCCCGGATTTTTTGGTATCAGGCCCGACGGCCGTTCCTGGCCATGCCGGATGCGCCGATCACAGTTTGTAGGCCTTCTTGGGCAGGTTGTAGGACAAGTCGACAATGACCCCCGCCGCCTCATCCTCGTCCAGCCGGTGTTCCGCCACCATGCGGGCCAGGAAGGCGCTGTCCACGCGGCGAGCCACGTCATGGCGGGCGGGAATGGACAGGAAGGCACGGGTATCGTCGTTGAACCCGACAGTGTTGTAGAAGCCGGCCGTCTCCGTCACCTGCTCGCGGAAACGCATCATGCCTTCCGGGCTGTCATGGAACCACCAGGCGGGACCCAGCTTCAATGTCGGGTAATGCCCGGCCAGCGGGGCCAGTTCGCGGGCATAGGTCGTTTCGTCCAGGGTGAACAGGATGATCGACAGGCGCTTGTCATTGCCATAGCGGTCCAGCAGCGGCTTCAGCGCGCGGATATACTCGGTGCGCGACGGCACGTCCGCGCCCTTGTCGCGGCCAAACCGCTCGAACACCTGGCCATTATGGTTGCGGAAGGCGCCGGGATGGATCTGCATGACCAGACCATCCTCGATGCTCATGCCGGCCATTTCGGTCAGCATCTGGCCTCGGAAGGCCTCCGCCTCGGCCGGGGTGACATCGCCCTTCAGCACCTTCTGGAACAGCTTTTCCGCATCGGCGGGCGACAGGTTCTCGGTATTGGCCGTGATATGGCCATGGTCGCTGCTGGTCGTGCCAACCGCCATGAAGTCCTGGCGGCGCTTGCGGTGGGCGTTCAGATAGCCCTTCCAGCTATAGACATCCTCCCCCGTCACTTCCGCAAAGGCGCGCATGGCGGTGGGGAACTGTTCATGTTCGGGGTCGATCACCGCGTCGGGGCGATAGGCGGAGATCACCCGCCCCCCCTTCCATCCGCTGGCAAGCACCTTGTGATGGTGGTCCAACGTGTCGGTCGGCCCCTCAGTCGTCGCGATCAGTTCGATGTTGAACCGTTCGAACAGGGCGCGCGGGCGGAAGGCATCGGTCTTCAGCGCCGCATCGATCGTGTCATAGTAATGGTCAGCGGTGTCAGCCGACAAGGCGACATCAATGCCGAAGACATTGGTGAACACATAGTTCATCCACAGCCAGCTTGGCGTGGCGCGGAACAAGTGGAAATTCGACGCGAACAGGTGCCACGCGGCACGCGGATCGGCCTTGGACGGGCCCGACCGGTCGCCCACGCCCACATCCTCCATGGCGATGCCCTGGCTGTACAGCATGCGATAGACATAATGGTCCGGCGACAGCAGAAGCTGCGTTGGGTTGCCGAAATTCTGATTGTCGGCAAACCAGGACGGGTCCGTATGCCCATGCGGGCTGATGATCGGCAGGCCCTTGACCAATTGATACAGGCGCCGCGCGATGGCGCGGGTGCCGGGTTCAGCGGGGAACAAACGGTCTTCGTGCAGGGCCAGGGGCTTGGACATCGATAACACCTTGCGGACGCGGAACAACCGGGATGGCGACGCTTCCATTAGGTAACCGGTGTCATGGCGGAAGACAACAGGATTGTTGCACCGGGCAAAGGATTTTTTCAGGCCCTTACCGCAAACCAATGTCCAAATGGGCGGGGCCGACGGGCGACGGCCGTTCTGCTTGCGCCGGCTCAGCTATGCAGGCCAGGCGCCTCCTGCCCGGTATGCGCCACATATTCCGTATAGCCGCCGCCATATTGGTGGATGCCGTCCGGCGTCAGTTCCAGCACCCGGTTGGACAGCGCCGCCAGGAAGTGCCGGTCGTGCGACACGAACAGCATGGTCCCCTCATAGGCGGCCAGCGCCGTGATCAGCATCTGCTTGGTGTCGAGGTCGAGATGGTTTGTCGGCTCGTCCAGCACCAGGAAGTTCGGCGGGTTGTACAGCATGATCGCCATGACCAGCCGCGCTTTCTCCCCACCGGACAGCACCCGGCAGCGCTTTTCCACGTCGTCGCCGGAGAAGCCGAAACAGCCGGCCAGCGCGCGCAACGACCCCTGGCCCGCCTGCGGGAAGGCACTTTCCAGCGCTTCGAACACCGTCTGCTCCCCGTCCAGCAGCTCCATCGCGTGCTGCGAGAAATAGCCCATCTTCACGCTGGCGCCGACATTGACGGTCCCGGTGTCGGGCTGGTCCACGCCCGCGATCAGCTTCAGTAGCGTCGACTTGCCGGCACCATTGACGCCCATCACGCACCAGCGTTCCTTGCGGCGGATGGTGAAATCGAAGCCCTGATAGATGGTCCGGCTGCCATAGCCCTTGTGCACATTGCGCAGGACCGCCACATCCTCGCCCGAGCGGGGGGCCGGGGGGAACTCGAACATCACCGTCTGGCGGCGTTTGGGCGGCTCGACCCGGTCAATCTTGTCCAGTTTCTTGACCCGGCTCTGCACCTGACTGGCGTGCGAGGCGCGGGCCTTGAACCGCTCGATGAACTTGATCTCCTTGGCCAGCATGGCCTGCTGGCGTTCAAACTGTGCCTGCTGCTGCCGCTCGTTCAGCGCTCGCTGCTGTTCATAAAAACCGTAATCGCCGGAATAGCTGGTCAGCGATCCGCCATCGATCTCGATGATCTTGTTGACGATCCGGTTCATGAATTCCCGGTCGTGCGAGGTCATCAGCAGGGCGCCGTCATAGCCCTTCAGGAACCCTTCCAGCCAGATCAGGCTTTCAATGTCCAGATGGTTGCTGGGTTCGTCCAGCAGCATGGCGTCGGGCTTCATCAGCAGGATACGGCCCAGCGCCACACGCATCTTCCAGCCGCCAGACAGCGCGCCGACATTATTGTCCATCATCTCCTGGCTGAAGCTGAGACCGGCCAGCACTTCGCGCGCCCGCCCCTCCAACTCATAGCCGCCCAGCTCATCAAAGCGCGCCTGCACCTCGCCATAGCGCTCGATGATGGCGTCCATCCGGTCGGCCTGGTCGGGATCGGCCATGGCTTCTTCCAGGCTCGCCAGTTCCTTGGCCACCTCACTGACCGGGCCGGCACCGTCCATCACCTCCTGAACCGCGCTGCGGCCGGACATTTCGCCGACATCCTGGCTGAAATAACCGATGGAAACCTGCTTCTCCACCGACACCTGGCCCGTATCGGGCTGTTCCTCGCCCGTGATCATCCGGAACAGGGTGGTCTTGCCGGCCCCGTTGGGACCGACCAGCCCGACCTTCTCCCCCCGGTTCAACGCCGCGGAGGATTCCAGGAACAGAATGCGATGACCATTGTGTTTGCTGATATTTTCGAGGCGGATCATGGGTAGCCGGGTTCCAGGGGCGCAGATGGGCCCCCTTATGCCACAAGATGCGGGACGCGCCAGCGCCCTGATCAGCCCCGACACCGCCCTGTTGCGCAGTTCAGCCCAGCGCCCCCCGATATACGCAAAATCTGCGGCAATCTTGTCCGCTGTCTCTTCGCTATACCCTGCCCGGCCGGCTTGCCATGCTGTCATCAACGGCGACACCTGATCGCCGCGTGATGACAGGGAATGGAAACATGGCCAAGACAAGCGTTCTGCCCGCGGCGTTCACCGCCGGGCTTCTGACCGGCATCGCCGCCCTGCCCGCCCTGGCCCAGGACGATACACTGGCGCTGGAAGAGATCGTGGTGACGGCGCGCCGCCAGACGGAGCGGCTGCAGGATGCGCCCGTTGCCGTCACGGCCCTGTCGGCGGATGCGCTGGACCGGCTGGGTGCCTCCGACCTGGGCGACCTGCAGGCCGCCGTGCCCAACCTGACCCTGCATGAAGGCGACGCCTCGAACGCCGTTGTCTATATCCGCGGCGTGGGGCAGATCGACAGCCTGGCCTTCGCCGATCCCGGTGTCGGCATCTATCTGGACGACGTCTATCTGGGCCGCGCCCAGGGCGCCTTCCTGGATGTGTTCGATACGGAGCGGGTGGAGGTGCTGCGCGGTCCCCAGGGCACGCTTTATGGCCGCAATACCATTGGTGGCGCCGTCAAATTTGTGTCCAAACAGCCCGACGACCGCACCGCCGCCAGCATCGAGGCCACGCTCGGCGATTATGACCGCCGCGATGTGAAGGCCTCCATCCGGGGTCCCCTGATCCCGGAAAAACTGGCTGGTAGTGCCGCTGTCGCCTACCTGTCCCGCGATGGCTATGCGAAGAATTCCGTGGATGGCAAGGATGATGGCGATCAGGACACTTTCGCCTGGCGCCTGGGCTTGAAAGCCACGCCCAGTGACCGGTTGACCATCAGCCTGTCCGCCGACGGGTCCGACGACCGGCCCGACACGTCGCGCACCCCGGCCCGCGCCACCGCCGTCTTCGGCACCCCGATCAATGCCGACCCGTTCAAGGTCGATGCCGATTTCAACGGGCTGAACAAGCTGTCCGTGCGTGGCGTGGCCGCCCATATCGGCTGGGATGCCAGTGATACCCTCAGCCTGAAATCCATCACCGCCTACCGGACCATGGATTACGACACGCATCTGGACCTGGATGCCACGGGTGCCGCCATTTTCGGCGTCTTCGTGGATGAGGCGCAGAAGCAGTTCAGCCAGGAATTCCAGGCCAATGTGCGGACGGACCGTCTCGACGGCGTCTTCGGCCTCTATTATTTCCGTGAACATGACAAGACGGAAAGCGGCCTTGCCGGCCCTGTCATCAGCTTGGTCACCAACTCCCTGAATGATCAGACCAACCGCTCCTACGCCGCCTATGGCCAGGGCAGCTATCACGTCACCGACGCCCTGTCGCTGACCGCCGGCCTTCGCTACACGTATGAGAAGAAGGATTTCGACCGTATCCAGGAATTCTTCGCGGCGACATCCCCCATCCCCCCGGCGCTGGGCACCGGCCTGCGCATCACGGATGTAAAGACGGGCGACAACTGGTCGTCGCTATCGCCCAAGCTGGGCCTGGATTACAAGGTCAGCGAAGATGTCATGGCCTATGCCAGTGCGGCGCGCGGGTTCAAGAGTGGCGGTTTCGACGGCCGCTCCAACAACCCGGCCCAGGCCGTCGCCTATGATCCGGAAACCATGTGGTCTTACGAGGTGGGCCTGAAATCCAGCCTGCTGGACCGGCGCATGACCCTCAATCTGGCCGGCTTCTACAATGACTATAAGGATTTGCAGCTTTCCTCCTTCGTGGCCGACAGCACGGGCGGCTTTGCGGCCCTGTTCACCAATGCCGGTGCGGCCACTACCAAGGGGCTGGAACTGGAACTGACGGCGCGGGCCACGCAAGACCTGACCCTGTCAGCGACCGCCGCCTGGCTGGATGCGCAGTATGATGAATATAAGGGGCCGGGCGGCACCGACATTTCCCACCTGCGCACCCCCGTCAATTCCCCGGAATGGAGCTTCCGCTTCGGCGCCAACTGGCAGCGGGAGATCGGCGACGCCGGTCGGGTGATCGTCGATGGCGATCTCTCCTACCGGTCCAAGACCTATCCCACGGTCAGCAGCAGCGAAGTGCTGGCCCAGTCCGGCTACGCCCTGCTGAATGCCCAGGTGGCGTTCCAGACGGCGGATGAGCAATGGACCGCCACCGCCGGCATCCGCAACATCACCGACAAGGGCTATATCAGCCACGGTTTCGACCTGTCGGACAGTCTGGGCTACCAACTCGCCTATTACGGTGCCCCGCGCACCTGGTCGCTGGGCCTGAAATACCGCTACTGACGGGGGTTGCTGTGACGCTGGACCCGCAATCGCTGGCCTTGCTGGAAAGTTTTCGAAAAGCAGGCGGCACCGCCATCGACGATGTCGATATGGCCACCGCCCGCCGCGACTATGACACGCTGTTCGCACAGCTTGGCGGGCCGGTACCCGACACCGTGTCGATCCGGATGGAGACGGTGCCCCTGGCCGACCATCCCCTGCCCCTGCGGCTCTACCGTCCCCGCGCGGTGACGGGACCGGCCCCGGTACTGTTGTTTTTCCATGGTGGCGGCTGGTCCATGGGCGGCCTGCCCTGCTATGACGCGCCGCTGTCGCACCTGGCGGCCGACAGCGGTTTTATCCTGGCCAGCGTCGGTTACCGGCTGGCGCCGGAAAACCCGTTCCCGGCGCCGCTGGACGATGCGCTGAACAGCACACGCTGGGCCCTGTCGCAGATCGGCTTGCATGGCGGTAATCCCGCCCGGCTGCTGATCGGTGGGGACAGCGCCGGCGCCACTCTCGCCGCATCCGTGTGCCAGCTTCTATCACCCGCTGAACAGCGCCCTAAGGGGCAGGTGCTGTTCTATCCTGTTCTGACCCTGGCCGATGGTGACGCTCGGCTGGTCTCGCGGCAAACCAACGGCAATGGCGACTATTTCCTGTCACGTGAGGGTATCGCCTGGGCCAAGGGCAATTACCTGTCGGACCCGTCGCTGGCGTTCCTGCCGGCCGTGTCCCCCCTGCTGGCACCCGACCTGCGGGGCTTGCCGCCGGCCCTGCTGGTCACGGGCGGGTATGACCCGTTGCATGACGAAGCGGCCCTTTATGCCGCCCGGCTGCGTGATGCCGGTGGTCAGGCTGAACACCTGACATATCCCGGCACCTTTCACGGTTTCATGTCCTTCTGCGGCGCCCTGGATGTGGGGCGGCAGGCGATCCGCGAGGTTGCGGACCGGATGCAAAGGATGGTGTAGGTGATCTCCCACCGCCGGGCTTTGTGTCTGGTGGTCCTTTCCCTCCCGTCTGCGGACGGGAGGGTACTTTTACATGCCGGAAAGGGCGATGAAGCCCAGGGCAAAAACGGCCAGCAGCGCCGTCTGCCCCACCAGGGCCGCGACCGGACGCGGCCCCAGGACCGCCATGTCGCGCAGACTGGTTTTCATGCCCAGCGCCGCCACGGCCAGGACCAGGCATCCCCTCGACACCTCACCCAGGCCCGCCAGCACCGGCGCCGGCAGCAGGCCCGCACTGTTGACCGCCATCAGGGCCATGAAGCCCAGCAGGAAAAGCGGGATGACCGGCAGGCTGGCTTTCCGGGCCCCGTCTGCCGCCCGGTCGCGGAAGATCCAGGCCACGGCCATGACCACCGGCACCAGACAGGCCACCCGCATCAGCTTCACAATGGCCGCCACCTCTGCCGCATGGTCGGAAATCAGGTATCCGGCCCCCACCACCTGCGCCACATCATGGATGCTGGCGCCAAAGAACAGACCAGCCTGCGCCTCCGTCAATCCCAGCAGCCGGGCCAGCAGCGGATAGGCCAGCATGGCAACCGTCGACAGGGCCGTAACGCCGACCACCACCAGCAGGGTCGGCTTCTCCGCCTGCTGTTTGGCCGGCAGGGCGGCGGAAATGGCCAGGGCGGCGGAGGCGCCGCAGATGGCGACCGATCCCGCCGACAACAACGCATGTGCCGGCGGCAGCTTCAACAGGCGGCCAATGGCATACCCACCCGTCAGGGTGACCAGCAACCCGGAAACGGCCAGGGCCACAGCCCCCCAACCCAGGCCCAGCATATCGCCCAGGGTGACCTTGGCCCCCAGCAGGGCCACGCCCAAACGCAGGATCGGCTTGGTGGCCATGGTAATGCCCGGCACGCAGCGCGCATCGGCGGCCAGGAAATTCAGGCCCATGCCAAAGACCAGGGCATACAGCATGACCGGCCCGCCCTGCCACGCCGCCATATGGGCCGCTGCCAGCGCCACGATGGCGGCCAGCAGCAATCCCGGCAGCACGTCGCGTCCCCGCCGGACCAGCGGATGGCGCGTCGGCTGGCTGGTCCACGGGGCGAAGGTCATCGGGCCAGCGTCCTGGACGCCATCATGGTGCGGCGGTCACGATGGGTGACCATGCGTTCATGCAGGCGGCGTATCGCATTGCTTCCCGTCTTCACGAACAGGAAGGGAAAGATGCCGTGAAGGATGCAGGCCAGCGCCGCGAACAGCATAGTGAAGCCGAAGGAAAAGGCCTGCCCCATATGGGCCAGATAGCTTTCCCCGACAGAGGCCGGATGTTCGGTGAACAGTCGGTTCAGCATGGTTTCTCTCCCTGCGCCTGATACAGAGAAATCCTACCATCGCATCACCGCGATTTTTGTCTAAACTTTGTGACACGGCCTGGGGTTATGTGCGATTTTGTTCCAAGATCATGCCATGATGGAGAAGATTTTGGATCAGATCGACCGCAAGATTCTGGCCACATTGCAGGAGGATGCCGCCGGCTCCGTCGCGGAGATAGCGGAACGGGCCGGGGTGTCGCAAACACCTTGCTGGCGCCGCATCAAGCGGCTGGAGGAAGACGGCATCATCCGCAAACGGGTGGCTTTGCTGGACCCCGCCAAGCTGAACCTGGGCCTTACCGGCTTCATTCTGATCCGCACCGCCTCCCATTCAGAGGAATGGCTGCGCAAGTTTGCCGATGGTGTCTGCCGTATGCCGGAGGTGACCGAACTTCACCGCATGTCGGGCGATATCGACTATCTGGTGAAATTCATGGTGGACAGCATCGCGGGCTATGACGCGCTGTACAAACGGCTGATCAAGGTGGCGGAACTGTCGGACGTGTCGGCCGGTTTCTCCATGGAATGCCTGAAATACACGACGGAGCTGCCGCTGGATTATATCCGCGAGTGAGCATCCGATCGCTGATGCATCATCTGGCGGATGGTCTGCTGCACCGGATGCGGCACCTCGTCGAACCCGACATGCACGCCCGCCCCACTGACCCCACGGATGGAGGCGCGGACGGCGCCGATCCCTTCCAGATGCAGCTTGCCGCTGCTGCCGGGCGTGAAGATGCCGGTTTCCACCCCATGCAGCAGGCAGCCTTCGACCGACAGGTCCATGGTGCGACCGGTCACTTGGCCCTGGCCGAATTCGGCATGGAAACCAACCGACATTGGCAGACGCACCGACCGGCGGCGGTCGCCGGCGGTGGACTGGCGCAGCACCTCCTTCACGCGGCGGCGCAGACCCGACAGCATGTCGTTGACGCCTGCCGCCATTTCCCGCACTTCCGCCGCCGTCTCGCCCGTCATGCGGGCATGGTCCAGCATGCCGCCGGCCTGATCGGCAAGCTGCCGCGCCTGATCGGCGGCGGACAGGGCGCTGCTGGAAATTTCGGCCGTGGCCTGCCGCTGCTGTTCAGTCGCGTCCCGGACCTGAGCGGAGATATGGTCGACATGACGGATGTCGCGGACCATGCCATCGACCGACCGGCCCGTGGCATCGGTAGCCTGGCGGATATCGCCGGCCTGAACATTCACGGTCCCGATCGCCTCCTCCGTCTGGCGGGCCAGGCTTTTCACCTCCCCCGCCACCACGGCGAAGCCACGGCCCGCGTCGCCGGCACGCGCCGCCTCGATATTGGCGTTCAGGGCCAGCAGCTTGGTCTGCGCGGCAATGGTCTGGACTAGGCGCACGACATCGCTGATGCGGCCCGTCGCCTGTGACAGGCCGGACACGATGCGGGCGGCATCGCTGGCCTGCCGCGCCACCGTATCGGTGACGCTGGCGCTCTGCGCCACCTGGT
This sequence comes from Niveispirillum sp., assembly GCF_017996735.1. Classification (GTDB taxonomy): domain Bacteria; phylum Pseudomonadota; class Alphaproteobacteria; order Azospirillales; family Azospirillaceae; genus Niveispirillum. The sequence goes on from NZ_JAGOGJ010000082.1 coordinate 27,543, forward strand.
CGGCGATGGCGTGGCTGGCGGCTTCCAGTTGTTCGGTCGCGGTGGCCACGGCCTGCACATCGGACAGGGCGTGGGATGCGGCCTCAGCCATGGCGGCGGCGGCGTCATGCAGTTCGCTGGCAATGCCACCCAGCCGGTCGGCGCTGTCCACCATGCGCACGGCCTGGGCCGCCACGTCGGACACGGTCTGATCGATATCGGTTTCGATCCGGTCGGTCAGTTGCAGCAATTCAAGTTTCAGCCGCGTCGCCTCCCCGCTTTGCGCATAGGCGGAAATGGCCAGTTCCATGTCCAGCAGCGTCGCCCGCAGCACCGCGGTCATGGCCGCCCGCGTGCGTTCCTTGTTCCAGCGGCAGTCCAACAGCAGCGCGACGATATCATCCAGGAAATGCGCATAGGCGCCGATATACCAGCGTGGTTCCAACCCGATCCGGTCATGGGCCTGCCCCACCCGCTTGGCGCGGGCAAAAAAATCTTCATCGAACCGGCCCGCAAACAGGTCACCCCAATGCGCCACCTGGGCATTGGTCAGACGCTCCACCCGACCCTCGGTCGCGATCATGGGGGCCAGTCTGTCAACATCGGCCAACCGTCGGTAGAAGCCGGCCGCCACCCCCGGCAGTGACGGCATCAATACCTGTCGTGCGTCCCGCAACGCCGCCCGCGCCGACGCGTCCAGCCGAAAAAAATCCAGGCGTTCGTCAACAAAGGCGGTATCAGGGGCGCAGTCCTTGGGCATGGCGCGAACTCCGGCGGCGGCAGGGGGCAGGGTTGTCGCGCACCATAGGGCCATCGGCGATCATGGCATTGACGCATCTCAATCCGTGATGGAAAGGGACAGACCTGTCATCATTATCCGACGCTTGCAAACTGGTTGAATTCCGTGAAATTTGAGAACCGGGTCCGTTGACCCCTGGCCGCCTTCACGAACGGGTGTTCCATCGTGGCAGATCGCAAGCCGACGATCATTGATGTGGCACGTGCCGCCGGTGCGTCGATCAAGACCGTTTCCCGCGTCATGAATAATGAACGCTATGTCAGCGCGGAAACGCGTGAACGTGTTCTCAAGGTCATGGCGGATTTGCAGTTCCAGCCCAACAAATCGGCGCAAAGCCTGAAGGGCGACAAATCCTATCTGATCGCCCATGTCTATGGTGATCCTGGCGGCCCCTATACGGGGCAGATCCAGATGGGCCTGCTGACCCGTTTCCGCGACCAGGGATACCACCTGCTGATCGAAGAGATCGATTATCGCGGCGATGATGTGGAGGACCGGGTCAGCAAGCTGGTCAACCAGTTGAACCTGGATGCCGTGGTCCTGACGGCACCTGTGACGGATAATGATACGGTGATCGGCGTCATCGAACGCGCCGGCATCCCCTATGTCCGCGTCACGCCGCAGCATGAACGCGAGGGCGGGTCATCCGTCCGCATCGATGAACGCGCGGCCAGCAACGACCTGACCATGCATCTTCTGGCCTTTGGCCACCGGCGCATCGGCTTCATTAAGGGCCCGGAACATCATGCCGGCACCCGGCTGCGCTATTCCGGTTATTGCGACGCGCTTCGGGAATACGGGCTGGAGCCCGATCCGGAAATCGTGGAACAGGGCGGTTTCACCTATCGTTCCGCCCTGCCCTGCGCCCGACGCCTGCTTTCCTTGCCGGAACCGCCGACGGCCGTCGTGGCATCGAACGATGAAATGGCCGCCGCCGTGCTGTCGGTCGCCCATGATCGCGGCCTGTCGCTGCCGGGCGACCTGTCTGTCGTGGGTTTCGACGATATCGAACTGGCCGAAATGGTCTGGCCACCGCTGACCACGGTCAAACAGCCCATCCACGACATGGCGGACGCCGCGGCGGAGATTCTGGTCAACATCCTGACCCGCAAGAAGCAACCGGGGGAAACGCCGCCGGTTGCCCATCGCGTGCTGCCGCATCATGTCGTCATCCGCCGGTCCACCGCCCCACCCGCGCGGCGGTGAACCGGCCGGTTCGGATCAGAAATCCCGTTCCGCGCGGCAATGGTCGCGCAGGAACTGGGCATGGCTGGGCAGCCCGGAAACCTGCGCCTTCAGCAGCGGCGCAGACCGGTCCAGGGTTTCGGTGATCACGCTCATGGGCAGCTTGTCCACAAACGGCTGATAACGCGCCGGCCGCACGCCCATGCCTTCATAGACCGATTGCCATGAGGCGGCGCCGAACAATTCCTCCAGCCCCTGGCGCAGGATGCCCGTTGACTTGAACAGATCCATGCGGGCGCGCAGCGACGCCGGGATGGGCGTGCGCTGGGCCGCGCGCCAGAAGGGTGTGTCGTCGCGCTGGGTCGTGCAGTAATGCAGCACGATGAAATCCCGCACCTCCTCATATTCCGCCGCCACACGCCGGTTGAACTCCGTCTGCAATGACGGGTCGCAATCGGCATCGGGGAAGAAGCGGAACAGGTAATCGACAGCGCGATAGACCAGATGGATGGCGGTCGATTCCAGCGGTTCGATGAAGCCGGCGGCCAGGCCCAGCGCCACGCAGTTCTTCTCCCACATCTTGGCCCGCATGCCGGTCTTGAAGGGGATGATGTTGGGCTCGATCAGGGGGCGGCCCTTCACCTGACGCATCAACGTCGCCACTGCCTCGTCGTCGGACAGGAAACGGCTGGAATAGACATAACCGTTGCCGGCCCGGTGCTGCAGCGGGATACGCCAGCGCCAGCCGCAATCCTGCGCCTGTGACAGGGTATAGGGGTGGACGTCGGCATCGTCGTCGGTATTTTCCGTCTGCACCGCGACGGCCCGGTCGCACAACAGTTCATCCGCCCAGGAGACATAGCCAACGCCCAGCGTCTGGCCGATCAACAGGGCGCGAAAACCCGTGCAATCAATGAAGAAATCACCGTCGACGCTTTTGCCGTTGGCCAGATCCAGGCCGGCAATGGCCCCGTCGGGGCGGGTACGCACGCGGGTGATGCGTCCCTCCGTTCGCGTCACGCCCCGTTCCTCGGCATAGCGGCGCAGATATTGCGCCACCCGCTTGGCATCGACATGCAGCGCGTAGGACGCCGACGCGATCAGGGTACGCTGCGCCTTGAAGGGCAGCATGAACTTCATCTGGTCGGCCATGACCGTGGCGGCCGCGAAATCCTGCAGTTCCGACGCATGGCCCGACGCCTTGGCCCGCAGCCAGCATTGATAGAATTCGTGATTGTCGATCAGCCCGCCCAGGCTGCCGAACGGATGGTAATAGTGCTGGTTCTTCTTGAACCAGTCCTCAAACCGGATGGCCAGCTTGAAGCTGGCATTGGTCGACTTGATGAAATCCTGTTCGTCGATACCCAGGCTGCGCAGCAGCACGACGAAGGGCGGGATGGTGCTCTCACCCACGCCGATGGTGCCGATCTCGTCGGATTCCACCAGTTCAACTGCTGTGCCCGTCCCCTTGGTCATGAAGGACAGCATGGCGGCGGTGATCCAGCCGGC
>NZ_JAGOGJ010000083.1 GCF_017996735.1 Niveispirillum sp.
CGCCTACCCCTTGTTCCCAACGGGCCGTCCACACATGGTATTATGCGCTATTCCACCCAATCCTGGGGCAAGGTCCGCGCGGCCAGCGCCATCAGCAGCGCTGCCAGCAGGTAAAAGGCAAGGCTGAACAACATGGCATAGCGTAAACCTTCCTCGGGATAGATGGGCAGCAGTAAATCCGACATCCAGCCCAGCATGAAGGTGCCGAGACCCGGCCCCAGCAGATTGTTGATGAACAAGAAGCTGGCCACGGCTGTCGCCCGCATGCGCGGATGCACGAGATGCTGCACGGCGGAGATGACCGGCGCCAGCCAGACATAACCCAGTGCCATGGGCACCAGCATCAGCAAGAACATGCCCCATGACAAGGTCTGCGACATGATGCCCATGGCGAAAAGCGGCACGGCGACCAGGAAGGACAGTGCCGGAACACCAACAAGCATCCGGCGGTTCCCCCTTCCCAGCTTGTCACCCAGGACGCCGCCCAGCATCACCCCGGCGATGCCGCCCGCCGCCAGCAGGGCGCCCAGAAACTGCGAGGTACCGACAATGTCCAGGCCGAAGGAGCGCTGCAGGACGGACGGCACCCAGAAAGCCAAACCGTAGCCCACGATGGAACTGGACGCGGCCCCGAAGGCCAGCAGCCAGAAACTGGGCTTGCCCGCCAGCATCACCAGGACGGGCCCCAGTCGCAGGTCGGCAGCGACCGTCGCCTCCTGCCGCTGGCGCGGTTCCCGCACCACCAGCCGGAATAGGGGTGCCAGCAGGATGCCGGCCAGCCCGACAACGATGAAGGCCGCCCTCCAGTCGATATGTGCCGCGATATAGCCGCCGAACAGTACGCCGAGCGCCGACCCCACGGGAATGCCCAGCGAATAGACCGCCAGCGCCCGGGCGCGTTGCCGCGCCGGAAAATAGCTGCTGATCAGGGAGAAGGAGGGGGCCACGCCCCCCGCCTCGCCCACGCCCACCCCCAGTCGGCACAGGAACAGCGTCCAGAAATTCTGCGCCACCCCGCACAGAGCCGTGAAGCCGCTCCAGACCACCAGGGCGCCCGTGATCACCCAGGTCCGGCTGGTGCGGTCCGCAAGCCAGCCCAGCGGCACCGCCGCGGTGGAATAGAGCAGCGCGAAGGCGATGCCGCCCAGCAACCCCAACTGGGTGTCGGTCAGTCCCAGTTCAGCCTTCACCGGCACCGCCAGGATGCCCAGGATCTGCCGGTCGATGAAGTTGAAGATGTAGACCAGCAGCAGCATGGCGAGCACCAGCGCACGGTATCCGGGCGTCCCGTGGCCGTCGGCATCCCCTGCGGGCGGTGTGGCGGAATCGCGGTCCATGGGTTTCCTCCTTGTTCTTGTCATTCCCTGCCGCTCAGCGGGGCGCCATGCGGATGGCGCCGTCCAGGCGGATCGTCTCCCCGTTCAGCATCGGGTTGCGGATGATGCTTTCCACCATCTGCGCATATTCGGCCGGATCGCCCAGTCGCGGTGGGAACGGCACTTGCCGCCCCAGTGATTCCTGTGCGGCGGCCGGTAGGCTGGCAAGCAGCGGCGTCAGGAACAGGCCGGGCGCGATGGTCACCACGCGGATGGCCAGCGGCGCCAGATCGCGCGCTGCAGGCAGCGTTAGCCCGACGATGCCGCCCTTGGACGCGGCATAGGCCACCTGTCCCATCTGTCCGTCGAAGGCGGCGACGGATGCGGTGTTGATGATGACGCCCCGTTCCTCTCCCACCGGATCGGCACTGGCCAGCCGCGCCGCCATCTTCGACAGCAGGTTGAAGCTGCCGATCAGATTGATGTCGATGATCCGCCGGAAGTCCGCAAGCGGATGCGGCGTGCCGTACCGGTCCACCGTCTTGATGGGTGGACCGATCCCGGCGCAGTTGACCAGAATGCGTGCCGTGCCGTGCAGCCCCTCTGCTGCTGCCAGGGCGGCATCGACACCATCGCCATCGGTGACATCGGTCTTGAAATAGGCGCCCCCTACTTGCGCAGCCAGTTCGGTACCCAGCGTGTCGTTTAGGTCCAGAATGGCCACCCGGGCCCCGCCCGCCGCCAGTCGCAGCACCGTCGCCGCCCCCAATCCAGAGGCGCCACCCGTGACGATGGCGGCCATGCCCTTGAGTTCCATGTCTTTTCCCTCACATCGCTTCGATGATGGTGACGTTGGCGATGCCGCCCGCCTCGCACATGGTCAGCAACCCCCGCTGCCCGCCCCGCGCGGCAAGCGCATGGACCAGGGTGGCCATCAGCTTGGCCCCCGTGGCCCCCAGCGGATGGCCCAGGGCGATGGAACCGCCATTGACGTTCAGGCGGGCGGGATCGGCCCCCGTCGCCGCCAGCCAGGCCAGCGGCACCACCGCGAAGGCCTCGTTCACCTCGAACAGGTCGATATCGCCGATGGACAGTCCGGCCCGCTGCAGCGCCTTGCGCGTGGCATGGATCGGTTCCTCCAGCATGATGACGGGGTCGCCGGCCGTGACGCAGAGATGACGGATGCGGGCCAGCGGCGTCAGGCCGTGCGTCTTCAACGCCGCCCCGCTGGCGATCAACAGGCCGGCGGCCCCGTCGCAAATCTGGCTGGCGTTGGCGGCCGTCACCGTGCCGCCGGGCGTCAGGGTCTTCACCCCCGCCACCCCGTCCAGGCTGGCATCGGCGCGCACCCCCTCGTCGCGCACATGCAGTTCGGTGGTCCCGTCGGGGCCGGTCACCGGAAGGGGGATGATCTCGCGCGTGAACGCCCCTGCCGCGATGGCCCGCGTCGCCTTGCGGTGGCTGTCCACGGCGAACGCATCCAGTTGCGCCCGCCCGATGCCGTGGCGTTCAGCCATCATCTCGGCTCCCGTGAACTGGCTGAATTCCTCCACACCGAAGCGCACACGGATGCTGTCGCTCCAGGGAGAGCCGTAGCCATGGGCCTCGGCCAGGGTCGTGGCCGTCAGCATGGGCACCCGCGTCATGGATTCCACCCCAGCCGCGATGACCAGATCCTGCGTGCCCGACATCACTGCCTGGGCCGCAAAATGCACCGACTGCTGGGAGGAGCCGCATTGCCGGTCGACATTAACGGCCGGCACGCCGGCCGGAAGCTTGGACGCCAGGACGCAGTTGCGCCCGATATGGAAGCTCTGCTGCCCCACCTGGCTGACACAACCCATGATCACATCATCGATGGCGGCGGGATCCACGCCCGTACGGTCCACCAGCGCGTTCAGCACGGCGGCGCCCAGGTCGGCGGGGTGCCAGCCCTTCAGACGGCCGCCCCGCCGCCCCCCGGCGGTGCGCACCGCGTCCACGATATATGCCTCTGCCATATCCATCCTCCATCGGCGCGCGACCGGGGGGCCGCAGGTGCAGCCGCACCCCCGCCGCCATCCATCATCCGTGTCATTCAAAGCGGCCAGATCAAGCCAGCCGGCCAGCCTCGGCCAGCAGCCGTGCAGCGTTGCCATGCAGCCATTCGTCGGCCACCCCATCCGGCAGGGGCAGTTCCGCCACCTCCCTCGCCAGGGCCGCCGCGTCCAGCCGCGATACCCAGAAGGCGGACCCGAACATGACCTTGCCGCGCAGAGCCCCGCCCGCCTGCAACAGCACCCCCTCCCAGCCCGATCCGGCCCGCGCCATGAAGCGGGGCCGGTGGCTGGAAAATTCCAGATACACGTTGGCATGCCTTTGCAGGATCGCCACGCTGTCCGCCATCCAGGGCCAGCCGCCATGGCCGATCACGATCCGCAGATCGGGATAGGCGGCCGCCACCCGGTCGATATGCCGGACATCGGAAATATCCAGGGGCAGCGAATTGTTAAAATTCTGTCCCGCATGGATCCAGACCGGCAGGCCCAGCCGGCTGGCCGTGCGATAGATCGGGTCCAGGCTGCGGTCCGACGCACACACACCCTCCCAGAACGGGGAGACCGAGACGCCGCGCATGTTCCATTCCACCAACGCCCTTTCAATGTTCCGCGCCGCCTGGGCCGGCGCGCGCAACGACACGCCGGCCCAGGCTGTAAGCAGGTCCGGCGCCTTGGCCGCCAGCGCCGCGATCGACCGGTTGGCGTCCGCCGCGCTCCGCCCGCGCCAGGGGAAGCCGTGCAGCACCTGATGGCCGATGCCGCTGTCCCGCAGGTGCCTGATATAGCCCTCGTCAGCGATGTCGAAGCCGGTCCCGGCATCGATCAGGTAGTGGACCGCCGCCAGCGGGTCTGCCGCCAGATGGTGCAGATAATCGCCCTCCTCCACCCCGGCGCGCCGCGCCAGCGAGGCGGAAAAGCGCCGCAGATAGTCAGGTGCGGCAAGGGCGAAGCCGGTCAGGTAGGCTTCCCACACCTCCCGGTCGCCGTGCACGGCGCAGATATCGATCACGGATCGTTCAGCCACCGATCCTCTCCCCCTTGATGATCAGGCCATGGGCCTCACGGTCCCAGGTGTCGGGTGTACGCCCCTCGGCCCGCAGGTCGGGCTTCTGAATCTTGGCCGTCGGCGTCTTGGGCAGTTCCGCCATGAGACGGATAAAGCGCGGCACCATGTAGTAGGGCACACGGTTGCGCAGATGCGCGATCACCGCGAACGGGTCGATCTGATGGCCGGGTACCGGCGACAGTGCCACCATCACCTCGTCCTCGCCATAGTCGCTGGCCACCGCATAGGCGGCCGCCTCGCGCACCGCCTCGTGCGACAGGCATTCGCGCTCCACCTCATAGGAGGAGATGTTCTCCCCCCGCCGCCGGATGGCATCCTTGGTCCGGTCGACGAAGTAGAACTCGCCGTCCGCCGACTGACGGAACAGGTCGCCCGTGTGGAACCAGCCATTGCGCCAGGAAGCGGCCGTTGCCGCCGGGTTGGCGGCATAACCGTGGGAGAGCGACCAGGGCCGGTCCAACCGGATCAGCAGTTCACCCACCTCACCCAATGCCACCGGCCGGTCATGGGCGTCGGCAAGGCGCAGCGTCACGCCGGCCCGTGCCCGGCCACAGCTTTCAGCATCGGACGGGTTCACGGGCGAAAGGATGGGAACCGCGATCTCCGTCATGTTGAACAGGGTGCGGGTCGCCACGCCGAACCGCGCCGCGAAATCCCGCGCGACAGTGCCGTGCGGCAGGATATAGGCCCAGCGCAGACCATGGTCGCAGTCGCCCGCGTCCGGCGGCTGCTTGACCAGGAAGGTGGCCATGGCACCCAGCAGCGTGCAGCAGGTCGCCGCCGTCTCCCGCACCATGTCCCAGAACCGCGCCGTCTCGAACCGTTCGGGCAGGGCGATGGAACGGCCCAGCAGCAGCGTGCCGATGGTGCCGATGGTGCCGCCGGCATGGAACAGCGGCAGGGTGATCAGGTAGCGCAGGCCGTCGGCGTCCATCTCCTCGAACGCAGCCAGCGCCGCCGTGGCGCCATGGCAATAGGAGCTGAGCACCCCCTTGGACGGACCGGTGGTGCCCGAAGTGTAGATGATGGCCTGTTCGTCCCAGGGCTCGATGGGTACCGTCAGCCGCAGCAGGCCCTCGTCGATGTCACCATCCAGGCTGAACCGGCCCCGGTGCGGACCCTCATCCTCCTCCAGGTCGATCAACACCACCCTGACGGCCGGGTCCAACCCCACAGCGCCCAGCCGCGACACCAGGCTGGAATGGCATACCAGGACACGGGGTTGGGCGATGTCGATGGCATTGCGCAGCAGCGACCCTTTGTACGCCGTGTTGATGGGCGTGTAGACCGCACCCAGCCAGTTGGCCCCGAACCAGGTGCAGAGCGCATCCTGACCATTGGGCAGCCAGGACATCACCCGGTCGCCGCGGCCGACGCCCAGCCGGGCCAGCCCGGTGGCAAACCGCCGGGCACGGTCGGCCATCTCCCTGAAGCTCCACCGGTCACCGCCGGGAAAGACGGCATAGGTCTGCTCCGGCCGTTCCGCCGCCCAGCGTTCCAGCACATAGCGCAGCACGATCCTGTCGCGGTCGGGGACGGCCGGGTCGGCCCAGTTCCAGTCGTTCATCTCGTCAGGTTCCCTTGAAGGCGGCCGGACGCTTATCGATAAAGGCGCGCGCGCCCTCCCGCGCATCCCCGGCCTCGAAGAAGCAGCGCTGATGCGCAGCTTCCTGGAGTGCTGCGCGTTCGTCCAGTCCGCGTCCTCGCGATACGGCCAGCAGCCGCTTCTGCATGGCGATGACGCGGGTCGGCCCATCCGCCAGTTGCCGCGCCAGTTCCCCCACGCGGTCGATAAATTCCGCATCCTCGAACACATGGCTGCTCAAGCCGATGGAGCCTGCCTCCACCGGGTCCACGGCGCGGCCCGTGGCGAAAATCTCGAAGGCGCGGGCATGACCGATCACATGGCCCAGATAGGCGGCATTGCCCACCTGCGCGATGCGGACAAGGCCGCTGCCGATGCGCGCCGACCGGGCCATGCAGCGGATATCGGCAGCGCAGGCCAGTTCGGTACCCGCACCGAAGGCCGGGCCATTGACGGCCGCGATCACCGGCTTGGGGCAGCGGGTGATCAGGGCCGCCACCCGCATATAGAGGCTGGACCGGTCGGACGGGTCGACGGCGGCGCGTGGATGGTCCATATCGCCATCCAGGAAGGCCTTCAGCCCCGCAATGTCATCGCCGGCGCAGAAAGCGCGGCCGGCACCCGTCAGAACGATGGCGCGCACCGTCCCGTCCTGTTCGGCCGACCGGAAGGCGCGCAGCAGTTCCAGGCCCAGTTCCCGATCGATGGCGTTCAGCGCCGTCGGCCGGTTCATGGTCAGCCACAGCACCCCGCCGTCGCGGCGTTGGAGAAGGACGGCTTCATCCGCGTTTTGCATGAAGGCTCCATTGGTTGGCGGCGTCGGCGGGGGCACGGCTGAACCAGCGGGGATAGCCGTGAAGGGTCTGCCCGCCATCGATAAGGATCTCCGCCCCCGTGATGAAGCTGGAGCGGTCGCTCAGCAGGAAGGCGGCCAGTTCGGCCACATCCTCCGGCCGGCCCAGCCGGCCCAGCGGCGTCTCGGCCACGATGTCGCCACTGATGCCGGGATCTGCCAGCAGGCCCGACGTCATACGGGTAGTGATCACCCCCGGCATGATCAGGTTGGAACGGATGCCGTGATGGCCCAACTCACCCGCCAGCGTCCGCGACAGCATGCGCAGACCGGCCTTCGAGGCACCATAGGCCCCGAACAGTTCCGCCGCGTGCGCTGCCGCCGTGGAGGCGTTGAAGACCAGCGCCCCGCTGCGCCCTTGCCCGGCGATCAGCCGCGCGGCCCCCTGGGCGACCAGAAAACTGCCCGTCAGGTTGACATCGACATGCCGCTGCCAGTCCGCCGCCGTCACCTCCAGCAGTGCGCCATAGCGGCCGATACCGGCATTGATGAAGGCACCGTCCAGCCCGCCCAGCCTTTGCGCCAGTGCGGCGAACAGACGGTCGACATCACCCGCGTCCGATTGGTTGCAGGCGATGGCCACCACCTCCGCCCCCGACGGGTCCAGATCCAAAGCCAGCGCAGCGATGGGGTCGGCCAGCCGGTCGGTCAGGCACAGCCTGGCACCGCCCGCCCGCAGCAGCCGGGCCGCGGCCTGGCCGATTTCCCCCGCGGCCCCCGTGACCAGACAGGTCTTGCCCGTGAAATCCCGTGCCATCAGAGCCTCGCCCCACCGGAGACATGGATGACTTCGCCCGTGATGTAGGCGGCGTCTGGCGACAGCAGGAAAGCGACCACGGCGGCGATCTCCTCCGGCCTTGCGTAACGGCGTAGCGGGATGTGCGCCAGCATGCGGTCGCGCAGACTGTCCTGGCTGCCATCGGCCGGGTTGGTCATGTCCGTTTCCGTCATGCCCGGCGCCACGGCGTTGGCCCGGATGCCGTGGCGGGCCAGTTCCAGGGCCGCCGCCTTGGTCAGGGAGACGACGCCCCCCTTGGACGCGACATAGGCCACCTGCTGCGTCATGCCCTTGTAGGACATGGACGCGATATTGACGACGCCGCCACCCCCGCCCCGCGCGATACGGCCAGCGGCGAAATGCCGGGTCAGCAGGTGAAGTGCGGTCAGGTTGACCTCGATCACCCGGTCCCAGTCGCTGTCGGGAAAGACCTCCAGCTTCGCCTTGCTGACGATGCCGGCATTGTTGACCAGGGCATCGACGCCCTGGTCAAGCGCCCAATCCATCAGCGCCGCGATCTGGTCGCGGTCGCGCAGGTCAGCGGCGATATGCGCGGCATTCATCGCACCCGCCAGCACCTCCAACCGTTCCCCGTCATGATCGGTGAGCAGCAGGCGGGCACCGCGTGCCGCCAGCAGGCGCGCCATGGCCCCGCCAATGCCCCCGGCCGCTCCCGTGACCAGCACGGTCTGCCCGTGCAACTGCCCCTGTAACTGATTATCCATCTTCATGGCCTGATCCAGCCTCCATCCACAAAAAGCGCGTGTCCCGTGACATAGGCGGCATCGTCCGACGCCAGCCAGACCACGGCCTCCGCGATCTCATCCGGCCGGGCCAGCCGCCGCAGCGGCAGCCCCCGCACCATTTTCTCCGCCTGCTGCCGCAGGCCGTCATCGGCCCGCAGCATGTCGGTATCGACATATCCGGGGCACACGCTGTTGACGCGCACCCCGCGCGGCCCCAGTTCCAGCGCCAGCGACCGGCCCAGCGAGATCAACCCGCCCTTGGACGCGTCGTAGGAATACTGGTTGTGCATGCCATAGGCGGCGGCCGATGCGATGTTCACGACGGCTCCGCCCGCCCGCACCAGCGCCGCCTCAGCGGCACGAACCAGTTGGAACGGGGCCAGCAGATTGACGGCCAGCACCTTTTCCCAATAACCGCGCCGGTGATCGGCCAACGGCGCCATCCGACCAATGGCGGCATTGTTGACCAGGGCCGCCAGCCCGCCATCGCCGCCGCAGGCCGCCGCAACAATGGCAGCACAGGCTGCCTCGTCCGCGACATCGCCGGGAACGGCAAACGCCTCCAGCCCTTCGCCGCGCAGCAAGGTGGCCGCCGCCTCCGCATCGTCGGCACCGCGGTCGTTGACCGCAACGCGGGCTCCGCGCCGGCCGAAAGCGCGGGCGATGGCCAGACCGATGCCGCGCGCCGCCCCCGTCACCAGGATGGGCCGGCCCTTCATGTCCAGGTTTGCATCCATCATCGCCGCATCCATCCCCCATCAACGAACAAGGTGTGACCGGTCACATAGGAGGCGCGGGGCGAGGCCAGCCAGGCGACGGCAGAAGCCACCTCCGCCGCCGTGCCCAGCCGTCCCGCCGGCAGGGTCCTGGCGAACCGTTCCGCCATCCCGGCCAGATCGGGCGTATCGCGCAGCATTTGTGTATCGATGAAGCCCGGCGCCACAGCATTGGCGCGCACGCCCCTGGGACCCAGTTCCACGGCGAGAGACCGGGTCAACGTGGCCAGACCGCCCTTGGAGGCGTCATAGGCAGCCTGCCCGGCAAAGCCGACAATCGCCACCGAGGCCAGATTGACTATCGCACCACCCGGAGCATCGGCCAGATCATCGGCCAGCGCCCGCGTCAACCGGAAGGCGGCGGACAGGTTGACGTCCAGCACGCGATCCCAGGTATCGTCGTCATGGGCCTGGATATCGCCCCGGAACTCGATCCCGGCATTGTTGATCAGCACGGCAACACCGCCATAGGCCCGACGGGCGGCATCGGCGATGCGCGACGGCGATGCGCGGTCGCGCAGATCGGCGACCAGCATTTCCACCGGCGCTCCCGCCTTCCGGCAAAGGCGGGCGCTTTCCAGCAGACCGGGGGCATCACGATCGACCAGCAGAAGGGGAGCGCCCTGCGCCGCCAGCCGTGCCGCCACAGCCAGACCGATGCCGCGCGCGGCACCCGTGACCACGGCCGGCCGGCCGTTGGGGACCGGCGCGCTCATTCGAACACACCCAGCGGATGCTGGTGCATGCGGTAGCGCCCCTCGCGGCGGACGGCCGTGGCATAATCCATGAGCCGCCGACGCGCGATGGCGCGGCGCACCGATCCGGCATCCAGCGGCCGTTCAACGATAAAGGACATGGCATCCGATCCCGCCCCGGCACCATAGGACAGAAGCCCCACCCTTTCGCCCACCTGCCGCCCCTCCAGCGACAGCAGCAAGGCCGCCAGCGGCGAGGCAGAGCCCAGGTCGCCCAGCAGCGGTGCCACGGCACCACCGCTGACCAGGGCCGGATCGATCTTCAGGGCCTTCGCCACACGTTCGGCCGCACGGCCATCGGGTTGCTGCACGGCGATGGCATCGAAGCGGGCATCCCCGCCCAGCCTGTCACCCAGCGCCGTCCAGGCCCCGCCCATATGGCGCATGTCGCCCAGGCCGCTGCCGGCCAGCCCGGCACCGCCGGTGCGCAGGTAATCATCACCCTGCAGCCGGAACCCGTCGGCCAGGTCGGAGGCGGTGGAGCCCAGCGCCTCGAACCGCGCCGCCACGTTCCCGGTGCCGACCAGCGCGCACACGGCCCCGGCACCAGCCGTCATTTCCAGCGGATCGCCTGGGGCGGCATGCAGGCACAGTGCGTCGGCGCCGATGACCAGCGCCCGGTCAGACAAACCGGCCTTCACCCAGGCGATGGCCTGTGCCAGCGCCGCCGTGCCGGACTTGGTGGAGAACTGCACGTCCGTGGCGAAAATCTCGGGCGCCAGCCCCAGCATGTCCGCCAGAATGGCCGCCGCCGACCGGGACAGATAGGGCGAGGTCTGGGTGCCGAAGAAAACGGCCCCCACCGTTCCAGGCAACAGACCGAGGCCGCGTCCCGCCTCCGCCGCCAGAGTGATGACATCGGCATCGGCGTCCAGCACCGTGCGTTCCCGTACCCCCGTCCGGGCGGCAGATGCCGATTGCCAGATGGCTTCGACATCCTTTGTGGCCAGCCGGCCCGCCGGGGCGGCGAAGCACATGTCGATGATCCCGGCCGGCCGGCTCATGACGCCACCCTGAACTTGAAGCCATAGAGCGGCAGGCCCGATTGCTCTGGCCGCCATTTGCGGATCACCATCTCCACATCCTGGTCGGGGGACAGTTCCTCATATTCGGCGTCGACGATCTCGGCCATCAGCACCGGTCCCTCCTTCAGGGCGATCATGGCGAAGGGCCGCCGCGACCGCCCCCCATGGCCCGCCAGCGGCGAATGATCCTCCGCCAGGCAGACGATCCGCCCCTGGCCGGAGAACACATGGGGTTCGGGCGCTCCGTCGCATTGCGCGCAGCGGCGGGCGGGCGGGAAGGCATAGGCATGGCATTGCCGGCAACGGCTGCCCGTCAGGGCATAGCGCGCGGCCCTGGTCCGCCAGGCGCGCGCCGGGCCAGCCACGACAGGCCGGGCGGTGGTCATTTGTGTCATTGTTCAGCTTCCTGTCAGCACGGCGACGGCACTCAGCGCGTTGTTCCCGCCCATCGACTGGGCCACCCCGATCCGGGCGTCGGCGATCTGTCGTTCCCCGGCCTCTCCGCGAAGCTGGGTCGCCGTCTCGCACAGGATGCTGATGCCGGTGGCGCCGGTGGGATGGCCCAGGCCGATGCGCCCGCCATCGGTATTGGTGGGGCAATGACCGCCGGGTGCCGTCTCCCCGGCCGCAACGGCCCGCGCAGCCTCCCCGCGCGGGAAAATTCCCAGCCCCTCCAGGTGCAGGGCCCCCATCACACTGAAGCAATCATGTACCTGGGCCAGATCGACATCGGCGGCGTCGATCCCCGCCGCACGATAGGCACGCTCGGCCGCCAGCGCCGTAGGCACGGCCTCGGCGATATCCTCGCCGCCCAGCCAGGCGCCGAACTTGGCGCCCATGGCGTTGGGGCCGGTGGCCGCCGCCACGCCGGCTACACGGATGGCACGGCGGTGGCCGGCATCGGCGCGCGCCAGGACCAGGGCCGATGCCCCGTCGCAACCCCGCGCACATTCCGCCCGCGTGATGGGTCGGGATGCCCATCCGGAACCCATGATGTCATCCATGGAAAGGGCGGGGCGGCGGTAATCGATGGCGTTGGCGTTGCGGGCCGCGTACCAGCGGTCCTGCCTTACGAAGGCAGCAACCTGTTCCGCCGTGGCTGCGTATTTCTGCATGTAGCGGGCGTGCATCAGGGCCATGGTGTCGACATAGTCGAACCCGGCCGGCGCCTCGAAATCCTGGTCGGGATAGGAGAGCAGCGCGTCGGAGACGGAATAGACATCCGACATCTTCTCCACGCCCATCACGATGACATACGCGCTGCGGCCCGACCGGATCATGTCCACCCCGTGCAGGAAGGCCATGGTGCCCCCCGCACAGGCGCCCACCACCTGGGCGTAGGAACCGCCGGTCAGGCCCAGTTCCTCGGCCGCCAGCGGGCCCAGATTCTGCTGTTCGAACGCCTCCGGGCAGGTGACGGACACCAGCCCGCCCTCGATGGCCGCGCGGTCGATGCCCGCATCGGCGATGGCGCGGCTGCCCGCCTCGAAGATCAGGTCCCGCCAGCCCTGATCGGCACGATAGCCGTGCCTGGCCATGCCGACCCCGATGATTGATGCCTCGATGGCCATTCCTGTCACCTCAATATCTGAAGTTGAGATCCAGGCCGATGACCCGGCCCTCGTTGATGGGTGCAAAAAAACCGCCACCGATCGAAGCCGGCAACGGCGTCTTGCCGCCTTGGGTCACCCTGTTCAGCAGGTTCCGGCCATAGACGCCCACGGACAGCCGGTCGCCATCGAAGGCCAGGCGTGCGCTGGCACCCAGGTCGTTGACCGGGTTGAGCCAAGCGGAATTGTTGTCGGTGAAGGCAACGCGGCCGCGATGGCCGTAATCGGCCCGCAGGATCAGATCCAGCCCGTCGCGAACCGGTTGGGTAACCGTGACGTTGCCGCCATAGCTCCATGCCGGCAATCGGGTCAGGTCCAGATCCAGTCCCAGCCCGGGTACCGTCCCGTTCAGGTCTGCGGACAGCTTCGTGTATTCGCCGTGCAGATAACCAACGCTGCCGCCGATGACAACCCCGCGCCAGGGGGCGAAAGTTACCTCGCCCTCCGCCCCGCGCACTCTGGCCGTCCCCACATTGGAAGTGATCTGAACGACGCCTGAGACCGGGTCGGGCACATTGATGTCACGCTGCAGATCACGCAGCGTGTTCTGGAACAGGGCACCGTTGAAGCGCAGCCGCCGGTCCAGCAGACTGGCCTTCCATCCCAGCTCATAGGCGTCCTGGGTCTCCATGCCATAGGGGCCGGGCGCGACGGAGGCGGAAGTGCTCTTGACGTTGAAGCCGCCGCTGCGCACGCCGCGGCTCCAGTTGCCATAGACCAGCAAATCGTCGGTTGCCTGGTACTGGAAACCCAGCTTTGGGGCCACATTATCCCAGGACTTGTCGCGGGCGGCCCCCGGAAACAAGCCGGGGAAGTCGAAATTGCAGGTCCGCGCATTGAAGTCACAGAGGCCGGGCGCCCGGAATGTGGCGATATCGGCCTTCTTGCGTTCCCAGGAATAGCGAAGGCCGCCGATGGCGGTGACGCCGCCACCCAGGTCGTAGCCAAGCTGGGAGAAGGCAGCCCAGCTTTTCTGGTCGACCTTGCCGCCGAAGGTGCGATCGACGGCGCCGCCGGACAGAATCCGCCGTTCCAGATAGAAATAGTCCTGCTGGAAGTAATAGAGGCCCGTGGTCACCTGCAAGGCGCCGAAAGTACCGGCATAACGCAGTTCCTCGGAAAACTGCTCCTGACGGAGATCGACATAAGAATGGAAGCCAAGCCGCGGCAGGGCATCGACATCGACCCCCGTGCGCTGGGCGAAATCGCGATAGCCCGCAACATTCGTAATGATGCCGTCGCCCAGGGCGACACTGATATTGGTTTCCGATGTCAGCGCGTTCCAATCGGTCTTGTTGTAGCCGGGCTCGTCGAGATTGAGCCTGAAACCGGATTGGAAAGCGGGGTTCTGGGCGATGGTGCCATCGCCGTCGCTGAGCCCACGCTCATAGATCAGGGACGTTTCCACATCCGGAGTGACATCCCAGACGATCGTGGGGCGAACGAAGTACGTCGTGCGCTCGCCGAAGGACCGGTCGTTGAAATCATTATGGAACCAGCCCTCATCCTTGGTGTGATAGACGGCCAGCTTGGCGCGCAGGCGGTCGCTGACGGGGCCTTCGACGGAAACGCCGGCCGTATGCTGCAACCCCGTCTCGATCGACATCCGCCCGCGCACCTGGAACTCATCACCCGGTCGGCGGGTGCGCAGGGTCACGGCACCACCCGTCGTGTTGCGACCGAACAGCAACCCTTGCGGTCCGCGCAGGATCTCAATGCTTTCCATATCGAAGACATCCAGGATCGCGCCGGCGGAAATCCCCAGATAGACCCCGTCCACGAACAGCCCGACCGCCGGCTCCACCGACGGAATGGAACTGACGACGCCGAAGCCGCGGATCGTCAGGTTCGCGGAACCGGGAATGGTGCCCACATCCTCAAGCGCCACATTGGGTGCCGCCGTCGTCAGTGACCGCAGGTCACGGACCTGCATGGCCTCAAGTGCCGCGCCATCAAAGGCAGTGATGGCAATGGGCACGCGCTGGGCTGATTCTGCGACACCGCGCTTCTGGGCCGTGACCACGATCTCCAGCAGTTCCAGCCCCTGCTCTTCCTCGGGCGCTGGTGCCGCGATGGCCACGACCGGCATCAGGATGGCGGTGGCGATGCCGGCCAGCAGCCATCGCTTGAACGTCCCCTTCATAGCCCGTCCTCCTTGTTCTTATTTTATATGAACGATCGTTTGTGTATATTCCATGCACGGCGTTGTCAAACGCCTTTTTCCAGGCGAGGATCGAAGAAAGGGAGGAAGCGCCGATGAACGGTTTTCAGGTCGAGCGCGATGTGGCGATGGAGATGCGGGACGGCGTGCGCCTGCGCGCCGATATCTGGCGGCCGATGGTCAGTCGGCCAGTGTCGGCCATCCTGTTCCGCACGCCTTACGACCGGCGTGCCTTCAATGCCGATTTCCTGCGGCCGCAAGACGCAGCGGCGGCAGGCTTCGCGGCGGTGGTTCAGGACACGCGCGGCCGTTTCAGCTCCGAAGGCGACTGGAAGCCGTTGATGTGGGAGCAGGAGGGCGATGACGGCCATGACAGCGTCGAATGGATCGCCCGCCAGCCCTGGTGTTCCGGGGCCGTCGGCATGTCGGGTCCCTCATATCTGGGCATCACCCAACTGGTCACGGCGGCGCGGCGGCCGCCACATCTGCGGGCCATCGCGCCGGCCATCGCCTCCGTCGCGGAGGGCGAACAGGTAGAGATGGGCGGGGGCTTCCGGCTGGATCATATCCTGTCCTGGGTGGCCTTCATGGCGCTGGACTGGATGCAGCGCCGGCAAGCATCAGGCGATCCCCTGCCGGATGCGGCCGTTGCCGAGGTATCGCGTGCCGCTCAGAACCCGCGCGGGCTGATGGACCACAGGCCCCTGCGGGATATCGCACTGTTCCGGCTACCGGGTTTTCCCATCACGTTCGATGATCTGGCCAACCCGGCCAATGCAGCGCGCATCCTGCCGGAGATCGCCGACATCCCCACCCTGCATGTCGGTGGCTGGTACGATGTGTTTGCCCAGTCGACGGTAGAAATGTTCCGGCGGCAGCGGCTATTGGGCCGGGACGATGCCCATCTGGTCATGGGCTGTTGGAGCCATGGCGGCACCCTGCCCTCCCAGCATGGCGAGGTGAATTTCGGGCTTGCCGCCTCCGGTGCCGGGGCGCGGATCGCGGAACGGCACATCTCCTTTTTCCGCCGCTACCTGGACGGGGCAGATGTCGCGATACCGCCTGCACGCTATTTTCTGGCCAATGCCGGCGAATGGCGCGACGCGCCGGCCTGGCCACCGGCGGGCACCGTGACGGTGGAAATCCCCCTGTCCGGTCCGGGAGAACGCATCTATCGATATGATCCGGAAAATCCCACTCCCACGGTCGGCGGTCGTACCCTGGGCCTGGGCGGGCTGGCCATGGGTCCTGTCGACCAGCGCCGGCTGAACGGGCGCGGCGACCTGCTGCGTTATGCCACCCTGCCCGTCCCGGCCGACCTGGACCTGATCGGTCCGGTGGATGCCACCCTGACCTTTTCTTCCTCAGCGATCGATACGGATGTGGTCTGCCGGCTGCTGGATATCACGCCGGACGGAACCATGCTGCCCGTCACGGATGGCACGCTGCGCCTGCGCCACCGCGAGGGATTTGATCGTGAGGTGCCGCTCGTGCCGGGCCAACCCACCATGCTCGCCATTGCCATGGGCAATATTGCCTGGCGGCTGCGCACCGGCCACCGGCTGGGCCTGCAGGTGCAAAGCGCCAACTACCCGCATCTCGACCCGAACCTGAACGACATGTCCCCGCTGGGGTCTGGAACGGCGGGCATTGTCGCCCATAACAGGGTGCATGATGGTGAAGGCGCTTCGGCCATCCGCATCACCGCCACCCGGCCGCCGCCGGATCCCCTCACCTTGCGGCCGGAACCGGCGTCACGCTGACCGGGGCCCGGCCCCAACCAGACGCAGGGCATATTCCGCATAGGCGCGCTCCACCTCTCCACTGCTGAGCGCGCCGTTGGAGCGGTACCATTCGGCAACGCGCAGACACATGTCGCCGATGGCGATGGCGGCGATCTTGGCTGCCGGTTCGGCCCCCACGGCCGGCAGCGCGAAGGTGCCGGCGGACAGCCCGCCTTCGATGACCTCCTCGAAGATCCGGCGCAGGCGGACACGTTCGGTCCGCATCACCGACAGATGCGGTTCGGGCAGGGATGTGTACTCGGCATTAGCGACCAGGGCGAAGACCTGATGGTGTGTGTGGAACCGCACATAGGCGGAGACAATGGCCCGCAGACGATCGGCCGGGGCATCGGATGCCGCCTGCAGCGCGTCGGCCATCATGCGCCCGACCGTCTCGTGCCCTTCCTCCACGATCTCCCGCAGCAGGGCCTCCTTTGTCGCAAAATGATTGTAGAAGGCGGCGGGGGTCAGTCCGCAGGCATCGACGATGGTGCGGATGGACGTCGCCTCATACCCGTGCCGGAAGAACAGCTCGGAGGAGATGCGCTTGATCTGCGCGCGCGAATTGTTGCGCCGGCGATCGACCGGGACGCCATCCTCGGTTTCCCTGGGCGTGGGGGCGGCATCATCCTGCCGGCGCAGTGTGGTCGATCGGGGGGAAGTCGGCGATTTCATCTCGTCTCAGCGATACCGGATCGGTTCAAGGGAACCCGGCAACAGGTGCCTGAAGGCTGGATCGGCCCCTGCGAAACGGGCCCGGACGCCCTGATTCATGGAATGATGACGAGAGTTGCGCAAGGATTTTCGACATCCGCTCACCGGCGTATGCAGACCCATTGACATGTATGCGAACGATCGTTTATCTATTTTGCATAAAATAAATAACCCAAGGGAGGTCATGGTGAAAAAAGCCCATTATCTGTGCGCGGCGGCCCTGCCGCTGGTCCTGTTCCCTATTCTGGCGCACGCACAGGAGGATGTGCTGGCGGAGATCATCGTCACGGCGCGGCGCGTGAGCGAGCGGCTGCAGGACGTGCCGGTCGCGGTCACCGCGGTCAGCGGTGAGGTGCTGGAACGCCGGCTCAGCGCCAATATCGCCGACATCCAGTCCCAGATCCCCAACGCCACCTTCTATGCGTTCGGCGGATCGAACAACAATGCGTCGGTCTATATCCGCGGTGTCGGTCAAAGCGACCAACTGTTCATGTTCGATCCGGGCGTGGGCATCTATCTGGACGACGCCTATATCGGCCGGGCACAGGCCGCCCTGTTCGAGACGGTGGATATCGCCCGCGTGGAGGTGTTGCGCGGCCCGCAGGGAACGCTCTATGGCAAGAACACCAGCGGCGGTGCCCTGAAGGTCCATACCCGCGATCCGAACCTGTCGGAGGGGGGCGGCCAGATCACCTTGACCGGTGGGTCAAAGGCGCTGTTCTCTGGCAAGGCATCGCTGGATGTCCCCCTGGTGGAAAATCGTGCCGGCATCCGGGCCAGTGTGCTGCGGGTCTCGCGCGACGGGTTCGTCGACAACCTGCTGACAGGCAAGGACCTGCAGGATCGCGACTATATCGGTGGTCAGGTAACGGGGCTGGCCGAACTCACCGACAACCTGACGGCGCGCCTCACCTTCGACGTCATGCGCGACCGGTCGACACCGGCGGCACCCACACCGATGGTCGCGGTGGCCTTCCCGCCCAACACGCCGCCCTTCACGCCCCAGCTCCCGCTCCGCCCGCGCCAGAGCCGTGCCGACACGCCCGTGCGCAATGACCAGGACAGTTACGGCTTGAACGGACAACTCGCCTGGCGCGGGGACAGTCTGGAAGTGAAATCGATCACCTCCTACCGCAAGCTGGAATTCGCCCAGGCGTTCGATTACGACAGCTTCCCCTACCTGCTGATGTCGTCCAACCAGGATCAGGACACCAGCCAGTTCTCCCAGGAACTGCAGGCGAATTTCGAGATCGGACCGGACCTGTCCTTCGTCGGCGGTCTCTACTACTTCAAGGAGCATACGCAATCGCTCATCGGCGTGCCGAACACGCTGCCCTATCAGGCGGCTCCCGGCTTCTATGTGCCGATCGCCAACAACTACATCCAGACAACGGACCTGAAGAACCACAGCTATGCAGCCTATCTCAACGCCGTCTGGCAGGCCACGGAACGGCTGTCGGTCAGTGGCGGACTGCGCGTTACACGGGACGAGAAGGACTATGTTTCCAGTCTGGTCAACAATGTCTTCCCGACCGCCAACTTCGCCTATGACCTGAGTGACGGCTGGTCGCGCTGGCTGCCGCGCATCGGCGTCGATTACAAGCTCACGTCCGACCAATTGCTCTATGCCAGCTACGGGACGGGGTTCAAAAGCGGCGGTTTCAACCCCCGCGCGGCGAACGCCACCGTGGCGGCACCTTATGCGCCGGAAACCAGCCAGACCTATGAACTGGGTTACAAGTCCAGCCATCTCGATCAGCGGCTGACCCTGAATACGGCGTTGTTCTACAACCGGTTCAAGGATTATCAGACCAATCTGATCGCCTTCGTCGGCACGCCGCCCAGCCCCACCTCCTATTTTACCAATGCCGGCCGCTACTCCTCCTGGGGCGCCGAGATGGAACTGAAGGGACGCGTCACCCACGAATTGACCCTGTCGGGCCAGGTATCCCTGTTCCGCGACAAGTTCGCCTCCTTCACCAACCCGATCATCGGCAATTTCGCCGACAAGACGCTGCCCAATGCCCCGAAATTCACGGCCAGCCTGAACGCCAACTACACGCTGCCGCTGGGCGAGGGCCGGGCACTGGAACTGGATGGCGACGTGGCGTACCGGTCCGCCACCTTCATCAACATCCTGAACAGCCCGCTGCTGCATCGGGACGCCTACACCGTCGCCAATGCCCGCGTGGCCTTCTCGATGCGGGACGGGGATATTCAGCTCTTCGCCGGTGTCCGCAACCTGACGGACAAGACCTATGTCGTGGATGGCGTGAACTATATCGGCGCCACCTACAATTTCCTGTCCTACTATTACAACGAGCCGCGCACCTTCCAGGCCGGCTTGCGGTATCGGTTCTGACATGACGGCGGTATCGGAGACCCATCGCATCTTCGACACGGGGGATTGCCGCATCCATTACTGGATCGGCGGTCCCCCGGATGCACCCCTGGTCGTCCTCACGCCTGGCGCCTTCACGGACCATCGGATGTTCGACGATCAGGTGGCGGCCCTGCAAACCCGCTATCGCACCCTGCGTTGGGATCCGCGCGGCCATGGCTGTTCCCGCCCCTATGGACGGGCTTTCGCGACCGACCTGGCGGCAGATGACCTGAAGTCCCTGCTGGACCATCTGGGCGAGGAACAGGTGGCATTGGTCGGCCAGTCCATCGGCGGCAATATCAGCCAGGAGATGTTGCGGCGCCATCCGCGGCGATGCTGGGCGGCTGTACTCCTGGGCTGTACCTGCAGCACGATCGGCCCCACCCGCGCCGAACGTTGGGCATTGCGCCTGTTTCCCCTGCTGATGCGGCTTTATCCGGTGGCGACGTTCAAGCGGATTTCCATGGAGAAGTCCGCCATCAAGGCCGAGGCACAGCGCCGGCTGCGGGAGATGATCGCACCACTTTCCCGGGGTGACATCCTGGCCATCAGCGGCGGCATCGCCGGTGCCGTGCAGGACGTGCCCGGATATGCCATCAGGCATCCCATCCTGATCAGCCGGGGAGAGCATGACGCCCTGGGCAACATTCGCCGGATCATTCCGCTCTGGCTGGACCGGGATCCCCATAGCCGCTTCACCGAGATCCCTGACAGCGGCCATGTGGCGAACTGCGACAACCCGGACGGGTTTAACGCGGTGATGATGGCTTTCCTCGATGCGAACCGGCCATCCATCTGCACAGCCGGATAGGCGCAACCCCAGGAGAAGCAGCAGCAATGACAAATTTTGCCGACCTGGCCGGCCCGGCACCGGGAAAGCCTGGATAAGGCCTGCGCAGCCATCCGGGCGACGGGGTCAGGTGTCCGCCTAAGCGGCATCCAAGGCGGCACTGGTGCAACTGACCCTGAGCCTAGCACCGGAAGTGGCCCGGTACGGCACAAGGGTCAACGCGCTCTGCTCCGGCGATGTAAACCGACCTGAATCACGAATTCTTCGCGGGTTCGGACGGCCACGCAGCCCGTCACATCCCATGTGCCGGCTGGTACGGCTGTCGGACCTGGATGCACCAATGCGGTGCTCCAGTTCCCAAACCGCACCGGAAGATCACGCCAGCGTGAACACATCCAGACCCCTTTGTGAATCCCCACAGACCCTAGATCAAACCCAGTTCCAACCGGGTGCTTTCCGACATGCGGTCCTGGGACCAGGGCGGATCCCAGACCAGATCGACCGTCACCAGCGTGACGCCCGGCACCAGGGAGACCAGGTGCTGTACTTCTGCCGGCAACGCGGAGGCGACGGGACAGGCGGGCGTCGTCAGGGTCATCTCGATATGGACCATGCCGTTCTCACGCATCTGCACGTCATAGATCAGACCCAGATCGACCAGATTGACGGGAAGTTCCGGGTCGCGAATGGTGCAGATCGCTTCCATCACATCTTCCTTCAGCGCCGCTGTGTCGAAGATGCGCCGGACGGGCATTTCCTGGTCAATCTCGGGCTGCGGGCCGGCGATATCCATCGTCCCCTCCTATTCCGTCTTGACCGGGGCCGACAGGCCGCCGCCCTTCACCGCCGCGTCCAGCGTGTGCCAGGCCAGCGTCGCGCATTTGACCCGGGCGGGATAGGCCTTGACCCCGGCGAGCGGCTGCAGCCGCTCGCCATCCTCAGCCAGATCGGGCGGCAGTTCGGCGCCATCGCCCTTGGTCACCGTGTCGTGGAAATGGCCGAACAGGGTCGATGCCTCCGCCAGGGTCTTGCCCAGAACGATCTCCGTCATCAGCGAGGCGGACGCGGTGGAAATGGCGCAGCCCTTGCCTTCAAAGCTGACATCGGCGATCCGGTCGCCGTCCAGCCGCAGGAACACGGTGACCTTGTCGCCGCACAGCGGGTTGTGGCCATGGGCCAGATGATTGGCATCGGTCAGCACGCGGAAGTTCCGGGGATGCCGCCCGTGATCCAGGACGATGTCCTGATAAAGATCGCGCAGGTCCATCTTTTCCCCCCTTCAACAGCCGAACAGTTTCTGCGCGGCGCGCACCGCCGCCACCAGCGCATCGACATCGGCCCTGATGCTGTAAACCCCGAAGGAGGCGCGGGTCGTGGCCGGCAGGCCCAGCCGGTCCATCAGCGGCTGGGCGCAATGATGTCCGGCGCGCACGGCCACGTCATACTGGTCAAAGATGGTGGCCAGATCGTGAGGATGGATGCCATCGACCAGAAACGACACCGCCCCCAGCCGTTCATCCCCGGCGCCGACAAGGCTGACGCCGGGCACATCGCCCAGCATCGCCTCCGCATGACGGGTCAGGTCCGCTTCATGGTCGCGGATGGCATCACCGCCCAGCCCGGTCATGAAGTCCAGCGCCAGGGCCAGACCGATGGCGCCGGAAATGTCGGGTGTCCCCGCCTCGAACCGCTGCGGTCCATCCTGATAGGTGGTCTCGTCAAAGCAGACGGTGCGGATCATGTCCCCGCCCCCCTGCCAGGGCGGCATCGCGTCCAGCAGCCCCTCGCGGGCATAAAGCGCACCGATCCCCGTGGGGCCATAGCATTTATGGCCGGAGAAGACATAGAAGTCGCAGCCCAGTGCCCGCACATCCACGGGCAGGCGCGGCACCGCCTGACACCCATCCAGCAGCACCCTGGCGCCGGCCTCATGGGCCAGCCGCACGATATCGGCCACCGGCACGACACAGCCGCTGACATTGGCGACATGGGTAATGGCCACCAGTCTGGTACGCGGCCCCAGCAGGCGGGCAAAGGCCACCATGTCCAGCCCGCCCGATGCGTCGATGGGCACCACGACAAGCTCGATACCCAGGCGCTGGCGCAGCATCTGCCAGGGCACGATGTTGGAATGATGTTCCAGTTCCGATACCAGCACCTGATCGCCCGGCTTCAGGAAGGCCGGCCCCCAGCTCTGGGCCACCAGATTGATCCCTTCCGTGGCACCGCGCACGAACACGATTTCCGACGCGGCAGCGTTCAGGAACCGGGCCACGGTCTCCCGCGCCGCCTCGTACCGCTGCGTGGATCGGGCGCTCAGGCGATAGACGCCGCGATGCACATTGGCATAGTCACCGCGATAGAATTCGGCCAGCCCGTCAATGACGGCGGCCGGCTTCTGCGCGCTGGCGGCCGTGTCCAGGAAGACCAGACCGGGGTTGCGGGCAAAGATGGGGAATTGCTGGCGCAGTTCCTCCGGATCGAACGCCGGTGCCGCCGGCGACGCGCGTTCCTTCAGCAGCAGGTTCATCCCAGCCCCCCTTCCCCGCCCAGCCAGCGGGCAAGATGCCGGCGCAGCAGCACCTCCACCTCTCCCTCCAGTCCGGCGGCATCGATCACTTCGGCGGCAAACGCCGCCACCAGCATGGACCGGGCCGTCACCGGATCGATGCCACGGGCCTGGAGATAGAACAAGGCCGCCTCGTCCAGGCTGCCCACGGTGGCGCCGTGGCTGCATTTGACGTCGTCGGCGAAGATTTCCAGCTCCGGCTTGGTATCGACGCGGGCGGACGGGCTCAGCAGCAGGTTGCGGTTCAACTGTCTTGCATCGGTGCCGTCGGCGCCCGGCCGCACCGCCACCGTACCCAGGAACACGCCGTGCGCGGCCCCTTGCAGCACACCCTTCACCACCTCTTCCGTGCGGCAGTCGCACACCTTGTGGTCGGCCCGCACGGCCAGCGTCGCTTCCTGTCCGCCATCCAGCAGATAGGCGCCGTGCAGGGTGAAGACGGCACCGGGCCCGGACAGCGTCACCTGCATGTCGCGCCGGGAAAGGCTGGCCCCCGTGATGAAGGCAAAGGTCCGGTACCGGGCCCGGCGGCCCAGTTCGGCCGTCAGCAGGCTGGTATGGGCCGCATCCGCGCCCTCGCCCTGCACATGCACATGGGTCAGTGCCGCATCCGCCCCCAGGGTCACGTCGATGACGGCATTGGTCCAGCCATTGCCGTCACCGGCGGCGGTTTCCACCAGCGTGGCGCGGGCCCCGTCGCCCAGCATGACCCGCAGCCGGGGATGCGCCGACACCTGGGTGTCGCCCGCGCTGTAATGGATGACCTCCACCGGCAATTCCAGCACCGTTCCCGGTGCCAGCACCAGCACGGCCCCGTCGGTGAACAGGGCGGCGTTCAGGAAGGCAAAGGCATTGCCATCGGCACCGAACGCCATGGCCGCCACGTCGGGACGCCGCAGCACCGTCTCCGCCAGGGGGGCCAGCCACACCCCGTCCGGCAGGGTGCCGATGGCGGACAGGGCCGGGTCGAAGCGGCCATTGACCAGCACCAGCCGATGGGTTTTACCCGCCAGACGCCAGGGTTCCAGCAGGTCGGCCGGCAGCGGCGGGGCGCCATCCAGGCTGGGCAGGCGCGGCTGCGCCGTCAGTTGTTCCAGGTCGGTGAAGCGCCAGGCCTCCTGCCGGCGGGTGGGAAAGCCCAGATCGGTGAACCTCTCCATCCCCGCCTGCCGCTGCGACCGCAGCCAGTCCGGCTGGTCCGTCCCGGCCAGCAGCTGGCGGTAGGCTTCCTGGAAGGGGGCACTGTCATCGGTGATCAGCATGGCGGTCCCCCCCTCAGGCGGCATCGCAGAGATGGGCATAGCCGGTGCGTTCCAGCTCCGCCGCGAAATACTTGTCGCCCGACGCCACGATGCGGCCATCGGCCAGCACATGCACATGGTCGGGCACGACATAGTCCAGCAGCCGCTGGTAATGGGTGACCATGACGATGGCCCGGCCCGGATCGCGCAGCCGGTTCACCCCGTCCGACACGGTGCGCAGCGCATCGATGTCCAGGCCGCTGTCGGTTTCGTCCAGCAACGCCAGATTGGGCTCCAGCATGGCCATCTGGAAAATCTCATTGCGCTTCTTCTCCCCGCCGGAGAAGCCGACATTGACGGCACGGCGCAGCAGGTCGTCGCCGATATCCAGCAGTTTCAGCTTTTCCTTCACGGCCTTCAGAAACTGCTGTGCGTCCAGTTCCGGCTGGCCGCGCTGGCGGCGGCCGGCATTCAGGGCGGCGCGCAGGAAATACGTGTTGTTCACGCCGGGGATCTCCACCGGATACTGGAAGGCCAGGAACACGCCTTCCCGCGCCCGCTCATCCGGCGGCATGGAAAGCAGGTCCACATCCTTGTAGAGCACCGATCCCGCCGTCACCTCATAGCCGGGCTTACCCGCCAGCACACTGGACAGCGTGCTTTTGCCCGCACCATTGGGCCCCATGATGGCGTGCACCTCCCCCGGGGCGACGGTCAGGTCGATGCCTTTCAGCACCTCCCGTCCGCCCGTGATGCGGGCCCGCAGGCCGCGGACTTCCAGAATATTGACCATAGCGAAAATCCTTTCGTTCCAGGGCGGGGAGACCGTCGAACATGAAAACGGGGGGCGGGGCGCGATCAGCCCACGCTGCCTTCCAGACTGACGGCCAGCAGCTTCTGTGCCTCGACCGCGAATTCCATCGGCAGCTCGTTCAGCACTTCCTTGCAGAAGCCGTTGACGATCAGCGACAGGGCATCCTCGGCCGTCAGGCCGCGCTGCTGGCAGTAGAACATCTGCTCGTCGCTGATCTTCGACGTCGTCGCCTCGTGCTCCACCTTGGCGCCGGGGTGGCGCACGTCGATATAGGGCACGGTATGGGCGCCGCAGGACTTGCCGATCAGCAGGCTGTCGCACTGGGTATAATTGCGGGCCCCGTCGGCGGCGGATAGAACCTTGACCTGCCCGCGATAGGTGTTCTGGCCGCGCCCCGCCGATATGCCCTTGGAGATCACGGTCGAGCTGGTATTGCGCCCGATATGGATCATCTTGGTGCCGGTATCGGCCTGCTGGCGGTTATTGGTGATGGCCACCGAATAGAAGGCGCCGACCGAATGGTCGCCCTCCAGCAGACAGCTGGGATATTTCCAGGTGATGGCCGAACCCGTCTCCACCTGCGCCCAGGAGATCTTGGCGCGATGCCCCCGGCAGGCGCCGCGCTTGGTGACGAAATTATAGATGCCGCCCCGGCCTTCCGCGTCGCCGGGATACCAGTTCTGGACCGTGGCATATTTGATCTCGGCATCCTCCAGGGCGATCAGTTCCACCACGGCGGCATGCAACTGGTTCTCGTCACGCTGCGGGGCCGTGCAGCCCTCCAGATAGCTGACATAGGCGCCCTTGTCGGCGATCAGCAGCGTTCGCTCGAACTGACCGGTCTTGGCGGCATTGATGCGGAAATAAGTTGACAGTTCCATCGGGCAGCGCACGCCGGGCGGCACATAGACGAAGGAACCATCGCTGAACACGGCCGAATTCAAGGCCGCGAAGAAATTATC
The DNA here is from genome assembly GCF_017996735.1 of Niveispirillum sp. Lineage (GTDB taxonomy): Bacteria > Pseudomonadota > Alphaproteobacteria > Azospirillales > Azospirillaceae > Niveispirillum. The sequence goes on from NZ_JAGOGJ010000083.1 coordinate 25,968, forward strand.
GGCCACCGGCACGACGGAGCCCAGATAACGGCGCACCAGATCGGGATGCTCGCGCACCGCCTCCCCGAAGGAACAGAAGATGATGCCCAGTTCCCCCAGCTTGTCCTTGTAGGTGGTGGCGACCGACACGCTGTCAAACACGGCATCCACCGCCACACCGGCCAGGGCCGCCCGTTCGCCGAGCGGAATGCCCAGCTTCTCATAGGTCTTCAGAAGCTCGGGATCGACCTCGTCCAGGCTTTTGGGCGCGTCCTTGAGGGATTTGGGCGCGGAATAATAGCTGGCCGCCTGATAATCGATGGGGGCGATGTTCAGCTTGGCCCAGTCCGGCGGGTCCATCGTCTGCCAGCGTCGGAAGGCCCTCAGCCGCCATTCCAGCAGCCAGGCGGGTTCCCCCTTCTTGGCCGAGATGAACCGGACGATATCCTCGTTCAGGCCCGGCGGTGCTTCCTCCGCCTCGATCTCGGTGAAGAACCCGTATTTATAGCCCTCGGCCTGGACAATGCTGTCCAGGATATCGTCGGGGCCGGCGGCGGGGCGTTCAGCGATGGTGACATCGGACATGGCGATCGATATCCCGGTCGTGGCGATGCGATTGGTTGATCACCACTACAGCAACCGCCGTGCCAGCGGCCGATCCGCCCGGTTTGTGCGGGTTTTCGACATCCGCGCCGCGTCGGCAATCCGACTTTGTCGCAATCCCGACAGGGAGATTCGAGACGAAATCCCTTTCAGCGAAAGCAGTTGCCAGATAATACAAGGGTCATGGGACATGACCCTTGGAGGCCAGCGACCGCTGGCCCGCGGGCTCATGCCCGCGCAAGCCAAGCTGCCGGAGGCAGCGCCCGGCACTTGAGGGAACAGGTAAATGCCCCCGGCATGTTTTATGCAGCCTGCCTGTCCGCAACCCCATGGGCAGATCCTGAGCGAGCCATGATGACGCAAACGACCCGACAAGCGGTGATCTATGAAGTGATCGGTGGCGCCCCCACCATCGCCCGGCTGGTGGACCGGTTCTATGATCTGATGGACAGCCTTCCCGAAGCGCGGGAGCTGCGGGCGATCCATGCGCCCGACCTGACGGAGACCAAGCGGGTGCTGCGGCTCTATCTGGCGCAATGGATGGGCGGACCCGGCGATTATTCCGCCGAACGCGGCCATCCGCGCCTGAAGTCGCGGCACATGGGCTTCCCGGTCGGTATCGCGGAGCGCGATGCCTGGCTGCACTGCATGCGTCTGGCCCTGGAGGACACGGTGCCCAGCGCCCAGGCGCGCGACGCCATCATGCAGGCCCTGACCCCCTTGGCCGACTGGATGCGCAACAGGCCGGAGGGGTAAACACCCCCCGGCCCCGTGCGGTCATTTCGCACCCGTATTGATTATCGGGAACCGGCGCGGCCTTTCGTCAGGCCGCCGCCTTCAGTTCCTGAACCAGTTCACGCGGCAGCCGGAACAGGCCGCGCCCACCGGCATAGGCCTGATAACGGCCCGTCGCCTTGTCGCTCAGCAGATTGAACCAGGCCTGCGCCGGCAGACCTGGCGGACGTTCGCCGATTTCCGTCACGCTGCCATCGGGCGCGAAACGGACATGGATCATCAAACTTTCCTGTTCCATCGCCTTATCCTCCTGTCTTGGGTTGCTCAGAAGCCGGACGCGAAGCCCAGCAGTTCCACTTTGATCGGCTCGGTCCCCAGCACCTTGGCCTGACAGGCCAGCCGCGATTTCGATCCGACGCCGACGATGCTGTCCAGCTTCTCATTCTCTTCCCGCGCGACCCGCGTCAGGCCCTTGCGGCCCTCATGTACAAAGACGTGACAGGTGCCGCAGGAGGCATTGCCGTTGCATTTGTGGGTCAGGGTTTCGTCAGCAGCCAGGATCGCGGCCAGCAGGGTCATGCCCTCTGCGGCGTCGATGGTCTTGCCGGAAGGCATGATGGTGACTAGGGACATGGGGCAAAGCTCCTTCTATGCTGGTTCAGTAGATCGCCGCCCCGGCACCCACATTGATGGAGGCATCCTTCATGGTGGTGACGATGAAGGCGATCTGGTCTTCGGTAAGGTGACTATGGAACGGCAGCGCCACGGCCCGGTCCGCCACCTTTTCGGTAACGAAATAATCGCCGCGACGGTAGCCAAGGTCGAAATAGCGCCGCTGCAGATGCAGGGGCTGGCAATAGGCGGCGGCCTCCACATCGGCCTGGCGCAGATCCTCCACGATGGCATCGCGGCTGGACCTTGAAAAGCGCGTGCCCAGATGCACAAGGTAGAGGAACCAGTGCACCTCCGTGACATCGGGCCCGATATAGGGGTCCTTGATGCCCTCGAACGACTGGATATGCCGGAAATAGAAATGCTGGACCTGCCGGCGCTTCTCCAGGATCTCCTCCAGCCGGCTCAACTGCGCCCAGCCCAAGGCGGCGGCCAGATCGCTCAGCGGCGCCTGATAGGGGGCGGTCGCCCCCACCACCACCGATGTCCGTTCATCCAGCCGGCGCCGGCATTGCCGTCGCAGGGCCAGGGCAATGTCGACATCATCCGTCACCACCATGCCGCCCTCCCCGCAGCTCAAGGCCAGCGGCTGGGAGAAATCGAACACGGCGGTATCGCCGAAACTGCCCACCAGCTTGCCCTGATAGCGCGAACCGATGGCCTCGCTGGAATCCTCGATCAGGACCAGCCCATGGGCGTCGGCCAGGGCGCGCAGCCCGGCCCAGGCGGCGGGATGGCCATTATTGTTGGCGGCGATGATGGCCCGGGTGGCCGGGGTGATGCGGGCTGCGGCCTTTTCCGGCACCAGCGTGCCGGCCCAATAGTCGATATCGGCGAAAACCGGCCGCGCACCGCAGAGTGCGATCGCATGCTGGGTCTCGCGGAAACCGTATGGGGAGGCGATGACCTCGTCACCCGGACCGATGCCATGGGCCTGCAAGGCCATCAGCAGGCCCAGCGTGCCGCTGGCCACGCCAACGGCATATCTGCGCCCCAGATAGCGGGCGAACGCATCTTCGAAGGCGGCCGTCACCTCCCCCGACGCCAGGTGGGCGGAGCGTAGCACCCGCTCCACCGCCGCCGTTTCCACGGGCGTGATGTCCGGATCGCTGAGGAGGATCAGTTCCTCTTCCACCATCGACGGTACCAGGGACAGGGTGGATGCCGTCATGACACCCCTCCCCGCCGCGCCAGCAGGACACCCGTGGCCTTGTCCGGCTCCGGCGTCAGCCGCAGGCAATGGTCACTGCCATCCAGCAGATGCAGGTCGAAGGGGCCGATGGACCGGAACGGTTCCTCCAGCACGTCGGCGGCGTCGCAGCGCGTCCAGACAAGGTGGGCAAAGCGCTGCCGCAAACTGGGGAACGGATCAGCGCCCTCCGGAATGCGCAGCATCCCCTCGATCAATTCCAGCTCATTGCTGCTCACAGCCATGGTCCGCGCCCTCCTTCACTGCCAGAACAGCCGGTCGGCATCGACATTCAAAAGCTCCAGCAGGTCACCCAGCCGGGGGTAATTGCTGTGGAAGGCCCAGGTCCCGCCGCTGTGATCCTTGCGGAACAGCCGCCAGTCGCCCTCGCGGAACTGGATCAGCGCCACATCGACGATGCCGCCGTCCGGGTCGACATTGCGTGAACAGCAGGGGCTTTCCACGCGATAGCCGCCGGCCACCGGCACCACGGCCGGTTCGACATAGAGATAGCGCTGGCGTCCCTTCAGGGCCCGTTCGATGCGCCGCCGATCCAGTTCATTGGGATGCGGGGCACGCACCGGGGCCACCGCATCGATCTGAACAGCCCGCTCACCCATCGCCGCCGGCCTCCTTACCCTGTCATAGAGCTGAGATCTCTTCCTCCCGGCAGCCGATGACGCGCCGGTCGGGAAATTCGACAAGATAGACGGGCAGGTTCGCCTCGACATGCATGCCGACCTGCACGATCTCCCCGACGGCCCCGGCGGGTGCCAGCACCAGATCAGGGGCGGCATCAGGGAAGGACCCGTCATTGATCAGGTCCTCCAGCGTGCGCACGCGCTGGCCCCATTGATATTTCGGTTGTCTGGGTTCGATCATGCCCGCGCTCCCGGCAGCGGCAATCCCGTGGGCAGGGGCAGATCGTCCTCGTCAACCAACGCCTGGGCTGATTCCAGCTCCTTGCGTTTCATGCCGACACGATTGCCGCTGCCCAGGAATTCCACGCCATAGATGTAGAATTGCTGAAGGAAGGTACCGATGCTGACCACGTAGCCCTCCTCGCCCTTGCGGGCCAGGATGTCGCCGATCTCCTTGCCGGCATAGGTACCGTCATTGCGGATGGTGCGGCGCGACCGCACCTTGTCCCCGTAGGTGAAGAAGGGGGGATCGACGATCTCCACCACGTCGCTGTCGCGGACAATGTTGCTCATGGGCTTGTCTCCAGAAGCAGGGGCCGGCCGGCATGCGGCGGCGCCGGGGTCGACAGCCGGGCGGCCACCATTTCCCGCACCAGCATGTCCTCGTCCCGCGCCATGTCGGCCACAGCAGGCAATGGCAGGCGGCTGGCCACTTCAAACCGGACGCGCCAGTCCCGGTCATATTTCAGGATCGCCAGAAGGTCTTTCCGCAGCCGCAGGGCAGCCTCGTACCGGACGTCGGCATCATTGTCGCGGGCCATACCGACCAGCCATTCGACCGGGGCCCGCCGCGCCACGGCCCGGCGCACCTCCGGCTCCGGATCAGCCACCAGACGGGCCAGCAGACCCGGACCGACCCGCCGCGCCAGGACCAGGCGGACATAATAATCCGGGTCATGGATCATGGGGATCAGGTCCGCCTCTTCCAGCAGGGTGGCGACGCGGATGCGCACCTCCCGATGGGGGTCCTTGCGCAGGCGCAGGGCATAGCGTTTCGGC